>CATZRD010000014.1 GCA_958423465.1 uncultured Oscillospiraceae bacterium | reverse complement strand
GACCTGTCCCGACTGGGCCGCGACTACATCATGACCGGCCACTACATGGAGCGGTACTTCCCGGAAAAGCAGGTGCGGTACATCTCCCTGCTGGACGGCATCGACACCGGGGTAGACTCCACCGCCAACGACATTACGCCCTTCCGGGCCATCATGAACGACATGTACGCCAAGGACATCTCCAAGAAGATCAAAAGCGTCAAACGGGATAAGCAGCGCAAGGGGCAGTTCATCGGCGGCAAGCCGGTCTACGGCTACAAGATGCACCCCACGGAGAAAAACAAGATCGTCATTGACGAGGAAGCGGCCCCCACAGTACGGCGAATCTTTGGCATGGCCTTAGACGGCATGAGCTGCCGACAGATCGCCGCCCAGTTGAATGCTGAGGGCGTTCCCACACCGGCCACCTACGCGGGGCTGCCCATCGCCAAGCCCGGCCCCTACACCGGCCTGTGGTCCAGCGAGCGTATCTCCGATATGCTCCAAAACGAGACCTACATCGGCAACATGGTGCAGGGACGTAGCATAAAGATCAGCTACAAATCCAAGAAGTGCCTGAAGCAGGCGCCCGAAAACTGGGTCGTTGTGGAGGGCACCCACAAGCCCATCATCGACGCCGAGACCTTCCGCAAGGTGCGAATGCTGGTCAGCAGCCGCAAACACACCCGGAGCCGAACCTATGACTTTTTGCTCAAGGGCTTGATCTTCTGCCACGAGTGCGGCTATCCCCTGGCGGTTCTGAACCGCAAGAATGCCGCAGGAGAGGATGTACTGTACTTCGTCTGCCGCACCTATCAGAGGTTCACCAAGGCCGGCGTCTGTACCTGCCACTCCATCAAGGAGAAAACGGTCACCGATGCGGTGCTGGCCAAGGTACAGGAAGTCTGCGAAGCCTACTTGAACCCATCGGAGCTGCTGCCTATCGCTGAAAAAGCGGTAGAGGAAGTCCATAAGGCGGAAAGCCATGAGGCAGAGATGCAAGCCCTCCGCAGTAAGATCGACAGTCTGACCGCAAACCTGGATAAGATGTACATGGATAAGCTCAGCGGACTGCTGGCGGAGGCGGATTTTGAGCGCATCTATCAGCGGGTCAAACAGGAACGGGGTGTGCTGGAGGAAAAGCTCAAAGAACTGGAACGAAGAAGGGACTCCCCGGCTAAGGGAGTAGGTGAGGCAAAAGAGCTGGTCCGACGCTTCGTGGACTCTGCCTTCACCAGCCGGGAGCTGCTGGTCAGCCTCATCGAGCGGGTGGAGCTCACCGAGGACAAGCAGATCATCATCAAATTCCGCTTCAGGGAGATGGAAGCGATTTCTTAGGGGCCATCGCTTACAATACCCCCGGCGAACAGTATCCCGCATTGAGAAGCGGGCGCTGGGGAAACTGGAGGAGGCCCTGGGCCGGGAGGACGGGAGGCCCTGACAGCAGGCTCCCCCTCCGCCGGGCAAACAGCAAGGGCCGGGCCGTCCCATAGGACGGCCCGGCCCTCGCGCTGCGCCCTCTATTTGTCAAAGCCCCGCCATAAACCGCAGGAAGGCGGCCTTGCCCGCCTCGCTGCGGGCGTAGACCCCGGCGTGCTCCAGCACCTTGGCGAACACCAGGCCGGTCTCCCGCTTCACGATGTCCAGGGCGTTGTCCGCCGTGATGGCGTATTTTTTTGAGAATCCCTCCGCCCAGTCGGCGTGCTTGGCGGTGCGTTCATCGGCTCGCAGATCAGCCCCGGAGGCCAGCGCCTCCGCCACGGCGGCCAGCTCTCCCTTCAGCCGGGCGGGGAGCACCGCCAGGCCCATGACCTCGATGAGGCCGATGTTCTCCTTCTTGATGTGGTGCAGCTCGCTGTGGGGATGGTACACCCCCAGGGGGTGCTCCTCGGTGGTGATGTTGTTGCGCAGCACCAGATCCAGCTCGAACTTGTCCCCCCGCCGCCGGGCGATGGGGGTGATGGTGTTGTGGGGCTCCCCCTCCGTCTCCGCGAAGATGAAGGCGGCTTCGTCGGTATAGCCCCGCCAGGCGGTGAGAACATGGTCCGCCAGGTCGATGAGGCGCTCCGGGTCGGCGGAGGCGATACGGAGGACGGACATGGGCCACTTCACGATGCCCGCCGCCACGTCCTCATAGCCCCGGATGGTCACGGGGGTCTCCACCGGGGCCTTCTCCATGGGGAACACATACCGGCCGCCCTGGAAATGGTCGTGGGCCAGAATCGAGCCGCCCACAATGGGCAGGTCCGCGTTGGAGCCAACAAAATAGTGGGGGAACTGGCCCACAAAGTCCAGCAGCTTGGCGAAGCAGGCCCGGTCGATCTTCATGGGGGTGTGCTGCTGGTTGAAGCAGATGCAGTGCTCGTTGTAATAGACATAGGGGGAGTACTGCAAAAACCAGGGGGAGCCGTTGATGGTGATGGGCACTACCCGGTGGTTCTGCCGGGCGGGGTGGTTGAGCCTGCCGGCGTAGCCCTCGTTCTCCGCGCAGAGCTGGCACCGGGGGTAGGCGGAGGCGGGGAGGTTCTTGGCGGCGGCGATGGCCCTGGGGTCCTTCTCCGGCTTGGAGAGGTTGATGGTGATGTCCAGCTCGCCGTAGTCCGTGGCCGTCTTCCACTGCACGTCTTTGGCGATGCGGTCGGTGCGGATGTAGTTGGTGTCCTGGCTGAACTGATAGAACCAGTCGGTGGCCAGCCTGGGGTCCCGCTCATAGTTCGCCCGGAACAGGGCCCGGACCTCGCTGGGCCGGGGCGTCAGCCGCCCCATGAGCTCCGTGTCAAAGAGATCCCAATAGACCACGGAGTTCCCGGCGAGCACCCCCCGGGCATAGGCGTCGTCCAGAAGCTCCGCCAGCACCGGAGCCAGCTCCACCCGGTTTTTCTGGCAGTACCAGTCCGCCTCCGTCCAGCCGGGGTCGGTATAGCTGTCCAGCTTCAATACGTCCAAAATCGTGTTCACGGCCCAGTTCTTCTCACAGGGCTGGATCAGGTCCCTCTGGATGGCATAGGCGACCAGTTTGGAAATGGCGTCGTCGATCATGGCAAAAGCCCTCCTTATTCCGCCACTACGCAGCCGCCCTGGGGACGGATGCGCAGCACATGACACTTTCCCTGACCCAGCATGACCTCCATGCCGGCCCGGAAGCGCTCCAGCCTCTCCAGCGGGACAAAGGCCTGGATGGTCCCGGCGAAGCCGCCGCCGTGTACCCGGATAGCCCCCGTGCCGTCCAGCAGCCGGCTGCCCACCGCCAGGGCCACCGTCACCGCCTGCTCCCGGGGAGCGGCGGGGGACCAGATATTTTGCAGGTGCAGAGACGAAGAGAGTCCCGATTCGTTCACCAGCCGCAGAAAGTCCCCAAAATCCCCACGGGCCAGGGCCTGGGCCTCCTCCGCCGCCCGGCGGTCCTCCTCATAGAAGTGCATGGCCCGCAGCACCGCCCGGTCGCCGCAGGCGGCCCGCACCGTGGGAAGCGCTGTCAGGAACCGCTCCTCCGTCACCTCCCGAAGGGTCCTCATGCCGAAGCAGGCGGCCACCGCCCCCATCTCGGCGGGGATGGCGGCGTAATCGTCGGTAAGGTCCGCGTGGCAGGAACCGGTGTCCACGATGCACATGGCATGGCCGCAGCGGGAGAAATCGTAGTCTACCCGTTCCACCGCCGGTTCGGCGGGGTTTGCGAAGTCGATGGCCACGCAGCCGCCTACGGAGGAGCCCATCTGGTCCATCAGACCGCAGGGCTTGCCGAAGTACACGTTCTCCGCGTACTGGCCCGCCTTGGCGATGGCCACGGCGTCCAGCTCTCCGCCGCAGAAAAAGTGATTGAAAATGTTCCCCACCAGCACCTCGTAGGCGGCGGAGGAGCTGAGGCCCGAGCCGGAGAGCACATTGGAGGTCACGCAGGCGTCAAAGCCGGAGATGGGATAACCCAGCTCCCGCAGCCGGGCAGCCACCCCCCGCACCAGGGCGGCGGAGGTATTCTTTTCCTCCGGTTTGGGGGACAGGTCCCCCAGGTCCACCGTTACCTGGGGGTAGCCCTCAGAGGCGACGCGGACCAGGTTCGTCCCGTTGGGGGCGGCGCAGGCCAGGGTATCCAGGTCCACGCTGCCGCACAGCACCCGGCCATGCTGGTGGTCCGTATGGTTGCCGCCGATCTCCGTGCGGCCGGGAGCGCTGAAGATCGCCGCGGCGGCGTCCTCCCCCCAGCCAAACGTCTCCCGGCAGCGCTCCGCCAGGGTCAGGGTCCGCGTCCGGGCCTTTTCCAGTCCCGCGTCCGTATACAGCGCCGCCAGGGCGGCGTCACAGCCGCCGTCTCTCAGGCGGCGCAGCAGTTCACAATATTGCGGCATAAGCATTCTCCTCATTCTCTGTTCCCCGGCGGGAACTCTTTGTGCATGATTATACACCGGCCCGCCGTCAATAGCAAGCGGCGATATGAATAGGGAGGCGGAGCGAAATGCTCCGCCTCCCGGCAAAAATCCCGGTCATTACTTCCCGCGGCTCTGTCCGCCCCGGCGCTCCGGCGTGGTCTGACGCCGGTCCCGGTCCGGCTTCCGCCGGCCGTCGGCCACCGCCACCACAAAGCCGGGACGCCGTCCCGGGTCGGAGCGGAACCGCCGCAGCAGCGCCGGGTCCACCTTCACGGGAGAGGCCACCTGGACCGGCGGCGGAAGCGGCGTCTCCTTTTCCCTTCTGGGCGGCGGCGTCTCCCGCCTGGCCTGCTCCAGCCTGGGGAGCTTTGCCGGCTCCGGGGCCTGGGGCGCGGCCTTGACCGCCGGGATGGGCTTCTTCTCCGGCTTCGCCGCGGCGGCGGGCTTCTGTTCCGCCGGGACCTTTTTCTTCTGCTCCGGGGAAGCGTCCTTCGCCGCCGCCTGGCGCTCCGCCCGGGGCGGGCGGGGCTGACGGACGGCCTTGGGCGTGGCCTCAAAGATCTCCATGGGCCAGGGGTGGTCCTCCACCACCGGCACCTTTTTGCCGATGAGCTTTTCGATATCCTTCAGATAGGCCAGCTCGTCAAAGTTGCAGAAGCTGATGGCCAGACCGCCCCGGCCCGCCCGGCCCGTGCGGCCGATGCGGTGGACGTAGGTCTCCGGCACGTTGGGCAGCTCGTAATTCACCACGCAGCTCAGCTCATTGACGTCGATGCCCCGGGCGGCGATGTCCGTGGCCACCAGCACCCGGATCTGGCCGGACTTAAAGCTCTCCAGGGCCTTCACCCGGGCGCTCTGTCCCTTGTTGCCATGGATGGCCATGGCGGCGATCCCCGCCCGGCCCAGCTCCTTCACCACCCGGTCCGCCCCGTGCTTGGTGTTGGTGAACACCAGCACGCTGTCCAGGCTCCGGTCCTCCAGGACCCGCTGGAGCAGCAGCTTCTTGTTGGCCTTGTCCACCTTGTAGAGCCGCTGCTCAATGGCCTCCACCGTGGAGGACTGGGGCGTCACCTCCACCCGCACCGGGTCTATGAGGATCTTCCGTGACAGCTCCGCGATCTCCTGGGGCATGGTGGCGGAAAAGAGCAGGGTCTGCCGCTTCTTCGGCAGCCGGTCGATGACCCGGCGCACGTCGTGGATGAAGCCCATGTCCAGCATCCGGTCCGCCTCGTCCAGGACGAAGATCTCCACGCCGCTCAGGTCGATGTGGCCCTGATTGCACAGGTCGTTGAGCCGCCCCGGCGTGGCCACCAGGATGTCCACGCCCCGCTGGAGGGCCTCCACCTGGGGCCCCTGGCCCACGCCGCCGAAGATGACGGTGTTCCGGATGGGGAGGTATTTGCCGTACAGGTCAAAATTCTCCTTGATCTGCAGGGCCAGCTCCCGGGTGGGGGTGAGGATCAGGCCCCGGATGGGCCGGTGGGACCGCCCCACCCGGTCCCGCAGGGTCTGGAGCATGGGGATGGCGAAGGCCGCGGTCTTTCCCGTGCCGGTCTGGGCGCAGCCGATGAGATCCCGGCCCGCCAGCACCGGCGGGATGGCGGCCTCCTGAATGGGGGACGGCTGTACATAGCCCATTTCATCTACCGCCCGGGTGAGCTCGGGCAGCAATTTCAGTTCCTTGAATGTCATAGCGTTCCTTACCGTTGATTTCTTTGCCCATGGATGGGCAAGCTGATATAGTATATCCTATTTCCGTGGAAAAAGCAAGTCAAAGACCGTTTCCCTCCCGCCGGGAGCGGAAACGCTCCCGCTCCGCTTGCTTTTTCCGGCGGGATACACTATAATGAGCCTGTCATTCCATCATCCAACTACCGGCCCGCGCCGGATAAGGAGCGTACACCTATGAGAAAGACCAAGATCATCTGCACCATCGGCCCCGCCTGCGACAGCGAGGAGGTCCTGGAGCGCATGTGCCTGGCGGGCATGAATGTGGCCCGCCTCAATTTCTCCCACGGGACCCACCCGGAGCAGCAGGACCGGATGGACCGGATCAAGCGGGTCCGGGAAAAGCTGGGCCTGCCCATCGCCATCATGCTGGACACCAAGGGTCCGGAGTACCGCATCCGCACCTTCGAAAACGGCAGCGTCACCCTGAAGGAGGGGGACGCCTTCACCTTCACCACCGAGCAGGTGGTGGGGGACCAGACCCGGGTGGCGGTGAACTACGCCGGCCTCATCGACGACCTCAGCGTGGGGGACACCATCCTCCTCAACAACGGACTTCTGTCCTTCCGGGTGGAGGAGCTGACCGGCGCCGAGGCCCGGTGCCGGGTGCTGGTAGGCGGCGAGACCTCCAACAACAAGTCCATGAGCTTCCCCAACAAGGTGATGCACCAGACCTACCTCAGCGCCCAGGACAAGGCGGACCTGCTGCTGGGCCTGGAAAACGACATCGACTATATCGCCTGCTCCTTCGTCTCCTGCCGCCAGGACATTCTGGACATCAAGAATTTTCTGGCCCAGCATACCGACAAGTATATCGGCATCATCGCCAAGATCGAGAACCAGGCGGGCATCGACAACCTGGAGGAGATCTGCCGGGAGTGCGACGGCGTCATGGTGGCCCGGGGCGACCTGGGCGTGGAGGTCCCCTTTGAGAAGCTGCCCGCCATCCAGAAGCAGCTCATCACCAAATGCCGCCTGATGGGCAAGCTCAGCATCACCGCCACGGAGATGCTGGAGTCCATGATCCACAACGCCCGGCCCACCCGGGCGGAGATCTCCGACGTGGCCAACGCCGTCTACGACGGCACCAGCGCCGTGATGCTCTCCGGCGAGACCGCCGCCGGCAGGTATCCGGTGGAGGCCGTGGCCACCATGGCCCGGATCGTGGAACAAACCGAGGGGGACATCCCCTATGACAAGCTGTTCTGGCAGACCGAGTTTCCCATCCACAGCACCATCGACGCCATCTCCCACGCCACCTGCGCCATGGCCATCGATATCCACGCCAAGGCCATCGTGGCCTGCTCCCTGTCCGGCAGCACCGTACGCATGGTGTCCCGGTTCCGGCCTCCAGTGGACGTTCTGGGCCTGACCACCAGCGAGCGCTCCCGGCGGATGCTGGCCCTGAGCTGGGGCGTGGAGCCCATGCTGTGCGAGGAGGTCCCCTCCACCGACGTGCTGTTCTACACCGCCAAGAAGGCCGCCCAGGCCCGGATGGACCTGCGAAGCGGCGATGAGATCATCATTACCGGCGGCATCACCAACGGCCGCTCCGGCACCACCAATCTGCTGAAGGTGGAGACGATCTGATGCCGCCCCGGGAAACATACCGCCCTGCCCGCCGTCTCCTCCTTCTCCTTCTGTGTCTGGTCCTTACCGCCTGCGGCCTGACGCCGCCCCGGCGGACCGCGCCGCCGCCGGAGAGTTCCTCCTTCGCCATCCACTTCATCGACGTGGGGCAGGGGGACAGCGCCCTGGTGCTGTGCGACGGGGCCGCTATGCTCATCGACGGCGGCGAGTCTGACCAGTCCAGCCTGCTCTACAGCTATCTGCGGGACCTGGATATCCGGCATCTGGACTATCTGGTGGCCACCCACCCCCACTCCGACCACATCGGCGGCCTCAGCGGCGCGGTGCAGATCGCCCGGGTGGGCACGGCCCTCTCCCCTGTGGACGACTGGGACACCAAGACCTTCCGGAGCCTGAAAAAGTACCTGGCGGAGCAGGATGTGGCCTTTACCGTGCCTGCCGCCGGGGACGCCTTCGACTTAGGCTCCGCCACGGTGACGGTGCTGGGACCGCTGAAGGACTACGACGAGGTCAACGACACCTCCATCGTGCTGCGGATCGACTACGGTGAGACCTCCTTCCTCTTCACCGGGGACATGGAGCGTACCGCCGAGGCGGACCTTCTGGACGCCGGGGCCGATCTCCGGGCCACGGTGCTGAAGGCGGGCCACCACGGCAGCGACACCTCCACCAGCTACCCCTTCCTCCGGGCGGTGGACCCCGCCTGCGCCGTGATCTCCTGCGGCGCGGGCAACAGCTACGGCCATCCGGACGAGGGGACCCTGAGCCGCCTCCGGGACGCCGGGGCCGCGGTCTACCGCACGGACCTCCAGGGCACGGTGATCTGCGAAAGCGACGGCGAGACCGTGACCTTCACCACGGAGCGGGATACGGCCCCCACGCCGCCCCGGTCTGACCGGGCGGAGCCGCCGGAGGATGCGCAGACGCCGGATACTGCCCAGGGGCCGGGCCAGGCCCAGGAGGCCATGATCGGCAACAGGAAGTCCAAAAAGTTCCACGCCCCCGACTGCCCCAATCTGCCCGCGGAATCCAACCGGGTCCTCTTCGACTCCTATGAGGCGGCCCAGGCCGCGGGGTACGCCCCCTGCGGCAACTGCCTGGGGAATCGGGAATAAACGACCGCCGCCCGCCGGAAGCATGCTTCCAACGGGCGGCAGTCCTTTGTCGTTTTCCGGCCTTACGCCAGATAGGCGTCCAACAGCTTCAGCGTGGCGGCCACGCCCTTGCGGTGGCTGCGCTCGTAACCGTGGGAGGCGTAGACCCCGGGGCCGATGAGGCCGTGGCGCAGGTCGTGGCCGGCGGAGAGGGTGGCCTCCACGTCGGAGCCGTAGTGGGGGTACACGTCCACGGCGTAGTCCGCCCCGCCCCGTTTGGCGGCGTCGATGAGGGCGGACACCGTCTCATAGTGGTAGGGTCCGCCGCTGTCCTTGGCGCAGATGGACACCTGGTACTCCTCACAGCCCAGGCCGTCGCCCACGCAGCCCATGTCCACGCTGACGGCCTCGGTGACGCCGGCGGGCACGGAGGCCGCGCCGCCGTGGCCCACCTCCTCGAACACGGTGATATGCTGCCACACCCGGCGCTTGGGCTTTACCTCGCCCCGGGCCACCTGGCCCGCCAGCCCCAGCAGAATGGCCACGGACAGCTTATCGTCCAAAAAGCGGCTCTTGATGAAGCCGGAGGGGGTGATCACTGTCCGGGGCTCGAAACAGACGATATCCCCCGGGGCGATACCCAGCTTCTCCACATCCCGGCGGCTGTGGACCTCCTGGTCGATGACCACCTCCATGGCGTCGTAGCTCCGCTTGGTGGAGCTGTAGTCGCCGTTGACGTGGATGGAGGCGTTTTTCATCTGAAAGGTCCCGGTATAGATCTTCCCGCTCCGGGTGACGATCCGCACGTTCTCCGCCTCGGCATTGTTGGGGTTCATGCCCCCCAGGTTGGTCAGATTCAGCCGCCCGGCGGCGCTGATCTCCGTGACCATGCCCCCCAGGGTATCCACATGGGCCTCCAGCAGCAGGCTGTCGTCCTCCGGCGCCTCCGGGTTCAGGCACACCAGCACGCCGCCTTTTCGGGTCATGGCGGGCTGAAGCCCCAAAGCCCGGTAAGCGGCCGTCACATGCTCCGCCGCCGCGGCGGTGTAGCCCGTGGGGCTGTCGATGGCCAGCAGAGCGGCGGCCTCCTCCATAACGGATGTAACAATCCCTTCAAACGTCTCTTCCATTTCTGATCCTCCGTTCCGGCCGGCAGCGCCGGCCTGCCTCTCGTTCTTTCGCAAACCCCGCGCAAAAGTCACGGCCCCCGGTATCCGGGGGCCGTGACGGTAACGCAGATCTCTCAGCCCAGGCGCTTGGCGCCCTTATAGTAGCCGTCGTAGTAGTCCTCATCCAGGCTGCTGATGCGGATGCGCTTGCCGCTGGAGCCGGAGGAGGCGTGGACGAACTCATTGTCGCCGATGTAGATGCCCACATGGGAGCAGGCCTTCCCGTTGCTGCGGGAGGGGTCGCAGAACAGCACCAGATCGCCGGGCTGCAGATCCTCCCGCTCCACATACTCGCCGGAGCTGTTCCACTGGCTGGTAGCGGAGTGGGGCAGGCTGTAGCCGAACTGGCTGAATATGTACATGGTAAAGCCTGAACAGTCAAAGCCCTTGGGGGAAGCCCCGCCGTAGACATAGGGCACGTCCAGATAGGACAGGGCCAGCTCTACCACGTCCTGGCCGATGTCGCTGCCGCCGGGGGCGTAGGGGCGGAGGTAGTCGGCGCTGACATAGCCGATCCCACTGTCCAGGCTGACGGTATACCAGCCGTTCAGCAGGGCGATCAGCTCCAGCCGCTGGCCGGCGTAGACCTTGGTGATGATGCCGCCCTCGGTGGAGGGAATGGCCCGGACGTTGACGCAGTCGCCGGTAACGATTCCCTGGGGATCCACCAGCGCCACGCCGTTGACCGTCAGATACCGGGAGCTGATGTAGCCGCTCAGGTCGCCCCAGGCTACCAGCGTCCACTCCTCATCCGGCTCCACCAGAGTCACGGCGGCGTCCTGATCGAGGGTGGCCAGCACGTCGGCGTCCACAGACGCCCCGGCCCGGAGGTTCACGGTGTCACCGCTGATCAGCGCCAGGTTGCCGGCCCTTCCGGCGTAGACGACAGTTTCCTCCATGGGCGCGCCGGAGACCAGGGCGGCGCTCTGGCTCCCCTCGTCGGCGGTAAAGATCAGATATTCGGCGGAGACAAATCCGCTGACATCGTTGTAGGTGATCCGATACCAGCCGTCCAGCTTCTCCTGGACCGTTACCTGGGTGCCCCGGAGCAGGCTGGTCACGATGGGCGCCCCGGTAGACGGCTCGGACCGGACCCGCAGGGAATCCGCGTCAACGATGCCCACGCCGATATCGGCGGCAAAGGCGGTGATCGTCAGGCACAAAAGCAGCAGCGCGGCCAAAACGGCGCTTTTCATCATCAGCTTTCTCATTCGTATCTCCCTCGCGTCTCATTCTCTTCCGTGGACCGGGTCTTACTTCCCGGCTAAGGCTCTCTCCAGCCAGATGGCGGACACGTCCATCGCGGCGTACAGGCTGTCCTTCTCGCTCTTTTTCACCACCCGGTCCCGGCTTCTGCAGTCGGGGGCGGTGCGCTGGAGCTCCACGGAGACGCGGGTGGCCACATCCAGGTCCTTTTCCTTGCGGGTCTCCTTGACCTGCATCAGGATGATATAGGGATCGGCCATGGAGCCGTAGTAGATCATATTGCCGACGCGGCGCAGGGGATGGTTCTTATACACAAGGCCCTCGTTTGTCTGAGGCATACCCTCACTCCTTACTTTGTCATTTTTGTAACCGAATTGTAACATATCTGCCCGCCGCTGTCAACACCTGCCGGAAATTTCTCTGGCAGGAAATTTTTGGGAGCGGGGTCCCGCCCCGGCGGCGGCTGGACAGCCGGGCCGATTTGATGTACAATACTTATTAAAAGAGGCGGCCCGCCGCCCGGAGGAGGACGCGTCATGATTCTGCTGCACACATCGGACTGGCATCTGGGGATGCCGGTGGGACAGTGGACCGAGGAGACCAACCAGCGGCATTTCCTGGATCAGCTCTGCCGGATCATCCGGGAGGAGCGGGTGGGAGCGGTGCTGCTGGCCGGCGACGTATACGACAGCGGCGTGTCCAACGCCGCCGCCATCGGCCTCTACAACGAGGCCGTTACCCGGATCTGCGGGGAGCTGAACGTCCCTATGGTGGTCATCGCCGGCAATCACGACAGCGCCCCCCGGCTGGCCGCCTGCCGGGATCTGCTGCGCAGCGCCGGCCTGTACGTCACCGGGCGGCTGACCCGGGAGGTCCCGCCGGTGCTGCTGGACGGCGGCCGGGTGGCCGTGTACCCCATCCCCTTCTTCGGCCGGGAGGAGGTGTCCGCCCTCTTCCCGGAGCTTACGGAGCTTCGCACCCAGGAGCAGGCCATGGAGGCGGTCTGTTCCCACATCCGGGAGGCCATGGACCCCGGCCGCTTCAACGTGGCCTTATCCCACGCCCTGGTGGTGGACGCGGAGCTGTCCCAGTCGGACCGCTCCGCCCGGGTGGGCTTCGCCACGGCGGTGTCCGCCCAGGTGTTCCGGGGCTTTGACTACGCCGCCCTGGGCCACCTCCATAAGGGGCAGTCCGTCACCCCCTCCGTGCGGTACTCCGGCAGCCCCGTCAAATACGCCTTCGGCGGCGAGGAGCGTCAGGAAAAGGGCGTGGTCCTCATCGACACGGAGGACGGGAGCCAGCGCTTTGTCCCCATTGCCCCCCTCCGGGACCGGAAAACGGTCTCCGGCCCTCTTCAGGACATTCTGGACCGGGAGGATCTTACGGAGGACTATCTGCGCCTGCAGATCACGGACCGGTACGCGGGGCTGGAATTGCTCGCCCAGCTGCGGGAGCGCTTCCCCTATCTGGTGGAGGTCTCCGGCAAAAGCCTGGACCAGGCGGAGGACGCCGCCGCCCTCTCGGCGGAGGCTCTGGAGACCCTGGACGACATGGAGATCATGGAGCGGTTCATGGAGGACATCTTCCGGTGCCAGCCCAGCCCCCGGCAGCTGGACCTGTTCCGGGAGGCCATGATCCACAGCCGGGAGGAGGAGACCGCATGAAGCCTGTATCCCTTTCCTTTCAATGCTTCGGGCCCTATATGGAGCCCCAGTTCATCGACTTCGCCCGGCTGGAGCAGAGCGGCCTCTTCCTCATCTGCGGCGAGACCGGCGCGGGCAAGACCACCATTCTGGACGCCATGTGCTACGCCCTGTACGGCCGCTCCAGCGGCGGGCTGCGGGGCGAACTGGAGGTGATGCGCTGCAAGCTGGCGGGCCGGGACGATGAGACCCGGGTGGAGTTCATCTTTGACCGGAGCGGCAGGCGGTACAAGTTCACCCGCTCCCTGCGGATGCGCCGGAAGAACCTCTGCGACGAGCACAACTGTCTGGTCCGTGAGGGGGAGGTCTACGTTCCCCTGCTGGAAAACCCCAAGCAGCGCTCCGTGAACCAGATGGCCCAGGAGCTGCTGGGCCTGACCTACGAGCAGTTCCGGCAGGTGGTCATCCTGCCCCAGGGGCAGTTTGAGCGGCTGCTGGTGTCCAACTCCGCGGAAAAAGAGGAGATTTTGGTGAGCCTGTTCCACGCCGACCGCTGGCAGCGGATGGCCGAGGAGGTGTACGCCCGGGCCTCCGCCCAGGACGCCCGGCTCCGCCGGGAGCTGGCGGACATGACCGCCCGGCTGGCCGCCCGGAACTGCCGCGATCTGGAGGAGCTGGCGGCGGCGGAGGCGGAGGCCCGGTCCGCCCTGACGGAGGCCGGCGTCCGGCTGACGCTGGCGGAGGCCCAGGCCCAGGCGCGCCGCCGGTCCTACGACAGCGCTCTGGTGGAGAGCAGCGGCTTTCAGGAGCTGGACCGGCGGCAAAAGCAGGCCGCCGCTCTGGAGGCCCGGCGGCCCGCCATGGAGCGGGAGCGGGACCTGCTGGAGCACTCCGACGACGCGGAGGCCATTTCGCCCCAATACGACGCCTGCGGTCAGGCCCGGCGGCAGCGGGAGGAGGCGGCGTCCAGCCTCCGGCGGGAGGAGCAGGCGCTGGCGGAGGCCGTTCGTCAGGCGGAGGCCGTCCAGGCCCGGAAAGCCGCCCACGACAGCGCCGGGGAGCGGTGCCGGGAGCAGCGACGGCAGATCGCCCGGCTGGAGAGCGTCCAGACGCTCTACGGCGCGCTGGCGGAGAAAAAGGCCGCGGCGGACGCCGCCGCCCGGACCGCGGCGGAAGAGAAGGCCGCTCTTTCCCGGGCCGAGGCGTCCTGGACCGAAGCGGACCTCCGCTGGCGGCAGGCCATGGAGCGGCAGGACCGGATCATGGAGGACTACCGGGAGGCCCAGCGCCTCTACTTCCGGGACATCAGCGGCCTGCTGGCCCGGGATCTGGCGGAGGGGCGGCCCTGCCCCGTCTGCGGCAGCCTCCATCACCCCGCCCCGGCGGCGCTGTCCGCCGGGTGTCCCGTGACGCGGCAGGACCTGGACCGGAACAATCAGGCGCTGACGGAGGCCGGGGAGGCGGTAAAAGCCGCCGCCGTCCGGCGGGACGCCGCCGAGCAGGCCAAAGCCCGGGCCCAGAGCGCCCACGCCCAGGCGGAGCGGCTGGCAGCCGCCGCCCGGTCGGAATACGACGCTCTGGCGGGCCAGCGGATCGCCGGCGTGGACACCGCCGCCGATCTGGCCCGGCAGCTGGCGGAGCTGCGGCAGGCGGTGGCGGCCTACGAGGAGGAGGAGGCCTCCCTCTCCTCCCTTCTGGCCCAGGCCCGGCAGGCGGAGGCAGCCCAGACCGCCGCCCGGACGCTGGCCCGGTCCGCTCTGGCGGCGGCGGAGGAGGCGTATGCCGACAAGGCGGCCCAGTGGGCCCTCTCTCTCGTCAATCGGGGCTTTTCGGACCAGAACGCGTTTTTGGCCGCCCGGCTGGACCGGGAGGAGCGGGAGCGGCGGCGAGCCGCCCTGATCCGCTGGCAGACGGAGCTGCTGTCCGCCCAGGAGGCCCTGGACCGGCAGCGGCGTGAGCTGGGAGACCGGCAGCCCCCGGATCTGGCCCTGGCGGAGAACCGGTGGAGAGAGGCCGACGCCGCCCTGAAGGAGGCCACCCGCCGGCAAGCCCTGGCCCAGCGGGAGGCCGCCGCCCTAAAGGAGGAGCTGGCGGAGCTGACAAAGCGGCATCAGGCCCATCAGCAGAGCCGTCTCATGGCGGACGAGGATCTGGAGTTCGCCAACCGGCTCATGGGGCGCTCCGGCATCAGCCTCCAGCGCTATGTGCTGGGGGTGATGCTGGGCAGCATCACCCGGGAGGCCAACCGGCTTCTGGAGAGCGTCCACGGCGGGCGCTACCAGCTCTACCGCACCGACGAGATCGCCGGCAGCGGCCGCAAGGGCGGATTGGAGCTGGAGGTGCTGGACCGGCGCAGCGGCCAGCGGCGCAGCGTCACCACCCTCTCCGGCGGCGAGAAGTTTCTGGCGGCGCTGAGTCTGGCCATTGGGCTGTCCGCCGTGGTCCAGGCCCAGGGGACCGGCGTGCAGCTGGAGGCCATGTTTATCGACGAGGGGTTCGGCTCTCTGGACGACGCCTCCATCGACGACGCCCTGGAGGTGCTGCAGGGCGTCCAGCGCGCCCACGGCCTGGTGGGCATCATCTCCCACGTCCAGCGGCTGGCGGAGACCATTCCCAGCCGGCTGGAGATCGCCAAGAGCGGCGGCGGCAGCCGCTGCGTCCTCCGATAGCGTCAAGGGAGGGGCGGCCCCATGGGGCCGCCCCTCCCTTTTGATCCCGCGCCGTCAGATCATCTCCTCCGGATGGAACACCCGGTCGAACGCCTCCCCGGTGAGAAAGCCCAGCGCCACGCAGGCCTCCCGCAGGGAGATGTTCTCCCGGTAGGCCTTCTGGGCGGTCCTGGCGGCGTTCTCATAGCCGATGACGGGGTTCAGCGCCGTCACCAGCATCAGGGAGTTGTACAGGTTCTGCCGCATCCGCTCCCGGTCCGCCTGGATCCCCGCCGCGCACCGCCGGTCAAAGGACGCGATGGACTGGGCCAGCAGCCGGGCGGACTGGAGAAAGTTGTAGGCGCACACCGGCAGGAACACGTTCAGCTCAAAATTTCCCTGACTGGCCGCCATGCCCACCGCCGTGTCGTTGCCCATGACCTGCACCGCCACCATGGTCACAGCCTCGCACTGGGTGGGATTGACCTTGCCGGGCATGATGGAGGAACCGGGCTCGTTGGCGGGGATGCGGATCTCCCCCAGACCGTCCCGGGGGCCGGAGGCCAGCCAGCGGACGTCGTTGGCGATCTTCATCATATCCGCCGCCAGGGCTTTCAGCGCCCCGTGGGCGAACACCAGCTCGTCCCGGCTGGTCAGGGCGTGGAACTTGTTCTCCGCCGTGCGGAAGCGCTTGCCGGTGAGGTCCGACACCTCCCGGGCCACCAGGCGGTCAAAGCCGGCGGGGGCGTTCAGACCGGTGCCCACCGCCGTGCCTCCCAGCGCCAGCTCCCGCAGGGGGTCCAGACTCAGTTCGATGAGCTGCCGGTCCCGCTCCAGGCTGGCGCGCCAGCCGGAGATCTCCTGGGCGAAGGAGATGGGCACCGCGTCCTGCAGATGGGTGCGGCCGGATTTCACCACGCCCCGGTTCTCCTCCTCCAGCCGCCGGAGGGTGGCGATGAGGCCCTCCACCGCCGGCAGCACCTGGTCCTCCAGGGCCGTCACGGCGGCGATGTGCATGGCGGTGGGAAAGGTGTCGTTGGAGGACTGAGACATATTCACGTCGTCGTTGGGGTGGAGCAGGCGCTCCCCCGCCAGCTCGCTGCCCCGGGCGGCGATGACCTCGTTGGCGTTCATGTTGGTCTGGGTCCCGGAGCCGGTCTGCCACACCACCAGCGGGAAGTGGTCCGTCAGGTCCCCGGCGATGACCTCGTCGCAGGCGGCAGAAACGGCCCGCAGCTTGCGCTCCGTCATCCGCTCCGGGCACAGCGCCCGGTTGGCCCGGGCCGCCGCCTTCTTCAGCACGCCGAAGGCGCGGATGATCTCCTCCGGCATGGTCTCCAGCCCTACGCCGATGGGAAAGTTCCGGCGGGAGCGCTCCGTCTGCGCCCCCCAGTACCGGTCCGCCGGCACCCGCACCTCGCCCATGGAATCATGCTCCACACGGTAGTCCATCTCCTGTTCCTCCCAGTCCTTCAGCATAAAAAAAGCCGCCGCAAGCGAACTGACGCCTGCGGCGGCGTGCAATAACAGGTCAAAAACGGTTTTGCCCCGATCTGCACGCTGAGCCTCTAAGCGGCAAAACCGCCAAGAGGCTCATGTGTGGTGCGCGAGGCGGGACTTGAACCCGCACGCCCGTAATGAGCACTAGAACCTGAATCTAGCGAGTCTGCCAATTCCACCACTCGCGCGTATCCGTTCTCTTCCGCCGGCCATCCCGAAGAGGAGTGGTGCGAGTGACGGGACTTGAACCCGTACGTCTGTCGACACACGCCCCTCAAACGTGCCTGTCTACCTGTTCCAGCACACTCGCATCTCTGCTCCAAGGACAACCAGCAGAGGTTATTATAGCGATTTCTCCCCCGTTTGTCAACTACTATTTTCGGAGAACCGCCGTTTTTTTCGCCTCTGACGCGTAGGGCGGTCCGCCTCTTGCGGCGGGCCCCGTTCTCTGGTATACTGTGCCTACAGCTGCGCCATGACCTGGCCGATGGGGGCCTGGATGGTCAGCGCCGCCTCCGCGCCGGGCAGGGCGGTCTTGTTGATGACCGCCAGTTTCTCTCCCCGGTAGTACCGCACCAGCCCCGCCGCCGGATAGACGGTCAGGGAGGTCCCGCCGATGATGAGCACGTCGGCGTGCCGGATGGCGGACACCGCCGCGGCCATCACGTCCTGGTCCAGGCCCTCCTCATAGAGCACCACGTCCGGCTTGATAACGCCGCCGCACCGGCACCGGGGCACCCCCCGGCTGTCCCGGACGGCCTCCACCCCGTAAAAGGCGCCGCACGTCCGGCAGTGGTTGCGCAGCACGCTGCCGTGGAGCTCCAGCACGTTTTTGCTGCCTGCCTTCTGGTGCAGGCCGTCGATGTTCTGGGTGATCACCGCCCGGAGCTTCCCCTCCGCCTCCCACTGGGCCAGCTTCCGGTGGGCGTCGTTGGGCTGGGCGTCCAGGTACAGCATCTTGTCCCGGTAAAAGCGGAAGAATTCCTCCGGCCGCGCCTCGAAGAAGCTGTGGCTCAGGATGGTCTCCGGCGGGTAGTCGTATTGCTGGTTATACAGCCCGTCGGTGCTGCGGAAATCGGGGATGCCGCTCTCCGTGCTGACGCCGGCCCCGCCGAAAAAGACGATGTTCCGGCTCCCGTCGGTCCATTCCTTCAGCTTTTTGATTTCGTCTTCCATGTCTGTCCCCCCATTTTTTCACAAAGGAGTGATCGTATGAACGTTCAGATCTTCGGCTCCTCCAAGTGCTTCGACACCAAAAAGGCGGAGCGCTGGTTCAAGGAGCGGCGCGTCAAGTACCAGTATATCGATCTGCCCAAAAAGGGCTTTTCCCCCGGGGAGTACCGGTCTGTCCGGCAGAAGCTCGGCTATGACCAGCTGGTGAACACCGGGTGCCGGGCCTACGAGGACCTGTACATGGCCTATATCACCCAGGAGGCGGCGGAGGAAAAGCTCTTTGCCAACCCCCAGCTCTTCCGCACCCCCATCGTCCGCAACGGCAGGGCCGTCACCGTGGGCTACCGTCCCGAGGTCTGGGAAACCTGGGAATAAGCCCGGGCAGGCAGAAGGCGCCGCCTGCCCGCTGGCTTTACTCCGTGTAGTGGACGTGGTTGAAGATATGCTCCTCGCAGAAGCAGTGGTAGCCCTGGCACTTGGAGCAGTAACGGAACTGCATGTTTGGATAGTCCGCGTCCGTCTTGCCGCAGACGCAGCACTTGTGGTTGTAGCCCCTCTGCTTCTGCTGCTCCTTCACCGCCTTGCGGAACTGGACGGCCTGGGGCCGGCTGTGGGCCGTCACCGTTTCCACCTTCCGGCGGAAGGCCGGGGCGAAGAACACAAAGAAATTCATCAGCGCCATGATGGGCACGATGACCCCGCCCCAGTTCCGGCTCAGCAGAGCCTGGACCACGCCGAACGCGAAAAAAGCTCCGTCCACCCAGGCCAGCCACTTCATCTTGACGGGCAGGACAAAGTAAATGCGCACCATGGCGTCCGGATTGTACATGGCGTAGGCGAAGAACATGGCCAGATTGACGTAATCCGCCCCCGCGGCGTAGTAGGTCCCGCCGCTGATGAGGGCCGCGGCGACCATGGCCAGAGAGGTCAGCAGGGTCCCGCTGAGGTAGTAGAAGGTGAATTTGGCGCTGCCCCAGATGTTCTCCAGGCTGGCGCCCAGCCAGTAGTAGAACATGCAGCTGATCACCAGCCAGAAGCCGCCGCTGGTGGGGAACAGCACATAGGTGATAAGCCGCCAAACCTCCCCATGGAGCACGGCGGAGGTGTCCATGGCCAGGAAGCGGAGCCCGCCATGGGAAAACAGGTCCAGCAGGTAGAGCGCGATATTCGCCCCGATGATGTAGCGCATCAGCCCCGGCACGCCCCATCTGGGGTGCAGGGCGCAGAAGCGGTCAATGGCCTCGTTCAGCTTTCTCAAGGGTAGTTCCTCCCGGTACATAGCGTTCTGATCGTATATTGTACTCCTGTTGGAAGGAAAAGTCATCAACAATCTTTGAACTTTCCCGCGCCGCCCTGAAAAAGCGCATGCCCCCGGCGGATCTCGCCGGGGGCTTTTCCGCGGGCTATTTTTCGTAGGGGGACAGCTCCAGACGGATGAAGTACCCCTGGTCGTGGTCGCAGACGGGGCAGCGCTCCGGGGCCTTCTTTCCCCGGAACACATGGCCGCAGTTGAGGCACATCCAGCCGGTCTCCACGTCGCTGACGAAGAGCTTTCCCTCCGCCAGCAGCTTGGCGAAGCGGCCGAAGCGGTCGGCGTGGACCTTCTCAATGTCCGCGATCTGCCGGAAGTGGCGGGCGATCTCGGCAAAGCC
Organism: uncultured Oscillospiraceae bacterium; assembly: GCA_958423465.1. Lineage (GTDB taxonomy): Bacteria > Bacillota > Clostridia > Oscillospirales > Oscillospiraceae > Pelethomonas. The sequence continues at coordinate 29,219 of CATZRD010000014.1, read as the reverse complement.
CTCCTCCGCCGCCTTTTTGGCAAAGGCGGGATAGATGTCTCCGTGCTCGTCCAGCTCGTGGTCCCGGGCCAGCTCCAGCAGCTTCAGCGGCTCCTCCGTCAGGTCCACCGGGTATCCCGCGTCGATGAACACGTTCTCACAGCCCGCCTTCTTCAGGTGCTTGTAGAATACCTCCGCGTGCTCCTTCTCCTGTCCCGCTGTGTAGAGAAACACATACTGGACCACCTCCAGCTTCTTCTCCTTGGCGGAGGAGGCGGCAAATTCGTATCGTGTTCTGGCCTGGCACTCCCCGGCGAAGGCCCGCAGCAGGTTCTCCTTGGTGACGCTGTCCTTTAATTCCATCGGAACGGCTCCTTTCCTGTATGTGACGCGCCCGCCCCCAGGGAACATCGGTCGGCGCGGTCCACTGTAGGTAGTCTCTTCCCTTTTTTCCATTTTATTCTGCCTCTGTGTGAATAAAACCGGAAGCGCCGGGAAAAATAGGGGCGTACCACTTGTGGAAAGGAGGCGTCCCACATGAACAACCAGAACAACAATCAGAATCAGAACCAGAACAAGAACCAGAATCAGAACAATAATCAGAACCAGAACAACAATCAGAATCAGAACAGCCAGAACAGCAATCAGAACAAGAACCAGAAGAACAGCCAGCGCTGACGTACAAACACGGGGGAGCGGCAGGCCACCGAGCCTGCCGCTCCCTCTTTTTCAGGGCCGGTCTCCCCAGGGACGGCCAGATTTCTCTTGACAAACGGCAGTGCCGGGCATATAGTTCACTTTATGAACTATATGCCCGGCGGCAGAGAGGAGGCCGGCCCTATGGAACCGCTCAGCGAGGAGCTGCTGGCCGTCTGGCTGCGGCTGTCCGGCGCCGTCAATAACCAGCGGCTGGTGACGGGCCTCAGCTTTCACCAGGCCCAGGTGTGCGGCCTGCTGGTCCAGGCCCGGGAGGAGGGGCGTACCGTCACAGCCAAGGAGCTGTGCGCCCGGACCAGGATCCTGAAATCCCAGATGAACGCCATTCTCCGTTCCCTGGAGCAGCTGGGCTACCTCCGGCGGCGGACCGACCCCCGGGACCGCCGCCAGGCGGAGCTCCTGCTGCTGCCAGAGGGGCTGGCGGCCTATGAGGCCTCCCACCGCCGGACCCTGGAGCTGGTGGACCGGCTGGTGGCCGCCATGGGACAGGACCAGGTCCGGGCCATGATTCCGCTGCTGTACCGGACCATCGATACATTTGATTCGATTCTTGCCGCTCAGGGCGCGTCCGCTCCCCTGCCCGGCGAAACCACAACGCAGGAGGTATAAGCCAATGGCTGTCCGCATCATCACCGACTCCGCCGCCGACTTCAGCGGGGAGGTGGCCGCCCGCCGGCGGATCCACATTGTCCCCATGACCGTGCAGTTCGGCTCCGCCGCCTTCATCGACGGCAAGAGCATCACCAGCGACGTGTTCTATCAGCTCCTGACCCGGGGCGGGGAGAGCCCCACCACGTCTCAGCCCTCCCCCGCCGCTTTTCTGCGGGTCTTTGAGGCGGCGAAGGCCGCCGGGGACCAGGCGGTGGTCATCACCATCTCCGGCGCTCTCAGCGGCACGCTGCAAAGCGCTATGATCGCCAGGGAGCTGTGCGAATACGAGCACATCTGCATCGTGGACAGCCGCACCGCCACCGCCGGGATGCAGCTTCTGGTGAACCACGCCTGCAAGCTGCGGGACAGCGGCCTGGACGCCCCGGGGATCGCCGCCCAGCTGGAGTGGCTGCGGGACCGGGTGCGGATCTTCGCCGTCATCGACACGCTGGAATATCTCCGCCGGGGCGGGCGGCTCAGCGCCGTGCAGGCGGGGCTGGGGACGGTCACCCGGCTGAAGCCCACGGTCACTCTGCGGGACGGGGCCATCGCCGTGGTGGGCAAATCCTTCGGCATGGCCGCCGGGGTGAAAAATCTTCTGAAGCACATCGAGGCCCACCCCATCGACGACGACTTTCCCTCCTATTTCCTGTACACCGACGACAAAAGCCGGGAGGAGCTGCTGCTGCCCGGACTGGAGCCCCGGCCCCAGCGGCTCCGCTCCTGCGGCCTGGGCCCCACTCTGGGGACCCACATCGGCCCCGGCGCCCTGGGCCTGGCCTATATAGAAGCAAAGAAAGAGGTATAGCCCAAGGGCTGTACCTCTTCTACTTATTTTTGCTCCCTTCAGCGGCAAAGGTCCCCTGCCGCCCGGCGGCAGGGGACCTTTGCTGTCAGCGCGGTCACTCGGCGCTCTTTTCGCTGCCGGCGTAAAGGGGCGCGATCTCCCGGCGGTAGACATAGCGCAGGAACAGGATGCACAGGGCACAGGAGAACAGCTCCGCGATGGGGAAGGACCACCACACCGCCTCCAGGCTGCCGCTGAGGCTGAGGAGCCACGCCGCCGGCAGCAGCACCACCAGCTGGCGGACCAGGGAGATGACGAGGCTCAGCATCCCGTGGCCCAGGGCCTGGAAGGTGGAGGAGGAGACGATGCCGAAGCCCGCCAGCAGGAAGCTGATGCTGATGACCCGGAAGGCGGTGGTGCCGATTTGCAGCATCTGCTCCGTGGGGTCGAACAGGCCCAGCAGCACCTGGGGCGCGAACTGGAACACCAGGAAGCCCGCCACCATGATGGCGGTGGCCAGCACCATGCTCAGCTTCACCGTCCGCAGCATCCGGTCCGGCTTCCGTGCGCCGAAGTTGTAGGCCACGATGGGCACCATGCCGTTATTGAGGCCGAACACCGGCATGAAGAAGAAGCTCTGCACCTTGAAGTAGGCCCCGAACACGGCGGTGGCGGTGGTGGTGAAGGAGATCAAAATCTGGTTCAGGCCGAAGGTCATAACGGAGCTGATGGAGGACATGATGATGGAGGGCACGCCCACGGAGTAGATGCCCCGGATCACGCCGCCGTCGGGCCGGAAGCCCTTCCAGGTCATCTGCAGCTCCGTATTCTTTTTCGCGTTGAAGACGACGGCCACCACGCCGCCTACGATCTGGCCCAGCACCGTGGCCACGGCGGCCCCGGCCACCCCCATGTCCAGCGCGAAGATGCAGATGGGATCCAGCACGATGTTGATCGCCGCGCCGATGAGCTGGGTGACCATGGACAGCACGGTCCGCCCGGTGGACTGGAGCAGCCGCTCGAAGGTGATCTCCAGAAACAGGCCGAAGGAGAACACGCCGCAGATGAAGATATAGGCCGTGCCGCCCTCCACGATCTCCGCCACGTCGGTCTGCACGGCGAAGAAGGGCCGGGCAAAAAGGCCGCACAGCAGGGCGAACGCCGCGGCGCTGCACACCGCCAGGAACACGCCGTTGACGGCGGCCAGGTTGGCCCGGCGGAAGTCCTTCTCCCCCAGGCACTTGCTCAGCAGGGCGTTGATGCCCACGCCGGTGCCCACCGCCACAGAGATCATCAGATTCTGCACCGGGAAAGCCAGGGACACGGCGTTAAAGGCGTTCTCGCTGATCTTGGCCACAAAGTAGCTGTCCACCACGTTGTACAGCGCCTGCACCAGCATGGAGATCATGATGGGCACGGACATGGACACCAGCAGCTTGGGGATCGGCAGAACGCCCATTTTGTTTTCCACAGGTCTTACTTCTCTTTCGCTCATAAACATTCCTCTCTGTACTCTCTTGAAAGGCGGCATCAGGCCCTCCGGTCCGATACCGCCGTCGCTTCATGCTATAGTACCAAAGAGAAATTTTATTGTCAATGCCTTTGGGGCATTTGGCGGGAAAAAGAGCGAACGACCCAGGAGGACGGTCCCGCCCCGGCAGAGCAAAAGGGAGAGGCAAACGCCTCTCCCTTTCGCTGTAGGAGGATTACTGATCCATTTCGCAGAACCGCATGAGCATGGCTGCCACCTGAGCCCGGGTAGCGAGGCCCTGGGGAGCCAGGCTGTCGCCGATGCCGTTGATGATGCCGCGGCTCACCGCCCAGGCCATAGCCCGGTAGGCGTAGCTGCTGACGTCGTTGTGGTCGGCGTAGCCGCTGAGGCCCGCCAGCTCGCTGTCCAGCAGCTCCGGCTGGCCGGCGTAGCGGTACAGCATGGCCGCCAGCTGCTCACGGGTGATCTTGCTGTCGGGGTCGGAGCCGTCGGACACGCCGCTGGACACCGCCCAGCTCTGGGCCAGGGCGTACCAGGGCTCGCCGCCGCTGACGCTGGCCCCGGACATACGGCCAAGAATGGTCCAGATCATGGCCCGGGTGGTGGTCAGCTCGGGAGCGAAGGCGCCCGACTCGGTGCCGGTCATGAGGCCCTTGTCGGCGGCGTAGGCCACCGCGTCGTAGTACCAGGCAGCCGCCGGAACATCAACGTAGCCGGGATCGGGGATATCGGGCGTGTCGGGCACATCCGGCGTGTCAGGCTCGTCGGGAATGTCCGGCTCGTCCGGCTCCGTGGGCCTGGTGGGCTGGGTGGGAGGAATGGGAATGTAGCTGTTGTCCTTCCAGTTGGCCACGAAGGTGGTGTCCTCGTCGGCCCTAAACTCCTCGCCGCCGTAGTACCGGGTGCCGATGGGGTCCCCCGCCACGGTCCAGTAGCGGAAGATCGCGTCGCGGGTGTCGTCCGGGGTGGGCAGGGTGATGGTCGTGCCGGGCAGCACCATGATGGGCTCGATGTCCGCGTTCTCGAAGGTAACGATGGCCACCGGAACAGCCGTGACATTGCCCGCGCTGTCGGCGGTGCCGCCGGCGGGCATATCCACCCAAGCCCCGCCCGGCTTCTGCACGCTGCCGCCGGCGGGAACGGTCACGGTGGTCGTGCCGTCATCGGCCTTATCGATCACGGGGGCTTCGGTCTCGCTGCCCTGAATGATGGTGCCGTCGGGCAGAATCACGGCGGCGTTCTCCAGGGTGTCCTCGTCGGTCTTGGCACCGGCGGCCAGGATGATGTTGCCGTCGTTGTCCACGTAGTTGTCGCCAGCGCCGCCCTGCTCGGCGGAAACAACAACATTGACACTTTCATCTCTCTTGACTGTAGCGCCAGCAGCAAGCTCAACAGCCACCGCCTTCTCTGCGGTGATCTGATCTGTAGGAGCGAATTCGCCTTCGACGATCGTGCTGGTTATAAACTCAATGGCAGCACCCTCGGCTACAGTCACAGCGGGGTTGTCACCAGTCGTATGGAACTCAGCCACATTTACCGTGAGGCTGCCCCCCTCCTGAACGGCAACCACCGTATTCGGCCCGGAATACATTGGACGGTCATAGCCGGCGATGGCATCGCCCAGTTCCAAGTCGCCGCTGTTGCTTATGATAGGCTCATTGTTTCCGTTGGCAGTAGCTACGCTCACCTGGCCGATATAAGCGGAAGCTTCGCTTCCAATATTGAACAAGGAACCGGACGCTGCGGTCAGCTCATAGGTATCATTCGTTACATTTCCGCCCTTGCTGGGCCAAATTTCCAATCTGCCGCCAGGCTTTACAATAACGGGATTTGAAAATTGAACGGAGATCGGCTGAGCACTACTATATATATCGATCACCCTTGTGAACCTTAGAGTGCCACCATTTGAAATGGTAATCTTTCCATTAAAACAAATGGTGGTCGGTTTGTCAAATGCGTTATTGAAGCAGATATTATTTTTTATTTCCAGATCGCCGTCAATAGTAAAGGAGGTTTCAGAACCATTCATCGAAATATAGAAAGTCGCGGTCTCTGGTGTTTTGCTCCAACCGTAGCTACTAGCGTCTTCAATCAGGTTGACTTCTTTGGACTTACCGTTACCATGTGAATCGTAATTGACTTTACCAAGTTCAATTGCTTTCAGCGCATCTGCAAATGTTTCAAACGATACTCCTTTACTGCCCTGGTCTGTGTTGACCCGGTAGATCCCTTTCGCCACTCCTGTGAAATGGTAAGCATTAGGTAACGGCTCTGTTTCTGCTTCGACTGCCCATGCAGGGGTCTGGAATGAGAAAATGAGTGCAATTATGAGCAGAAGCGACGCAATTCGTTTCATATAATTCACCTCAATTTTCTGCAGCGGCAGTTGCAAAGTCAATGATAGTACCATCGGATTTTACCGCAGCAACTGTAACAAACTGAGGAGCTACACAACCATTACCAGGCTTTCCATCGGCATTGAGGTTTCGCGTTGCATATACCTGGTATTTTCCCTGAGGCATTGTTTCAGGGTGTGTCTCATCATACTTCTTAATGGTATAATAGGTGTTTGTACCATCCGTTTGTGTCCAATACTCGCCAATATCGTCGCCAGCCTCACCGTAATCATCATCAGCAAAACCATAATACTTCAATCCAGCTGTATAGCTTGTGGAGCCATTTGCCGTGATTTCCTCAACGACTGTCGCACGATCTCCGGCCCCGTCAAAGCGGTTTTCCAGGGTATTCCACCAGCATACATAGGAGCTGACAGACACTACGTACTTTGCGATAGAGTTGCCGCTCTCCCCACCGCTGGGTACGGTAAAGTGAATGGTCTTGTCCGTGTCGATGGTATAGGTAAAGCCGGTCAGGGCATTACCGGTCTGGAGGCCGCTGGGTTGATCCACAGTCGGAGCCGCAGGCAGCGTATTGGTGCTGTCCGCCATGATCGCCGCTTCTTTTGCAGTCAATGCCGTACTGGCGGCGGGATAGTCTGCGCCATCCAGAGAGGGCGCAAGATAGTGGGCGGACACCGTGCCGCGGATGATCGCATTGTTTTCGCATTCGGTGATCGTCAAGGACAGCGCGTTGCTTGCCAGTTTATCATTGATGGTGGTCGGATTACCGAAGAACATAGCCGCGTTGCGCATGGCGACATCCGCGTTATTGACGCATCTGGTAAACTCGTAAGAGATACCGTTCGTGTACAGCGGATAATAGCCGTAGAAAATGCCGCCATAAATGTCGCCAGAGATCTCTGCTTCATTCGTGCAGTCGGCCATGCGGAGTCCGCCGGTACCGGAGCAGTAGATGAAGGGAGAATAGTTGGACTGATCGCTGCCGGTCAGAGTCACGTAACCGGTCGTAGTGATATGGCTCAGATTCGTAAGGACAGGGTTGGATGTCGGCATGAATATGAGCTGACCGGCATTTCCGTCAAATTCCAAGGTCAAGTCCTTGATGGTTCCGCCATAATAGGCATAGATCAAAGCGCAGTTGTTCTTGAAACCCTTGACCGTGTGGCCGTTACCGTCAATATTGCCGTAGAAGTATTTCAGATAACCGCTCCACTCTGCACACGGCAGATCGGAGAGATCCAAGATCTTATTAGGCAGATTCAGTTCGATTGTGTTGTTTGCCAAGCAGGTGTTCTGGTCTTCGGCCAATGCGATAAAATCGGCCATGGTGTTGATCTTAATGACACCATTGACAGTGTTCAGGCCGTTGACCTCCGTTCCGGCAGAAAGCTCTGCCGCAGCAGCCGTGTTCATCGCTTCTTCCAGAGTGGGAATCTCTCTCACCTCGCCGTTGGGCAGGGTGATGGTGTCGGGCTGGTCCTCCGCGGCCAGGGCCATGGGAACCAGCGAGAGCGTCAGGCACAAGGCCATCAGCAGGGGTAAAATGCGTTTTTTCATGCTTTTTCCTCCCTTTTTTGTTCATTTATTTACGCCGGGGCGGCATTGGGACAGTCCTCCCGCGCCGTCCTCGGCAGTAAATCAGATTTGCGGGCAGGGCTTATCCTATATCATCATACACTGGCCGCCCTGCGATTTTTGTCGAATACCGTCGTCTCTTTCATTTTTGCGCCGCCTTACCACGGACTGGTTATTCCGTGGTAAAAACTGCATTTTACATATTGCAGACAGGCTGCTTATGCTGTTATAATAACAGCATGAAAGCCGTATTGCAACCCTGTTTTGGGAAAAAGCGCAAAATATCCAGACCGGTTTTCAAAAAACTTGAAAATCGGCGATTTGTGTTGCACGCAAACGTGCAACATCTGATTCAAAAAAAATAAAGCGGCGCTCTTTTGCCCCCGCATTTACCACGGAATAACCAGTCCGTGGTATTTTTTTGCCCTCATAGCAGCAGGTTCAATTTTTCCAGCCGCTTCCGGTAGGTCCGGCTGGACTCCAGGGTGTAGATCCGCGTGGTGTCCACGCTGCTGTGGCCCAAAATGTCCGCCAGATGGACGATGTCCTTTTCCAGCCGGTAGAACGTCCGGGCGAACAGATGCCGGAGGTTATGGGGAAAGACCTTTTTCTCCTCCACCCGGGCATCTTGGCACAGGGCCTTCATGGCGTGGCAGATGTTGCTCCGGTCCAGGGGTTTGCCGCCCCGGGTGACGAACACCGGCCCGGAAGCGACGCCTCGCTCCCTGGCGTAGGCCCGGAGCAGTTTACATAACTTCGCCGGCAGGTACACCCAGCGGGTCTTGCCCTTATTGGTCACCTGGGCGCGGCCCGCCGCGATGGCCTCCACCGTGAAGAAACGAAGCTCGCTGACCCGGATCCCCGTGGCGCAGATGGCCTCCATCACCAGCAGCAGCCGCTCGTTCTTCTTCCGCCTGGCGGCTTGGAGCAGCCGCCGGTACTCCGCCGCCGTCAGCTCCCGGTTCTCCTCCCGACACAGGCGGCGCTGGACCGGCAGGGCCTTCAATCGCCAGTCCAGGCCCAGGAATGCCGCCAGGCGGTTCAGGGCGCTTACCGCCCCGTTGGCCCCGGAGGCGGGGCGGGTCCGGGACAGGCGGTCCCGGTAGGACAGGGCCGCCTCCCGGTCCGGCGGGCGGTCCCCCAGCCAGGCGGCGAACCGGTCCGCCTCCCGGGCGTACTTTTCCGCCGTAGCGGCGGATCTCCCCTGCCGGCGCAGGTGCGCGGCAAAATTCTGGATATCGAGTCTGGTCAAAAACATAGAAAGCCCCCTTTTCTGCAAGACTTCTTCTATAGTCTGGCAGAAAAGGGGGTTTTATTGCACGCTCCGGTGCAACAGTTCTAAAATTTTGCGCCGTCACGGCAGGCAGCGCAAAACGCCCCCAAACGGCAGAGTGTTCTATCAACACTTCCGGGCTTCCAGCAGCTCCTTCTGGGCCGCCAGGGTATCCAGCGTGTCTCCCAGTTGGGTGAACGCCGCCGCCAGCACAGCCAGCTCCTGGGCGCACATACACTCGTACAGGCTGTTGGCCGCCGCCGTTACCGCCAGGGCCAGGCTCTGCGGGTCCATGGCTGTCTCCCTCCGTTCTCCAAGAATCAAACGCGCCGCGCTTCACAGCCCATTCTATGAAGCGCGGCGCATATCAGTTCATGGCGTCGGCGCTCTGCTCCAGCAGCAGGCGCACCCGGCGGACGGCGGCGGGACAGCTCTCCAGCGCCGGGTCCCGGTCCAGCAGCTCCTCCGCCGCCTGCTGGGCCTGGCGCAGCAGCTCCATGTCGCAAGTGAGGTCCGCCGCCTTCAGGGCGGGCAGGCCGTGCTGCCGCTGGCCGAAGAAATCCCCCGGCCCCCGCAGCCGCAGGTCCTCCTGGGCGATGACGAAGCCGTCCCCGGTGCGGCGCATCACCTGAAGCCGCTCTTTTGTCTCCGGGCTCTGGTTGTCGGAGATCAGGATGCAGTAGGACTTGTCCCGGCCACGGCCCACCCGGCCCCGGAGCTGGTGGAGCTGACTGAGGCCGAACCGGTCCGCGTCCTCCACCACCATGACGGTGGCGTTGGGCACGTCCACGCCCACCTCCACCACGGTAGTAGACACCAGGATATCCGTCTCTCCCCGGGCAAAGGCGGACATGACGGCGTCCTTCTCCCGGGGCTTCATCCGCCCGTGGACGAAGGCCACCCGCAGGTCCGGGAACACCTGGGATTGGAGGGTCCCGGCGTACTCGGTGACGGCCTTGCGCTCATCGGGGACGCCCTCCGCCGCCTCCACCATGGAGCAGATGATGTAGGCCTGACGGCCGGCGGCGATCTCCTTGCGCAAAAAGGCGTAGATCCGCTGGCGGTAGCTGCCGGGGACCACGAAGGTGTCGATGGGCTGCCGCCCCGGCGGCAGCTGGTCGATGACGGACACGTCCAGGTCCCCGTAGATGATGAGGGCCAGGGTCCTGGGGATCGGAGTGGCGGACATGACCAGCAGATGGGGGCTGTCGCCCTTGGCGGACAAGGCGGAGCGCTGAGCCACGCCGAAGCGGTGCTGCTCGTCGGTGACCACCAGCGCCAGGTCCCGGTATTCCACGTCGCCGCTGATGAGGGCGTGGGTGCCGACGGCCACCTGGATCTGGCCGCTGGCCAGCCCCTCCAGCACGTCCCGGCGGGCCCTGGCGGTCATGCCGCCGGTGAGGAGGGCGCAGGTGACGCCCAGCCTCTCCAGCAGGGGGGCCAGTCCCCGGGCATGCTGCTCCGCCAGCAGCTCCGTAGGCGCCATCAGGGCGGCCTGACGGCCGCTGCGGGCGGCGCACACCATGGCGGCGGCGGCCACCATGGTCTTGCCGGAGCCTACGTCCCCCTGGACCAGCCGGTTCATGGGCCGTCCCGACCGGAGGTCCGCCGATATCTCCTCGATGGCCCGCCGCTGGGCCTCCGTCAATGTAAAAGGCAGCGCCCGGTAAAAATCCGTCAGATCCGTGTCTGTAAAGGCGGCGCAGGTCAGATCCTCCCGCCGCCGGCGGAGCTTCTTCAGCCCCAGGGTCAGCAGAAACAGCTCCTCGAACACCAGCCGCCGCCGGGCGGCGGCCAGCTCCTCACCGCTGGTGGGAAAGTGGATCTGGTCATAGGCCCAGCCCATCCGGCACAGCCCGTACTGCCGCCGGACGCTGTCGGGGATGGGGTCCTCCAGCAGGTCCCGGCAGGCCGCCAGTCCCTGGGCCACAGAGCGCATGAGCACCGTCTGGCTCACCCCGGCGGTAAGGGGGTACACCGGCACGATGCGGCCCGTCAGCTCCCCCCGGTCCTCCCGCTCCACCACAGGGTTCACCATGGACCGGCGGAGAAGATTTCCCTCCGCCTTGCCATAGAATACATAGGTCTCCCCGGCATGGAGCTCGCTTTTCCGGTAGGTCTGGTTGAAGAAGGTCACATCCAGCGTCCCAGTCTCGTCCACCGCCCGCAGCTTCACCAGCTCCATGCCCCGGCGCACCCGGCGGAGGGTGGGCTCCGCGGCCACCATGGCCCGGACGCAGGCGGTCTCGTCGGGCTGGAGCCGGGCGATCTTCTTCATCTCCCGCCGGTCCTCATAAGCCCGCGGGAAGTAGGAGATCAGGTCCCAGAGGGTCCGGATATGCAGTTTTTCAAGAGCCTTGGCCCGCTGTTCTCCAATTCCCTTGATATAGCGGACGTCGGTGCTGAGCTCCGGCACGGATACCGCCTCCTCTCCCGGATACGCGCTGGGGTTCTGCTGCAAAAATGGTGTTTTTTATTAAATGCGCACCGCTTATTGTTCCTCCGCCAGGTCCTCGAAGAACACCGGGTAGCGGCGGATGAACTCCTCCCGGATCAGCTTCGCGATCTCCACGATCTGGGGATGGGCGGCCCGTCCCCCCCGCAGGCGCAGAAAATGCCGCCACTCCCGCAGGTCCATGGTCATGACGATCTCAGTTTTCAGGGAGTTGGGCAGGACGCTGCGGGCCTCCTCGGGCTTGGCCCCGGCGTCGATGAGCCGGAAGTAGTGCCGCTCCGCGTCGGCCATGGCCTCCTGCCAGATCTGGTACTTTTGAAGATCCGCCGGGTCGCTGAGGTCGTAGCCGAAGCCAGTGGCCAGGTCGATGCAGGAGATCTGATTGCTGAACTTGTCGCTGGTGTAGTTGCAGTAGCGGGTGCTCTCCTGGCTGTAGCTGGCCAGGCGGTGGCGGACGATCTCATGGGTCACGCCCCGGTCGCACACCACCTTCACGGTGACGCTGCCGTGCTCGATGACGGACTCGTGGCCCCGCCGGATGATGCCCCGGATGAAGCTCTCGGCGCTGCCCTCCCGGATGCGGTCCTCGCTCTTGTAGCACACCCGGCCCGCCCGCTCCACTTTGGCCAGCAGGTCCTGGTAGCTCTCGGTGCTGATGATCTCGACAGACGGCTTGACGGTGATCATGTTCGTTTCTCCTTCTCAAAATGCTTCCGCAGGTCTTATCCCCGGTATTGTACCACAGCCCCGCCGCCGATAAAAGGGGGCGGGGCCGCTTTTTGCCAAAACTTACGAAGCCGCGGACGGGCCGGTCACCGGGCCGCCTGCTTCATGGACAGGGAGATGCGCTTTTTCTTCTCGTCCACCTCCAGCACCTTCACCCGCACGATATCCCCCACGCTGACAGCCTGGGAGGGGTGGTCCAGCCGCTTGTCGCCGATCTGGCTGATGTGGACCAGGCCGTCCTGGTGGACGCCGATGTCCACGAACACGCCGAAATCGATGACGTTGCGCACCGTGCCGGTGAGGACCATGCCGGGCTTTAAGTCCTTCATCTCCAGCACGTCGGTGCGGAGAATGGGGGGCGGCAGCTCATCCCGGGGGTCCCGGCCGGGCTTTCGCAGCTCCCGGGCCACGTCCAGCAGGGTGGGGACCCCCACGCCGCAGGCCGCCGCCGCCCTCTCCTCGCCCAGGGACCGGATCTTCTCCTCCAGATCCCCCAGCCGCCCGGCGGACACGTCCGCCAGGGTATGGCCCGTCAGCTCCAGCAGCTTCTCCGCCGCGGCGTAGCTCTCCGGGTGGACGGCGGTATTGTCCAGCACCATCCCGCTCTCCGGCACCCGGAGAAAGCCGGCGCACTGCTCAAAGGCTTTCGGCCCCAGCTTGGGGACCTTCAGGAGCTGCTTGCGGGAGGTGAAGGCCCCGTTTTCCTCCCGGTACTTCACCACGTTTCGGGCGGTGGCGGCGGTCAGGCCGCTGACGTGCTGGAGAAGGGAGGGCGAGGCGGTGTTCACATCCACCCCCACGGCGTTGACGCAGTCCTCCACCACCGCGCCCAGGGCCTCGTCCAGGCGTTTGGGGGGCATATCGTGCTGGTACTGCCCCACGCCGATGGCCTTGGGGTCGATCTTCACCAGCTCCGCCAGAGGGTCCTGGAGCCGCCGGGCAATGGACACGGCGGAGCGCAGGTTCACGTCGTACTGGGGGAACTCCTCGGCGGCCAGCTTGCTGGCGGAGTACACCGAGGCCCCGGCCTCGCTGACGATCATGTAGCTGACGCCGCCGCCCACCTCCCGGATCAGGTCCACGGCCATCTGCTCCGTCTCCCGGCTGGCGGTGCCGTTGCCGATGGCGATGTGGGTCACGCCGTGGCGGCGGATGAGGCCCGCCAGCGTCTGGACGCAGGCCTGCCGCTGGCGGGCGCCGTGGGTGGGATAGACCACGGCGGTATCCAGCACCTTGCCGGTGCCGTCCACCACCGCCACCTTGCAGCCCATGCGGTAGCCGGGGTCCAGCCCCATGGTCACATGGCCCTTCACCGGCGGCTGCATCAACAGGGGCCGGAGATTCAGAGCGAAATTGCGGATGGCGCCCTCGCTGGCCTCATCGGTGAGGTCATTTCGGATCTCCCGCTCCAGAGAGGGGCGCAGCAGGCGCTCCCAGGCGTCGTCCGCGGCGGCGCGGACCACGTCCATGGCCGCCCGGCCGGGGACCACCGCCCGGCGCAGGGCGACCCGGGCGGTCTCGCCGTCCAGCTCCACCTCCGCCCGCAGGATGTTCTCCCGCTCTCCCCGGTTGATGGCCAGGACCTGATGTCCCTGGACCCTGCTCACCGGGGCGCGGAAGTCGTAGTACAGCCGGTAGACGGAGTCCTCCGGGTCTTTGTCCGCCGCCCGGGATGCCAGCACCCCCTGGCGAAGGAACAGCCCCCGCAGGATCTTCCGCGCCGCCGCGTCGTCGGCGATCCGCTCGGCGATGATGTCGCTGGCCCCCTGCAGGGCGGCGGCAGAGTCCTCCACTCCCTTCTCCGGGTCCGCGAAGGGGGCGGCGGCAGCCTCCGGGTCGATCCCGGGCCCCCTGGCGAAGAGCAGGTCGGCCAGGTGCTCCAGCCCCTTCTCCCGGGCCGCGGTGGCCCGGGTGCGCCGCTTCTGCTTATAGGGCAGATACAGGTCCTCCACCTCCGCCAGGGTGGCCGCGCCGTCGATGGCGGCGGCAAGCTCCTCCGTCAGCTTGCCCTGGCCCTCGATGGCGGACTTGACCTCCTCCCGGCGCTTTTCCAGACTGCGCAGATACCGGAGCCGCTCTTCCAGGGTCCGCAGGGCGGTGTCGTCCATGGCCCCGTGGAGCTCCTTCCGGTAGCGGGCGATGAAGGGGATGGTGTCCCCGCCGTCCAGCAGGCGGATGACGTTCTCGATGTGCTCCTGGGGCCGGTCCAGCTCCCGGGCGATGATCTGGGCAATGGTCTCCATGGTGGGTCTCCTTTCAGGAGGAAGGGGCTGGACCCTCCGGCCCGGCCCCTCCCTGCCGCTGTTTTCTTACTTGAAGTACAGCCGCTGCCGCTCGTATTTCGGCTCGTAGCTGACGTGCATCCCCAGACGCTTGTAGAGCTTCTCGTCCACGTCGCTGAGCACCACGGTGAAGTGGGCGTCGCAGCCCCGGAGTTTGGGGATCTGCTCCTGGGCCAGGGCGGCGATGGGGTTGGTCAGAGCGCTGACGCACAGAGCGATGAGCACCTCGTCGCTGTGGAGGCGGGGGTTCTTGTGGCCCAGGCTCCCGGTCTTGAGGCGGCAGATGGGCTCCAGCACCTGGGTGGCGATGAGGTCCAGATTCTGGTCGATGCCCCCCAGCCGCTTCAGGGCGTTGAGCAGCAGGGCGGCGGAGGCCCCCAGCAGGTCGCTGGTGCGGCCGGTGACCACCTCCCCGTCCGGCAGGACCATGGCCCCGGCGGGGGCGCCGGTGGCCTCCTCCCGGGCCAGGGACGCCGCCACGGCGGGACAGAGGGAGCTGTCCACGGCGGCCTGCTTCATCACCAGCTCCAGCTTGTACACCAGGCTGTCGTCGGCCTTCCCCCGGAGGCGGTCGGTCAGGGCGGTGTAGTACCGGCGGAGAATCTCCATCCGGGACGCCTCCCGGCAGACAGCGTCGTCCACGATGCAGCTGCCCGCCATGTTCACCCCCATGTCCGTGGGGGACTGGTAGGGGCAGCGGCCCAGGATGCTCTCGAAGATGGTCCGCAGAACAGGGAACACCTCCACGTCCCGGTTGTAGTTGACGGTGGTCTCGCCGTAGGCCTCCAGGTGGAAAGGATCGATCATATTCACGTCGTTGAGGTCGGCGGTGGCCGCCTCATAGGCCAGATTCACCGGGTGCTTCAAAGGCAGGTTCCAGATGGGGAAGGTCTCGAATTTGGCGTAGCCCGCCTGGACCCCCCGCTTGTGCTCGTGGTAGAGCTGGCTGAGGCAGGTGGCCATCTTGCCGCTGCCGGGGCCGGGGGCGGTGACCACCGTCAGGGGCCGGGTGGTCTCGATGTACTCGTTGCGGCCGTAGCCCTGGTCGCTGACGATCACCGGGATGTTGTGGGGATAGCCGGGGATGGGATAGTGGCGGTAGGCCCGCACCCCCAGGGCCGTCAGCCGCCTGATGAAGGCGTCGGCGGCGGTCTGGCCGTTGTACTGGGTCACCACCACGCCGCCCACATACAGGCCCAGGCCACGGAAGCTGTCGATGAGCCGCAGCACGTCCTCCTGATAGGGAATGCCCAGATCCCCCCGGACCTTGTTCTTCTCGATGTCCCCGGCGCTGATGGCCACGATGATCTCCGCGTCGTCCCTGAGCTGCTGGAGCATCCGGATCTTGCTGTCCGGCGCGAAGCCCGGCAGCACCCGGGAGGCGTGGTAGTCGTCAAAGAGCTTGCCGCCGAACTCCAGATACAGCTTGCCGCCGAACTGGGCGATTCGCTGCCGGATGTGGGCGGACTGGGTCTCGATATATTTGGCGTTGTCAAATCCGATCTTTCCCATTTGTCTCTCTCCCTCGCAGACAACATTTTCTACAAAATCCTTATCAGTATACTACATCTTGTGCCTCAGCACAAGGGGCGCAGCAAAAAATGGACGCCGAAGCTGGAGCGTCCATTTTCAGACAGTTTGTCAGGTCCCGTCAGGTCCCGCTTCCCAGGGTCCGCCAGTCGGCCTCCGTGCGGCGGCAGACCCGGCGGATCTCCCGCTGGAGGGATTTCAGATCGTCAAAGGTCTCCGGCCTGCGGCCCGGGTCCCGCAGCAGGGCGGCGGGGTGGTAGATGGCCATGACCCGCCTGCCGTCCACATCGTACCACAGGCCATGCTCCCGGGTGATCTTGAACCGCTCGTTGATGAGCCGCATGGCGGCGATCCGCCCCAGGCACACGATGATCCGGGGGTCCACCAGCCGGATCTGGCGGCGGAGATAGCCGATACAGGCGTCCTGCTCCACGTTCAGCGGGTCCCGGTTTCCCGGCGGGCGGCATTTGACGATGTTGGCGATATAGACCTTGGTGCGGTCCAGGCCGATGATGGCCAGCATGTCGTCCAGCAGCATCCCGGCCTTTCCCACGAAGGGAACGCCCTGCTCGTCCTCGTTGGCGCCGGGCCCCTCCCCCACCAGCATGATCTCCGCGCGGGGGTTCCCCGTGCCAAAAACCAGGTTTTTCCGGGTCTGGCCCAACGCGCACTCCCGACACCGGGCGCACTCCGCCATCAGGGCCTCCCATCTGTCCGTCATAGGTCCGCCTCCCTCCGTATGGTTTTCCGCCGGACCGGGAAAGCTACCGTCAAAGTCTGGAAAGGAGCGCTCCCATGTCCCGCTGGTTCTGGTATTTCATGATCTACAGCTTTCTGGGCTGCTGCCTGGAAAAGCTCTTCGCTCAGGCGATCCATTCCCCCCACCAGGTGAGAAAGTGCCTCCTGGCCCTGCCCCTGTGCCCGGTGTACGGCCTGGCCATGACCGCCCTTCTGGCCCTGGCAGGGCCGGAGCGAAATCCGCTGGCCCTGGTCCTTCTGGGCGGCGGGGTGTGTACCGCCGTGGAGTACGCCGTCCACTGGGCCTATGACCGGCTGCTGGGGGTAAAGTTCTGGGACTATGGCGGCCTGAAATGGAATCTGGGGGGACGGGTATGCCTGGGCTTCTCTCTGGTCTGGGGGGCGCTCTCCGCCCTGGCGGTTCGGTGGCTCCAGCCCTGGATCGCCCTGGCGGCGGCAGCGGTCCCGCCGCCGGTGACCTTCGGCTTCTGGCTGCTCCTGGCGGCGGACGGCGTATGCTCCGCCGCCCTGCTGGGCCGGTATCACGACCCGGACCTGCTGGCCTGGCGGGCGGCGGGCGCCCTCAGATATGGCTCTTCAGCCAGCTCAGCACGTCCTGATACACATACTGGTTCTGGACCTCGTTGAGGATCTCGTGGCGCAGGCCGTGGTAGAGCTTGCAGGACACATCCTGCAGCCCGGCCTTCCGGAAGCAGGCGCAGGCGGTTTTCACGCCCTTGCCCATGTCGCCCACAGGGTCCTGGTCCCCGGCGATGAAGAACACCGGCAGATGTTTGTCCATCTTATTCATGTTGGCCTGCTTCGTGATGATGGTCAGGCCGTCCAGCATATCCCGGAAGAGGCCCAGGGTGGCGTCCCCGCCGCACATGGAGTCGGCCATATAGGCGTCCACGTTGGCGGGATTGGCGGAGATCCAGTCGAACCGGGTGCGGGTGGGGGCGAAGCGCTTGTTGTACGCGCCAAAAGCCAGGCTGTCGGCCTTGGCGCTGAAAGCCTTTTTCCCCAGGCGGCGGATCTCCATGTCCGCCACCAGCTTGCCGCCGGCGATGATCGGGGCGGCCTGATGTCCCGTGCCGCACAGCACGCAGCCCGTCAGCCGGCCGGGATAGAGGATCAGGTGGGTCCGGGACAGGAAGGACCCCATGGAGTGGCCGAAGAGGAAGTAGGGCTTGCCGGGGAACACCTGGGCGGTGCGCCGGCGCAGCTCCTCCATATCGTCCACCACGTGCCGCCAGCCGTCCTGCTCCCCGAAGTACACCCCGGGGCAGCCGTCGATGACGGACTTGCCGTGGCCCAGGTGGTCGTTGGCCACCACCACAAAGCCGTTGTCACACAAAAAGCGGGCGAAGGGGGCGTAGCGCCCGCCATACTCCGCCACGCCGTGGGCGATCTGCACCACGCCCACGATCTCCCGGTCCACCGGGGTCCACTGGTTCACATGAATCAGGGTCTCCCCGTTGCTGGAGGGGAAGAAATACTCCGATACGATCGCCATGACAGCTCCTCCTCTGCTCCCGCCGCGGCCCCCGCCGGGCCGGACGGCAAATGCCGTTTTGTTTTTTCCTGTATAATATTATACCACAGCGTTCCGCCAAAGCACAAGCCCCGCGAAGGGCAAAAATCGCCCCCTCCGCCTGTTTTTCGCGGAGGGGGCGATCTGCCGGGGATCCGGGACCGGGGCTTCAGCCGCCGGGGCCGGCAGGGTCACGGACCCGGCCTGTCACAGCACATGGACGTCGCCGGGGGCGAAGTCCAGCCAGGCGCTGTCGTCCACCTGATAGATCTGATGGTTCTTGGGGTTGAAATCGGTGATCTTCACCAGGGTGTCCCCCACCATCACATGGTAGTTCTGGTAATTTCCCATGAAGCAGGAGAGGACCACCCGGCAGGGAAGCTGCCCCCTGCCGCCCAGCACCGCCGACTCCGGCCGGAGCACCAGGGTGCAGTCCTGCCCAGCGGCGGTGTCCGGCAGGGTCTCCACCGCCACCTCCCGGCCGCAGATCTCCACGGAGCCGCCACGGCCGCTTCTGGCCTTCACCTTGCCGCGGAGGAAGTTGGCCTCGCCGATGAAGTCCGCCACGAACTCGTTGGCCGGGTGGTAATACACCTCCCGGGGCGTGCCGATCTGGGCCACCACGCCCCGGTCCATGACGATGATCTGGTCCGAGAGGGCCATGGCCTCGCTCTGGTCATGGGTAACGTAGACGGCGGTGATCCCCGCCTGCTGCTGGATGCGGCGGATCTCCGTGCGCATGGTCACCCGCAGCTTGGCGTCCAGATTGCTCAGGGGCTCGTCAAAGAGCAGCACCCCCGGCTCCAGGACCAGGGCCCGGGCCAGGGCCACCCGCTGCTGCTGGCCGCCGGAGAGCTGGTTGGTCATCCGCTCCTCCATGCCCTCCAGCCCCACCAGCTCCAGGATCTCCAGCACCCTTTTCCGGATGGTCTCCTTGTCCATCTTCCGCAGCTTCAGGCCGTAGGCCACGTTGTCAAAGATGTTGTAGTGGGGCAGCAGGGCGTAGGACTGGAACACCATGGCGGTGTCCCGCTTGTTGGGGGTCAGTGCGTTGATGGGCTCGCCCCCCAGATAGATCTCCCCCTCGTCGGGGCTCTCGAACCCGGCGATCATCCGCAGGGTGGTGGTCTTGCCGCAGCCGGAGGGACCCAGCAGGGTCACGAAGGAGCCGGGCTGGATGTCCAGAGAGGTATCGTGTACCGCGTAAAAATCCTTCTTCGTCTTGGGGTCCTGGTAGATCTTGGAGATATGCTCCAGACGCACGCCTTTTTTCTCTTTTGCCATATCAGTCGGCCTCCTTCAGCTTCCGGCTGGTGCCGAAAAATTTGATGATCAGGTCCATCAGCAGCACCGAGCCGTAGGTGATCGCGATCAGAATGGTCGCGAAGGCGCAGGCGATGCCGTAGGAACCCTTTTCCGCGAACTCGTTGATCTGCACCGTGATGAGCAGGAACTCCGGCGTGACCAGCAGAATGATGGCGGAGATGGCGGTGATGCTGCGGACAAAGGCCGTGACCAGTCCGCTGAGGAAGGAGTCCTTGATGAGGGGCAGGGTCACGGTCATAAACACCTTCAGGCTCCCCGCGCCCATATCGTAGGCGGACTCCTCGATGCTCTTGTCGATCTGCCGCAGGGCGGAGATCCCGCTGCGGGTGCCGGTGGGCAGGGAGCGGACCACGAACACGATGATGAGCACCGCCGCGCTGCCGTAGATCCCCTGCAGGAAGCCGGTGTGGAACACGCCGCTGGAGAAGCCCCGGATGTACCCGATGCCCAGCACCGTGCCGGGCACCGCCATGGCCAGCATGGACACGAACTCGATAAAGCCCTTCCCCCTGAACTTCTTTTTCACCACCAGATAGGAGATGACCATGCTCATCAGGGCCGTGATGGGCGCCGCCGCCAGACTCAGCAGGAAGGAGTCCTTAAACGCCTTCAGGCCCTTGTACCGCTCGAACACCAGCCGGAACCACTTGCCGGTCAGGTGGAAGTCCCGGCCCCAGGTCTTGAACAGCGCCCCGAAGGGGACGCACAGATACATGAGGATCACAAAGAGGGCAATGAGGGAGCAGAGGACCGTCAGCGGCCGGGTGACGGACTTGTCCTCAATGAGCATCCTGGCCCGGGAGGCCTTGCCCGTCAGGGTGGCGGCGGTCTTGCTCTCCAGATAGTACTTCTGCACCATAAACATGATGAGCGTGATGCCCAGCAGCACCACGGCCATGGCCGCCGCGCCCTCCTTGTCGTAGGCGCCGGTGATCTGGAGGTAGATGGTGGTGGCCAGGGTGTCGTAGGATCCGCCGATGATCATGGGGTTGGCGAAGTCCGCGATGGACTCAATGAAAGTCACCAGGAAGGCGTTGCCCAGACCCGGCAGCAGCAGGGGCAGCGTCACGGTCAGAAACACCTTGCCCCGGCCGGCCCCCATGTCCCGGGCCGCCTCCTCCAGGGAGGGGTCGATGTTCTTCAGCAGGCCCTTGAACATCATGTAGCACACCGGGAAGAAGGTCATGGTCTGGACGATGACGATGCCCCAGAAGCCGTAGACGCTGTTGTCATAGATATGCAGCAGGTGCCGGGTGATGATGCCGGCCTTGCCGAAGAGCATGATCATGGACAGGGACAGCACAAAGGGCGGCGACACCACCGGCAGCATGGACACCACCTTGAACAGCCCGGTCATGAACCGGGTGCGGACCTTGACGTACACCTCCACATAGGCGAAGAGCAGGCCGATGACCGTGGAGGCGACGCCCACCACGAAGCCCACCTTCAGGGTGTTGGTGATGGCGGTCCGGAACGTGGGCATGGCAAAGATCCGCTGGAAAATGGAGAAGGTCAGCCCCTCCCCCGGCGCATACACGCTGTCCACCAGCAGAATGGCCAGGGGATAGAGGATGAAGAGAGTCAGAAACGCGATAAGGACGACGATGGTGCACACCATCACCGGATCGGCCATCAGCTTTTTCCGATCCAGCTGGGCGCTCTGGGTCTTGGCCATAGGCGAAGCCCCTCCTTTCTCATACTGATCCGCGATCAGGAAATGACGGAAAACAGAAAACCGGCGGGATGGCGGCGAACCGCCATCCCGCCATAACTGCGCGCTTTATGTGTCAGAAGGGGATCACTCGGTCTTGAAGCGGTCGTCGCCGCCGCCCAGAGCGGTCATGACTTCCTCGATGTAGGTGGTGATGTTCTGCTTGGCGTCCTCGAAGTCGTAGTCCATCACGTTCTCGGGATCCAGGCCGAACTCAGCGGCCTGAGAGGGCTGGGTGGCGTTGTCGATGACCAGGAACTGATAGGAGCCGTAGTCGTCGGCCAGCTCCACGCACTCGGGAGACAGGGCGTACTCGATCCACAGCTTGGCGGCGTTGGGATGCTGGCAGCCCTTGAAGATGGCGGTGGCGCCGATCTCGAAGGAGGTGCCGGAGGAGGGGATCACCAGCTGGACGTTGTCATAGCCGTTGTCCACGATCTGGGTGATGCCGTCGTGGAGGAAGCCGATGCCGATGACGCACTCGCCGGTGCCCACGTTCTTGGACGGGCCGGAGCCGGACTTGGTGTAGACCTCGATGTTCTTATCCAGGTCCACCAGGTACTGGATGCCCTCGTCGTGGCCGTACTTCTGGATCATGGTGTTGATGACCAGCTTGGCGGTGCCGGCGGTGTTGTAGTTGGACAGCCAGATCAGGCCCTTATACTCGTCCTTCAGCAGATCCTGCCAGTCCTGGGGAGCCTCCAGGTTCATGCGCTCCAGCTCCTCGCTGTTGACCATGAAGCCCAGGATGCCCTTGTAAATGCCGTACCAGTAGCCGTCGGCGTCCCGGTACTGGCTGCCCAGCAGATGGGAGGCGTTCTCCGCCTCATAGGCCTCCAGCAGGCCCTCGCCGGCCACCACGTTGTAGGGATCGGTGGTGCCGCCGAACCAGACGTCGGCGGAGGGGGAGCCGTTTTCCTCCTCGATCTTGGCCTGCACCTCGCCGGTGGACAGGCGCTGATACTGCACCTTGATGCCATACAGCTCCTCAAAGTGCTCGCAGGCGGCGGCCAGGTACTCCTCCTCGCAGGAGCCGTAGACCACCAGCTCGCCCTCGGCCTTGGCGGCCTCGATCAGGGCGTCCATCCCGGCCGCGTCGGCGGGAGCGTCGTCCTTGGCGCTGTCGTCGGGCTTGCCGCTGTTGTTGCCGCAGCCAGCCAGCAGCGCGAGGACCATTACGAGAGACAGAATGATCGCGAATGCTTTTTTCATCGTATACTCCTTCCAAATCCCCGTATTTGTCTGTTTTGCCTAATTTGTGGGGATTTTGTATGGAAACATTGTATACTATTTCCACGTCCCCGTCTATATTAAAATAATGCTTTTTTCCAGAAGATTCCGTTGCGCGGAAAATTCACAAAAATTTTCCTTGCGGCCCCCGTCCGAACGCAGTATACTGGTTTATAGGAAGCAGCACACACCCAAGTCAAAATGGACAACTGTGAAAGGAGCCGTTGTATATGAGTTTTTTGGATGAACTGACCCAAAAGGCCAAGGTCGTGGCCTCTGCCGCCACGGAAAAGGCCAAGTCCGCCGCCGCCACGGCCAAGATCTCCGCCGACATTCTGGCTGAGAAGCGGGAGCTGGACAAGAATTACCGGGCCATCGGCCAGTGGTTCGTCTGCGAGCACCCCGACGAGGCCCCGGAAGCCATCGCCGATGTGGTGGCCGCCGTGAAGGCGTCCCAGGCCAGGATCGAGGAGCTGCAGGCCGCCAAGGCAACGGCGGACACCGCCGAGTCCGGGGAGCCTGCCGAGTCCGGGGAGCCCGCCGCCGGCAAGGTATGCCCCGCCTGCGGCAAGGTCAGCGACGGGAAGTTCTGCCCCTGCTGCGGCGCGCCCCTGGAGTGATCCCCCGCGCCCGCAAGGCCCCGCTCCGGCGGGGCCTTTTGCTGTCCGGCCCCCCCTTTTCCCCCGGGGAAAGGCCCCGCTGCCGCCGGCAAAAATTTTTCCAAATCGTGATATTTGCCACTTGGCAAACTATATATTGTGTGTTATTATCTCTTTGCTACTAGATATGCGACACTCGCTCGTGCCGGCAAACAGAGTGAATCAATACACAGGGGGATATACCAATGATCGTTATTAAGAGAAACGGAACGGAAGTGGCCTTTGACATCACCAAGATCATCGCCGCCATCACCAAGGCCAACAACAGCGTGGAGGAGGCCGCCCGGCTGACGCCGGTACAGATCCAGCGCATCGCCCAGTCGGTGGAGCTGAGCTGCCAGAAGATGAACCGCGCCCCCTCTGTGGAGGAGATCCAGGACATGGTGGAATACTCCGTCATGGCCCACGGCGCGTTCGAGGTGGCCAAGAACTATGTGACCTACCGCTACACCCGCTCCCTGGTCCGCCGCAGCAACACCACCGATGACAAGATCCTCAGCCTCATCGAGTGCTGCAACGAGGAGGCCAAGCAGGAGAACGCCAACAAGAACCCGGTGGTGAACTCCACCCAGCGGGATTACATGGCCGGCGAGGTCTCCCGGGACATCAGCGAGCGGCTGCTGCTGCCCCAGGACATCGTGGAGGCCCACCGGGAGGGCATCATCCACTTCCACGACACGGATTATTACGCCCAGCACATGCACAACTGCGACCTGGTGAACCTGGAGGATATGCTGCAAAACGGCACTGTCATCACCGGCACCCTCATCGAGCGGCCCCACAGCTTCTCCACCGCCTGCAACATCGCCACCCAGATCATCGCCCAGGTGGCCTCCAACCAGTACGGCGGACAGTCCATTTCCCTGACCCATCTGGCTCCCTTCGTGGACGTCAGCCGCCAGAAGATCCGCAGGACGGTCCAGGCGGAGATGGAGGAAGTGGGGGCGGCCCCCAGCCGGGAGACTCTGGACAGGATCGTGGAGACCCGCCTGCGGGACGAGATCCGCCGGGGCGTGCAGACCATCCAGTACCAGGTGGTGACGCTGCTGACCACCAACGGACAGGCCCCCTTCGTCACCGTGTTCATGTACCTGGGCGAGGCCCGCAATGACCGGGAGAAGCAGGACCTGGCCATGATCATCGAGGAGACCCTGGCCCAGCGCTACGAGGGCGTGAAGAACGAGGACGGCGTGTGGGTCACGCCCGCCTTCCCCAAGCTGATCTATGTGCTGGAGGAGGACAACATCCACGAGGATTCCCCCTACTACTACCTGACCAAGCTGGCGGCCAAGTGCACCGCCCGGCGGATGGTCCCCGACTACATCAGCGAGAAGAAGATGCTGGAGCTGAAGGGCGACGTGTACACCTGCATGGGCTGCCGCAGCTTCCTGACCCCGGACCGCTTCACCGACGCGGGCGTGGGCAACATCGCCAACGCCGGCAACTACGAGCCGGGCAAGCACAAGTACTATGGCCGGTTCAACCAGGGCGTGGTCACCATCAACCTGCCGGATGTGGCCCTGAGCTCCGGAGGGAACATTGAGAAGTTCTGGAAGATCTTCGACGAGCGGCTGGAGCTGTGCCACCGGGCCCTCATGTGCCGCCACGAGCGGCTGAAGGGCACCCTGTCCGACGTGGCCCCCATCCTGTGGCAGTACGGCGCCCTGGCCCGGCTGAAGAAGGGCGAGCCCATCGACAAGCTGCTCTATAACGGCTACTCCACCATCTCCCTGGGCTACGCCGGCCTCTATGAGTGCGTCAAGTACATGACCGGCAAGAGCCACACCGACCCCTCCGCCACCCCCTTCGCCCTGCAGGTCATGGAGTACATGAACGCCGCCTGCCGCCGGTGGAAGGAGGAGTCCAACATCGACTTCAGCCTCTACGGCACTCCCCTGGAGTCCACCACCTACAAGTTCGCCAAGTGCCTCCAGCGCCGGTTCGGCATCATCGAGGGCATTAACGACAAGGGCTATATCACCAACAGCTATCACGTCCATGTCACCGAGGAGATCGACGCCTTCAGCAAGCTGAAGTTCGAGGCCCAGTTCCAGGCCCTGTCCCCCGGCGGCGCCATCAGCTACGTAGAGGTGCCGGATATGCAGAACAACCTGGAGGCGGTGCTGCAGGTGATGAAGTTCATCTACGACAACATCATCTACGCCGAGCTGAACACCAAGAGCGACTACTGCCAGGTCTGCGGCTGGGACGGCGAGATCCAGATCGTGGAGGAGGAGGGCAAGCTCATCTGGCGCTGCCCCAAGTGCGGCAACACCGATCAGGATAAGATGAACGTGGCCCGCCGGACCTGCGGCTACATCGGCACGCAGTTCTGGAACCAGGGCCGGACCCAGGAGATCCGGGACCGGGTCCTCCACTTATAAGACAGCTATGTATTACGGTGAGATCAAAAACTGTGACATCGCCAACGGTGAGGGCGTCCGGGTGTCCCTATTCGTCTCCGGCTGCACCAACCACTGTGAGAACTGCTTCCAGCCCCAGACCTGGGATTTCCGCTACGGCCAGCCCTTTACCGGGGAGACGGAGGACCGTCTGATCGAGATGCTGCGGCCCGGCTATATCAACGGCCTGACCCTGCTGGGGGGCGAACCCTTCGAGCCGAAGAACCAGCGGGCGCTGCTGCCCTTCCTCCGCCGGGTCCGGCGGGAGCTGCCGGAAAAGAACATCTGGAGCTACTCCGGCTTCACCTACGAGGAGCTGCTCACCGACGGCAGCCATCCCCGGTGCGAGATCACTGACGAGCTGCTGGGCCTCATCGACGTGCTGGTGGACGGCCGGTTCGTCCAGGCCCTCCACGATATCTCCCTCCGGTTCCGGGGCAGCCGCAACCAGCGGCTCATCGATCTGAACGCCACCCGCCGGACCGGGGAGATCGTGACCCTCCCGGACCGCCAGCGGTGAGGACAACCGAATACGGAGGAGCGGGACCCGGACGGTCCCGCTCCTCTTTTGCCCTCTGGCGCCCGGCCCTTCTGCCCTTCCCGCCTCTCCCGGCCCGGGGACGAAAAAGGCTCTTGACAGGAGAAATATGTCTGATAAGATAGTATCGAACGCAATTGTTTCATATGATACTATCCTTGACGCGTAAGGGAGGAAAAGCGCCATGTCCCACAAACCGCAGAACCGGCAGGACCACCGCAAGACCATGATGCTGGAGGATCCCCTGCCCTCCGTGATCCTGAAAATGGCGGTACCGTCCATCATCGCCTTTCTCATCAACGCCATTTACAGTCTGGCGGACACCTATTTCGTCAGCTCCCTGGGCACCAACGCCACCGCCGCGGTGAGCGTCAACGCCTCCCTGGACCAGATCATCATGATGGCCGGGTCCATGCTGGCGGTGGGCGCCAACAGCTACATCGCCCGGCTGCTGGGGGCCAGGGACGACGAGAAGGCCGGTCAGGTGCTGTCCACCGCCTTTTTCCTGGCCATGGGCTTCGGCGCGGTCATCATGCTGCTGGGGGTCAGCTTCATGCGCCCCATGCTCCGGCTGCTGGGGGCCACGGCCACCTGTGAGCAGTACGCCGTGGACTACGCCACCTATGTGCTGCTGGTGGCTCCCTTTATGGCCGCCAACTTCGTGATGAACCAGTGCCTGCGGGCGGAGGGCAGCGCCATGCTGTCCATGATCGGCATGGGCTTCGGCGGGATCCTCAACTGTTTTCTGGACCCCATTTTTATCTTTGACCTGAACATGGGCGTCGCGGGGGCCTCTCTGGCCACCGCCATCTCCAAGCTGGTGAGCTTCGCCATTTTGGTGTTCCCCTACCTCACCCACCGCAGCCTGCTGCGCCTGTCCCCCCGGTCCATCCGCTGTACCCGGGACATCATCACGCAGATCGTCACCGTGGGGTCCTCCTCCCTGTTCCGCAACGGGCTGGCGGTGGTGTCCGCCATCGTGCTGAACAACATCGCGGGCCAGATCTCCGACTCCGTTCTGGCGGGGATCGGCGTATCCACCAAGGTCATGATGTTCCCCTTCGGCATCATTCTGGGCTTCGGCACCGGCTTCCAGCCGGTGGTGGGCTTCAACTGGGGCGCGGGGCGATACGACCGGGTGCTGAAGGGCTACCGCTTCGCCGCCCTCATCGCCGCCGTGGGCGGCGCGGCGATGGGTCTGGCCCTGGGGCTCTTCGCGGACCAGACCATCGGCCTGTTCGCCGATACGGACGCCGCCATGCGGGAGCTGGGGGCCCTGTGCATCCGGCTGCAATGTCTGGCGCTGCCGGCCCACGCCTGGGTGGCGGTGGTGAACATGCTCTGCGCCGGTCTGGGCAGGGCCAGGGGCGCGGTGCTGCTGTCCACCTCCCGGCAGGGCACCTGCTTTCTGCCCATCGTCTACCCCATGGCCTATTTCTGGGGGGCCTACGGCGTGGCCGCCGTGCAGGCGGCGGCGGATATCCTGTCCCTGGGTCTGGCAACCCCTCTCATCATCCGGCTGAAACGGGAGATCCGCGGCAAGCTGGACAGCGCCGCCCCGGCAGCGGGAAAGGAGGCGGCGCTCCATGGCTGACGCGGTGCTCTCCAGTCTGCTGCGAATCGACCGGCAGCGCCGGCGCTATATACGCTCCGCCCTGCTGCCCTACCAGTATGTGGGGGCGATGCACCTCATCGTCCTCTACCTCCGCCGGAACCCCGGGGCCAGTCAGGAGGAGATCGCCTGCCACTACGCCCTGGACAAGACCGGCGTGGCCCGGGACGCCCGGCGGCTGGAGGACATGGGCCACATCCGGCGGGAGATCGTCCCCGCCGACCGGCGGCAGTACCAGATCTACCTGACGGAGGCGGGGGCAGCCATGGGGCCGGTGCTGGACGGCATCTATGACAGCTTCCTGCGCCGGATCTCCGCCGGCATGTCCCCGGAGGACTGGGAGACGCTGCGCCGTCTCCTGCAAAAGCTGGAGGAAAGCAGCGCGGCGGACCGGTGATCCGGCTCCGCCGCTTTTTCCCCCTTGACGGGGTTTTCCCCAGGCGTTATACTGGAGAAAATATCATGCTCAGGCAGGAGGTAGAAGGATGTTTGTGGTGATCCGGGGCGCGGGGGATATCGCCAGCGGCGTTGCCCTGCGGCTACGGCGGGCGGGGATCCGGGTGCTGCTGTGCGATTTGGAGCGGCCCACCGCCATCCGGCGGACGGTATGCTTCTCCGAGGCCATCCGCCTGGGGGAGACGGAGGTGGAGGGCGTGAGCGCCCGGCGCTGCCGCCTGGAGGAGGTCCGGGAGCTGCTGGACGCCGGGATCGTGCCGGTGCTGGCGGACCCCGAGGCGGACTGCGTGCCGGTCCTTCGCCCCGACGCGGTGGTGGACGCCATTCTGGCCAAGCGGAACCTGGGCACCCGCATCGACATGGCCCCGGCGGTGGTGGCGGTGGGACCGGGCTTCACCGCGGGGGTGGACTGCCACGCGGTGGTGGAGACCATGCGGGGCCACACTCTGGGCCGGGTGTACTACCGGGGTTCCGCCCTGCCCAATACCAACATTCCCGGCCTCATCGGCGGCTACGCCGGGGAGCGGGTGCTCCGCGCGCCGGCGGACGGCGTGTTTCAGGGCGTCCGGTCCATCGGCGACCGGGTGGAGGCCGGGGACACGGCGGGCTATGTGGACGGCCAGCCCATGGTGTGCACCATCGGAGGCGTGCTGCGGGGCCTGCTGCCCGACGGAACGGCGGTGAAGCGGGGCATGAAGAGCGGCGACGTGGACCCCCGGTGCCAGCTTGAGAACTGCTATACTGTCTCAGACAAGGCCTTGGCGGTGGGCGGCGGCGTGCTGGAGGCCCTGCTGGGGCTTACCGGCGCGCTGCGATAAAAGTTTTCGCCCGCCTTTTTCAAAAGGCGGCGGGGTCCAGGGGCGGCGCCCCTGGTGGGTTTGGGCGAAGCCCAACCTTCTGTCGTACCCAAAAAATCGTATCAAGAAGTTGTACCAAGAAGTTGTAAAGGAGGAGGACGTTTCATGGAGAGTGAAGTCAAGCTGACCAAACTGGCCCAGTGCGCGGGCTGCGGGGCCAAGGTGGGGGCCGGCGTCCTGGCCCAGCTTCTGGAGGGCCTGCAGGTCCATCAGGACCCCAACCTGCTGGTGGGATTCGACCGCAGCGACGACGCCTCGGTGTACCGGGTGTCCGACGAGCTGGCCCTGGTGCAGACCGTGGACTTTTTCCCGCCCATCGCCGACGATCC
>CATZRD010000013.1 GCA_958423465.1 uncultured Oscillospiraceae bacterium | reverse complement strand
CGATATGCTTACTCTACCAATCCTATTCAGTTGTCTTCCCCGGCTCATTCCGGAGAACGGGGTGATTATACACTATCCCGCCCTGGATTGCAATAACTTTCACATACATTTTGAAAAAATATTTTCCCGCCCCCTCCCCGGGACCGCCCCGTCTCACAGAGCCGCTCCCCGGGCCTTCATCCGGTTCAGGACGATATCGCCGATATTGGCAAGGTCCTCGGCGGTAAAGGCGGTGAGGAAGCTGTCGGAAAACAGGATCTGTCCGTTGGGGGGAAACTCGTCGTCCCCCAGCCACAGCAGGAACTGGATGGAAAGGCCTTCCATCAGCTCCAGCTCATAGCCCACGTCGCTGCGCTCCAGGGGCTTCGCCCCCATGCTGTCCATCACCCGCCGCAGCAGGTCCGGCCTGCCGCCGTAGGAAAAGGCGAAGCGCTTGATGCACCGGCCGGTGAACTGCTGGAGATATACCTCCCCCCAGGGAAACTCCCGGTAGGTGAGGAACCGCCCGGCGGGGGGCGTCCGGCGGCCGTCCACCAGATAGCGGAGGAACAAAATGCGCTCCGGGTTGGTCAGCTCCACCGGCCCGGCGATGGCAAAATCCGGCCAGGAGACGGCAAACCGGTCCCCCAGCAGGTTCATGGTGAACGTTCCGGTCTCTCCGTCCCAGGGCAGGCCGCAGCGGGCCGCCGTCTCGGCGGGGTCCAGGGCGCGGAACTTCTCCTGATAGAACGTAAGAGGAAGCTCCTCCTTGTTGTTTTTCCCGTAAAACCCGGGCGCGCCAGTCTCGGTCATAAGAAACACCTCGTATTCTATTCGTCCGGCGGTAAGGTCACTCGTCCAGCTTCAGTACCGCCATAGCGTCGAAGCAAAGTCCGCTTTCTTTGGAACACCCAGGCATGGGCATTCCAAAACCGCTCCCTTGCTTCTCCTTTTCAAACGCCGCCCGCTTCGCTGGGCCGCCGTTTGAGTCCCGCCTCCGGCGGCAAGGTCACTCGTCCAGCTTCAGTACCGCCATAAAGGCTTCTGTGGGCAGCTGCACCGTGCCCAGATTCCGCATCTTCTTTTTGCCCGCCCCACAAGATCGCCGATCTTGCGGGGACCCCTCAATACCCATCCTGCGCGGCGGAAATGAATTCCGCCTTGCGCCAAGGTTTTGCTCCGCAAAACACTTGTACGCCGCTTCCGCGGCGGCTCGCTCCCGCTCGCAAGAGGGCAAAAAGCAGATGCTTTACCGTTCTCTATTCGTCCAGCTTCAATACCGCCATGAATGCTTCTGTGGGCAATTGCACCGTGCCCAGATTCCGCATCTTCTTTTTGCCCTCTTTCTGCTTCTCCAGCAGCTTCTTCTTCCGGGTGATGTCGCCGCCGTAGCACTTGGCCAGCACGTCCTTGCGCATGGCCTTCACCGTCTCCCGGGCGATGATCCGGCCGCCGATGGCCGCCTGGATGGGCACCTCGAAGAGCTGGCGGGGGATGTTGTCCTTCAGCTTCTCGCACAGACGCCTGGCCCGGGGGTACGCCTTGTCCCGGTGGGCGATAAAGCTGAGGGCGTCCACCTGGTCGCCGTTGAGGAGCAGGTCTACCTTCACCAGGTCGCTGGGGCGGTAGTCTGAAAGCTCATAGTCCAGGGAGGCGTAGCCCTTGGTGTGGGCCTTCAGGGTGTCGAAGAAATCGTAGATGATCTCGTTGAGGGGCATCTGGTAGTGCAGCTCCACCAGGTTGGTGTCCAGATACTGCATGTCCTTGAACTCCCCCCGGCGGTCCTGGCACAGGGGCATGATGCTGCCCACGTACTCGTTGGGGGCCAGGATGGAGACCTTCACAAAGGGCTCCTCCGCCTGGGCGATGGAGGCGGGGTCCGGGTAGTTGTGGGGGTTGTCCACCAGCACCTCCGTGCCGTCGGTCTTGCGGACCTTGTAGATGACGGAGGGCAGGGTGGTGATGAGGTCCAGGTCGAACTCCCGCTCCAGCCGCTCCTGGATCACCTCACTGTGGAGCATCCCCAGAAAGCCGCAGCGGAAGCCGAAGCCCAGGGCCACGGAGCTTTCCGGCTCGAAGGTCAGGGAGGCGTCGTTGAGCTGCAGCTTCTCCAGGGCGTCCCGCAGGTCCGGGTACTTGCTGCCGTCCTCGGTGTACACGCCGCAGTAGACCATGGGCTGGGCCTTCCGGTAGCCGGGCAGCGGCTCCGCCGCCGGGTTCTCCGCCCCGGTGACGGTATCGCCCACCTCCGTGTCCCGGACGTTTTTGATGGAGGCGGTGAGATAGCCCACCTGCCCCGCCTGGAGCTGCTGGCAGGGCTCGTAACCCAGAGGCCGCAGCAGGCCGCACTCCAGCACCTGATACTGAGCGCCGGAGGCCATCATGCGGATGTTCATGCCCTTTTTCACTGTGCCGTCCATGACCCGGAAGTAGACGATGACCCCCTTGTAGGCGTCGTAGTAGCTGTCGAAGATCAGCGCCCGCAGCGGCGCGTCCGGGTCCCCCTCCGGGGCGGGGATGTTCGCCACCACGTCCTCCAGCACCGCGGGGATGTTGATGCCCACCTTGGCGGAGATCTCCGGCGCGTCCAGGGCCGGGATGCCGATGATGTCCTCGATCTCGTGCTTGACCTTCATGGGGTCCGCGGCGGGCAGGTCGATCTTGTTCACCACCGGCCGGATCTCCAGGTCGTTGTCCAGGGCCAGATAGGTGTTGGCCAGGGTCTGGGCCTCGATGCCCTGACTGGCGTCCACCACCAGCACCGCCCCCTCGCAGGCCGCCAGAGACCGGCTGACCTCGTAGTTGAAGTCCACATGGCCCGGGGTGTCGATGAGGTTCAGGGTGTAGGTCTCCCCGTCCTGGGCGGCGTAGTCCATGGTCACGGCCCGGGCCTTGATGGTGATGCCCCGCTCCCGCTCCAGATCCATGTTGTCCAGAAGCTGGCTCTCCATGTCCCGCTCCGCCACCGCGCCGCACTCCTCCAGCAACCGGTCCGCCAGGGTGGACTTGCCGTGGTCGATGTGGGCGATGATGCTGAAATTTCGGATGTTCTTCTGATTCATAGCGTTACCTCTTTTTTGGGCCGCCCTTCGGGCGGCGGGGGATCTTCCGCCCCTTCGGGGCGGGGGGAATCTTCCGCCCCTTCGGGGCGGGGGAAATTTGAATTGCCCTTCAAATTGCTTTTGTGGGTTCCCGCACCCACGGGCGGGATACTTTTCCCTCGCAGGAAAAGTACCCAAAAGTGCGCCCAGGGGGTCTCCCCCTGGGTACCCCCTTTATCGGCGGACTGTGCGGGTGAAGAGTTGCTCATGCCTCCGAACCACAGATTCCTTCGGGGTGCTGATCTATGGAACCATCTGGTCCAACTCCGGCTGTCGCCCTCCTCATTAGAAAGCCCTGCGGGCGGCCTTGCGGATAGGGGCCTACGGGCTGTTGAAGGGATAGAGCCATCTGTTGGTTCTTTACCTCTGGTCTGTGCGTCCGGCCAGGTAGTCCAGACTGACCCCAAAATGGTCCGCCAGGGCGCAGAGGTTTTCAAAACCAGGCAGGTTGACACCTGATTCGAACCGCTGATACTGTCGGTCTGTAACGCCAATAGCTGCGGCAACCTGTACCTGTGTCTCTTTTTTCTCTTTACGTAAAGCACGGAGTCTTTCTTGCAATTTCATATTCTGCCCTCTTGACACGACGGATGCGTTGTATTATACTGGTATTGACACGACGGATACGTTGTTTTTTTGAAAGGAGAATTTACGATGACGGACTTTATGCGGTGGCTGTACGCCCATTACATCAGGCCGCGGCTGAGGGAGGCGGATCGGACGGGGTATGAGATGCATATTTCCCTCCTGGAAGACGAGCTGAGCCGTCAGGAGAGGGAGGATCTGGAGCGCGTCATGGAGCTGTACACCAGTGAGGCATTCCTACTGGGTCTGCGCACAGGCGCAGGGCTTTCTGCCAGTCTACAGGACTGAACGAAAATATATGGATGAATCTTTCCCTTTAACAGCCCGTAGGCCCCTATCCGCAAGGCCGCCCGCAGGGCATTTGAATGAGGAGGGCGACAGCCGGAGTTGGGTTAGATGGTTCCATAGATCAGAAACCCGAAGGAATCTGCCGTTCGGAGGCATTTAAAGATCTTCACCTTCACAGCAGTCCGACACCAAGGGGTTCCAAGACCGTATGGTCTTGGCGCATTTTTCGTTCCTTTTTGTGCGAGCAAAAAGGAACCGCGGGGTACGGGGGCGCGCAGCCCCCGATTGCTCCGGGGCCCGGGGCCGGGTAGGCCCCGACCAGCCTGAAGGGCAAATCAAACCGGGGCCCGGGGCCGCCAGGCCCCATAACTCTCACTCCAGCCCCTTGGTCCGCTCGTCCACGGAGTGGAACACCTGGGCGGCGGACTGGCTCAGGCCGGGATACTCCCGGGCCAGGCTGTCCGCGTCCACGGCGGGGAACTTCTCCGCCAGGTCCTTGTCCTCCAGGGCCCGGGCATAGCGGGCTCTGGCCAGGGTCATGTCCGCCGTCAGCAGGTCCAGGTCGAAGCTCTTTCCGTCCAGGGAGAAGTAGCCGTCCTTGCCCCCCGCCTGCCGGTAGAAGGGCCGGTACAGCTGGTACAGGGCGGCGGAGAGATAGGCGCCCGCCTGGGCCACCGCCTCCCGGCTGCCGGTGCGGCCCAGCAGATCGAAATACATGCTCACGGCGTTCACCAGCAGCTTCTTCTGGAGCTTGGCCATGATGCTGCCCTTCAGGCTCTCCTTCGCCTCGCTGGCGTCCACCAGCTCCTCCGCCTCGATCACCGCCCCGTCCCGGGTCAGGGTGCGGCCCAGCAGATAGTCCGCCGACACATGGTAGTAGTCGCAGGCCCTGGCCACGAAATTCAGCCCCGGCTCCCGGATGCCCTTCTCATAGTGGCTCAGCAGCGCCTGGCTGATGCCCAGCTCCGCCGCCGCCGCCCGCTGGCTGACCCCCTTCTCCTGCCGCAGCAGGCTGAGGACCCGCGAAAAATTCTCGTTCATGCTCTCTCGTCTCTCTTTCTCCCCCGCTCACCCGGCGGGCTTTCGCAATACAGGAAGTATAGTATATCAGACAGTATACCCCATGTAAAGCCTTTTCTCCCCTGTTTTCAAATTTTTTCTCAGCTCATATGGCGCAGATGCACAAAAATTTGTGTTAATGTTTTAACACAATGTCAATTGCGCGGCCGCCTGGAATGTGGTATACTGACAGCGTCAAAAGGGAGTAGTTCCCCGGCACGCCGGGGCGCGCACCGTCAGTACGGCTCCGTCGGAGTCCGGGCCGCGCGAGGATCTCTGATCAGGATCTCAACGAGACTTTTACCGAAAGGTGGAAGTCTCGTTTTTTCACGCCCGGGCGTGAAAAAACGGCTCCCCCCTTTGACACAGAGGACCCGGCCGGGTTATAATCTGTTCAGAGACAAAAGACCTGTTCACAGGAAAAAAGGCAACAACGAGTGAGATATTGTAAGGAGGAAGAGTATGCCTGATCTCGTCAAAATCATCATCCCCGTAGTGATCGTGCTGCTGGTGCTGCTGCTGTTTTTCACCGGCTATCTGAAAGCGCCCCCGGACACCGCGTACATCATCTCCGGTCTGGGCCGCAAGCGCATCCTCATCGGCAAGGCCGGCTGGCGGGTGCCCTTCTTCGAGCGGGTGGATAAGCTCTCCCTGCGGATCATGCAGGTGGACGTAAAGACCAGCGAGGCGGTGCCCACCAACGAGTTCATCAACGTCACCGTGGACGGCGTGGCCAACGTGAAGATCAGCTCCGACCCGGAGCTTCTGAAGCTGGCCGCCGAGGCCCTGCTGGGCAAGCGCCCGGAGGAGCTGGTGGGTCTGGTGACCCAGGTGCTGGAGGGCAACATGCGGGAGATCGTTGGTTCCGTTGGTCTGAAGGAGATGGTCCAGGACCGCCAGGGCGTGGCCCGGAAGATCACGGAGAACGTGGTCCCCGACATGCGGAAGCTGGGTCTTGAGGTGGTGAACTTCAACATCCAGAATTTCAAGGACGGAGCCGGCACCATCGAGAACATGGGTATCGACAACGTGGAGCAGATCCGCAAGAACGCTCAGATCGCCAAGGCCAACGCCCAGCGGGACATCGCCATCGCCACCTCCAACGCCCAGCAGGAGGCCAACGCCGTAAAGGTTCAGGCGGAGAAAATGATCGCCGAACAGGACGCCGCCCTGGCCATCCAGCAGGCGGAAATGAAGGTGAAGGCGGACACCAAGAAGGCCGAGGCCGACGCCGCCTACTCCATCCAGCAGGAGACCCAGCGCAAGACCATCGAGGTCACCAAGGTCAGCGCCGACATCGCCAAGCGGGAGAAAGAGGCGGAGCTGGCGGAAAAGGAGATCGCCATCAAGGAGCGCCAGCTGGACGCCGAGGTCCGCAAGCAGGCGGACGCTATGAAGTACAAGGCCCAGATGGAGGCGGAGGCCGAGCTGGTCCGCCGCCAGCGGGACGCGGACGCCAAGGCCTATGAGGCCGTCAAGGAGGCGGAGGCCCGCAAGGCCGAGGCCGAGGCTCTGCGCTTCGCCATGGAACAGGAGGCCGAGGGCATCCGGGCTAAGGGCCTGGCGGAGGCCGAGGCCATCGAGAAGAAGGCCCTGGCCCAGAAGAAGATGGGCGAGGCCTCCGTGCTGGAGATGTACCTCAGCGCCCTGCCCGAGGTGGTGAAGAACGCCGCCGCTCCTCTGGCCCAGACCGACAAGATCGTCATGTACGGAGACGGCAACTCCACCAAGCTGGTGAAGGACGTGATGAGCTCCGCCAGCCAGATCATGGACGGCATGAAGGAGTCCACCGGCCTGGACCTGACCGCCCTGCTCTCCGGCGCGGTGGGCGGCGCCGCGGCCGCCGCCCGGCAGCCCGTCACCGTGGAGGTGAAGTCCGTCCAGGCCCCCGCGCCCGGGGACCAGGCCCAGGCCGCCTCTGCCCCGGAGAAGGACGACGACCAGAACGTTTGATCCGCCTAATGTCATCCCCCGGCGGCAGAGGCCCTCTGCCGCCGGGCTTTTTTTCGGAAATCTTTTGGGGAAGACTTTATTTGTTCATATTCTCCCCCTATACTGATTTTTATAAAACCGTTTGGGAGAGAGGGAACGATCAAGATGCGCAATTTCTTTCAGAAGCTGCAAAACGCCATGGCCCGGTTCATGTACGGACGCAACGGCTCAGATCAGCTGAACATAGCCCTGCTGGCGGTCTATCTGGTCGTGGTGCTGGTGCAGACCTTCTTCCGCCGCAGCGCCGCCGCCATGCTGGTCTTCAATCTGATCACCCTGGTCCTGGCCATTGTGATCCTGTACCGGATCTTTTCCCGGAATCTGGACAAGCGCCGCCGGGAGAACGCCAAATTCCTGAACTGGTGGTATCCGCTGAAGAACCGGCTGGCCGGCGCCAGGGCCCGCCGGCAGGACAAGGCGCACAAGTATTTCACCTGCAAAAACTGCAAGACCATCTGCCGGGTGCCCGCGGGCAAGGGGAAGATCCAGATCACCTGTCCCAAATGCGGCCACACCATCCAGGGAAAGAGCTGAAACAATCAAAAAAGCGCAGGCGGAACGCCCGGCCTTTTCGCCGGACCGTCAAAGGGAGAAGCTGCGGCTTCTCCCTTTTTGGACAGATTTTGGTTGATTTGGCCCCCGGAGTATAGTATGATAGGGCAGTAAGAACCGATTTTTTCAGGGAGAGGAGCGGAGTCAATGAGCAGACAGGAGGCCATCGAGCAATACCGGGCCGCCCTGCGGCTGGGGCAGAAAACCGTAAAGGATCTGCGGGCCCAGGGGAAGCCGCCCTACCCTCTGGTGCTGGATAAGCTGATCGACGACGCCCAGGTGGCAGGCCGGGTGGACCTGGGTGTCATCGAGATCCCCACGGAGCTGATCGTGGGGACCAAAACCGTGGGCCGCACCTCCGCCTTCGCCGCCAATTTCATGCCTCTGCTGTCGGAGAACTCGGAATTCGCCGTCAAATGGACGGAGCTGTGCGCCGCCCATCTGGGGGACGAGGGCATCCGGGACCCCATCCGCTGCTACGAGTATCTGGGCAAATTCTACGTCCAGGAGGGCAACAAGCGGGTCAGCGTGCTGAAGAGCTACGGCGCGCCCACCATTCCCGGCTATGTGACCCGGATCGTCCCCAACTGGTCTGATGACCCGGCGATCCGCTGCTACTATGAGTTTTTGCAGTTTTACCGCCTGTCCGGGGTATACCGGATCACCTTCCGCCGCCCCGGCGGCTACGCCAAGCTCCAGGCCGCCCTGGGCTTTGAGGCGGACCACATCTGGACTCCCCAGGAGCGGCAGAGCTTCCTCTCCGGCGTGACGTACTTTCAGGACGCCTTCCGCAAGCTGCGGGGCGACGAGCTGGGCGTGACCCTGGGGGAGGCTCTGCTGGTGTGGCTGAAGGTCTATCCCTTCTCCGACCTGAAGCGCAGCTCCTCCGCCGAACTGCTGCGGAGCCTCAGCGCCGTGTGGGCGGACGTGAAGGTGCTGGAGCACCCGGACCCCATCTCCGTGTCCACCGATCCCCGGGAACAGGAGAAGGGCGTGCTCACCAAGCTGGTGGGGGCGGTGTTCCCCGCCCACGTCAGCGTGGCCTTCATCTACCCCGACACCCCGGAGAGCAGCTCCTGGGTCTACGCCCACGACCAGGGCCGCCGCCATCTGGAGGAGGCTCTGGGGGACCGGGTCTCCGTCAGGGTCTACTGTCTGGCGGAGCCGGGGGACAGCGGCGACAGCGTAATGGAACAGGCTGTCGCCGACGGCGCGGACGTGCTGTTCGCCACCGCCCCGCCCCTCATCGGCGCCTGCCGCCGGGCCGCCGCCAGGCACCCGGAGGTGAAGATCCTCAACTGCTCCGTGGCCATGCCCTACACCGGCGTGCGGACCTACTACAGCCGCATCTTCGAGGGCAAATTCATCTCCGGGGCCATCGCCGGAGCCATGGCCGGGGACGACCGCATCGGCTATGTGGCCAGCTACCCCATCTTCGGCGTCCCTGCCAGCATCAACGCCTTTGCCCTGGGCGCCCAGCTCACTAACCCCCGGGCCAGGATCTTTCTGCGCTGGTCCTGCTGCGAGGCGGACCCCATGGCCGCCCTCACGGCCCAGGGGGTCTCCGTGGTGTCCAACCGGGACACCCCCCTGCCGGACAGTCTGGGCAGCGGCTGGGGCCTGTGCCAGGTCCTGCCTCAGGGCGGCTACCGGCCTCTGGCCTCCCCGGTGTGGCGGTGGGGCGTGTTTTACGAGAAGCTGGTCCGCAGCGTGCTGGAGGGCGGCTGGGACGAGCTGAGTTCCAAGGACGGCGCCCGGGCCGTGAACTACTGGTGGGGCCTGCGCACCGGGGTGGTGGATGTGTCTCTCTCCCCGGAGTTGCCCGACGGTCCCCGCCACCTGGCGGAGATCCTGCGCCAGTCCATTCTGGACAGTTCCCTCTACCCCTTCCACCGGCTGATCCGGGATCAGGCGGGGACGGTGCGCAACGACGGCAACCACTGGTTCACCTCCGAGGAGATCCTCCACATGGACTGGCTGTGTCAGGGCGTAGAGGGCGCAATTCCCGCCTTTGACCAGGTCCTGCCCCGGTCTCAGGCCATCGTCCGGCTCCAGGGCGTCTACCGGGACCAGATCCCTCCGGAGAAGGAAGGGACCTTGCTGTAAAATCAAAAAAGTGCGCAGGCGCGCTTTTTTGATTTTTCTTAGAAGAACGAACAGTAGGAGGCGATCTCTGTGCATATCCCCGCCTGCCCCACGGATCAGACGGAGCTGATCCCCTTTTCCGACGCGCTGGCCGCTGCCCAGCAGCCCCAGGCGGACTATGACGCGGAGCGCTGGCTCTATGTGCCCCCCGTCTACGGGGAGTACCGGTACATCCTGGGCGTCCGGGGACAGCGCCCCCTGATCTGCGTGGGGGTGAACCCCTCCACCGCCGCGCCGGGGGACCTGGACCGCACCCTCCAGAGCGTGGAGCGCATCGCCCGGGGCAACGGCTTCGACAGCTTCATCATGTTCAACGTCTACGCCCAGCGGGCCACCCGGCCCCGGGACATGGACCTTGCCTGCAACCAGGCCCTCCACCGGGAGAACCTGGCGGCCTTCGACTATGTACTCTCCCTGTCCCCGGAGGCGCCCACGGTGTGGGCCGCCTGGGGCGCGGTGATCGAAAAGCGGCCCTGGCTGACCGCCTGCGTCCGGGACATGATCGACGTGGGCCGCCGGTACGGCGCCCGCTGGGTCACCGCCGGGGCCAGGAGCAAGGCGGGGCACCCCCACCACCCTCTGTACCTCTGCAAGGACAGCCCTCTGGAGCCCTTTGACGCCGAATCCTACTGTCTTTCCCTGCTATGATTCCCGTTTCGGGGCATCCTATCATCAGAAGGAGTGATCTGCCATGGAAAAGATCTACGTCACCGGCCACCGCAATCCGGACACCGATTCCATCGTCGCCGCCATGTCTCTGGCCGCCCTCTACAACGCCATGGGGGACCGGCAGTATGTGGCGGCCCGCCTGGGCCACATCAGCGACGAGACCCGGATGATCCTGGGCCGCTTCGGCTTTGAGCCCCCCGTCCACATCAAAAATATGCGCACCCAGGTGCTGGACCTGGACTACGACGTGCCGCCCATCCTCAGCGAGGCGGTGACGG
The DNA here is from genome assembly GCA_958423465.1 of uncultured Oscillospiraceae bacterium. GTDB lineage: Bacteria > Bacillota > Clostridia > Oscillospirales > Oscillospiraceae > Pelethomonas. The sequence continues at coordinate 40,360 of CATZRD010000013.1, read as the reverse complement.
TGAGCCGGGCCTGGGAGGCCATGGGCGGCGATCAGGCCCGCTCCTCCGCCCTGCCCATCACCGACGAGGAGGGCCATCTCACGGGGATGCTCACCGCCGGAGATATCGCCGCCTACGATATGCGCACCATGGAGGACCCGGAGCTGCGGCAGGTCCCCATCTTCAACATCCTCAGCGCTCTGGAGGGCCAGCTCCTCAACGAGACGGAGGAGATCGTCAACACCGTCACCGGTCAGGTGATTCTGGCCCTGCCTCAGGGGATGGAGGCCCCCCTCTACCGGCAGAAGGAGACGGTGCTCCTGTGCGGGAACCAGCCGGAGACGCTGCGCGCGGCGGTGGAGTTCGGCGTCAGGTGCGTCATCCTCTGTCAGGCGGAGCTGCCGGAGGATATCCGGCTCATGGCCCGGCACACCTGCATCATCTCCACCCCCTATGACGCCTACCGGGCGGTGCGCCGGATCTTTCAGGCCATCCCCGTGGGCCGCCTCACCCAGAAAAAGGACCTGCAGTACTTCCACCTGGAGGACTATATCGACGACGTGCGGGAGGTGGTGCTGAAAAGCCGCTACCGCAGCTACCCCATCCTGGACGAGAACGACAAGGTGGTAGGCGCTCTGTCCCGGTACCACCTGCTGCGCCCCCGCCGGAAGCAGGTGGTCTTGGTGGACCACAACGAGGCGGCCCAGTCCGTCCCCGGCCTGGACCAGGCGGAGGTGCTGGCCATCATCGATCACCACCGGCTGGCGGATATCCAGACCAAGAACCCCATCTACTTCCGCAACGAGCCGGTGGGCAGCACCTGCACCATTGTGGCGGGGATGTACCAGGAGCGGGGGCTGATGCCCTCGGCCAAGCTGGCGGGCCTCATGGCCGCGGCCATTCTGTCCGATACGGTCATGTTCAAGTCCCCCACCTGCACCAGCCGGGACCGGGCCATGGCCGAGCGCATGGCCCATATCGCCGGCATCGACCTGGACGAGCTGGGCCACGAGATCTTCTCCGCCTCCACGCCGGAGGACAAGCCCATCGATCAGCTCCTGTTCACGGACTTCAAGGAGTTCCACATCGCCGGCCACGACTTCGGCGTCAGCCAGATCACCTGCGTGGACTCCGACCGCCAGCTCAAGCGCAAGGACGAGTTCCTCCAGCTCATGGAAAAGACCCGGCTGGAGCACCAGTACAGCCTTATCATGCTGATGCTCACCGACGTGCTGCTGGAGGGCAGCGCCATTTTGTGCCTGGGGGACGAGGATATCTTCCAGCAGGCCTTCAACCTGGAGCTGAAGGACCATCAGGCCTTCCTTCCCGGCGTCATGAGCCGGAAAAAGCAGGTCATCCCCATGCTCACCGCCCTCTGGGGCTGACCTCATACGCCAAAAGGGAGAGGCTGAAAGCCTCTCCCTTTTGCTGCGATTCTCTATCCGACCGGATCAGCCGATCACCTCGCCGCCGGGGGCGGCGGAGGCGTCAGCCCACTCCTTCTCCAGGGCGGGCCAATCCCGCTCCGGGAGCTTTTCGGTCCACTGCTCCGCAGTCTCAGTCTCCGCCAGCTCGTAGTCGTGGCTGTTGGTGGCCTCCTGGATGTCCGCATAGTACCACACCGCCTTGTCGGCGTTGTCCGGCCACACGATCATCTCCGCCTCGGGCAGCAGATGCTCCTCATGGGGCTTCCGCTCCAGGACCCGGTTCACGATGGCGCAGGACTCCGCCCGGCTGATGTTGGCCTGAGGCTTGAAGGTCCCGTCGGGGTAGCCCTCCACCAGCCCCAGCTCCGCGGCGGCGGCGATATACTCCGTCCACCACTGGCCCTCGGCCACGTCGGAGAAGGTCCCATCGTAGACGATGCCCGCGCAGTCGAAGAAGCTCACCGCGATCTTGGCGAACTCCGCCCGGGTGATGGGGGCGTTGGGCTTGAAGGTCCCGTCAGGGTAGCCGCTCAGAACCTCCATGCTGCTGAGGGTGGAGACGGCGTTGTTGTACCACGCCTCGGGCGCCACGTCGCTGTAGTCGTTGGTCTGGCTCCAGTAGATGGCCCGGGTCTCCTCCGTCAGCAGGCGGAAGAAGATGGTGGCCACCTCCGCCCGGGTGATGTTGCCGTCAGGGCGGACCGTGCCGTCGGGGTAGCCCGCGATATAGGCGAAATGGTCCTCCAGGTTCAGCCCGATGGCCCCGGCCAGAGGCACTTCCTCGTCCAGAATCTCCACATCCGGGTCAGGTCTCACCGGATCCGGGTCAGGTCTCACCGGCGTGGGGGGAATATAGGGCGGGATATAGGGATCGGGCTCGGGATCAGGATCAGGATCAGGATCGGGTTTGGGATCGGGATCTACCGGCGTGGGAGGAACGGGAGACTTCTCCCACACGGCGAAGAGGGTTACAGAAATCTCTTCCCCCGGAACACCTGGCAAATAGATGCGATCACCACCCTGGTACTCGACCGGGCCGCCGGCGGTGGTGCTCCAGCCCTGGAATGTATACCCTTCGCGGGCGGGCCGATCGCTGCTTACAGAAAACACATAGGCCGCCGCATCGGTCTTGACCGTTTTACCTGTGGGCATCCCTGAAACGGTACTGCCTTCGGCGTTTGCCTCATAGGCCAGACAGTAGGTATACACAGTCTCCTCCACTTCCTCCCACCGGGCGGTGTAGATCACGTTGTCTGTTACCGTTGCCTCGACCTCGGGGGTCCAGCCTACGAACTCGTACCCTTCGCGGGTGGGAGTTCCCTCAAACGCGGGGGTAGCCGTTCCCTCCTTCGCGGCGTAGGACTGATCCGCAAAGGCCTTGCCGTCCACGCCGTCGGTGTAGCGAACGGTGTAGGTCGTGGGCGCGGGCGGGGCGTTTTTCTGCCAGACAGCGTATAGGGTGGTGTCCGAGTTCATGGCCATGCTACTGTCAGCTATCCAATCAGCGGTCGCAGCCGATGAAACGGTACTCCATCCCAGAAATGTGTAACCTTCCCAGGTATTCGTGCAGCTGATAATGGTCGCGATGTCACCCTTGTTGAAGGTCTGGGTCGTGTAAATGTCTCCGCGATCCATATAGGTCAGAGTGACCTGCTCCTGTTGCTCCAGCTCCCACACGGCGTAGAGCCGCCAAGTATGCTCGGTCTTCCCTGTGGGCATAGTAACCGTCATGCCGTCGCCGGCTTCATAGTCAATGCTGTTGTTTTCTCCAGAGGTAAGGCTCCAACCCTTGAACGTATATCCCTCACAGGTAGGCCCTGATTTGACATCAAAGGTATAACTGGTTAAATCGGTCTTACCCTCTTGATTTCCAGGCATACCGACAGCTGTGCTTCCCTTACCATTGGCATTGTATATCAATTTGTAGGTATACTGCTGCTCCTGGACAGTTTCCTTCTCCCACACGGCGTAAAGCGTCTTTGTCACAGAACCGCCGTTATAGCCACCAGCAGTTTGAAACACTTTGCATTCTTCGCCGGGCTGTTTGGTGGCGCTCCCATTCCGGCTATCAGACCAGCCCACAAAGGTGTAGCCGTTGCGGGTGGGTTTGGTATAAGGAATCGTAAAGCCGTATGATTTCTCATACTTATTATCGGTTCCGTAGGTCTGCGTGGCAGGCGCACCGGTGCCGCCGTTAGCGTCATATTGCAGTGTGAAGTTCCACAGGTAGCTGTCGCCACCGCCACCACCACCGCTGGCTTTGCCAAGATTATAGTAATAAAAGGTATTGCCGCCGTTGCCAAGCAGTGCATTACTGCCAGGAGTTTTATGAGCGGCGCCGGCAGTCCCGGCTATAACATACGTCTGGGGATTATACTGCATTGCGACGCCTTCCCAAACTTCTTCAGGCATAGGAATCCTGAAATTGTTGAGGCTTACGTTGTACGTCCCCAAATCGATTTTAATGTCATAGCCGCTGATACGGGTAATCTCATAGCCGTTGATCCTGTCGCCCACCTGGACCTTCACACCGGTAGGCGTCGTTCCACTAGATGGGTGAAGCATAACATAACTGTTGCTTTTCGCCCAGGCGACGGTGGGCATGACTGTCACGACTAGGCACAGGGCCATGAGCACGGATAAAATTCTACTTAACTTCTTCACCTCAGTTATTCCTTTCTTTGCGATTACATTCGGATGCAAAGGATCCGGCAGCCGGGCTGGCATGGCGCGGGAAACGCCGCGCTTTAGCCCTCTCATATCAGCTTTGCGTCCCACGATTTCCCGTGGTTTGCTAAATTGCGGCCCGGCGAGCATAGCGGCTTTCGCCGCCGCAGCCCCGTAGCTTTGCGTCCCATCGTTTCCAATGGTTTGCCCATAATCGCAGCCGGGCTGACATCACCGCCGCGCTCTTTTTCGCGCGGGGGCCTAAGTCCCCATAGCTTTGCGTCCCACGGTTTCCCGCGGTTTGCCCATCACCGGTCCCGGATCAGCCCGCCGCCGTCAGTGGCCCCGCCGGCGGGCCCGCGCCAAGGGGGGGTCGCTCCTCATCCGGATCTCTCCTTCCGCATCCTATGCCGCCAGTCCCATTCTGTTTCCAGGGGACCGCCGGCCTCCAACAAAATCATTTCAAATCCGGCTCCCGCCGCAATTTGCCGGTACTTCCGCCGCGGCGCCGCTATAGCGTCCCTGCCGCCGGCGCTTCACCTGTCCCGCGCAGACAGGACAGCCGCACTTCTGCGGTCCCGCCCGCGAGTAGACGACCGCTTTCCAGACATGGCCCTCGGCGCACTGCCACCACACCCTCGCATGGCTGCCGGGCGTCACCATCTCCGCCGTCAGCGTGCCGTTGAGGGAGAAGTGCCACTGGGCGGCCACCTGCGGCTCCAGGGTGGCCAGGTCGTTGAAGCCCGCCAGCACCTTTTTCCCCGCGCAGTAGGGACAGCCGCTGCCGTTCAGCGTTCTGGCCCCCACAGCGGCCTGGTACCCGTGGCCTTTCTCGCACCGCCACCAGACGCGGCGGTTCGAATACGGGGAGATGCCCTGGGGGGTCAATGTCCCGTTCCTCTCCGCGTCCCACTGGGCGGCAATCTTCGGAAACCGGCTGGCCAGGTCGTTTTCGCCGGGAAGCACGACCTTGCTCGCGCACACAGGACATCCCGCCCCACCGGCGCGGGAAAATACAGACGCCCGCCACTCGTGGCCTTTCTCGCACCGCCACCAGACCTTCCTCTGCGTTCCGGCAAACAGGTCCGCCGGGGCCAGCGTCCCGTTTTTGGCCGGATGCCACTGCTTGACCAGGTCGGGACAGACTGTCGCCAGGTCGTTTTCCCCCGGGACCAACCGCCGGTTGGCGCAGACGGGACAGCCCGCGCCATTCGTCCGGACCTTTACCGCGGTCTGCCAGGAGTGTCCCTTGGGACAGCGCCACCACACCCGCTTCCGGCTGCCGCTGGTGAGGGACCGGGGCGTCAGCGGCGCGTTGCGCTCCGTGTCCCACTGGTCCAGCAGGGCCTGCGCTCCTTCCCGAAGGCAGAAATCATACAGCGTCTCTCCCACGTCATTCCCCCTCCCGTCTCTACCACGGACTGGCAATTCCGTGGTAAATGCGGGGGCAAAAGAGCGCCGCTTTATTTTTTTGAATCAGATGTTGCACGTTTGCGTGCAACACAAATAGCCGGTTTTCAAAAAATGGCAGAAAATCGGCTTGGAATTTTGCGCTTTTTTTCAAAATCAGACTTGTAATCTGGGGTTGCACATGCTATGATGATATCGCATTATGGTATGTCGATCGTATGTAATCTTTGGATCTTACCACGGAATTGCCAGTCCGTGGTATTTTTTTGCCCTCATAGCAGCAGGTTCAATCTCTCCAGCCGCTTCCGGTAGGTCCGGCTGGACTCCAGGGTGTAGATCCGCGTGGTGTCCACGCTGCTGTGGCCCAAAATGTCCGCCAGATGGACGATGTCCTTTTCCAGCCGGTAGAACGTCCGGGCGAACAGATGCCGGAGGTTATGGGGAAAGACCTTTTTCTCCTCCACCCGGGCATCTTGGCACAGGGCCTTCATGGCGTGGCAGATGTTGCTCCGGTCCAGGGGTTTGCCGCCCCGGGTGACGAACACCGGCCCGGAAGCGACGCCCCGCTCCCTGGCGTAGGCCCGGAGCAGTTTACATAACTTCGCCGGCAGATATACCCAGCGGGTCTTGCCCTTGTTGGTCACCTGGGCACGGCCCGCCGCGACAGCCTCCACCGTGAAGAACCGCAGCTCCGAAACCCGGATGCCCGTGGAGCAGATGGACTCCATCACCAGCAGCAGGCGCTCGTTCTTCTTCGCTTTGGCGGCGGTGAGCAGACGCCGGTACTCCGCCGCCGTCAGCTCCCGGCTCTCCTCCCGGCAGAGCCTGCGCTGGACCGGCAGGGCCTTCAATCGCCAGTCCAGGCCCAGAAACGCCGCCAGGCGGTTCAGGGCCGAGACGGCCCCGTTGGCCCCGGAGGCGGGACGGGTCCGGGACAGACGGTCCCGGTAGGACAGGGCCGCCTCCCGGTCCGGGGGGCGGTCCCCCAGCCAGGCGGCGAACCGGTCCGCCTCCCGGGCGTACTTTTCCGCCGTAGCGGCGGATCTCCCCTGCCGGCGCAGGTGCGCGGCAAAATTCTGGATATCGAGTCTGGTCAAAAACATAGCAAGCCCCCTTTTCTGCAAAACTTCTTCTATAGTCTGGCAGAAAAGGGGGCTTTATTGCACGCTCCGGTGCAACAGTTCTAAAATTTTCTTAAAAGAATTGCGGTTATCGGGGGGCAAAGGCCCAAGAATCAAATACTTCTCAGCTGCCTGCTGTTTTCCTCCGCCAGGAGGTGGCTGGCAGCCATGCGGCGGATGATGTTCTTCACCGTGGTCTCCAGCTGGCTCCCCGCCCGGTAGTCGGCGGGGTAGATGAAGTCCACCCGGCCCTGGCGCAGCAGCTGCTCCACCCCGGACCGGTTGGCCTCCTGGTACACGGCAATGGCCTGGCCGCCGTAGGAGCGCATCATCTTCATGCAGGGCACGTCGGAGAGGCCGTCCCCCAGGTAGATCATGTTGGGGAAGGGCACCCGCTTGCTGTCGTCAGGCATGGAGGCGTTGAGGGTCTTGTCGTCGCTGACGTCCAGCACTCCCTTGTTGATCCGGTAGACGAACTGGGTCTTGGCGGTAAAGTTCACCGCCAGCTTGGGCCACACCGGCCGGCCCGCCTCGTCGTAGTAGAACTCGCTGGCGTAGATCTGCTTGAAGGCCCCGGCGATGGAGCAGCCCTCGATGATCTCCTTCAGGCCGGAGGAGATGACATAGTGCTCCACCTGGACCCCCAGCAGGGCGCCGAACCGGTCGATGCGGGCAAACCAGTCCTCCACCCCGGGGAACAGGGAGATGCTCTCCCCGCAGGACACCAGGCTCTCCCGGGTCAGGGGCATCCCCCTCTCCCGGGACTCCCGGATCATGGTGTACATATAGGCCAGGATGCCGTCCATATGCTCCCGCCAGCCGAAGGTGTTGGCCTCCCGCCAGAACTCCCCCGGCTCCATGCCCAGCCGGGGAATAAAGGCGTAGTTCTGCATATCCTGGGTACACAGGGTCTTGTCGAAATCATACAGCAGGGCGATGATGGTGGGCGTGTTCCCGTCCATAGGCTCCTCCTCGACAGGTCAAAAAAGGGCGGCTGACGCCGCCCTTTTTCCTGTTAGTTCCGATTATAGTTGCGGCCAAACTGCAGATCGTCCAGGTTCAGCACCCGGGTGGCGGTCTCATCCTCCTCGTCCTCGTCGTCCTCCTCGCCGGCGAAAGGGTCGTCCTCCTCCGGCTGGGCGGACTCCCGGGCAAAGGAATCCAGCACGTCCTGGATGTTCTTCTCCACCTCGCTGTCCATGGCGTCCTTCTCCTCCTGGGCCGCCTCCGCCGGGGCGGGGGCAGGCGCCGGTTCCGGCTGGGCGGGCAGCTCCGGCAGGCGCTCCAGCAGGGCAAGCTGGCCCTGGCAGACCTCCTGCACAGACTGGATGAAGCCCCGCAGCCCCTCCTGGGCCGCCGCCAGACGGCGGTCCTCCTGGGCGATGAGCCCGTCGGTCTCCCGGCGCTTGGCCGCCAGGCGCTCCTCCTCCTGGGCCACCTCCTGCTGGATCTCCTCCAGACGCTTCTTGGCGGCGCCGGCGGAGTCGGCGATAAGGGCGTCCCGCTTGGCCTCCGCCTCGGCCACCATGGAGGAGGCCATCTTCTGGGCCGCCAGCAGCGTGGAGCGCATGGCGTCCTCTACCTGGCGGTACTCCTCCAGCTTCTCCGCCAGCGTCTTCAGCTTGCCCTTCAGGGTGCTGTTCTCCTTATAGAGGGCGGAGTAGTCCTCTGTCAGCTTGTCCAGAAAATCGTCCACGGACGCCATGTTGTAGCCGCCCATAACAGCCTTGGCGAAGGTGCAGTTCGCCACTTCCTGCGGGGTCATCATATCCCGGAACCTCCTATTCTATCTCTCACGCTCTCACAGATACAGGCCGCTGCTCTCCAGCTCGTCGATCAGGTCCCCCTGGATATCCACGGAATAGGGGGTGATGATATAGGTATTGGCGGCCACCTTCTTGATCTTGCCCTCTCCGGCGTAGGCCACGCCGGACAGGAAGTCCACCAGGCGGCGGGCCACATCCTTCTGGGTGGATTCCAGATTCACCACCACGGTGCGCTTCTCCTTCAGGTGGTCGGCGATCTCCTTGGCGTTCTCAAACAGCTCCGGCTTGACCAGCACGACCTTCAGCTGGGTGGTGGCATGGATGTTCACCACCTTGCCCCGGCGGCTGTCCACGACGCTGGGCCGCTCGCTCCTGGCGGAGCGCTCCCGCTCGTCCACGAAGGGGGATTCCGGCTGGTCGAAATCAATATCGTAGTCGTCGTCCTCGTCGCTCATGGGATGGATCATCCGCTTGATGTCGTCAATAATGCTCATGGTGGAAAACCTCCTTATGTGGTGGGATACTGCCGCCGCCCAAAGATGGCCGAGCCCACCCGGACCATAGTGGCCCCGGCGGCGATGGCGTCCTCGAAGTCGTCGCTCATCCCCATCGACAGACATATAAAAGTATTATCGTACAACTTTTGGCTTATGTCAACATAAAGACGAGAAACTTCTTCAAAATACGGCAAATTTCCGTGGGGCGCGGTCTGGACAGGCGGAATGGTCATCAGCCCCCGCACCGCCAGGCCCGGCAGCGTCCGGACCGCTTCCGCGGCCTCGTACAGCTCCCGGGGAGAAAAGCCGCTCTTGCTGGCCTCGCCCCCCACGTTCACCTCCAGCAGGACGTCCTGGACGATGCCCAGCTTTTCCGCCTGGCGGCTGATCTCCCGGGCCAGGGCCACGGAATCCACGGAGTGGATCAGCGCCGCCCGCCCCGCCACCTGGCGGACCTTGTTGCGCTGAAGATGGCCGATGAAGTGCAGCGGCGCGCCGTCGTAGGCGTGCGCCGCCAGCTTCTCCGTCATCTCCTGGACCCGGTTCTCTCCCAGAGCGTCGATTCCGGCGGCCACCGCCTCCCGGCAGGCCTCCGGGCCGTTCATTTTGCTGGCCCCCACCAGGAGGATCTCCCCCGGGTCCCGGCCCGCCAGCCGGGCGGCTTCCGCCATTCTGGCGCGGATGGCGGCGATGTTCTCTCTGATCTGGCTCATTGGATCACCTTCCCGTCGTACAGTTCCTCCGAGGAGGAGATCACCTGCTCCCCGGCCCGGATCCGCCGCCCGGCGTCGGCGTCCGCCCCGGGCCGCACCAGCAGGTACTCCTCCTCCTGCCACAGCACGTCCACCGGCTTGAACCGGGCCGTATTGCCCCACAGGCAGTAGACGCCGGTGGTCCGCCGGACCTGCTCCATGCCCTTTTCGTCCAGCACCGGGGCTCCCTCCTCGTCGGTCACCGTCTCCGAGACGATCCGCACGGCGGAGCGGGGCACCCGGATCCCGGTGTAGCTGGAGAAGATCACCTGGGCGCTCTGGCGGCGCAGCAGGGTGGTAAGGCTGACGTACTTCCGGGAGGAGAAGGTCACCACCTGCCGGCCGTCCTGGGCGGGGCTGACGGCCTCCACCGTCATCTCCAGATCCCGGTCCAGCCCCTTCTGGAACCGGATGGTCACCGTGTCCCCCAGGGCCATGTGAGAGATATCCTCGCTGTCCATCAGCGCCACATAGTACCATGTATCCCCGTAGATCAGCTTCCCCACGCCGCCGGTCTGGCCGGAGGGCGCGATGGCCTCATAGTCCGCCACCGTCATGTCCCGGATGGTCTCCGGGGTGAGGACGGATTCGTAGCCGTCCGCCAGGGAGCTGAAAAGCCCGCCCCGGTCGGCGGAGATCCGGGTGGCGCCGCTGTCCTGCCCGGCGGAGAGCTGGTCGATCTGGGCCTGGAGGGCGGCGATGGAGCTGTCCAGGGAGTCGGCGCCGCCGGCGGCGTAGCTCCGCCGCAGCAGGCTGCTGCGCAGAGCGAAGCTGGTCTCGTCCGCCCGGGCCAGATCGCCCCCCGCCATGGCGGCGCGCAGGGCCACCAGCCGCTGGGCGATGTCCTCGTCCAGCCGCAGGGTGGTCTGGGCCCCGGAGGCCAGGTTCCTGGCGTACAACAGCTGCTGCATCCGCTCCTCCAGGGCCCGCAGGTCATCCGCCCGCTCCAGGGACTGGGCGTCCGGATAAATGAGGGCCACCGTTCCGCCGGCGCGGACCCGCTCTCCCTCGCCCCGCTGGCAGTAGACCAGCTCCCCGCCGCCGGCGAGGGCCGCCTCTTCCCGGACCACATAGCCGGTCACGGCTACCGCGTCCTCGCTGACGTAATCGTAGGCGTAGGAGATGGTATAGGGGTCGTTGAAGTAGGCCGCCAGATAGACGCCGAAGTAGACCGCCACCGCGAGAAAAATGGCGGCCAGCATCAGTCTGGTGGCAAGATGTCCGGTTTTCATGGGGGTCCCTCCTTGAATCGCGTCCCGCCGCCGGACACCCTTCCTGCAAGGTCAGGACTGCTCCGGCGGCTCCAGCTCCAGCGTCCGCTGGGGGCTGACGGTGGAAATGGCGTGCTTATAGATCAGATTTTGCTTCCCGTCGGCGGTGAGCACCACGATGAACGGATCAAATCCGCTGATGGTGCCCCGCATCTGGAACCCGTTGACCAGAAACACGGTCACGGGGGTGTGCTCCCGCCGGGCGGCGGCCAGGAACAGGTCCTGCAGGTCAGGCGCTTTGCTCATTGTATTCTACCTCTTTTCTGTATTGGAGGCGAACAGCGCAGCGCTTATGTAGGGCCTGTCCGCCTCAGGGCTATTGTAGCCCCTGGGCCGACAGGATTTCTGTCGCAATTTGCAGGGCGGCGGCAAAATTTCGCTCTTTTTCCCAGTAGATCCAGTGGATGTCCGGGTTCCGCCGCAGCCAGGTGAGCTGGCGCTTGGCGTACTGCCGGGAGCGGAGCTTGATGGTCTCCGCCGCCTGATCCCAGGTTTCCTTCCCCTCCAGGGCCGCCAGGCACTCCTTATAGCCAATGGCCTGGAGGGCGGTGGCCGTCCGGGGCAGGCCCCGGTCCAGCAGGGTGCGGACCTCCTCCGCCAGCCCGGCGGCCATCATGGCGTCCACCCGCCGGTCGATGAGGGCCTTCATGTCCTCCCGGTCCCGGAAGGCCAGACCGATATAGAGGGGATCATATTTTGGGGGGACCTCCCGGGTCTCCCGGTCGTGCTGGGATTTGGTCTTTCCCGTCTCCCGCCAGACCTCCAGCCCCCGGAGGATGCGCTTTTGGTCCGCCGGGTGGAGCCGCGCCGCCGTCTCCGGGTCCACGGACCGCAGCTCCTCCAGCAGGGCCTCGGCCCCCCTTTCCGCCAGCTCCCGGGTCAGCTCCTCCCGGACCGCTCCGCCGGTCTGGCCGGGGGCGAAGGTCCGGCCCGCCACGACGGCGTCCAGATAGAGGCCCGTGCCGCCCACCAGCACCGGCAGCCTGCCCCGGGCGAGGATGTCCTGTACGCACCGGTCCGCCTCACGGGCGAACCGGGCCGCGGACCAGCTCTCTGCCGGGTCCGCCACCGCCACCATGTGGTGGGGCACCCCCTCCATCTCCGCCTCCGTGGGGGCGGCGGTGCCGATGGTCATGCCCCGGTAGATCTGCATGGAGTCCACGCTGACCACCTCGCCGTCATAGCGCCGGGCCAGCAGGACCCCCATTTTCGTCTTTCCGCAGGCGGTGGGGCCCACCACGCAGAGGATCCTGGGTTTTTTCTCCATGGCGCGCCTCCTCCCCTGCTTTCTGTCAGTCTCTCTCCATCCGCGTAAGATATTCCGGGGTGCCCTCCTCCAGCTTCCGCTCCCCCGTGGCGTGGAAGCCGGCGCGCTCATAGAAGCGGATGGCCCGCCGGTTCTTCTCCAGCGCCCAGAGCCACCGGGCGTCCAGCCGCTTCACGGCGTAGTCCAGCAGCGCGCGGCCCACGCCGCCGGACTGAAAGCAGGGGTCCACATAGCACTTGACCACCTCGCCGCCGGCGGCCTGGATCAGGCCCTTCACCACGCCGTCGTCATAGACGAAGGTGTCGGCCAGCTTCTGCGGGTCTTTAAGGTAGCTCTCCGCCACCGGCAGCACCTGCATCTCACCGAAGGAGTAGCCGTCGTCCTGAAAAATGGGCCAGAAATACAGCCGGTTATTGAATACCAGGATCTCCGCGATGCGGGACACGTCCGCCGGGGCGGCTCTTCTGATGGGCTCCATTCCGATCTCCTCCCCGGACGCTCACGCCCGCGTCATCCAATAGAACAACCCCGGCCCGGTGGGCGTAACGCGCTGATAGGGTTCGCCCACGATCCGGAAACCGGCCCTGTGGTAGCACCGGATGGCCCGCCGGTTCCACACCCGCACCTCCAGACACAGGGACTTTCCCGGATACCGCTCCTGAGAGAGGCGGAACACCTGCTCCAGAATGGCCTGCCCGTACCCCCTGCCGCAGAGATCCGGGGCGACGCCCACGCCCACCAGCGTCTGGCCTTCCCTCTCCCGGAGGTTTACATAGCCCACCAGCATATCCCCGTGGAAAAATCCCAGATAATGCTTCTCCGCCGCCGGGTCCATAAATTCTCTCTTCTCCTGCTTCAGGGTCTCATAGGGCGGCAGCTCGTAGATGGCGCAGTCGCCGCCGTAGCGCCAGGCGCATATGGCCCGCTTGTCAGCCTCCCTCAGTGGCCGGTACGTCAGCTCCACCTTACTTCCTCCTCACGCCCGCCTGAACATCTTCTCGATCTCGTATCTGGTCAGCTTCACCTTCACCGGGCGGCCGTGGGGGCAGTACTGGATCTCCCCGCTCTGTACCTTGCCGATGAGTACCCGCAGCTCGGCGGGGTCCGACTTCCAGCCGCCCTTGATGGACGCCTTGCAGGCCATGGTGTGGAGCATGGCGTCCCGGGCGGAGGCCGGGTCCGCCGCCGCGCCGGTGAGCAGCTTGTCCGCCAGCTCCTCCAGGGTCTCCCGCACCTGACCGGTATCCAGATCCGACGGGATGGCCCGGACCATGAGGCAGCCCTGGCCGAAATCCTCCGCCTCGAAGCCGAAATCTTCCAGCAGGGGCAGCTGGTCCAGCAGAGCGGCGTACTGCTCCCGGCTGAGATCCACCGCCAGAGGGGCCAGCAGGGTCTGGCGCATCACCGGCTCCTGGCTGGCCCGCATCCGGTCGAAGTTGATCCGCTCGTGGGCGGCGTGCTTGTCGATGAGGTACACGTCGTCCCCGTCCTGGGCGATGATGTAGGTATCCAGCACCTCCCCGGCGTACCGCCAGGGGGCGGCGGCGGGGGGCGCCATGGTCTCCTGGACCGGCTCCGGCGCGGGAGCCGCGGGAGCGGCCTCCGGGACCTGCTTTGCCGGCGGCGGGACGGGCCGTTTCTCCGCCGGGGCGCTCTCCGCCGCCTCACGGCGGCGCTGGAGGGCGTCGAAGCCCGGCTGGACGCTGTCCCGCAGCAGGGACCGGCCCCCCAGCTCCGACGGGTCGAAGGCGGGCCGGGCAGGCGCGGCCTCCCGCCGGACGGACCGGGGGGACGGGGCCGCCTGCCGCTCCCGGAAGGTCTTGGCGTCCATGGTCTGGTAAAAATCCTGCCGGGGGTTGGTCACGGCGGCGGGGCGGACCTCCGGCGCGGGGGCGGCACGGCCGTCCAGAGCGTCCTTTACCGCATGGTGGACGGCGGAAAACACCGCCCGCTCATTGACGAACTTCACCACCGTCTTGGCGGGGTGGACGTTCACGTCCACCATGTACAGGGGCAGGTCGATGTGGAGGACGCAGCCGGGGAACTTCCCCTTCATCTGCCGGTTGGCGTAGGCCTCCTCCAGAGCGGCGGTGAGCAGCGGGGACTTGATGACCCGGCCGCAGCAGAAGAAGGTCTGCATGGACCGGGAGCCCCGGCCCGCCAGAGGCTGGGTGACATAGCCCCGGACAGAGATCCCCTCGCCGCCTCCGTCCACCTCCGTCAGGCCCAGGGCAAAGTCCCGCCCCCGGGCGGCGTAGACGGCGGACAGCAGCTTCCCGTCGCCGGGGGTGTGCAGCTCCTCCTTCCCGTCCCGGATGTAGCGGATGGAGACCTCCGGGCGGCTGAGGGCAAGCTGCTGGACCAGAGCCGCCACGGCGGCGGCCTCGGCGGAATCGCTCTTCATGAACTTCTGCCGGGCGGGAGTGTTGTAAAACAGGTCCCGGACCAGAATGGTGGTACCCTCCGGGCACCCGGCGGGAGTCACCTCGCCGGGCGCGCCCCCCTCCAGACACAGGGCGGCCCCCGCCTCCGCCCCGGTCTGGCGGCTGAGCATCTCCACCCGGCTGACGGCGGAGATGGCCGCCAGCGCCTCCCCCCGGAAACCCAGGGTGCCGATAGCCCCCAGATCCTGGGCGGAGCGCAGCTTGCTGGTGGCGTGGCGGAGGAAGGCGACGGGCATCTCCTCCGGGGCGATGCCGCAGCCGTTGTCCGTGACCCGGATAAGGCCCATGCCGCCGGACTGGATCTCCACCACCAGGGCGGAGGCCCCGGCGTCGATGGCGTTTTCCGTCAGTTCCTTCACCACGCTGGCGGGGCGCTCCACCACCTCGCCGGCGGCGATGAGGTCCGCCACATGGGGGGATAATTGTTGGATGTGGGGCATAGGGGGTCTCCTTTCTCTGCCGCGAAAGCGGCGGGACCGTTCTTTCCCTTGGCCGGGGCGGGGGCTTTTGCCCAGGATCACGCCCACATCGCCAGGGCGTTCACCGCCGCGTGAAGCAGGATGCTCCCCCACAGGGTGCCGGACCGCTCATAGGTCCAGGCCAGCACCAGACCGGGGACCAGGTACTGGAGCATCAGCAGAAAATAGCTCAGGTCCCGGCTGACCACGGCGAACTGCCACACGTGGAGGAAGGCGAAGAGGACGCAGGACACGGCGTAGGCCGCCCAGCGGCTGTGGTCCCGGATATTGCCGAACACCAGGCCCCGGAACAGCGCCTCCTCCACGAAGGGCGCCAGGAAAATGATGATCAGCAGGGTGCTCCGGGGTGCATCCGCCACCTGGGCGGAGATGGTCACGTCGTTGAGGTTGGTCTGGTTCGCCACGATCAGGGCAAAGACCCGGTGGGCCAGCTCATTCATGCCGTAGAAGCCCACCATCCCCAGGCACACGGTTCCCAGGGTCCGCCAGGGGGCGGCCAGAAAATACCCTGTTGTGCGGCCCAGATAGTTCCAGAAGATCACCAGGGTCAGGGCGAAGAGGACATAGTAGTAGATCATGTTGCGGACATGGTCCGGGACGCTCCGGCCCAGGAGCCGCTCCAGCCCCCGGAACAGGGGGTCCGCCGCAAAGGGGAGCACCACCAGGTAGATGGCAAAGAAAACGCCCCCCAGAATCCGTTCCAGGCTGGTCATATAGGTGGTGTGGCCACGTTTCGCCACGGCATTCACCCGCTTTCTTAAAAGTACCGCCCGGTCAGGACAGCTTTTTCTTCAGCTCGTACAGAAGGCTCATGGCCTCGATGGGGGTCAGGGTGTCCGGCTGGGTCCGGCGGAGGCGGTCGATGACCTCCGCCTCTCCCATGGCCTCCAGAGAGACCTGATCGGTCCTGGGGGCCGCCATGAGCCGGGGCTTCACCCCGGACTGGTCCTCCAGCTCCTTCAAAACGGCCCGGGCCCGGCGGATCACCGGCTCCGGGATCCCGGCCAGCTTGGCCACCTCGATGCCGTAGCTGCCCTCGGCCCCGCCGGGGATGATCTTCCGCAGAAAGATCAGCTCCTCCCCCCGGCTGCGGATAGCGATGGAGTAGTTCTTCACGCCGGGCAGGGCGTCCTCCAGCTCCGTCAGCTCATGGTAGTGGGTGGCGAAGAGGGTCTTGCACCCCAGCTTTTTGGCGCAGTACTCCAGCACCGCCCGGGCGATGGACATGCCGTCGTAGGTACTGGTGCCCCGGCCGATCTCGTCCAGGACCAGCAGGCTCTGCTCCGTGGCGTTTTTCAGGATGTCCGCCACCTCGGTCATCTCCACCATGAAGGTGGACTGGCCGGCGCTGAGGTCGTCGCTGGCCCCCACCCGGGTGAAGATCCGGTCCACCACGCCGATGTGGGCGCTCCTGGCGGGGACGAAGGACCCCACCTGGGCCATGAGGGTAATCAGCGCCACCTGCCGCATGTAGGTGGATTTCCCCGCCATGTTGGGCCCGGTGATAATGGCCACCCGGTCCTCCTTCCGGCCCATATAGGTGTCGTTGGGCACGAAGAGGCTGTCTTTCAGCACCCGCTCCACCACGGGGTGGCGGCCGTCATGGATCTCGATGACGCCGCTGTCGTCCACCGTGGGACAGCAGTAGTTGTTCTTTGCCGCCACTGAGGCGAAGCTCAGCAGGGTGTCCAGCTCCGCCACCGCGGCGGCGGATGCCTGGATCCGGTGCATCTGATTCCCTACCAGGCGGCACAGGTCCACAAAGAGCTGGTGCTCCAGGGCCACCGCCTGGTCGCTGGCGGTGAGCACCGTGTGCTCCAGATCCTTCAGCTCCTGGGTGATGTAGCGCTCGCAGTTGGCCAGGGTCTGCTTGCGGATATAGTCGGCGGGCACCTGGTCGTAGAAGGACTTGCTCACCTCGATGTAGTAGCCGAAAACCTTGTTGTAGCCCACCTTCAGGCCCTTGATGCCGGTCCTTTCCTTCTCCCGGGCCTCCACCTCGGCGATGACGCCCTTGCCGCCGGAAAGGATGTCGTGGAGGCGGTCCACCTCGGCGTGATAGCCCGGGCGGATGAAGCCCCCCTCCCGGACGGAAAAGGGCGGGTCGTCCACAATGGCGTCGCACAGGAGGCGGTACACGTCCTCCAGCGTATCCAGCTCCGCCGCCAGCTCCCCCAGCCGCCCGGCGGTAAAGGGCGCCAGCTTCTCCTTCACCCGGGGGAGCTGCTCCAGAGAGGCCCGCAGGGAGGCCATGTCCCGGCCGCCGGCGGACCCGCAGACGATGCGGCCCAAAAGCCGCTCCATGTCCCGGATGTCTGCCAGGGTCAGGCTCAGCTCCTCCCGGCCCACCGTGTCCCGCACCAGAGCGTCCACGGCGGCCAGCCGCCGGTTGATGGCGGACACGTTCAGCAGGGGCCGCTCCAGCCAGGACCGCAGCAGCCGCCCGCCCATGGCGGTCCTGGTCTTGTCCAGCACCCACAGCAGGCTTCCCCGCTTCTCCTTGCCCCGCAGGGTCTCCGTCAGCTCCAGATTCCGCCGGGCGGTGAGGTCCAGCTCCAAAAACCGGCCCTGCTCGTAGTATTCCAAGTCGTTGATGTAGCTGAGATCTGTTTTCTGGGTGGCCTGGAGATAGTCCAGCAGCCCCCCCAGGGCCTGCTGGGCGGCGCTGTTCCCGGCGGGGAGTCTCCCGCAGGCGCCGGCGCCGAACTGGTCCAGCACCGCCTGCCGGGCCTTCTCCTCCCGGAAGGGCTCGTCCCCCAGATTCTCCCGCCGGCAGCCCAGCTTCGCCTCCAGCACCTCCGTCAGGCGGGGCTGGCCGTAGGCGGCGGGGTTCATCACCGCCTCCACCGGGGAGAACCGGCCCAGCTCGTTGATGAGCCAGGCGGTCAGATCCCCGCCGGAAGCGGCGGTGGCGTGGGCCTTCCCCGCGGTCATGTCGCAGAAGCAGATCCCCGCCCGCTCACCGTCCAGATACACGGCGCAGATGTAGTTGGGGGTTTTCCCCTCCAGCATGGAGCTGTCCACGGTGCCCGCCGTCACCACCCGGATAATGTCCCGCTTTACCAGCCCCTTGGCCAGAGCCGGGTCCTCGGTCTGCTCGCAGATGGCCACCTTGTAGCCCTTGGCGATGAGCCGGGCGATGTAGCCGTCGCAGGAGTGGTAGGGCACGCCGCACATGGGCACCTGGTCCTCCGCCGGCTTGCCCCGGTCCCGGGTGGTCAGGGTCAGGTCCAGCTCCCGGCTGGCCAGCAGGGCGTCGTCGTTGAACATCTCGTAGAAATCGCCCAGCCGGAAAAACAGAATGGCGTCCTTGTTCTGTTCCTTGATCTCCAGGTATTGGCGCATCATGGGGGTGATCTCAGCCATGGCTTTTTCCTCTTTCTATGGTTTGCCCCTGCCGGGCGGGGGAAAATTTGAATTGTCCTTCAAATTGCTTTTGTGGGTTCCCGCACCCACGGGCGGGGTACTTTTCCCCCGCAGGAAAAGTACCCAAAAGTGCGCCAAGACCATACGGTCTTGGAACCCCTTGGAGTCGGACTGCGGCGGAGGTGAAGAGCTGCAAATGCCTCTGAACCACCGATTCCTACGGGGTTCTGATCTATGGAACCAGCTGGTCCAACTTCGGCTGTCGCCCTTTCAAAGGGGCAGAGTCATCTATTGGAGCGTATCGAACCGCATTGCTCTTTTGAGCGGTAGGCACCGCAGAGCAGAGGGGTTGGGTAGACGATGAAAGCTGTCATTGACACAGGTGCGCGGTTCGGTAGAACACAAATCTTTGCCGTCGCGTCAACAAATCGTTCTTTGGGGGTTCAAAGGGGGCAGCCCCCAGAATCCCCCCGCCCGCCCCGAAGGGGTGTGGAATTCCTTATACCACCTCTCCGAACAGCGCCCAGGTATTGCTGTCCACGATCCTCGCCTGGACATACTGCCCGATCAGCTCCCTGCCCCCCGCCAGATGGACCAGCCGGCCGCCCTGGGTCCGGCTGGTGAGGGGCCAGCGCTCATCGCCGCTCTCGCCGTCCGCCAGCACCCGCAGGGTCTTGCCCACATAGGCCCGGTGGAGCCGGGCGGAGATCTCGTTCTGGGCGTCCACCAGCTTGTCGAACCACGCCTGCTTCTCCGCCCGGGAGGCGGGGTCCGGCAGACTGGCCGCCGGGGTACCGGGCCGGGGGGAGTAGATGAAGGTGAAGAGGGCGTCGTAGCCCACCTCCCGGATCAGGGACACGGTCTCCATGGCCTCCTCCTCCGTCTCCCCGGGGAAGCCGATGATGATATCGCTGGTGAGCACCAGGTCCGGCATGGCGGCGCGGGCAAGGCGCACCTTTTCCAGGTACTGCTCCCGGGTGTAGCCCCGGTTCATGGCCTTCAGCACCCGGCTGCTGCCGGACTGTACCGGCAGGTGGAGCTGATGGGCCACATGGGTACACCGGGCCATGGTCTCAAACAGCCGCTCCCCGGCGTCCTTGGGGTGGCTGGTCATAAAGCGGATGAGATAGTCTCCGGGGATCTGGTCGATGGCCTCCAGCAGACCGGCGAAATCCATGGGGGTATCCAGATCCTTGCCGTAGGAGTTGACGTTCTGGCCCAGAAGGGTGATCTCTTTGCAGCCATCCGCCGCCAGAGCGCGGACCTCGGCGAGGATCTCCTCCGGCTCCCGGCTCCGCTCCCGGCCCCGGACGTAGGGGACGATGCAGTAGGAGCAGAAGTTGTTGCACCCGTACATGACGGACACCCAGGCCTTCACGGCGCTCTCCCGCACCACCGGCAGTCCCTCGGCAATGGAGCCGTACTCGTCCTCGATGGAGAACACCCGGCGGCGCTGGGTGTAGACGCTGTACAGCAGCTCCGGGAAGCGCCACAGGGCCTGGGGCCCGAACACCAGGTCCACATGGCGGTAGGAGGCCCGGACCCGGTCCGCCACCGTCTTCTGCTGGGCCATGCAGCCACACAGGCAGATGACGGCCCCCGGATTTTTCTCCTTCACGTGGCTGAGCTGGCCGATGACGCCGAACACCTTCTTCTCCGCGTTCTCCCGGATGGCGCAGGTGTTCACCACGATGATATCCGCCTCCATGGCCTCCCGGGTAAAGCCGCAGCCCATGTCCCGGAGCATCCCCATCAGGCGCTGGCTGTCCGCCACGTTCTGCTGGCAGCCGTAGGTATCCACCATGGCCAGGGGGGCGCGGCCCTCCCGGCGGTGGATCTCCGCCAGCTTTTCGATAAACTCCCTCTGCCGCTGAATGTCCGCGGCGGGGACCACCACTTGCGTTCTGTCCACAGGCTCTTCTCCTTACAGCTCTCTGATTCTTAACGATTCATTATACCTGACCCGCCGCCAAAACTCAAGTCTTTTTGCCGCCGGGTGCCGGCGGCCTCAGGAGAATGGCAGGGCCTCTTCACCGCCCTGGATGATCTCATAGCAGAGGCTGACCGAACCCCCATTGGCGCCGGGCACGGCCTTGAATGTGTACTCTCTGTCCCCGCCCCAGAAGGTCCGGGTCACCTCCAGGCGGATATGGCCCTTTTCCCCCGCTTGGAAGGTTCTCTCGTTCTGGCCGTTGATCGACGCCGCGACGGGATTGGACCCGTTGTTTTCAACGTACAGATCGGCGTATATCCCATCGTCCCGGCTCAGCTCCCTGGTCACTTCCAGTCCAGTGATACTGCGGACCTCCCCGCTGTCGATCTTGATCACGACCGGTTCGCCCGCAGGGAAGTCGTCCGCCCCCCCCGCTTCCGCAGCTGGCTAATCCCAGCAGGCAGACCAATGCCGCCGCTGCAAGGATCGACGCTTTGACAGATCTTTTCATAGGGCCATTCCTCCATAAAAGGTGGATTTTTCTTTTTCATTATAGCACGGCCGATCCCGCATTTCAATGCGCCAGCCGGTCAGATCGGCGGAGGCAGGCACAGTCCGAACCTGGGATGGAAAAATTTATGTATACAATCCGGGGGAAGTGTGCTATACTGATATGAACTGGCGCGGATCTCCATGGCCTCCACGGCCCGGCGATCCCCCTTCCTCTGATTTTTTTGCGGGCCCCGGCGGCGGGTCCGTGATAAAATACCGCGGCCCCCGCCCCAGGGCGGCAGACCGCGTCCGTCCCTCCGGGACCGGGGGCTCACGCCCCGCTTTCGGAGCGGAAACAGCAGGCTTACATAGCGGGCCACGGCCCTCCCGGCGTCGCGCGAAGCGGGGCGCGAATTTCCGGGAGCCTCGCCCGTTACCTTACTGTTGCCTGCCACATCGACAATTTTGACTGTTTTCAACAAAAAGGAGTGCACAAATTTGGCAGAAAAAATGAAAATCATCCCTCTTGGCGGTCTCAATGAGATCGGCAAGAACATGACGGTCTATGAGCACGGCGGCGACATCATCGTGGTGGACTGCGGCATGGCCTTCCCCGGGGACGACATGTACGGCATCGACCTGGTGATTCCTGACGTATCCTACCTGGTGAAAAACAAGGCCCGCATCCGGGGTCTCTTCATCACCCACGGCCACGAGGACCACATCGGCGCCATTCCCTACGTCCTCAAGCAGGTGAATATGCCCATCTACTGCACCCGCCTCACCGCGGGGCTCATCAAGCTGAAGCTGGAGGAGCACGGCCTTCTCAAGTCCACCAAGCTCATCACGGTGGAGGCGGGGGAGATGATCCGGGTGGGCAAGTTCTATGTGGAGTTCATCCACGTCAACCACTCCATCGCGGACTCCGTGGCCTTCGCCATCCACACCAGCATGGGCGTCATCGTCCACACCGGCGACTTTAAGATCGACTCCACCCCCATCGACGGGGAGGTCATCGATCTGGGCCGTCTGGGCGAGCTGGGCAAGGAGGGTGTGCTGGCCCTGCTGGCGGACTCCACCAACGTGGAGCGGCCGGGCTACACCATGAGCGAGAAGATCGTGGGCCGGACCTTCGACCGGCTCTTCACCGGCTGCAAGCAGCGAATCATCGTCACCACCTTCGCCTCCAACGTCCACCGCATCCAGCAGGTCATCGACGCCGCCGCGGCCTGTGGCCGGAAGGTGGCCGTCACTGGCCGCAGCATGGAGAACATCATGAAGGTCTCCACGGAGCTGGGCTACATGAAGCTGCCCAAGAACACCGTGGTGGACATCAACAAGATCAAGGCCATGCCCCTGGACAAGCAGGTCATCGTCACCACCGGCAGCCAGGGGGAGGAGATGAGCGCCCTGTACCGCATGGCCTTCTCCCAGCACCGGCAGATCGACGTGGGCCCCGGGGACCGGGTCATCATCTCCGCCAGCGCCATCCCCGGCAACGAAAAGACCATCGGCCGGGTCATCAACGAGCTGTTCCGCAAGGGCGTGGACGTGGTCTACGACAAGTCCGATCCCCTCCACGTCTCCGGCCACGCCTGCCAGGAGGAGCTGAAGATCATCCACGCCCTCACCCGGCCCAGGTTCTTCATCCCCCTCCACGGGGAGCAGCGGATGCTCCGCCGCCATGTGAACCTGGCCATGGAGATGGGGATGGACCGGAAAAACATCGTCCTTCCCGATATCGGCAACGTCATCGAGCTGACGTCCAAGACCATCAAGGTGGCGGACACCCCCGCCCCCTCCGGCGCGGTGCTCATCGACGGCAGCGGCGTGGGAGACGTGGGGACCGCGGTGCTGCGGGACCGGAAGATCCTGGCGGAGGACGGCATGGTGGTGGTCATCATCAATCTCCAGAACGGCCAGCTTCTGGGGGAGCCGGAGATCATCACCCGGGGCTTCATCTACGTCAAGGAGTCCGAGGACCTGATGCGGGAGCTGCGGGAGGTGTCCGGAAACGCCGCCCGGTCCGCTCTGGGCAAGGGCGGCCGGGGCGACATGGGCGAGCTGCGCAGCGGCGTGAAATCCGCCGTCAGCGGCTATCTCTTCAAGCACACCAAGCGCAGTCCCATGATCATCCCCGTCATCAACCGGGTATAACGTGAAAAAGGGACGCTTCCGGTCAGGAAGCGTCCCTCTTGATTTACTTCTTCTTCCCCTGGAAGAACAGCGCCAGCGTCCCCGGGCCGGAGTGGTTATCCCACCGGATGTTCCATCCGGCGGGAGCCCTGTTTCACTCAAATCGGGCGAAGTGAATTCGCCCGATTTCAAGGTTCCCGCCTTCGGCGGAAACACTTGTACGCCGGACTCCCGGCGGCGGCAACCACTCCGCCCCGGAAACAGGATCTGCCCGTTACTTCTTCTTCCCCTGGAAGAACAGCGCCAGCGTCCCCGGGCCGGAGTGGTTGCCGATGACGGGACCGACGTAGTTGATGACCATTTTCTCCACCGGGAATTTGGCCTTCACCATCTCCGCCAGCGTCTGGGCATCGGCCAGGCAGTCGCCGTGGCTGATGAATACCACGCTGGGGTCCTCCACCAGCTCCTCCATCTTGTCCGCCAGGGCCTGGATGGACGCCTTGCGGCCCCGGACCTTGCTGACAGGGATCAGGTGCCCGTCATCGTCCACATGGAGCACCGGTTTCATCTGCAGCATGGTGCCGAAGAGGGCCGCCGCCGCGGATACCCGGCCGCCCCGCTTCAGGTGATTCAGGTCGTCCACGGTGAACCAGTGGTCGATGTGATCCTTCCGCTCCTCCACAAAGGCCCGTACCTCCTCCAGAGACCGGCCCTTCCGCTTCTCCTGCACCGCCAGATAGACCAGCAGGCCCTGGCCCAGAGAGGCGGCCCGGCTGTCCACCACGGCGATCCGGCTCTCCGGATAAGCCGCCATCACGTCCTGGGCGGCGATGCAGGCGGACTGGTAGGTAGTGGAAAGGCCCGAGGAAAAGCTGATGCACAGGATGTCGTGACCCGCCTCCACGATTCTGGTCATGTCCTCCTGAAAGACGCCCACGTTCACCGCCGCCGTGGTGCCCAGACTGCCCCCCCGGAGCTTATCGTAGAACACATGGGGGTCCATATCCCGGTTGTCCGGGTAGTTGAAATACTCCCTGCCCTCCATCAGGAAGGACAGCGGCTGTAATTGCAGCTCCAGCTCCTCCACCATCTCCGCTGGGAAGTCGCAGCAGCTGTCGGTATAGATCACATAATCGCGCATAGATCGGCTCCTTTCTCTCGCAGCAGCGTATCTCCACAGGCCGCCTCTTCCGGCGGCCCGGGTCCGGCTTGCTCACCTAATATTGTATATCATGAAATCTGGTTTTGCAAGTATTTCTTTCGCCGTCCCCGCGGCGAACTACTTTTCGCTCTGATGCTTTTTGCTCGCGGCGATAAACTCCCGGAACAGGGGGTGCGCCCGGTTGGGACGGCTTTTCAGCTCCGGGTGGAACTGGACGCCCACGAACCAGGGGTGGTCCACAAGCTCCACGATCTCCACCAGCCGCCCGTCGGGGGAGAGGCCGGTGAGCCGCAGGCCCGCCTCCGTCAGCGTCTCCCGGTAGTCGTTGTTGAACTCATAGCGGTGGCGGTGGCGCTCGTCGATCCGGTCGGTCCCATAGGCCGCCCGGGCCAGGCTCCCCTCCGCCAGCCGGCAGGGGCAGCTGCCCAGGCGCATGGTGCCGCCCTTGTCCGTCACGCCCACCTGGTCCGGCATCAGGGCGATGACGGGATACCGGGTGGCGGGGGCCAGCTCGCTGGAGTGGGCGCCCTCCAGGCCGCAGACGTGGCGGGCAAACTCCACCACCGCCATCTGCATCCCCAGACAGATGCCCAGGAAGGGGACCTGATGCTCCCGGGCGTAGCGGACGGCGCTGATCTTGCCCTCGATGCCCCGGTCCCCGAAGCCGCCGGGGACCAGCACGCCGTCGCAGCCGGCCAGCAGCCGGGCGGCGTTTTCGTCGGTGACCTCCTCGCTGTTCACCCAGCGGATGTCCACCTTCACGTCGTTCTCGATGCCGCCGTGGGTCAGGGCCTCCACCACGGAGAGATAGGCGTCGTGGAGGGCCACATACTTCCCTACCAGGGCGATCTCCACGGCGCCCTTGGGGTGCTTGGCCCGGTGGACCATGGTGGCCCACTCGGTGAGGTCCGGCATGTGGCAGATAAGGCCCAGCCGCCGGACCACCACGTCCGCCAGTCCCTCCCGCTCCAGCATCAGGGGCACCTCGTAGAGCAGGTCCGCCGTCAGGTTGGGGATGGCGTTCTCCACGGGGATATTGCAGAACAGGGAGATCTTCTCCAGGATGTCCCTGGGGATCTTCTCGTCGCTGCGGCACATGATGACGTCAGGCTGGATGCCCAGGGAGAGCAGCTCCTTGGCGGAGTGCTGGGTGGGCTTGCTCTTCAGCTCCCCGGTGCCGGGGATGGAGACGATGAGGGAGACGTGGATGAACATGACGTTGTTCCGCCCCCGCTCCGCCGCCACCTGGCGAATGGACTCCAGGAAGGGCTGGGACTCGATATCGCCCACGGTGCCGCCGATCTCCACAATGGCCACGTCGGTGCCCGGCGTGTCCAGAGAGTAGATCCGCCGCTTGATCTCCCCGGTGATGTGGGGGATGATCTGCACCGTGCCCCCCAGGTAGTCCCCCCGGCGCTCCCGGTTCAGAACGTCCCAGTACACCTTGCCGGAGGACACGGAGGAGTTCACGTCCAGGCTCTCGTCAATGAACCGCTCGTAGTGGCCAAGGTCCAGATCCGTCTCCGCGCCGTCGTCGGTGACGAACACCTCCCCGTGCTGGTAGGGACTCATGGTACCCGGGTCCACGTTCAGGTAGGGGTCCAGCTTCTGCACCTTCACATGCAGCCCCCGCTGCTTCAGCAGACGGCCCAAAGAAGCGGCTGTGATCCCCTTGCCCAAACCGGAAACCACGCCGCCTGTCACGAAGATGTATTTCACTGCCATGAAAACGCCTCCTCCATATACAAATTTTTCAAAACTAATTTGGTATTTTACCCCGTCCCTCCGGAGAAGTCAATATTTGAGGACCAGGAAATTGCCGGTGGAAAAATTTCTCCGGTCCTTTACAAAATTGTAATGCTTTTTCCATACCGCTATGGTAAAATATTATGAATCATTCTACCCGGCGGGGCGGAGGCGCTCCGTGGGAGAAGGGAGCCTCATCTATGAATGGAAAACGCGTAGCGCCCTCCCAGGAGGGTCAGGCGCCCGGCCGCGGGCGGATATGGCTCATCGTCCTGGCATCCGCCGCCGGCGTGCTGCTGCTGGCCGCCGCGGGGCTTGGGATATACGCCAACACCTACGGCGGCATTTTCCCGGGCGTGTCCGTGTCCGGCGTGGAGCTGGCGGGAAAGAGCCGGGAGGAGGCCGCGGAGATCCTGGCCCGGGAGCTGCCGGCCCAGTTGGAACAACGGACGGTGTCCGTCTCCGCCGACGGGTACGACCTGGGGACCTGGACGCTGAAGGAGCTGGGGGCCTATGTCCAGCCGGAGGAGCAGGCCGCTGCGGCCTGGTCCGTAGGGCGGGAGGAGGGCCCCGCCGGCTGGTTCGCCAACGGCTGGACCATGGCCCGGCGCCTGCTGGGCCTGGGAAGCGGCGAGGTGAGCGCCGCCGTCCACTACGAGCAGACGGCGCTGGACGCCGCCGTGGCGGACATGGCCGGCCGCTTTGACCGCGCCCCGATGGACGGCAGCTATGAGCTGACCCGGGAGGGCCTCTTCGCCACCCGGGCCCAGGACGGGCAGGCCCTGGACCGGGCCGGTCTGGCCCGGATGCTGGCGGAAAACACCGGCGAAGCCGTGGAGGCCCCCTGGTCCTCCGTCCCCGCCAGGGAGCTGGATCTGGAGGCCATGGCCGCCGGCCTCAGCGCCGAGGCCAGCCCCGCCCGGTACGATATCGAGTCCGGCCAGGTGGTGGACGGCCATGTGGGCGTGTCCCTGGACCCCGACGCCGCCGCCTTCGCCCTGGACGCCGCCCAGGCCGGGGAGACCGTGAAGCTCCCGGCGGAGATCGTGTTCCCGGAGATGACCGCCCAGGAGCTGGAGGCGGTGCTGTTCCGGGACCTGCTGTCCACCACCACCACCGACGTCAGCGGCACCGCCGCCCGAAAGGGCAACGTGAAGCTGGCCGGCGACCAGGTCAACGGCACCATCCTCAACGACGGCGATATCTTCGACTACAATCTGGTGGTGGGGGAGCGCACGGTGGAGCGGGGCTTCGGCGAAGCCGCCACCTACGTCAACGGCGAGACGGTGAACACCGTAGGCGGCGGCATCTGCCAGGTGTCCAGCACCGTGTATCTGGCCTCCCTGCTGGCCAACCTGGAGATCGTGGAGCGGTACGCCCACCGGTACTACCCCGGCTATATCACCCTGGGCATGGACGCCACCGTCTCCTGGGGCGGGCCGGAGTTCCGGTTCAAAAACAACACCGGCTATCCCATCCGCATCGACGTCAGCTACGCCAACAGCCAGCTCACCGTCAGCATCTACGGCACCAAGACCGACGATACCTATGTCAAGATGACCCGGGACGTGCTGAGCACCACCAGCTATGAGACCGAGTATGTGGAGACCGAGGACCTGCCCTACGGCACCCAGAAGCAGAAGCAGAACGGCTATGTGGGCTACGAGGTCAAGAGCTACCGCAACATCTACAGCGGCGACGGCAAGCTGCTCTCCTCCACTCTGGAGGCCAAGAGCAGCTACAAGAGCCGCAACCAGATCATTCTGGTGGGCATCGCCGGGAAGCCGGCGGACACCCCCCAGCCGCCTGACGGCGGCGAGGGCGGGGGCGGCGAGCCCACCCTGCCGCCGGAGGACGTCCCCGCCGGCGGAGATGTGCCCGGGGAGGATCTGACGCTGCCCCCGGAGGACGAGACGCCGCCGGCCTGGCTATTCCCGTGATCCCCCGCCCGGAAGGCGATATCAGAGAGGAGGACTGTTTTGAGAATCAACCCGCAGCTTTTGGAAAAGATCCGCGAATCCCTGACCTCCGTGCTGCCCATCACCGCCATCGTGCTGGTGCTGAGTGTTTCCGTGACCCCGCTGACCACGGGGGCGCTGGTCCTGTTCTTCTTCGGCGCGCTGCTGCTCATCGTGGGCATCGGCGTTTTCACCCTGGGGGTGGATATGTCCATGACCCCTATGGGCAGCGCCATGGGCGCGTCCATGAGCCGGGCCCGCCACGCCGCCGGACCGCTGGCCGTGGCCCTGGTGCTGGGCGTGCTCATCACCGTGGCGGAGCCTGACCTGCAGGTGCTGGCCCAGCAGGTGCCCGCCATCCCCAATCGGGTGCTGATCTTCACCGTGGCGGCTGGGGTAGGCGCTTTCCTGGTCATCGCTCTGGCCCGCATCCTGATGGGGGTGCCTCTGTCCTACCTGCTGGTGGGCGCCTACGCCCTGGTGTTCCTGCTGGCCTGGTTCGCCCCCCGGGACTTCATCCCCGTGGCCTTCGACTCCGGCGGCGTCACCACCGGCCCCATCACCGTGCCCTTCATCATGGCTTTGGGCGTGGGCGTGGCCTCCATGCGCCGGGACAGGAATTCCACCAGCGACAGCTTCGGTCTGGTGGCCCTGTGCAGCATCGGCCCCATCCTGTCGGTGCTGGTGCTGGGCATCTGCTTCTCCCCCGATTCCGCCAGCTATACCCCCGCGGCCCTGCCGGACATCGTCACCACCCGGGACGCGGCGGCGGAATTCGCCCGGGCCTTTCCCGCCTACGCCAGGGAAGTGGCCGTGGCCATGGTCCCCATCTGCGCCATGTTCCTGCTGTTCCAGCTCATCACCCGGCGCTTTCGCAGGACCCAGCTGCTGCGGATCATCAGCGGCCTGGTCTACACTTACATAGGGCTGGTGCTGTTCCTCACCGGCGTCAACGTGGGCTTCATGCCCGCCGGACAGCTCATCGGCGCGTCCATTGCCGGCGGCGGCCACAAGTGGCTGCTGGTGCCCGTCGGAATGCTCATGGGCTACTTCATCGTGGCGGCGGAGCCGGCGGTCCATGTGCTGATCCGTCAGGTGGAGGAGGTCTCCATGGGCGCCGTGTCCCAGAGCGCCATGCGCCGGGCGCTGTCCATCGGCGTGGCCATCTCCGTGGGCATCTCCATGGTGCGGGTGCTCACCGGGATCTCCATCCTCTGGTTTCTGATCCCTGGCTATCTCTTCGCCCTGCTCCTGACCTTTTTCGTCCCCCAGATGTTCACCGGCATCGCCTTCGACGCCGGCGGCGTGGCCTCCGGTCCCATGACCGCCACCTTTCTGCTGCCCTTCGCCATGGGGGCCTGCCAATCGGTGGGCGGAGATCTGATGACCGACGCCTTCGGGCTGGTGGCCATGGTGGCCATGACGCCCCTGGTGACCATCCAGCTCATGGGCCTGGCGGGCCGGGTCCGGAAGCAGCTGGCGGCAAAGGCCCTCCGGCTGGAGCTTTCCCGGGCGGAGGATGTGGTACTGTACTATGACGAGGAGGTGGCCGCGTGAAAAATCAGCGTCCGGAGCGGCTGCTGCTCATCGTCAGCATCATCGAGCGGGGCCGGGGCGGCAAGCTCATCAAGCTCTACCGCACCCGCCAGGTGTTCACCCATATCCGGTGCGAGGGCTCCGGCACCGCCACCTCCGAGATCCTGGACATTCTGGGCATCGGCAGCTCGGAGAAGGACATCGTCCTCAGCCTGGCCCCCGCCTCCACGGCCAGGGGCCTGCTGGCGGCCCTGGACGACGAGCTGCGGGGCCAGGTCCCCGGCCGGGGCATTGCCTTCACCCTGTCCCTGGAGGCGGTCAGCAATCTGGCGGCGGCGGTGATCGCCGCCCAAACCAAAACGGAGAAAGAGGTGGGACCCATGGAGCAAACCCAAAAGAGCAGCCTAATCCTTGTGACGGTGAACCAGGGCTTCACCGACGCGGTGATGGACACCGCCAAAAAAGCCGGCGCCCGGGGCGGCACCATCGTCCGGGGCCGCTGGGTAGGCGGCGAGGACTTCGCCGGCCTCCAGCGTCTCAGCCGTCAGGAGGAAAAGGAGATCCTGGCCATCGTGGTGCCCCGGGAAAAGCGCAACGGCGTGCTGGAGGCCGTCAACCGCCAGCACGGCCTCCAGACCGAGGCGGGCGCCCTGATCTGCGCCCTGGGCATCGACCAGCTGGTGCATCTGGGATAAGGGGGTCGTTCCCTATCCCGGGCAAAAGGCAAAAAGGGAGAGGAGCCGGCCGGCTCCTCTCCTCTTTATCTTTCTCTTCTTATGTAACGGCCCGGCGGTGGGCAAACTCCGTCCGGGACGGGGCGGGACGGGCGATCAGCCCGCTCTTGACGCAGTACTGCATAATGGCCTTCCGGGTGACGATGCCAATAAAGGCGTTGCGGTCGTCCACCACGGGAACAAAGTTCTGCTCCACGGCCTTTTCCAACAGGTCCTCCACCGCCGTGGTCACAGACACCGGCTGGTTATCCTTGCGGCGGGCGATCTCCATGATGCCGTGGCCCTCCGCCTGCTTCATGTCCATCAGATACAGATCCTTGATGGCCCACAGAAGGTCCCCCTCGGTGAGGGTCCCCCGGTAGGTCCCGTCCTTTGCCAGAATGGGCACCGCCGCATAGCCCGACGCCGCCATCCGCTCCAGCGCCTGTCGAATGGTATCCTCCTCCCGCACGTAGGCGCACATGGCCTTAGGCGTCAGCAGGAACAGAATATTCATGAAAGCTCCCCTTCCTGTCCGTGAGATGATCCGCGCGGCCCGGGGCCGCGCCGGCGGGACTCTCCCACCGCAGGTCCAGTATACCACAGCTTCTGGAAAACATCAATGAAGAATGTGTGAATAAAACCAGACAATTTGTTAAACTTGTCCAGTCCCCTCCCCCTGCTGGCGAAGCCGCCACCGCAGGCCGGAGTACCGCCGCTGCTGCCGGTCATTGGCGGCCATCCGCCCCAGGGCGGCGTCGTCTCCCACCACCACCAGCAGGTCCCTGGCCCGGGTGACGCCGGTGTACAGCACCCCCCGGACCATCAGGGCCGGGGCGGCGGGCAGGGCCACCAGGACCACCGCCCGGTACTCGCTGCCCTGGGACTTATGTACCGTCACGGCGTAGGCCAGCTCCAGTTCACCCAGCATATCGGACACATAGGTGGCCACCCGGTCGTCGAACCGGACGGTGAGCAGCTCCCCGGCGGGGTCCACCTCCTCCACCGTGCCCACGTCGCCGTTGAAGATGCCGGAGCCGGTGGTCCCGTCGTCCTTCACCCACAGCACGTCGTAGTTGTTGCGGATCTGCATGACCCGGTCCCCCTGACGGAACACCGTATCCCCCCAGACCTTCTGCCCCTTGCCGGGGGCGGGGGGATTCAGAGCCGCCTGAAGGCGGCGGTTCAGCTGCCAGGTGCCCCACTCCCCCTTCCGGGTGGGACAGAGCACCTGGATCTGCCCGGCGTCCACCCCCATATTCTCCGGCAGGCGGCGGCCGCACAGCTCCACCACCAGATCCACCGCCGCCTGGGGGTCCCGGCGGCGCATGAAGAAGAAATCGCTGCCGGAATCGTTGCGCAGCTCCGGCAGAATCCCCTGATTCACCGCGTGGGCGGCCCGGATGATGGCGCTGCGCTGGGCCTGGCGGAAGATCTGGGTAAGGGCCACCGTCTCGATCCGGCCGGAACGGATCAGATCGGAGAACACGTTGCCGGGTCCCACGGAGGGGAGCTGGTCCGGGTCCCCCACCATCACCAGGCGGCAGCCGGGCCGCAGAGCGGCCAGCAGGGCGCTCATAAGGGGCAGGTCCACCATGCTCATCTCGTCCACGATGACCGCCTCCGCCTCCAGCGGCTCCTGCTCGTTTTTCTGGAAGGTCACCTCCCCGGCGTCCTCCTGCCACACCATGCCCAGACACCGGTGGATGGTCTGGGCCTCCCGGCCGCACAGCTCTCCCAGCCGCTTGGCCGCCCGGCCCGTGGGGGCCAGCAGCAGCAGCTTCAGCCCCATGCGCTCCAGCATGGCCACGATGCCCCGGACGGAGGTGGTCTTGCCGGTGCCGGGGCCGCCGGTGAGGAGCAGCACCCCCTGCCGCGCCGCCAGCTCCACCGCCCGCCGCTGGGCGGGGGCGTAGGTGATGCCCTGCTCCGTCTGGATCTGGTCGATGATCCGGTCCACCTCCCTGCCCTGGTCCGCCTGGAACCGCAGCAGCTCCTCCAGCTTGGCCGCCACGTGGGTCTCCGCCTCATAGAGCCGCCGGAGGTAGCAGGCGTCCACCTTCGCCACCCGCTGGCTCCGGACGGCGCCCCGGCCGATGAGGTCGTCCAGGGCGATCTCCACGGTGTCCGGGGGGCAGTCGATGAGCTGGCACGCGGCGGCGATGAGCTTGTCTCGGGGCAGAAAGACGTGGCCGTTATTCAGGTTGTAGGTCAGCTCGAACAGGACCGCGGCCTCCACCCGGCGGCGGCTGTCCCCGGCGATCC
Organism: uncultured Oscillospiraceae bacterium; assembly: GCA_958423465.1. Classification (GTDB taxonomy): domain Bacteria; phylum Bacillota; class Clostridia; order Oscillospirales; family Oscillospiraceae; genus Pelethomonas. The sequence continues at coordinate 7,973 of CATZRD010000013.1, read as the reverse complement.
CCATGGACAGGGCGATCTCGTCCATGACGGAGAAGTCCACTCCGTAGACTTCGTCCACCAGCAGATAGGGGTCGTTCCGCACCGCCTCCATGGCCTGGGAGCCGTAGCGGCGGTACAGCCGCAGGGCCAGGCTCAGGGGCAGATCGTTGACGGACAGGAACTCCATGAGCCGCCGCATCCCGATCTGATAGCGGTAGCTCTCGGCGATCTCCCGGGCCTTTTTGGCGGTGATGCCCCGGATCTTCGTCAGCTCCCCCGGCTCCTCCTCCAGCACCCGCAGAGCGTCGGCGCCGAAACGGCCCACCAGCTTCTCCGCCGTGGCGGGGCCCACGCCCTTCACCGCGCCGGAGGACAGGTAGGAGAGGATCCCGGCCTCGGTGGTGGGCATGTGCCGCTCCACCTGCTGGGCCTGGAACTGGTCGCCGTGGACCGGGTGGCTGACCCACCGGCCGGTGACGATCAGATCCTCCCCCGGGGCGGCGCAGGGGATGGCCCCCACCACCGTCACCGCCTCCCCGTCGGCAGTGACCAGCCGCAGCACGGTATAGCCGTTCTCCTCGTTCTGGAAAATCAAATTCAGTATGGTGCCGTCGATGGTGGCCGTGCCGCCCATGGTCCGCCCTCCTTCGCCGCCGGCAGCGCCGGACGGCGTTTTTTCTACTGTATCAGATACCGCTCCACCTCGTCCGGGCCGCAGAGGCCCACGCCCCGGTCCTCCCGGGCCAGCAGCCGGGCCAGCCTGCGCCCCTCCTCCGTGAGGCCGCAGTCCACGATCAGGACCCGGCCGAATACGCCCCGGTCCCGTCCCAGCCGCTCCAGGGTGCGGACCTGGTCCTCCAGATACGCCCCGTCCCCCTGGGCGGAGATGAGCGCCGCCGTCCTCCACCGCTGGGGCGGCGGCGCGAAGAGGATGGTCCGCACCACCGTCCAGAAGATCGAGGCCAGGCCCACCGCCGCCAGCGCCGCCACCAGGCCATCCTGCCATAGCCGCATAAGCTTCCTCCGTTCCGCCGGGCCCGGCGGCCCGGCTGTTTCGCTTATGCCAGTCTATGCGGCGGCGGCGGGATTTGACAGCCGCCCGCCGGCCTTTCCCTTACAGGCTGAACAGCCCTAGGGTGATGGCGGTGACGATGGCGGCGGCGATGAGCACGCCGCCGGCAATGGCGGGCATGGCGTTTTTCAGCCGCAGGTCCATGACGGCGGCCACCAGCGACCCGGTCCAGGCCCCGGTCCCCGGCAGAGGGACGGCCACCAGAATCAGCAGGCCCCAGAATTTGTACTTCAGGACCAGCTCCTTTTTGGATTCCGCCCGCCGCTCCAGCCGGGAGAGGAACCCCTCCAGGGCCGGGATGTGCCGCCGCAGCCAGGCGAACACCCGGCGGGTGAATAAGATCAGGAAGGGCACGGGGATGATATTCCCCAGCACGGAGGCCGCCACCGCCAGAGCCGGAGACAGTCCCGCGCTGATGCCGAAGGGGATTCCGCCCCGCAACTCCACCACCGGGAGCATGGAGACCAGGGCGGTGAGGCAGAACTCCCCCGCCGGAGTGGTATTGAGCCAAGTCATCAGATCCATCGCAGTTTCCTTTGCTGTTGACAGTCAGGTGTCATTTGAGTATTTTTCTGAGATACTGCCCGGTGTAGCTGGCCTCGCAGGCCGCCACCTCCTCGGGGGTGCCGGTGCAGACGATCTGCCCGCCGCCGTCGCCCCCCTCGGGGCCCAGGTCGATGATGTGGTCGGCACACTTGATCACGTCCAGATTGTGCTCGATGACCACCACCGTGTTCCCCGCGTCCACCAGCCGCTGCAGGACCTCCAGCAGCTTGCCCACGTCGTCGGTGTGAAGCCCGGTGGTGGGCTCGTCCAGGATATAGATGGTGCTGCCGGTGGAGCGCTTGGAAAGCTCCGTGGCCAGCTTTACCCGCTGGGCTTCGCCGCCGGAGAGGGTGGTGGAGGCCTGACCGATCTTGATGTAGCCCAGGCCCACGTCGCACAGGGTGTTCAGCCGGGCGGCGATCTTGGGGATGGGCTTGAAGAACTCTTTGCCCTCCTCGGCGGTCATCTCCAGCACCTCGTGGATGTTTTTGCCCTTATAGCGGACCTCCAGCGTCTCCCGGTTGTACCGCTTGCCCTTGCACACCTCGCAGGGGACGTACACGTCCGGCAGAAAGTGCATCTCGATCTTCAGCAGGCCGTCGCCGGAGCAGGCCTCGCACCGGCCGCCCCGGGTGTTGAAGCTGAACCGTCCCGGGCCGTAGCCCCGGGCCTTGGCCTCCGCCGTGGAGGCGAAGAGATCCCGGATGTCGTTGAACATCCCCGTGTAGGTGGCGGGGTTGGACCGGGGGGTGCGGCCGATGGGGCTCTGGTCAATGGCGATGACCTTGTCCAGATACGCCTCCCCCTCGATGGACCTGTGCTTTCCCGGACGGCACTTCATGCGGTTCAGGTCCGCCCCCAGCCGCTTGTACAAAATTTCGTTGACCAGGGAGGACTTGCCGGAGCCGCTGACGCCGGTAACGCAGGTGAACGCCCCCAGAGGGATGGTCACGTCCACGTTCTTGAGGTTGTTCTCCGCGGCCCCCCGGATGACGAGGCTGTGGCCGTTCCCCTTCCGCCGGGCCTTGGGCACGGCGATATACCGCCTGCCGGAGAGGTACTGGCCGGTAAGGGAGCCGGGGGTGTTCATCACCTCCTCCGGCGTGCCGGCGGCGATGATCTGCCCCCCGTGGACCCCCGCGCCGGGGCCTACGTCGATGATATAGTCGGCGGCCCGCATGGTGTCCTCGTCGTGCTCCACCACGATGAGGGTGTTGCCCAGATCCCGGAGGCGGCGGAGGGTGTCCAGCAGCTTGTCGTTGTCCCGCTGGTGCAGGCCGATGGAGGGCTCGTCCAGGATGTAGAGCACCCCCATGAGGCTGGAGCCGATCTGGGTGGCCAGGCGGATCCGCTGGCTCTCGCCGCCGGAGAGGGTGGCGGCGGACCGGCTGAGGGTGAGATACTCCAGGCCCACGCTGCTGAGGAAGCCCAGCCGGGAGCGGATCTCCTTCAGGATCCGGTCCGCGATCATCCTCTGGGTGTCGGTCAGCTTCAGCGCCTCCACGAAGCGAAGGGCCTCCACCACGCTGAGGGTGGTGAAATCGTAGATGCTGCTGCCCCCCACGGTGACGGCCAGGCTCTCCATCTTCAGCCGCTTGCCCCGGCAGGCGGGGCAGGGGCACTCCGACATGCACTCCTCCAGCTCCCGGCGGCTGGCGTCGGACTGGGTCTCCCGATACCGGCGCTCAATATTGTTGCAGATGCCCTCGAAGCTCTGGTGCAGCACCCCCTTGCCCCGGGGCTGGTCGTAGTGCAGCTCCAGCTTCTCCCCTTTAGTGCCGTAGAGGATCACGTCTCTGGCCTCCCTGGAAAGCTCCCGCCAGGGGGTGGTGAGCTTGAAGCGGTACTTCTTGGACAGGGCCTCGAAGTACATCCGGCTGATGCCGTCGGAGCGGATGTTGCCCCAGCCGGAGACGGTGATGGCCCCGTCCAGCAGGGACAGGGAGGGGTCTCCCACCACCAGCTCCGGGTCCGCCTTCAGCTGGCTGCCCAAGCCGGTACAGGCGGGGCAGGCCCCGTAGGGGTTGTTGAAGGAGAACATCCGGGGAGTCAGCTCCTCGATGCTGACGCCGCAGTCCTCACAGGCGTAGTTCTGGGAAAACAGGATGTCCCGCTCCTCCTCCCCCAGGACGTTGGCGATGACCAGCCCCCCGGCCAGGGCGGAGGCGGTCTCCACGCTGTCCGTCAGCCGGCGGCGCACGTCGGGGCGCACCACCAGCCGGTCCACCACGATCTCAATGTCGTGCTTTTTGTTCTTCTCCAGCCTGATGTCTTCCGTCAGCTCGTACAGCGCCCCGTCCACCCGGCAGCGGACATAGCCGGACCGCCGGGCGTCCTCGAACACCTTGGCGTACTCGCCCTTTCTGGCCCGGACCACCGGGGCCAGAATCTGGATTCGGCTGCCCTCGGGCAGGGCCAGGATCTGGTCGATGATCTGGTCGATGGTCTGCTGGCGGATCTCCTTGCCGCACACGGGGCAGTGGGGGGTGCCCACCCGGGCCCACAGCAGACGGAGGTAGTCGTAGATCTCCGTCACCGTGCCCACGGTGGACCGGGGGTTCTTGCTGGTGGTTTTCTGGTCGATGGAAATGGCGGGGGAAAGCCCGTCGATATAGTCCACGTCGGGCTTTTCCATCTGGCCCAGGAACATCCGGGCGTAGGAGCTGAGGCTCTCCACATACCGCCGCTGGCCCTCGGCGTAGATGGTGTCGAAGGCCAGGGAGGATTTCCCCGAGCCGCTGAGGCCCGTCACCACCACCAGCTTGTCCCGGGGGATGGTCACGTCAATGTTCTTCAGGTTGTTCTCCCGGGCGCCCTTGATAAAGATTCTATCCTGCATCGGTCGTATTTCTCCTGTCGCGTTGAAATCGGAACGTGCCCGCGCCGCCGCCAGCGCCGCGGAAAATTGTTATGTCAGCTATGCCCTTCCGGCGGAAGCGCCGCCGCCAGTTCCCGCTGGACGTATTTGGGCAGCTTCTCCACGATGAGGGCGTAGGACCGGCCGCACAGGTCCCGCAGCACGTCGTCGGGCAGATCACCGTCCAGCAGCACGGCGATCCAGGTCCGCTTGTCGCAGTAGAAGCCGGGCAGCACCTCCGGGTACCGCTCCCGCAGCAGCTCCCCCAGCCGGGGGTCGCATTTCAGATTCACCAGCGTGTGTCCGTTGTAGCGGGTATCCGTCATCCCGCTGGGGGAGCAGATCGCGGCGAAGAGCTTGCCCCGGACCATGTAGCGGTCCCAGCCCCACTCCGCCTTATAGTCGTGCTCCGCCCCGGGCCGGCTCATGAGCCAGCTCTCCAGCCAGTCGTAGGCCATATCACCGTTCTCCTTTCACGTTCTTCGCCAGGCGCAGGGCGCCGTCACGAAGCAGGGCGATGTTCTCCTCCTCCAGCACCGTGTCCCGGCCGGTATGGATTCGATCCATATAGTACCCCAGAAGGGGCTTTTTCTTCAGGGCGCAGACCCCCACGCCCTTTTTGAACTGGGCCTGATCCGAGGGGTAGAAGGCGAAGCCCCGGTAGACCTCCGTCTCCTTCTCCCCCCGGCCCTGAAAGGCCCGCTCCAGGGCCTCCATAGCCGCCGGGTCCCGCTTCACCGCCTTGGAGGGGTAGAGCTGGAGGTAGTCCCCGTCGGAAACGCAGTCGAAGTTGACCACCAGCGTTTCCTTCCGGGCGGCCTTGTGCCGCCGGGCGAAGGCGGAGGAGCCGAAAAGGCCCTTCTCCTCGTTGTCGAAAAATACGAAGCACACCTTGTCCCGGTCCTCCGGCGGCAGGGCCAGAGCGCTCTCCAGCAACGTCAGCACCCCGCTGGTGTTGTCGTTGGCGGTGTGCCGGTTGGCCCTGCCGGCCCCCAGCATCCAGAATACGAAGAAGAGCAGCAGGCCGTACATCACCACGCCGGTGACCGCGGAGCTGATGGCCGGGTCGTCGAAGATCCGGTCCCCCGCCAGCAGCAGGACCACCACCGCGGCAATGATCACGACCATCATGGCCGCCAGAATCAGAATCTGGTAGAGCAGGTAGAACAGGAAATTCCGGGGTGTGATGAAGTTGGGGAAGGGCAGCACCGCGCAGGTGTCGTAGTGGGCGGTGAAGATCACCTCCGCCCTGTCCGGGTCCCCGGCCACCACGTTGTGGCTTTTGACCAGGCTCCGCTCCGCCTCCACCTTGGGGGCGTAGCCGGCCTTCTCCAGCTCGGCGCAGAGCCAGGCACGGAAGGTCTCCTTCTGGGCTTTGGTCTTGCGGATCTGAAAGTCCCGCAGAATGGTGTTTGACTGTTCTGTCATGGCTGCCTCCTCTTTTGTTTTCCCCCCCGGCGGGGGGATGCTTCCGCCCCTTCGGGGCGGGGGTACTCCCGGGATACTTTCCCCTCGCCGGGAAAGTATCCAAAGGGGCGCTCAGGGGGCTTCGCCGCCCCTGAGGGCCCCCACGCCGATTTGTTGACGCGACGGCAAAGATTTGTGCTCTACCGTTCCTCGCGCCTGTGTCAATGAGGACTTTCTTCGTCTACCCGACCTCTCTGCCCTGCGGTGCGAACCGTTCAAAAGGGCAATTCCTTCGATACGCTCCAATAGATGACTCTATCCCTTCAAAAGGGCGACAGCCGAAGTTGGACCAAATTGTTCCATAGATCAGAACCCCGTAGGACCGGTCGTTCAGTGGCATTACAAACTCTTCACCCGTACAATCTACCGATATAAAGGGGTTCCAAGACCGTAGGTCTTGGCGCATTTTTGGTTCCTTTTTGTGCGAGCAAAAAGCGACCGCGGGGTCCGGGGGCGCGCAGCCCCCGCTCATGTTCCCCCCTATACCACCACGTCGGCGGTGGTCCCCCGCACCAGACCGATCAGGTCCTCCGGCCGCACCGCCACCTGATATCCGATCTTCCCCGCGGAGACGCAGATGGTATCCTGTTCCAGACAGCTCTCATGGAACACCGTAGGAAACAGCTTCTTCATGCCCACCGGGGAGCAGCCCCCGTGGACGTAGCCGGTGAGAGGCAGCAGCTCCTTGCTGGGCAGCATCGCCACGGACTTCTCCCCTACCGCCCTGGCCGCCTTTTTCAGGTCCAGGGTCTCCATCACCGGAATATCGAACACATAGCAGGCCCCGGAGGCCCCCCGGGTCACCAGGGTCTTGAACACCGCCGCCGGGTCCCGGCCCAGCATGGCCGCCACCGACCCGCCGTCCGGAGCGGTCTCCCCGTCGTGGGGGTAGGTATAGGCGGTATACGGGACCTTCTTCTGTTCCAGCGCCCGCATGACGTTGGTCTTTTCCTCTTTCCTGCCGGACATGTGGCATCCTCCTTCGCGCTCATTGGATCAGGCGCAGGCCGTAGAGATAGGCCGCGAAGGCCACGACGGTCAGCGCCACGCAGCTCAGGCGCTGCACGGACAGATAGAACTCCGTAGGCTCCGGGTCACGGACCGAGAGCATGTGGGCGAGGTAGAACATCCCTCTGGGGAAGGCGGTGTTGAGGGCGCAGATCACCGACAGAAGCAGGGCCGCCCCGTAGACGCCCCAGCTGCCCCGGACAGACCGGGCCTGCCCGCCGGCAAAGCTGACCACCTGCCAGGCGGTGAGGTTCGGCGCGCTGGCGACTGGATTCGACTGGCCCACCACGGTCAGGGCCGCTCCCGTAAAGATGAAGCCGTCCTCGTCCACCAGGTAAAAGGAGTCCCCGTCAGGGAGGACCCCGCCCTCAAAGGTGACCGCGCCGTCCTCCGTGATCCGAATCCGCCAGGCCAAGGCGCCGAAGCCGTAGTCAGTGACGATGGACCCCTCCAGCCGCTCCAGGCGGTAGGTGTGGCGGAGGCGGCCGTCCACGGACAGCGTCACCTCCGTATCCGTCCCCTCCCGGCGGCTGGCGACAGCGATCTCGCTGCCCCGGAGGCTGCCGGAATAGACCGTCCGGTCCCCCGTCTGAGAGATCCGCAGCAGCGTGTCATGAAAGGCCACGCCGGGCCTGCTCCGGCTGACGGCGGTGAGGACGGCAAATATCACCGCCATGGCAAGGAGCAGTATCAGGATGATCTTCTGCGTCAGGGTGCGCTCTGAATCCATGGAGATCTCCTTTCTCTCGCCGCGGAAGCGGCGGCTCCCGGCGCTTCCCGCCCGCAGGCGGAGAAAGCGTCTAGTTCAGCTCCTTTTTCAGCTCCATCAGCCGGTCCCGCAGAATGGCCGCGTACTCGAATTCCAGCATCCTGGCGGCCGCCCCCCGCAAAGCGGGCTTTGCGGGGACCCCGTTGGCGATCTTACCTGCGCGGGCGAGGTGAATTCGCCCTTGCGCCGAGGTTTCGCTCCGCGAAACACTCGCACGGCACGCCAGCGCCGGGGAAGCCGCCAGGTCTAGTTCAGCTCCTTTTTCAGCTCCATCA
>CATZRD010000012.1 GCA_958423465.1 uncultured Oscillospiraceae bacterium | reverse complement strand
CGTTGTCGTAGTTCTCCTGGCTGACGAAGCCGCCGGGGTTCTGGCAGAAGGTGCGGACCTTGTTCTTGAAGGGCTTGGGGTAGCCCACCAGCTTGGACTCGTACAGCACCCGGTTGACGGTCTCCATCACCTCGTTGCGCACCTCCACCCGCACGCCGATGTCCACGGTGCCGGGCTGGTGGGCGATGTCGTGCTCGGCGCAGAGGCTCTCCAGCCAGTCCGCCCCCCGGCGGCCGGTGGCGATGACGGTGTGGCGGGCCTGGATCTCCCGGCTGTCCCGGCCGTTGGTGATCTGGACCCCCCGGCACACGCCGCCGTCCAGAATCAGGTTGGTACACTCATAGCCGAAGAGCAGCTCCACGCCATTTTGCAGCAGGTACTGCTCGATGGCGTAGTACAGGTCCTGGGCCTTTTCGGTGCCCAGGTGACGGATGGGGCAGTCCACCAGCTTCAGCCCCGCCTGAATGGCCCGTTTGCGGATCTCCTTGACCTCTTCGGTATTGCCCAGACCCTCGATATGGGTGTCCGCGCCGAACTCCAGGTAGATCTGGTCGGCGTAGTGGATGGTCTCCTGGGCCAGGTCCGCGCCGATGAGGGTGGGCAGGTCGCCGCCTACCTCATAGCTGAGGGACAGCTTGCCGTCGGAGAAGGCCCCCGCGCCGGAGAAGCCGGTGGTGATGTGGCAGTAGGGCTTGCAGTTCACGCACCGGCTGGTCTTGCTCTTGGGGCAGCGGCGGTTTTCCACAGCCTGACCCTTTTCCACAATGAGGATGCTCTGGCGGCTGCCCTTTTTCAGAAGCTCCAGGGCGGTAAAAATGCCGGCGGGGCCGGCGCCGATGATGACCACGTCTTTTGTCATGGAAAAACCTCCGTTTCGATGGTGCCCCCGATTGGCCGCAAAAAAACCACCGAACAGAGGGGGCGCGTTCCGCGCCGCCGGCAGTGGGGTGGTCAGTCTGCTCCCGTGGGGAGCGTCATATTTATCCTAGATGCAGTATAGGCCCGCCGGGCCCGCTTGTCAAGAAATAATTTTTGGGGGTCTGCCGGTTTTTTCGGCGGGGACCGGCGTTGACAAGGTGCGTCCCGCCGGGTATACTGAGGAAAACAGCGGAGGAGGGACGGCGTATGGGGGAGACAAGGCCCATGGAGATCGTGGCCCGGTTCCGGGGAGACCTTCCCGCCAAGTTCGGCATCCCCCGCCAGAGCGGACTGGTGGAGGAGCTGCGGGGGCGGGTTGTGTTCGAGCCGCCCTACCGGAATCCGGACGCCCTGCGGGGCATCGAGGAGTTTTCCCACCTGTGGCTCATCTGGCAGTTCTCCGCCGCGGCGGAGGCCGGCTGGTCTCCCACGGTGCGCCCGCCCCGGCTGGGGGGCAACCACCGGCTGGGAGTGTTCGCTACCCGGTCGCCCTTCCGGCCCAATCCCATCGGCCTCTCCTCCGTGCGCCTGGTGGAGGTGGACTGGCGGGGGGCCGACGGCCCCGCTTTGGTGGTGGCCGGGGCGGATCTGATGGACGGCACGCCCATCTACGACGTGAAGCCCTATCTGCCCTACGCCGACAGCCACCCGGAGGCCGCCGGCGGCTTCACGGACCGGGTGGCCCGGCGTCTGCTGGAGGTGGAGTGTCCGGCGGAGCTGCTGTCTATGCTGCCGCCTGAGAAGAGGGAGGCCCTGCTGGGCGTGCTGGCCCAGGATCCCCGCCCCTCCTACCAGACGGACCCGGACAGGATCTACGGTATGTCCTTCGCCGGGCGGGAGGTCCGTTTCACCGTAAAGGACCGCCGCCTGACGGTACGCGGGATCGAATAGGGAAGAGAGGTTTTCCCGGGGGAAAGCCTCTCTTCCTTTGCGCGCTTTTTTGATGCCTTTATACCGACATGGCCGCGCCGATGGAGGTGGCGAAGGGGGCGTTTTCCGGGATGATGAACCGGATGCCGTGGAGGCGGGTGAAGAGGTCGAAGCACGCCCGGGCCTGGGGCAGATTGGCCATGAAGCCGGTGAGCACCACCGTGTCGCCGCCGCAGGCCCGGCAGGCCATGACGGCGGTGGTGCCGATGGACTGGAGCACCATATTCACCACGCCGGCGGCGAAATCGCCGGGAGTGGCGGTGTCGGACACGTTGCCGAAGTTGGCGGCGGTGATGTCCAGGGGCAGGGAAGGGTGGTTCCCCTGGGTGATGTCCCCCACGGTGAGGTCGATAGCGGACACGCTGCCCTCCTGGGCCAGCTTGACGATCTGGTCGTATTTCCGGGTGCCGCACAGCCGGGAGCACAGCCCGGCCAGGGTGCCGCCGCCCACGCCAGAGCCGCACAGATGGCGCACCGGCTGCCCCCGCTCCGCCCAGACAAAGGCGGTGCCGGTGCCCATGCTGACCACCACGGCCTGCTCCTGGCCGCTGAGAGCCAGGCCGCCGGTGCCCACGGCGGTAAATTCCGCCACCTCCTGGGTGGGGATCCCATAGATGTCGCCGGTGACGTAGGAGGCCCCCACGCCGGTGAGGGCGATCCGGCTCACGTCGGCCAGGGCCAGACCGTTGGCGAACAGAAAGCCGCCGAGAGCGCCGTAGAGGCTGGTGACGGGGTCCTGGGCCTGGACCCGCCGCATGGCGATGGGGGAGCCGTCGGGGCGCAGCCCCACGATCTTGGTGGTGGAGCCGCCGATATCGATCCCTAAGATGACAGACATGGAAAAGACCTCCTGATTTAGGTCAGTGACCGTACTTAAGCCTCTCCATATTAGGGGATGGGGAAGAATTTGTCAATTCTATCGTTGCAAAAGAAGAAAAAAAGATATACTATATAAACGTCCGGACAGCGGGCGGCGTCTCCGCCCGCCGGGCCGGACGACTTTATAACAGAGAATAGAGGAACGTCCATGATGGAACATAAGGAAAAGCTGAACCTGTCCATGCTCTTTGACTTCTATGAGATGACCATGGCCAACGGGTACTTCCGCAAGGGGATGCAGGATCAGATCACCTATTTCGACGTGTTTTTCCGCAAGGTGCCCGACGGCGGCGGCTTCGCCATCGCCGCGGGGCTGGAGCAGTTCGTGCAGTATATCCGGGACCTCCATTTTGACGAGGAGGATATCGCCTACCTGCGGAGCAAAAACCTCTTTCAGGAGGACTTCCTGGATTACCTGCGGGGCTTTCGCTTCACCGGCGACGTGTGGGCCGTGCCGGAGGGGACGCCGGTGTTCCCCGGCGAGCCGCTGATCACCGTCCGGGCCCCCGCCCCTCAGGCCCAGCTCATCGAGACCTTTGCCCTGCTGTGCGTCAACCACCAGAGCCTCATCGCTACCAAGGCCAACCGGGTGGTCCGGGCCTCTCAGGGCCGGGCGGTCATGGAGTTCGGCTCCCGCCGGGCCCAGGGGGTGGACGCCGCCGTGGTGGGGGCCAGAGCCGCCTACATCGGCGGCGTGGCGGGGACCGCCTGCGCCGTCACCGACCAGATCTACGGCGTACCCGCCGTGGGTACCATGGCCCACTCCTGGGTGCAGATGTTTCCCTCCCAGTACGAGGCCTTCAAGACCTACTGCGAGATCTACCCCACCAACGCCGTGCTGCTGGTGGATACCTACAACACGCTGAAAAGCGGCGTGCCCGACGCTATCCGGGCCTTCAACGAGGTGCTGCGCCCCATGGGCATCACCAAGTGCGGCATCCGCCTGGACTCCGGCGACATCGCCTATCTCTCCAAGGAGGCCCGGAAGATGCTGGACGCCGCCGGGTGGGAGAGCTGCACCATCTCCGCCTCCAACTCCCTGGACGAGGAGCTGATCCGGGACCTGCTGCTCCAGGGGGCGAAGATCGACTCCTTCGGCGTGGGCGAGCGGCTCATCACCGCCCGCAGCGAGCCGGTGTTCGGCGGCGTGTACAAGCTGGCGGCGGTGGAGGCCCCCGACGGGACCATTACCCCCAAGATCAAGATCTCGGAGAACGTGGCCAAGATCACCACTCCCCACTTCAAGAAGCTCTACCGGTTCTATGGCAACGACACCGGCAAGGCCATCGCCGACTACCTCACCGTCCACGACGAGACGGTGGACGATTCCAGGTCTCTGGTCATCTTTGACCCAGACGCCACCTGGAAAAAGAAGGAGGTCTACGATTTCACCGCCAGGGAGCTGCAGGTACCGGTGTTCCGGGGGGGCGAGCTGGTCTATGACCTGCCTTCCCTGGACCAGATCCGGGACTACTGCCGGGAGCAGGTGGACACCCTGTGGGACGAGGTCAAGCGCTTTGATAACCCCCACAAGTATTATGTGGATCTGAGCCAGAAGCTGTGGGATGTCAAGCACAGACTGCTGGAGCAAAACCACTGATCCGTCCCCGCCTGGGGGGCAGGACCCGGGAAAGGAGCCGAATGTGAAGCGCCCTGTGAAGCAAACCACCGAGCGTCGGATCGCCGCCGGGCTGCGGATCGCCCTGGCGGTGGCCCTGCTGGCGGCGAACATCGCCGCGGTGCTGCTGCTGAGTATGTTCCTGCAGGAGCACGCCACCATTATCTTCATCCTCATGGAGGCGGCCGCGGTGGCCGTGGCCATCAACATCCAGTCCACCTCTGCCCCCGCCAGCTACAAGCTGGCCTGGACGCTGCTGGTGGCGGCGCTGCCGGTGGCGGGCATGATCCTCTACGTCCTGTGGAGCGGCAACATCCAGAGCAAACGGCTGAATCTGCTGCCGGTAAAGGCGCCTCCGGTCCGCCCCGGTGAGCGGAACCAGGCCCAGGCGGATCTGCAGCGGCTGGCCCGGGCCTGCCCCACCTGGGAGCGGGCGGCGGTCCAGCTGTACCGGAACGACTTTCTGGTCTGCCGGGACACCGCCGTGACCTATTTCCCCACGGGGCGGGACTTCTTCGAGGACGCCCTGGACAAGCTGGCCCGGGCGGAGAGGTTCATCTTTCTGGAGTATTTCATCCTGGCGGAGGGAAAGCTCTTTGACCGGCTGCTGGCGATTCTGGAGGACCGGGCCCGCCGGGGGGTGGAGATCAAGATCATCTTCGATGATTTCGGCAATATTACCCGGATGCGGGGAGAGACCATCGACCGGATGCGCGAGGCGGGGATGGAGGTCCATGTGTTCAATCCGGTCCACCAGTATGTGAACCGGCTGTACTTCAACTACCGGGACCATCGGAAGATCCTGTGCGTGGACGGGCAGTACGCCTACACCGGCGGCGTCAATGTGGCCGACGAGTATGTGGGGATCCTCCGCCGGTTCGGGGAGTGGAAGGACACCGGCGTGCTGCTGGACGGGCCTGGGGCCTGGGGCCTTACCAGCCGGTTCCTCCATATGTGGGAGATGCTGGGCCGCCGTCTGCCCAATGAGCACGACTACTACCGGCCTCTGGAGAGCCGCTCCGCCGCCGGATGGTGCCAGTGCTTCGCCGACGGTCCTGCCAACAACCCGGAAAACCCGGCGGAGGACCTGTACATCCAGTGTATCTCCAGCGCCCGCCGCTCCATCTGGATCACCACGCCCTACCTGGCCGTGGAGGACAGCGTGGTCCGGGCCCTGTGCGCCGCCGCCGACGGCGGGGTGGACGTGCGGCTGATGCTGCCGGGGATCTGGGACCACTGGTATACGAAGATCGTGGCCGGGTCCTACTACGAGCGGCTTTTGACCCACGGGGTGAAGATCTACGAGTTCACACCGGGCTTCCTCCACGCCAAGAGCTTCGTGGCCGACGGGGAGGCCGCCATGGTGGGCACCGTCAACATGGACTACCGCAGCTTCCAGCTCCACTACGAAAACGGCGTGATGCTCTACGGCGCGGAGGCTGTGGGGGATATCCAGCAGGACCTGACGGACGTCATGGCCCGCAGCGCCCCGGTGGATCTGGCGGCCTGGCGGAAGCGCCGCTGGTCCCGCCGGGCGCTGGAAAAAGTGCTGCGGGTGTTCTCCATCTGGATGTGAGACGCCCCGCCATAAACGAGAAAGGAAGAAAGCGATGAGAGCATACCAGCGTTTTCTGCGCTACGCAGCCATCCACACCCAGTCCGCCGAGGGCGGCGGGACCAACCCCAGTACCGCTTGCCAGTGGGACCTGCTGCGCCTGCTGGCGGAGGAGCTGCGGGAGCTGGGGCTGGAGGATGTGACGGTCAGCGATTTCGGCGTGGTCATGGGCCGCCTGCCCGCCACGCCAGGCCGGGAGAATGTGCCCGCCCTGGGCTTCCTGGCCCATGTGGACACCGCCCCCGCCTTCTCCGGGGAGGGGGTGACGCCCATCCTCCACGAAAACTACGACGGCGGCGACGTGGTCCTGCCCAGGGACGGCCGGGTCATCCGGGCGGCGGATTTCCCGGTCCTGGCGGATTTCCGGGGCCGCACCCTCATCACCGCCAGCGGCGATACCCTGCTGGGTGCCGACGACAAGGCCGGCGTGGCGGAGATCATGACCCTGTGCGAGACCCTGATCCGGGAGGGCCGCCCCCACGGCCCCATCTCCGTGGCCTTTACCCCTGACGAGGAGATCGGCCAGGGCCCGGACCACTTTGACGTGGCCGCCTTCGGCGCCGCGTTTGCCTACACGGTGGACGGCGGCAGGGAGGGGGAGATCGAGTACGAGAACTTCAACGCCGCCTCCGCCCATATCGGGATCACCGGCGTATCCGTCCACCCCGGCGAGGCCAAGGACACCATGGAGAACGCCCTGCTCATCGCCATGGAGCTGGCGGGGCTGCTGCCGCCGGATGAGATCCCCGCCCGTACCAGCGGCTACCAGGGCTTTTTCCATCTGGACAGCATGCGGGGGGACGTGAGCTCTGCCGAAATGGACTATATCATCCGGGACCACGACTGGGTCCGGTTCCAGGAGAAAAAGGCCCGTATGAGCGAGGCCGCGGCGGCGGTCCAGGCGGGCCACCCCAAGGCGAAGGTCCAGCTGACCATGAAGGACAGCTACTACAACATGGCCGGTCAGCTCAAGGACTGCATGCACCTCATCGACAACGCCCGCCGGGCCGTCCGCCAGGCGGGGCTGGAGCCGGTGACCTGCCCCATCCGGGGCGGCACCGACGGCGCGCGGCTGTCCTTCATGGGACTGCCCTGTCCCAATCTGGGCACCGGCGGCGTCAATTTCCACGGCCCCTACGAGTGCGTCACGGTGGAGGGCATGGACAAGACGGTGGAGATCCTGGGGAACATTGTGGACATCTACGCCGCTGAACGGTCGGGAAAGGAGTAAAAACCATGAAAACAAAGATCTGTAGGACATGTTCCGCTTTCTTTCTGCTGCTGGCTCTGTGCTTGACCCTGGCCGCCTGCGGCGGGGACGAGGCCGGTCCCATCCGGGAGGGCGACGCCTGCCGGGACTTTACCGCCGCTCTGGCGGACGGCGGGAGCTTCACCCTCTCCGACCACGAGGGCCAGGTGGTGCTGCTGAACTTTTGGGCCACTTGGTGCCGTCCCTGCGTGGGCGAGATGCCAGCCTTCCCCCGGCTGCAGGAAAAGTACGGCGATCAGCTGTGCCTGGTGGCGGTGAACTGCGGCGAGGACCAGGAGACCGTGGAACGGTTTATGACGGCCTATGGCTATACCTTCCCGGTAGCGCTGGACCCGGAGGGTACGGTGTCGGCCCTCTATCCCACCAGCGGTATCCCGTACACCCTGGTCATTGACCCGGAGGGCACGGTGACCCATATCGAGACCGGGGCCGGCGACGCGGACGGCATGTTTGAGCTGTACAGCGAGGCCATCGACAAGGCCCTGAACTGAGCTGGAACTTTTGGTCAAATCCCGCCGCCCCATTGACTTTTCCAGAAAGAGGGGGTATAATCTAATATATAATATTATGATAGGCGGTTTTATTTATGACATACAAGATCATCGGCGACAGCTGTACTGACGCGACCACGCTGCTCCTGCCCAGCGACGGGTTTGTGCAGGTCCCTCTGTCCATCCATGTGGGCGGCAAGGTCATCGTGGACGATGAGAGCTTTCACCAGCAGACCCTGTTGGATCTGATGGCAGGCAGCCGCGAATCGCCCAGGACCGCCTGTCCCGCTCCCAGCCAGTATCTGGAGCAGTTTGAGGAGGGGAAGGATACCTACATCGTCACCCTGTCCGCCGCGCTGTCCGGCTCCTACAACGTGGCTATGCAGGCACGGGCCATCTACCGGGAGGAGGGGGGACGGGGCAACGTCCATGTGTTCAATTCCCGTTCCGCCTCGGCGGGGCAGGCCCAGATCGCCCTGCTGATTCACCAGCTGGCCTCGGCGGGGGAGTCCTTCCAGTGGGTGGTGGAGACGGTGGAGGCGTATATCTCCCGGATGCATACCATGTTTGTACTGGAGAATCTGGATAATCTGCGGAAAAACGGCCGCATGACCCGGGTGCAGTCCCTGGTCACCGGCACCCTGCGGGTGAAGCTTCTGATGGGCGGCACCCGGGAGGGGGAGATCGAGAAGCTGGGACAGGGTCTCTCCATGCGCCAGACTTTGGCGAAGATGGTGGGCCGGATCGTGGAGCAGGCGGACCATGTGGGACGGCGGCTCGTTATTGCCCACTGCAACTGCCGGGAGCGGGCAGAGCAGGTCCGGGACATGGTCCGGCAGCGGTGCGACTTTGGGGAGATCCTCATTGTGCCCACCGGCGGGATCTCCACGGTGTACGCCAGCGACGGCGGCATCGTCATTGCGTATTAGAAGAAGGTCCCCGCGCCGGGAAAAATCCGGCGCGGGGACTTCGTGTCTACCGATGCTTCAAGCGCTACAGATAGCTCTCGAACCGGGCGATCTCCTGGGCGGCTATCTGATCCACGCCGGCAAAATCCACATAGGGCCGGTATACCGCCTCCAGCCGGTCATGGCTGGCTTTGGCCTCGGCCAGAGCGTCCACGCCCTCCTGGCGCAGGGCGGCAGCCATCCTGCGGATAAACCGCAGGCGGGACTTGTGCTCCTTCACCGCGGCGGCGGGCGCCATGGCGTCCAGCCGGACCCGGCGGTAAGCGCCGCCGGGCAGCTCCATGCCCTCCCGGCTGGTGACGAAGGCGGTCCCCAGCTCCGGCAGCAGCAGATGGTGGATGCGCTGGGGGTGCTCCGGGTCCAGGCAGACGATGGAGCGGAATCCTCTGGCCCCGGCGGCGGCCCGGATCCGCTGGAGCATGAGGTCCGCCAGGCCGAAGCTGTCCTGGAGCTGATAGACCCGGGGGCAGAGGGCCTCCACGGAGTCGAACCGCCAGATCTCGCCCTTGCAGGTGACGCTGCCCAGGAACCGGAAGCTGTCGGGGCCGCCCTCGCCCCGCCCCCGCAGCTCCCGGGCGATAATGCCGTCCGCGCGCTTGAGCAGCTTCTGCTGATCCACCACGTCCCATACCAGGGCGGCGGCGCTGTCGCTGAGCTGCCGGGCCGCCCCCAGGGCCCGGTAGGCCCGCTGGTAGGCGGCGGAGCACGCCTGCGTGAAGCCTACGATAGCGTCCCGGTCCCGCTTGGCCTGGGCAATATCGTAAAACGTTCCCAGATTGACGTAGCGATCCGCTGCGGCGGGGTATTTTGGCTCCACCACATGGGGAGCGGTGCCGTCCACCATGGCGGCGCGGAGGCGGGGGATGTACACGCCGTCCAGGGAGTCCGGGTCGCCGGAGCAGTGGAGGTACTCCACCGCCTCGCCCCTGGCCTCCATGGCCGCGCCCAGTTTTGCCATCAGGGTGGATTTGCCGACGCCGGGCCCGCCCTTCAGGACCGCCAGGTCATAGTGGTCCTCCGGCGCGCAGAACCGGTCGAACAGATTTTGAAATCCCTGGCCGCTGTTGGCGCCCAGAAAGAAATGTGTAGCCGTTGTCATGTCTTGCCTCCCAGATCACGGATTTACACTACAGAATATGCGGCGGCGGCGGCCCTTGACAGAGGGGACGGGATGTAAAAAGAAATTCGGAAGAAATTGAAAAAAAGGTATTGACATTTCAGGGGAAATCCGTATAATAGTCACTGTTCGCAAGAACACAGCGGGATTGTGTAAAGGTAGCACAGCGGACTCTGACTCCGTATGTGAGGGTTCGAATCCTTCTCCCGCTGCCATGAGATCGGCAAACCTCGATGAGAGGTCTGCCGATTTTCTTTTGGCCGTTTACACCCTCCCGGCGGCGTGGTATACTGATTCAGACAGGAGCGGCGGAACATCAAACATTGTGGGGTGCGGACATGGGCGGCTGGTTCACAGTTGAGAGCATCGACAAGGACACATACGCGATCAGCGAGTACAAACACTGGGAGGAGACCCACTGCTATTTGCTGTGTGGGCGGCGGCGGGCCGTTTTGATCGATACAGGCTTAGGCGTGGACAATATCAGGGCGGCAGTGGACGCGCTGACCCGGCTTCCTGTCACGGTGATCACCACCCACGCCCATTGGGACCACATCGGCGGGCACAGGTATTTCCCCCATATCGAGGTCCACGAGGCGGAGAGAGACTGGCTGGCTGAGCGGTTCCCGCTTCCTCCGCAGGTGGTCAGACGGAATCTGACGGCGAAGCCCTGCGACTTTCCAAAGGGGTTCGACCCGGAAGCGTATCAGGTCTTTCATGGGACGCCGGCGGCGGTATTTACCGATGGGGATACCTTTGATCTGGGCGGGCGTCTGCTGACTGTCATCCACACTCCCGGCCACTCCCCGGGGCATTGCTGCTTCTACGAGCCACAGCGCGGGTATTTGTATGCGGGCGACCTGATCTATCTGGGCTGTCTTGACGCGTTCTATCCCACGACGGACCCGGAGTTGTTTTGCCGATCGGTCAAGAGGGTGAAAACGCTGGATGTCGGCCGGATCCTGCC
Source organism: uncultured Oscillospiraceae bacterium (assembly GCA_958423465.1). Lineage (GTDB taxonomy): Bacteria > Bacillota > Clostridia > Oscillospirales > Oscillospiraceae > Pelethomonas. The sequence continues at coordinate 45,185 of CATZRD010000012.1, read as the reverse complement.
CGGTCATCACCAGCTCGCGGTCCCCGCCGACACGATAGAGAGAGTCGCGGGGGCGTTTGACGAAATCGAGAAAAGCGGGAAGCTGGTACAGGGAGCGGGGCTGTTTCCCTTTGGGGACTTCCAGATCCACCTTTAGATGACCTCCCGCTCGCGGCGGGGATCCCGCAAGCGCCGCGGAGTCACAAGAGAAGCCCCCGGACCCACAGGTCCGGGGGCTTCTCTTGTGACTCTTTACAGAACAATGAGCTGCTTGGGGGCGCGCATCAGGTCCAGACAGCCGTTCTCCCGGACCACTACCACGTCCTCAATGCGGACGCCGAATTTGCCGGGGAGGTAGATGCCCGGCTCGGCGGAGATCACCGCGCCCACCGGCAGAGGCTTGTCGTTGGAGGGGGCGGCATTGGGCTGCTCGTGGATCTCCACGCCCACGCCGTGGCCGAAGCCGTGGCCGAAGTAGGGGCCGTAGCCCGCGTCGCCGATGACCTTGGCGGCGGCTTCGTGGACCGCCGCGCCGGTGACGCCGGCCCTGGCGGCGGCGATGCCGGCCAGCTGGGCCTGGAGCACGGTGTGGTAGACCTTGTCCATCTCCTCGGTGACGTGGCCCAGAGCCACGGTGCGGGTCATGTCGGAGCAGTACCCGCCGTAGACGCAGCCGAAGTCCATGGTGATGAAGTCGCCGGGCTCCACGGGCTTGGCCGAGGGCACGCCGTGGGGCATGGAGCTGTTGGCCCCGCTGACCACGATGGGCTCAAAGGACATCTTCTCCGCGCCGCCGCACAGCATCCGGTACTGGAGGAAGGCGGAGATTTCCTGCTCCGTCCGCCCGGCCCTGATGAAGTCAAAGGTTTCCAGCAGAGCCTTTTCCGCGATGCGCTGGGCGGCGATGAGGGATTCGATCTCCGCTTGATCCTTCACGGAGCGCAGCTCCATGAGAAGGCCGGTGGCGGGGACCAGCTCACAGTCCAGCTTGCCCTGCCAGGCGTTGAACTCGCTGACGGTCATATAGCTGTCCTCATAGCCCAGACGCTTCACGCCATGCCTGGCCAGGACCTCCGACACCAGGGCGGAGAGGGGGTGCTGGCGGTTATGCTCCATCACCTGGCCGCCGGTGATGTGCTTGGAGGCGGCCTCGATGTAACGGCTGTCGGTGAAGAAATAGCTGCCGCCGTCGGTGATCACCGCCGCGCCGGCGGTGGAGTGAAAGCCGGTGGCGTACAGCCGGTTGGGCTCGCTGGTCACCAGCATGGCGTCGATGTCGTAGTCCTTCAGCTTTGCCGCGATCTTGTCAAATCTGCTCATGGTCCATTCTCCTTTTCGCAATCGCTTTAAATGGCCGCTGCAGCAGGTGCAGCAGCTTGTTCCACGGTCCTACCGGTCCTCCCAGCGGCTCCACCATCAGGGCCAGGACCCCGCTGCGCCGGGCGCCCAGCACGTCGGTGAGCAGCTTGTCCCCCACCATGGCGGTCTCCTCCGCCTGCCGGTCCGCCAACGCCATGGCCTCCCGGTAGCCCCGGACGGAGGGCTTGCCCGCGTGGCCCACATAGGGGATGCCCAGCTGGCCGCAGAAGGCGTTCACCCGCCTGCCGGAGCGGTTGTTGGAGAGGATCATCACGGTGACGCCTGCGGCCTCCAGGTCCGCCAGCCAGGTCCGCAGGGCCTGGTCCGGCCGGGCCACGGACCGGGGGGCCAGGGTATAGTCCAGGTCGCACAGCAGCAGCCTGATCCCCCACCGCTCCAGCAGCGCCGGGGTCAGGTCCGTATAGCGCCGGAGGACCCGGTCCGGAATGAGAGAAAAAGGCATAGGGAGCTCCTCGGTAGAATATGGTATATCACAAAAGGCAGTATACCACGTTTGGCCAGGTTCTACAAGGGGGAAGTGATATGGCGATCTATCTGGCGGTCACGCCGGAGCGGGCCCGGGAGGCCGCGGGTTGGACGAACCGGCTGGCCCATGTGGCCTACCGGGTGGACCGGGAGGGACACCTGGCCTGGCGGGGCCTGCTCATGGGGACCCGGGGCGGGCTGATGGTCCTGGGGGACCGGGACTGCGGCCCCATCCGGGACCCGGGAAGCCTCTGCCGGGAGGTCTGCCGGGAGTGCGCGGGACGGGAGTACGGCGGCGTGGCGGCGGATTTCGAGGAGCCGGTGTCCCGGGACCGGGCCGCCTTTCTGGACGCCCTCAGCAAAGCTTTGGGCCGTACTGGCCGCCGCCTGCTGATTCCGGAGGCCTACGCCGGGGCGGTCCCCCAGGGGACGGTGCTGCTCTGTACGGCGGTCTCCGGCGGCAGCCTGGAGCAGCGGCTGGAGGAGGCGGTCCGGCGGTATGGCCGGGGACGGCTGGCTCTGGACCTGCAGCGGCTGCGGATGCGCTTCCCCCTGCCCTGTCCCGGGGGAGAAGGGGAGAGCCTGGACAGGGCGGCGCTGGAGCGGCTCCTGGAGGAGCGGGGACAGAACGTGTTCTACTCCGCGGACCTCTGCGCCAGATACTTCACCTATACCCGGGAGGGCCGCCGCTGGTTCGTGCTCTTCGACGACGCCGACACCCTGCTGCGGAAGATCCGGCTGGGGCGGGAGAAGGGGATCGGCCTGGGACTTTTCATGTACCCGGAGGTGGAGGACCTGCTGCCCCGGCTGTTCCCCGTTCCGCCCTCCCGGAACGGCGGACAAAAGCGATAAAGCGCGCCCCCGGCGGAAAGACCGCCGGGGGCGCGCTGGGTTTTATTCGATCATGGTCACATAGTCGGCGGAGACATAGCCTGCCGTGGTGCCGGCGGCTCCGGCGTACTGGACATAGAGCCAGCCGCCCTCCGTCCGGCTGAGGACCGCCACCACGGTACCGGCGCCGAGGGCGTCGATGACGCCGTAGTCATAGCCGGGGCCGGAGCGGACGTTCAGATTTCCGGACTCTACCGTGACCACGCCGGAGCGCTGCTGCCCGTCAGGGACCACCGGGACAACGGGGGGCACGGCGGAGGCGTCAAAGGTCCCCAGCTTGTACAGCAGCACGGCCATCTGGGCCCGGGACAGGCTGCCGCGGGGGTCCAGCCGTCCGCCGCTGCCGCCGACCAACTGGCAGGCCACCAGGTTGGCGATGTGCTGGGAGGACCAGGAGGCCAGCTCCCCGCTGTCGGAGAAGCTGTCCAGCACCGAGAGGGGAGCTACGGCGTACTGGATGCCCAGCGCCGGCAGGGCCCGGCCGATGATGGTGAAGGCCTGCTCCCGGGTAATGGGACTGTTGGGGGCGAAGAGCCCGCCGTCCACCCCGGAGGCCAGGCCGTTCTGCTTGGCCCAGGCCACGGCGGCGGCGTAGTAGTCCGTGGCCGCCACATCCGGGAAGCTCTCCAGGGAGCTGACCGCCGGAGACCCGGCCAGACGGTACAGCGTCAGCAGGAAGTCGGCCCGGCGGATATTGGCGTCCGCGCCGAAAAGGCTGGAGCTCACGCCGTTGACCAGCTGGTTGGCGTAGCAGTATTCCACCGCCTCGTAGGCCCAGTGGCCCTCGGGCACGTCCTTGTGGGCGTTGACGAGGGAGACGGGGATGGTCCGGGTCAGTCCGCCTGCGGCGGCGGAGATGGAGCCGACGGCCCCGGCGGTCTGGGAGGCGGTAAAGACCCCGGCGGCGTCTACGGCGCCGATATCGCCCTCCACCGTCCACACAATAGAGGATACCTCACGGAGGGCGGGGAGGGACCAGTAGCTGCCGAAAGCGGAGAGGGGGATCTGCTGGCCGGGCTTCACCGTCAGGGAGGCGGCGTCCCTGCCGGTGTCGGTCCGCTGGATGGTCAGCTCCGTCAGGCGGTCCACAACGTGGACCTGAGCGGAGCCGGCGGCCCCGGTGGAGGGGGAGTAGAGATCGATGGTGTCCGTGCCGGGCCGGAGCCCGGCGGTATAGACGGTGCCGTCAACGGTCCCCAGGCCGCTTTGGGAGCGCATGATCACATCCTGGGCGGAGGCGTTCACCGGGTTGAGGCCGCTGTCCATGCACAGAGCCTCCCCCAGGTCCACAGAGCTGCCCGCCAGCACCACCAGACCGTCCTGCTTCAGGGCCAGACGGCTGGGCCGGCCGTCGCCGGCGTCGTCGCTCACCAGCAGCAGATAGGTGGCGCAGTTCCGGGGCTTGCCGTCGGAGGGACGGTTCACCACGGCGGGGCCGGTCTGGCCGGGCACCCACACGCTCATGGCCGTGGAGCCGCCGCCGTCCAGGTTGGCGGCCCACACGCAGTCCTGCTCCAGCAGCTCCTGGGCCAGATCCACCTGGCTCAGGCCGCCGGAGACCCCGGCCTTGCGGCCGTCCACGGCGTAGAGCACCAGCGTGCCGTCCCGGCGCATCCCCACGGCGGTGCGGGGGTCCCGGCCGGTCTTGACGTAGGTCCAGCTGGCGGAATCGGTGAGAGCGCCGTCACGGATCATCACATCTCCCACGCCGGTGGCCCATTGGGCGTCGGCCAGCTCCGGATCGCCGCACCAGGTGGTCAGGGTCACGGTGTCCCCCACCTGGAAGGACTGGTACACGTCGGCGAGGCTGTCCTTGTCGTCGGCGGTGAGGATGTACTCGCCGGGACCGATGGACACGGACTGGTCCGTCTGCAGCAGCTCGGTGACCTGGAGGGTCAGCTGGGAGGAGAGGGTGAGAGGCTCGCGCTCCGTCTGCTCCTCCCGGGAGAACCAGGTGGAGGGGGACCACCAGCTCCGATCCTCACGGTCCTCCGGGGCCAGACGCACCATCCAGCCGCTGCCGCTGGTGTGGGTCTCGGCGGAAAAATCCTCGTTGAGCAGGTACAGCCCGCCGCTGGCGGTCCGCCGCTTGTTGAGATGCTGGGGGGCGAGCTGCCGGCCGGTGCGCTGGTTGACCAGAGTAAGCTCGATCTGGGGGTCCTCCTTCAGAAGCGCCTGACCGTCGGAGAACACCAGGGCGCTTCTGCCCTCGGCGCTGGATTGATAGACGCCGTCGGCGATGACAAGGCCGATGGGGACGCCGGTGGCGGTGGAAAAGAAGTCCGTGTTGACGGCGGCCAGGACGTGACAGCCCATGGCCTGAGCCTGTTCCACCGCGGCGTTGATAGAGCCGGCGCCGTAGATGGAGCCGGAGCCCTGGACCAGCATAGGCCGGGCGTCGCTGTCCGGACTCAGCTCCAGGGCGAAGCTCTCCACCCGCCCGGCGGCGGGGTGTTCGGTGACGGTGTTGACGTAGGTCAGACCGTCCGCCAGAGAGATGGAGGTCCGCAGCTTCTTTTCGCCTGCCGCGGCCTGGGCCGTGGAGGGCAGAAGCAGCAGGGCGGCCGCCGTGACCAGGGAGGTCAGGCGGCGCAGCAGGGGAATGCATTTGCGTTCTTTCATGGATGCTCCTTTGTCGCGTTGGGGATGCCCTGGGCGGGTACGGGCCGGCGGCCCCTCCCAGCGGAGGGCAGGAATGATAGATCTCATTATAACAGGGCCCGAGGCAAGATACAATGGGTAAAGCGGACAAGACAGCTGGAGATATTTCCCAGTCCGGCGGCAGCGTGACGGCTTTTTTCGGTTTCCCGGCGGATTACTGGAAACCAAGGTTGAAAAGCGGCGGCGGATGGTGTACAATAAAACGACTGTGTGTGCCGATCAGGATGGGATGGAAAGGAGTCTTGCTATGGGCGAGAGCGAGGACCGCTCCACAAGGACCATCAGTATCATGATGCTCATTACCCTGGCGGGCAAGCTGCTGGGGCTTTACCGGGACCGGCTGCTGGCGGTGAACTACGGCGTGGGCATGGAGGCCAACGCCTTTTATACCGCCAGCCGGATCCCCCGGGTATTTTTCGACGCGGTGTTCGCGTCGGCCATCGCCTCCTGCTTTATCCCGGTGTTCAGCGAGTACCTCACCCAAAAGGGGCGGGACAGGGCCTTCCGCTTCGCCGGCCGCTTCATCACGGTGGTGGGGGCCGCCTGCGGGGTGCTGACCGTTCTGGGCATGGTCTTCGCCCAGCCGCTGGCGTCCCTCTTTGCCGACGGCTACGACGCGGAGACGGCGGCGCTGACGGCCCATCTGACCCGGATCATGTTTCCCACGGTGCTCTTTACCGGGATCGCCTTCTCCTTCGTGGGAATTTTGCAGTCACTGGGGGAGTTCACCGTACCGGCGTCCATCTCCCTGGCGTCCAACGCCGTGATCATCCTGTACTATCTGACGCTGAACGACCGCTTCGGGGTGGACGGCCTGGCCGTGGCCTTCCTGGCGGGATGGCTGCTCCAGGCCCTGATCCAGCTCCCGGCCCTGAGAAAAAAGGGGTTTCGCTACTACCCCAGCCTGGGCGTCCGGGACGAGGGGATGAAAAAGGTGCTGGCCCTGATGCTGCCGGTGATGGTCTCCACCTGGGTCCAGCCTATCAATCTGACCATCAACTCCCGGTTTGGCTCCCACCTGTACGGCGGGGCCGGGGTCACCGCCATCGAGATCGCCACCAATCTGTATCTCATCATCGCCGGGGTGTTCGTCCTGTCGGTGACCAACGTGATCTTTCCCCGGCTCTCCCGGCTCACCGCCGGGGAGCGGGAGGGGGAGTTCCGGGAGACCCTGCGGACCACCCTCCACGGCACCCTGTTTTTTGTGACGCCCATGGCGGCGGGGCTGATGGTGGTGGCCCATCCGCTGGTGGATCTCATCTACGGCGGCGGCCAGTTCGACGCCTTCGCCGTGGACATCACCGCCCGGGGTCTGGTGTGGATCTCCCTGGGCATGGTGGGCTACGCTGCCCAGAACATCCTCAGCCGGGCCTATTTCGCCCGGCAGCAGGGGAAGGGGCCTCTGGCGGCGGGGGCGGCGTCCATCGCCGTCAACCTGCTGCTGTGCCTGCTTTTGACGGACAGGCTCCAGGTGTCCGGCCTGGCCATCGCCTCGGCGGCGTCGTCCACGGTGTACGCCCTGCTGCTGGACGTGCCCCTGGAGCGCCGGGGGGAGGGGATGCTCTCCGGCGGCCTGCTGCTGGATCTGGGGAAGATGCTGGCGGCCTCGGCCCTGATGGCCCTGGCGGCCTGGGGCGTCCTCACCGCCGCCGACGGGTTCCTGCCGGGGAAGGCGGGGCTGCTCTTTTCCATCGCCGCCGCCGCCCTGGCGGGGGTGATCGTGTATTTCCTGGCGGCCCTTCTGCTGCGCCTGAAGGAGGCGCTGCTGGTGCGGGACGCCGCCGCGCGTATCTTGAAACGAGGTTGAGCTATGGAACGAATCAATGAGATCTGGAGCGCCAGCCTGCTGGGCCGGTGGCTGACGGCGGTGTGCGCCTGGTTCAGCCGCCAGTGGGCCGCCAGCGGCGTGGTGCGGTGGTTTGTCCACCCGAAGGGGTGGAGCAGGGCCCTCAGCGAGAGCAGCGTGTTTTTCAGGCTGTGGACCCTTCTGCGCCGGGGGCTGTGCTGGCTCTATGAGAAGCTGCGGCTGGAGAAGCTCTTTGCCGGCAGTATGTTCACCCAGGCTGCCCTCTGGTGCGCCCTGCCGGTGGCGCTGGCCCCGCTGCTGCCCACCATGGCGGTAGTGGCCCTGTGCGCCGTGGGATACGCCTCCCTGCTGCTGTGCCTGATCCGGGACCGGGAGCGGCGGCTGGCCTGGAGTCCCCTGAACCGGTGGGTGCTGCTGTACGCGGCGGTGTACGCGGCGGTGATCTTCACCTCCGTGACGCCCCGGGGCAGCCTGAGCCACGGCCTGCTGATGGTCTTTTTCATCGGCTTCGCCCTGGTGGTGGAAAACACGGTGGACACCTGGCGGAAGGCGGAGGATCTGGTGCTGCTGATGGTGGCGGTGGGCGGCGTCGTCTCGCTTCTGGGCATCGGCCAGTACCTGCTGGGCGTGACCGGGGCCGCCGCCTGGCTGGACAAGGATATGTTCGGCGAGGCCACCAGGGTCTACTCCACGCTGCAAAACCCCAACGTGCTGGCGGAGTACCTGATTCTGATGATCCCCTTCGGCGGGGCGGTGCTGCTCAGCAGCCGCAGCCATGTCCGGCGGCTGGCGGCCCTGGTGTGCTGCGGACTGATGTGCGTGTGCATGATCCTGACCCTGTCCCGGGGGGGCTGGCTGGGTCTGCTGGCGGCGGGGGCCATCTTCTTCATCCTCCTGAACCCCCGGCTGATGGTGCTGATCCCCTTCGCGCTGGCGGCCCTGTATTTCCTGATGCCCGCCTCGGTGGTGGCCCGGTTCGCCAGCATCGGCGACCTGAAGGACGGCTCCACTTCCTACCGGGTGTCCATCTGGATGGGTACCATCGCCATGCTGAAGGACGGCTACTGGCTGTGCGGCGTGGGGCCGGGGACCAACGCCTTCAACCTCATCTACCCGGCCTACAGCTACAACACCGCCAACGCCCAGCACAGCCACAACCTGTTTCTGCAGATCCTGTGCGACGGGGGCATCTGCGCTCTGGCGGCCTTCGGGTCGGTGATCGTCTCCTTCTGCCGGTGCGTCTGCTCGGCCCTGTCCAGGGCAAAGTCCTTCCGGGACCGGTGCTTTTTGATCGCTTCCCTCTCGGCGGTGGGGGGCTTCATGGTCCAGAGCATGACGGACTACACCTTCTATAACTACCGGGTGACGCTGCTGTTCTGGGCGGTGCTGGGGCTGGGCGCGGCCTTTGCCAGACTGGCCGGGAAGGAGGCGGCGGAGCCGTGATCACGATCTTGCAGGTCATCAGCGATACCAATATCGGCGGCGGCGGCAGGAGCCTTCTGAACTATCTGCGGTGCCAGGACCGGGCGGAATTTTGCTCCCATGTGGCCCTGCCCCGGGGCAGCGCCCTGGCGGAGCCGGTCCGGGCCCTGGACGTGCCGGTCCATGAGATCGACGGCATGGCGGACCGCTCCATGGATCTGGGGGCCGTGGGGCCGCTGTGCCGGGTGATCCGGGAGGTCCGGCCGGACGTCGTCCACACCCACGGCGCCATGGCGGGCCGGGCGGCGGCCCGGCTGTGCGGCCGCAGGACCATCTACACCAAACACTGCGTATTTCCCCTGGGGCCCTTTATGTCCAGCCCTCTGGGCCGGCTGACGGGCCGGCTGACCGATGCCTGCCTCTCCGACGGCGCCATCGCCATCAGCCCCTCGGTGCGGGAGCTGCTGCTCCAGTCCGGCGTGCCGGACCGGAAGATCCATGTGCTGTATAACGGCGTGGCCCCCCTGGAAAAGCCGGAGGAGGCCCAGCGGGAGGCCCTGCGCCGGTCCTACGGCTTCGACCGGGAGGATTTCGTTCTGGGCATCCTGGCCCGGGTGGAGACCTACAAGGGCCACGGCGTGCTGCTGGAGGCGGCGCGGCTGCTGCTGGAGCGGGGGAGACGGGTAAAGGTGCTCATTGCCGGGGACGGAGACGATCTGGACCATATCCGCCGGGAGGCGGAGAGCCTCCCGCCGGGGACGGCGGTGTTCACCGGCTTTCTCACCCAGGTGGAGCGTGCCCTGTGGGCCATGGACCTGCAGGTGAACGCCTCCACGGAGAGCGAGGGGACCAGCCTCTCCCTGCTGGAGGGCATGAGCCTGGGCCTGCCCGCCGTGGTCAGCGACGTGGGGGGAAACCCCATGCTGATCCGGGACGGGGAGAACGGCCTGGTGGTCCCCCGGCGGGACAGCGCCGCCCTGGCGGACGCCGTGGCCGGGCTGATGGACGATCCGGGGCGGATGGAGGGCATGAGCCGCCGGGCGGAGGAGATCTTCCAGGAGCGGTTCACCGCCGAGAGCTTCGCGAAACATATGGAGGACGTATATCGTACCGTTCTGAAAGGAGCACATCATGGGACAAAATAACCGTAAATTCCGGCTGCGGCTGAACTTTTTCGACTGCGCCGTCATCCTCATCGCCCTGGCCGCGGCGGGACTGCTGCTGTGGCGGCAGTTCAAGCCCGCACCGGAGGCGCAGCAGGCGGGCAGCGTGCGCTATACCATCGTGCTGAAGCAGGCGCTGGAGGGCACCGGCGAGCTGGTGAAGCCCGGCGACGCCCTGGTGGATTCCGTGAAGAATTTCGCCCTGGGCCAGGCGGTGTCCTCCTGGACGGAGCCGGCGACGAAATCCATTGTGGACGAGGACGCCGGGGCCTACGTTACCGCCCCCATCCCCGGCTATGAGGACGTCTATATCCAGGTGGAGAGCCCCGCCACCGTCACCGACGAGAAGGTCCTGGTGGGCGGCGGCTACGCGCTGATGGTGGACGATGAGATCTTCGTCCGGGGGCCGGGCTATATCGGTTCCGGCCGGGTCTACGCCATTGAAAGGGAGGACTGACATGAAAAAGATCATTGACCGCGACGGCCGCCTGTTTGGGAAGGTGAGCGTTATCGACATTCTGGTGGTGCTGCTGGTCATCCTCCTGGCCGCGGCCTTCCATGTGAAGAACACCCGGCTGGACGCCAGCAAGTCCGACGGCGCCAAAGAGGATATCACCATCACCATGCTGGCGGAGAACCTGCCGGTGAACGCGGCGGAGGCCCTCCGGGTGGGGGACAAGGTGTTCGACCGGGAGCGGAGCAGCGGCGGCGCCATCGGCGTCATCACTGATATTGAGATCCTGCCCGCCGGGATCACCGAGGAGCTGACCAACGGCACCTTTCAGCGCCTGACCAACGCCGACGGCAGAAACGTGGTCCTCACCATCCAGGGCCAGGGCGCGGTGACCAACGGCCGCTATACCCTCAACCGGGTCTATGAGCTGGGGACCAACGCCAAGCGCAGCTTCTATACGCCCTATGTGACGTACAAGGCCTATGTGACGGAGATCGGTCTTGCGGACGGGAACTGAGAAAGGAGACGCCAGGTGAAGATCTTGATGGCCACCATGAGCCTTGACATCGGCGGGGCGGAGACCCACATCGTGGAGCTGGCCAAGGAACTGAAGCACCAGGGCCACGACGTGGCGGTGATCTCCAACGGCGGCGTATATGTCCCCGAGATCCAGGCCGCCGGCATCCGCCACTATCAGGCCCCTCTTCACCGGCGCAGCCTCCGGGACATGCTGCGCGCCGAGAGGATCCTGGAGCGGGTCATCCGGGAGGAGCGGCCCGACGTGGTCCATGCCCACGCCAGGATCCCGGCCTTCCTGTGCGGCCGGCTCCACCGGCGCATGGGCTTCCCCTTTGTCACCTCCTGCCACGGCGTGTACCACGTCAGCGGCGCGCTGAAGCTGCTGTCCGACTGGGGGGAGCGGGTGCTGGCGGTGTCCGAGGACATTCGGGACTATCTGGAGACCCAGTATCAGATTTCGCCGGATCGGATCACTCTGACCATCAACGGAATCGACACGGACAAGTTCTCCCCCGCGGTCTCCGGGGAAAAGGCCCGGGGGGCCCTGGGCCTGGGCGGCGCCCCGGTGGTGGGCCATGTGAGCCGTCTGGATCAGGCCAGCAGTCTGGCCGCCCGGCAGCTCATCGAGGTCGCCCCCGAACTGGATCGGGCCTTTCCGGGGATCCGCGTCCTCATCGTGGGGGGCGGCGATGTGTACGGGGAGCTGTCCGCCCGGGCGGGGGAGATCAACGGCCAGCTGGGCCGGGAGTGCCTGGTCCTCACCGGCCCCCGCACCGACGTAAATGAGCTGGCGGCCGCCTGCGACGTGTTCGTGGGGGTGTCCCGGGCGGCGCTGGAGGCCATGGCGGCGGGGAAGCCGGTGGTGCTCTCCGGCGCCCAGGGCCATACGGGGCTGTTCGTGCCGGAGCTGCTGGAAAAGGCCATGGACACCAACTTCTGCTGCCGGACGGACCCCACGGCCACGCCGGAGGAACTGCTGGCGGCGGTGAAGGAGGCCCTGGCCCTGCCGCCGGAGGAGAAGGAGCGGCTGGGGGCCTATGGCCGCCAGGTGATTTTGGAGCACTACTCCGTCCATCGGATGGCCGCCGACTGCCTGGGGGTGTACGAGCGGGTCCGCCGGCGGAAGTACCGGGTGGTCATGAGCGGCTACTACGGCTTCGCCAACGCCGGCGATGACGCGATCCTTCAGTCCATCCACCAATCCATCCTGTCCGCCAGCGACCAGGTCTCGGTGACGGCCCTCTCCAACGATCCGGAGCAGACCCGCCGGGCCTACGGCATCAACGCGGTGTCCCGCCTCCGCCTGGGGGCGATCTGGCGGGAACTGCGCCGGTGCGACGCGCTGCTCTCCGGCGGCGGGAGCCTTCTGCAGGACCGGACCTCCACCCGGTCCATCCTCTACTATCTCTCCATCACCTGGGCGGCGAACCTGCTGCGCAAGCCGGTGATGCTCTATGCCAACGGCATCGGCCCGGTGGACAAGCCCGCCAACCGCCGCCGGGTCAGACGGGCGGTGGAGCGGGCCGCTCTGGTGACCCTCCGGGACCAGAGCTCCGCCCAGGAGCTGCGGGACATGGGCGTCAGGCGGCCGGACCTCTATGTCACCGCTGACCCGGTGTTCCGTCTGGACCCGGTGGACGCGGAGCGGAGCTGGGAGCTGCTGGCCTCCGCCGGGTTGGCCCGGGGGACCAGGTTCGTTACGGTCTCCGTGCGCCAGTGGCCCCATACCGGCAGCTTTTCCCAGGAGTTGGCAGGGCTGTGCGACCATATCCGCCGGACCTACGGCCTGGAGGTGCTGTTTTTGCTGATGCAGCCCGCCCGGGACCGGGAGGCGTCTCAGGCCGTCCGGGAGCGGATGGAGGAGCCGTCCTACATGCTGGAGGCCGCCTGCACGCCGCGGGAGCTGATGGGGGTGCTGGGGCAGGGGCAGCTGTGTCTGGCCATGCGGCTGCATACCCTGATCTTCGCCGCCCGGATGGCCGTGCCAACCCTGGGGCTGGTCTACGATCCCAAGGTGGACAGCTATCTCCGGGAGCTGGAGCTGCCCTCCGCCGGCGACGTGTGCGCCTTTGACGGCGGGGAGGCCAGACGCCAGGCGGACGCCCTGATGGCGGACTATGAGAACTGCCGCCGGCGGCTGGCGGAGAAGTCCGCCGCCATGACGGAGGCCGCCGCGGAGAACGAGCGCCGCCTGATGGACCTTCTGGAACAGGGAAAACATATGTGACAGAAGTACTGTAAAGTAAAATCACTGAACAGAAAAATCCATGCTTTCTGATAGAAAAAGAGCGGCGGGCGTCCCGTTTCAGGGACGTCCGCCGCTCTTTTGCCGGCTTCAGGATGCCTTTTTCCGCCTGGACAGCCGCTGTACGGCGATCTCCGTGGTGGTGAAGAGAATGGCGTGGGCCGCGCCCAGAGCGAAGCTGACCCAGTAGCCGGGCCGCAGGGCCTCCATGCTCATGGCAAGGTCCCTGGCCTGGCCCAGGCCGGAGAGCAGGGGAAAGCTCAGAAGGCTGTTGAGCCACGCCGCCAGCAGCAGAACGTGGGCGGCCAGGCCCAGGCTCAGCACATGGCGGAACCGGTCGAACAGCAGAGCGAAGGCGTACAGCGCCACCGCCGCCAGCAGAGGAAAGCCCATGAGCTGGTAGCCGGACCACCGGGCGTCTCCCGCGGCGAACCAGGGGAGACAGGAGGGCAGCATGCAGCACAGAAAAAAGGTGACGCACAGAAGCTTCTTACGGTCGATATGGATGCGCATATGATAAGGTCCTCTCTCGGGAGAAAGCTCCCGCCGCCGTCAATTCAGAAAATCCTTCAGCTTCTTGGAGCGGGAGGGGTGGCGCAGCTTCCGCAGGGCCTTGGCCTCGATCTGCCGGATGCGCTCCCGGGTGACGTTGAACTCCTTGCCCACCTCCTCCAGGGTGCGGGTGCGGCCGTCCTCGATGCCGAAGCGGAGCTTCAGCACCTTCTCCTCCCGGGGGGTCAGGGTGGAGAGCACCTCCACCAGCTGCTCCTTCAGCAGGGTGAAGCTGGCGGCCTCGCTGGGCTCGCTGGCGCCCTCGTCGGGGATGAAGTCCCCCAGATGGCTGTCCTCCTCCTCGCCGATGGGGGTCTCCAGACTCACCGGCTCCTGGGCGATCTTCAGGATCTCCCGGACCTTGTCCACGGGCATATTCATGTCGGCGGCGATCTCCTCCGGGGAGGGGTCGTGGCCCAGCTCCTGGAGGAGCTGGCGGGACACGCGGATGACCTTGTTGATGGTCTCCACCATGTGCACCGGGATGCGGATGGTCCGGGCCTGGTCGGCGATGGCCCGGGTGATGGCCTGGCGGATCCACCAGGTGGCGTAGGTGGAGAACTTGTAGCCCTTGGTGTAGTCGAACTTCTCCACCGCCTTGATGAGGCCCAGGTTGCCCTCCTGGATCAGATCCAGGAACAGCATGCCCCGGCCCACATACCGCTTGGCGATGGACACCACCAGGCGCAGGTTGGCCTCCGCCAGCTGCTGCTTGGCCTTCTCGCCCTCTTTCACCATGGCCTTCAGCTGGGCCAGCTCCTCGTCAGGCAGCTCGCTGCCCTCCAGGCTCTCCAACTGCTCCTTGGCGAAGGACCCGGCGTTCATTTTGGTGGCCAGCTTGATCTCCTCCTCGGGGCTGAGCAGGGGCACCTTGCCGATCTCCTTCAGGTACATCCGCACCGGGTCGTCGATGGAGAAGCTGTCCACCAGGGTGTTGGGGTCTACCAGCTCCTCCTCCTCGATCTCGGCGATCTCCTCCAGAGGCGGCTCCACATCGTCGGGCAGCTCCGGCAGCAGGTCCTCCTCGCTGCCGATCTCGATGGACAGGGACTCCAGGGAGTCGTAGATCTTCTCCATCTGGTCGCTGTCCAGGTTCAGGTCATCCAGCACCTCCATCATCTCGGCGGAGTCCAGACGGCCCTTTTTCTTGCCCCGGGCGAAGAGGTCCATCACCTTCTCGCTGCCGTTGAGGATGGCGGCGGCAGGGAGGGTGGCCACCAGCTTCTCCGGCAGCTTCTGGTATTTCTTCTCGCCTTCGGCTTTTTTGACCTCGGCCTCCTGGGCGGGCGCCGGCTGCTTGCACTCTGTGGTTTTATCCATGTTGCTTTCCTCCATACCCTTTTTTATCTTTGGATCGTTTGTTCATGGCGGCCAGCAGGGGGTCGGCGGCCTCCGGCCCGCCCCGCCGCTTCGCCGCGGATTCCTGAATGACGGCTATGTAGTCCCGGAGGGACTGTTCCGCCCGGCCGGGGGACTCGGGCTTCTGCATCAGCGACGTGATGTGGCCCATCTCCTCCGGGGACAGCTCCTCCGCCAGAAGGGCCAGGCTGAGGCACCGGCCCTCCGCCGCGGTCTCCAGCTGCCGGCGGTAGACCTTCTCCAGCAGGGGGGAGGAGAAGTCCTCCGGCGCCAGCTGCCGGCACCGCTCCGCCAGAGAGCAGTCCAGAAAAAGCAGCCGCACCACGCCTTCCTCCGCCAGAGCGGAGCGGGGGTCGCTGTAGCGGATGGAGCGGTCCCGGGGCTGGTGAAGGGCGGAGACGTTGAGAGCCTCCTTTTTCAGCTCCCGCCTCTCCTGGCCCCGGCGCTTGCCATAGGAGCGCTTCACCTCCAGCAGCATGGCCTCCCGGGAGATTCCGGCCCGCTCCGCCGCCCGGCCGGCGTACACCTCCCGCTCCACCGCGTTGGGGACGGAGGCGATGAGGGCGCTGACCTCGGCGGCGTAGGCGATCTTCTGCTGGCCGTCGCTGAGGTCGTACTTGGCGGCCGCCGCGTCCATGCGAAAGTCCATCTGGTCCTCGCTGCCGTCCAGAATGGCCTGGAAGGCGGGAGCGCCCTGGAGCTTGATGAAATCGTCCACGTCCTGCTTGACGGGCTTCCCGTCCTCGTAGCGGTTGGGGAGCCGGAGCACCCGGACGGTAAACTCGCTGTGCTCCAGCAGCTGGATGGCCTTATCCGTGGCCAGCTGGCCGGCGGTGTCGTTGTCGTAGCAGAGCACCAGCTCCTTGGTGTACCGGCTGAGCAGGCGGACCTGCTCGATGGTGAGGGCGGTACCCATGGAGGCCACCGCGTTGTCGAAGCCCGCCTGGTGGAGGGTGATGACGTCAATGTTCCCCTCGCAGAGGATGAAATTGGGCCGCTTGGTCTTTTTGGCCAGGTTGATGCCGTACAGGTTCCGGCGCTTGCTGTAGACCAAGGTCTCCTGGGTGTTGACGTACTTGGGGTCGGACTTGTCCAACACCCGGCCGCCGAAGGCCACCACGTCCCCCCGCACGTCGATGACAGGGAACATGAGCCGGTTGCGGAACTTGTCATAGAGCCGCCCCTTCTGGTTCTGGATCACCAGGCCCGCGTCCAGCAGCTCCTTTTTGGAGTAGCCCCTGTCCAGCATGGCGGTGAGCAGGCTGTCCCAGCTGTCCAGGCTGGCCCCCAGGCCGAAATTCATGGCGGTCTTTCGGCTGATCTTCCGCTTATCCAGATAGGCGGCCACCGCCGCCCCACCGGGCTGGGAGAGGTTCTGGTAAAACCACCGGGCGGCGTCCTTGTTCAGCGCCAGGATCCGCTGACGGCGGCGGGAGGCCTCCCGGTCCGTGTCATCCTCGGGGACCTCCATATTGACCCGCTTGGCCAAAAACCGCACCGCGTCGGGGAAGGAGAGATTCTCGATCTCCATGATGAAGTTGATGACGCCGCCGCCGTGCTTGCAGCCGAAGCAGTGGTAGATCTGCTTGTCCGGGGACACGGAGAAGGACCCGGTCTTTTCGTTGTGGAAGGGGCACAGACCGAAGTAGTTGCTGCCCTTGCGCTGGAGGGCCACATAGGAGGAGACCACGTCCACGATATCGTTCCTGGCTGTCAGCTCGTCCAAAAACTGCTGGGAAAAAGCCATATGCCCGCCTCCTTTCCGGCCGGAGGGCGTAAAATTGCCCCCAAACCGTGATTTGCACAGTATTACACTTTAATATACGCCGCGGCGGGGGAAAATCCTCTTTTTGCCCGCAACTTTTTCAAAAAAATTTTTTCAGAGGGGAAAAAGACGGCCCCGGCAGGCCGCCGGGACCGTCCAGACAGATCAGCGGGGGATCACTTGCCGCAGAGAGCGGCGGTATCCATGGCGATCATCAGCTCCTCGTTGGTGGGGATGACGAAGACCTTCACCTTGGAGTCGGCGGCGGAGACGTCGGCCTCCCTGCCCCGGACCTTGTTCTTCTCGGCGTCCATCTTCACGCCCATATATTCCAGACCCTGGCAGATGCGCTGGCGCATCTCGGCGGAGTTCTCGCCCACGCCGGCGGTGAACACGATGGCGTCCACGCCGCCCATGGTGGTGGCGTACGCGCCGATATACTTCTTCACCTCGTAGACGAACTTGTCCAGGGCCAGCTGGGCGCGCTCGTTGCCCTGGGCTGCCGCGGCCTCGATGTCCCGGAAGTCGCTGCTGACGCCGGAGATGCCCAGCACGCCGGACTTCTTGTTGAGGATGGTCAGCATCTCCTTGATGTCATAGCCGTAGCGGTCCATGAGGTACTCCATGATAGTGGCGTCGATGTCGCCGGAGCGAGTGCCCATGGGGAAGCCGGCCAGAGGGCCAAGGCCCATGGAGGTGTCCACGCACTTGCCGTCCACGCAGGCGGAGAGGCTGGAGCCGTTGCCCAGGTGGCAGCAGATCACCCGGCTGTGCTCCGGATTGCCCAGCATGTCGATGGCCCGGGCGGAGACGTACCGGTGGCTGGTGCCGTGGAAGCCGTAGCGGCGCACGTCGTCCTTCTCATAGTACTCGTAGGGAATGGCGTAGATATAGGCCTTGGGGGGCATGGTCATGTGGAAGGCGGTGTCGAACACGGCCACCTGGGGGGTGTTGGGCATGATGGCCTGGCAGGCCCGGATGCCCATGAGGTTGGCGGGGTTGTGGAGGGGGCCCAGGGGGATGCACTTCTCAATGGCGGCGATGCAGGCGTCGTCGATGACGCAGCTCTCGGTGAAGGCCATGCCGCCGTGGAGGACCCGGTGGCCCACGGCCGCGATCTCGTCGGTGGAGGCGATGACGCCGCTGACGGGGTCCACCATGATGTCCAGGACGGCCTGGATGGCCTCGCTGTGGGTGGGCATGGGGATCTCCCGGACCACGTCGTCCCGGCCGGGGACCTTGTGGGTCAGGCGTCCGTCGATGCCAATACGCTCGCACAGGCCCTTGGCAAAGACCTGGCCTCCCTCGGACTCCATGAACTGGTACTTCAGGGAGGAGCTGCCGGCGTTGATGATGAGGATCTTCATGTTTGTTGACACTCCTTATGACGGTTGTTATTGGTTTGTCACTTTTTGTTTCCGCAATGTGGCTTGCAATCAGGGGAAAAGAAGATTAAAATAGTCACGTTTCTTATTGTAGCGCATTTTTTCCCATTCGACAACCATTTTTTGAAATTTTTCCGGCGGCGGTCCCGCTGTCCGGGAAGGAGAGGAGTGCCTATGGCCGTTTGCGGCGTCATCGCGGAGTACGATCCCTTCCACCGGGGCCACCTGTGGCAGCTGGCGGAGATCCGCCGCCGCCTGGGGGCGGATACCGCCGTGGTGACGGTCATGAGCGGCAGCTTCGTCCAGCGGGGGGAGCCGGCCCTGTGCGGCAAGCACGCCCGGGCGGAGATGGCCCTGCGGGGCGGCGCGAATCTGGTGCTGGAGCTGCCCTCCCCCTGGTCCTGCGCCCCGGCGGAGATCTTCGCCCGGGGGGGCGTGGCCCTGCTGGCGGCCTCGGGGGTCGTGACCCACATGGCCTTTGGCTGCGAGAGCGGGGATCTGGCGCCCCTGTCCCAGGCGGCGGCGTGTCTGGACAGCGGGATCTATGGGGCGGGGCTGCGCCGCTTCCTGGACGAGGGCATGACCTTCGCCGCCGCCCGGCAGGCGGTGGTGGGCGCTCTGGCGGGGGACGCGGCGGGCGTGTGTCTGGACCGGCCCAACAACAATCTGGCGGTGGAGTATCTCCGGTCCCTGTCCGCCCTGAAGAGCGGCGTCAGGCCGCTGGCTCTCCCCCGAATGGGGGCGGACCACCACAGCGACGGGCCGGGGCCGTACGCCTCCGCCTCCGCCGTCCGCCGCCGGATCCTGGCGGGGGAGGCGTGGCGGGACCTGGTGCCGGAGACCACCGCCGCCATTTTGGACCGGGAGCTGGCGGCGGGCCGGGCCCCGGCGTCCCTGACCCTCTGCGGGCGGGCGGTGCTGGCCCGGCTGCGGACCATGTCCGAGGAGGATTTCCGTCCTTACGACGGGGGAGGGGAGGGCCTGTACCACCGGTTCTACGACGGCGTGCGCCAGGCCCGCTCCGTGGAGGAGCTGCTGGCATATGTCAAGACCAGGCGCTACCCCATGGCCCGGCTGCGGCGGATGCTGCTGCACAGCTATCTGGGCCTGCTGCCGGCGGAGCGGGACCGGACGCCGCCCTATCTGCGGGTGCTGGGGGCCGACAGCCGGGGCCGGGCCCTGCTGCGGGAGATGGGGGACCGGGCGGCTTTGCCGGTGCTGACCAAGCCGGCGGACGTCCGGAAGCTGGGGGAGGAGGCCCGGACGCTCTTTGCCCGGGAGGCCGGGTGGACGGACCTGTACACCCTGGCCTGTCCTGATCCGGCCCGGCCCGGCGCGGAGTACACCCACAGCCCCGTCATGCTGTAACGGGCGGGGAACGGCCACTGATCGGAAGGAGAGACATATGAGATCGAAACGAAACGCTTTCGCCGCCTTTTTGGCGGTCTGGACGCTGCTGCTGTCCGCCTGCGGCCAGCCGGAAAACAGCGGGGACCCGGCCCGGTCCTCCACGGCCCCGGCCTACAGCCTTACGCTGACGGAGGTCCAGGGGGAGTACCAGGGGAAGGACGGCGCCGAGGCGGCCTCCTACCGGTTCCAGCGGCCCAGCTTGGCGGTGACCAACCCGGAGGAGCTGTCCGAGGAGGACCGGGAGACGGCCCAGCGCAGCGCGGACCAGTTCAACCGGCGGATGCAGGAGGAGCTGGACGCCGCCGCCGCGGAGGGCAAAGTCATGGGCGAGGACGTGCTGGCCCGGCTGGACGAGGGGCTGGAGCCGCCCATGCCCTACTACGAGGAGACTGACGCCAGCTGGTGGATGGGCGGCGATATCATCAGCGTCCGGCTGGACTGGAGCGCCTATACCGGCGGCGCCCACCCCAACTATGCCGTCAGCGGCAGGACCTTCAGCCTGGCCCTGGGGCAGTTCATCGACCCCATCCAGATCGCCGACGATCCCCTGTGGTTCCAGCAGGAGGTGTCGGACCTGCTCATCCAAAAGGCGGAGGCGCTGGGGGAGGACTATACCGGCAGCTACTGGAGCGACTATAAGACCACCATCTGCCGGTGGAATCAGGGGGCGGCGCTTTTTGACGGCGACGGTCTGACGGTGATCTACAGCCCCTACGACCTGGGCCCCTACGCCATGGGACCGGTGGAGCTGCGGGCTTCCTACGATGAGCTCAGCGCTTTTCTGGGGGAGGGCGGCCGGGCGGCCCTGGGCCTTCCGGAGGAGACGAAATAAAATAAGCAGGAGGCGCTTCCCCGGGGGGAAGCGCCTCCTGCCCACTTATGGCCGGGCCTTCTGTTCCAGCGCCGGCGGCCTGCGGCCCAGATAGAGGCAGTAGGCGATGGACACCGCGACGGTGGCGGCGATGTACCCATAGTCCTTACCGCCCGGGGCGGCGAACTTGGAGAACACGTCCACCAGCCCGTGGACGGCTACGCAGATCCAGAGGCTCCCGGACCTGTAGAACACAAGGGTGAAGAGAAAGCCCCAGGCCACGGCGAAGATCACCTGCAGCAGGGTCTCCAGGTCGCCCTGCCCCGCCAGGAGATTGACGATATGCCCTATGCCGAAGGTCACCGCCGAGATGGCGACCGCCACGCCGGCGGCGTTTCGGTCCAGCAGCGCCCGGAACAGAAAGCCCCGGAAGATCAGCTCTTCGATGAAGCCCACCAGGAGCATGGAGATCACGGCCCATACCTGCGCCCAGCCGCCGTAGGCCATGCCCACGCCGTCCCACAGGTTCCCGGTGGCCAGGATCAGCAGGGGAAGGAAGTACAGGTAGTCCCTGGCGGAGCCGGCCCATTTCACCAGGCCGTACCGCGCCTCCAGCCGGTACCGCTTGATAAAGAACAGGATGCCCGCCGCTATGACCGCCAGAGCCGCCGCCATGGCGGCGCTCTCATCCCCCAGAGCCCCCCGGATGGGGACGCTGACGGCGCAGTAGACCACGATCCACCCGATGGCGAACAGCAGCTCGTTTTTCTCATACAGCTTTTTCATGACAGCTCCTCCTCAATGGCGGCGACGGCCCCCCGATAGGCCCGCTCCAGATGGACTTTTACCAGCTCCTCGTCGTAGGCCAGGCCGTTGTTGGCCAGGATGCTGGCGTATCCGTGGGCGAAGAGGGCCAGGGTCAGAAAGACCTCCTTCGTCCGTTCCCGGCTGAGGCCCATAGCCTCCCCCATGGCGGCCAGCACCGGCTCCAGCTCCCGGGAATCCATCATCTGGGGCACGCTGTTCTCCCGGGCCAGACCCGACTGGAACAGGAACCGGAACAGATGGGTCTCCTCCACGGCGAAACGGATGTAGTTTACGCCGATGGTGAGCATGACGTCCTCCTGAGGCCGGACGTCCAGCAGATACGCCGTGTGGAACCGGTCCGCTTTCTCGTACACGGCCCGCCGCAGCGCCTCAATGGTGTCGAAGCAGTACAGCACCGGCTGGGTGGAGCAGCCCAGCGCCTGGGAAACGGTCCGGGCGTTGACGCGCTCCGCCCCCTGTTCTCTGGCGATCCGGAAGGCGGCGTCCAGGATCATCTCCCGGGTGATCTTTGCTTTCGGCGGCATAACGTCTCCTTTCTATATCTCATGTTATATAACGGGAATTATAATACAGAGAAAGCGGTTTGTCAAGCCCCGGTCTCATGCCGCCGGAAAGTTTCCGGGCGCCGCTTCCCTGATGGCGATGGGTCTATTCCGCCTGGAAGGACCACAGGTTGCTGATCTGAGGCTCCAGGGTCTCGTAATCCCACAGCATTTCGCTGCGCTGGGGGCTGTTGGGGTCGTTGACGGTGAACTGGCCGTCCTCCACGCCGGTGAGCACGATGAAGTGGCCGGCGGTGGTAAAGTCGCCGGGTCCCACGCTGCAGATGATGGGACGGCCCTCGGCCAGCTCCCGCTTCATGATGGACTCCACCAGAGGCAGCTCTTCGCCGATGACGCCGAAGTGGGCGGAGCCTTTGCTCATGAGGGTCCAGGCGGTGCCCGCGCCGGGGACGTAGTACCCGTGGGCGTTGGCGTACCGGGCCACGTCGTAGGGGGTGACGGAGTTGTCGCCGGTCAGTCCGGCGATGACCATGGCCAGACAGGCGGGGCCGCAGCCGCTGACCGCCACGGTGCTGCTGCCGTAAGCGCCGTAGCCCCAACGGGGGTCGTACTGCAGCAGCAGGGGCACCGTGCCCTTCTCCACCTCGCCGATATCCTCGGCCAGGACGCGGCCCCTGTTTTCCGGATAGCCCAGAACAAAGTCCAGCATATCCTCGTTCCGGCTGAGCATCTTCAGCAGGTCCGTAGGGTAGCTTTCGCAGTTGTCGATGACCTCCCGGACCCGCATGTCCTGACTGGCCATGGCCTCCAGGCTCTCCAGCAGCTCCGGGCTGGGCGGCTCGTTGGCGCTGACCCGGCCCCGCAGGAGCCAGAAGGCCGCCGCCGCGGCCAGAATGACTCCCAGGACGGTCAGAAGGACGGCGGTCCGCCGGTGACGGACGCGCCGCCCGGCGCGGCGGGGGTTTACAGTGGATCTCTCTTCCATAGCAAAACTTCCTTTCCGGAGTGAACATAAATAGCGCTTCTGTCAGGCACGATTGTACCAGACGGAAGCGCTGGATGTTTTGCGGAAAGATTGCCGAATTCTTATGAAATGTTGAAGATTTCCCGGCTTTTTTCTTAGCGGGCGGTGGGAGGGAAAGCCCTTTACAGGTCCCAGGCGGGAAGGTCCCGCTGGGCGGGGCCGGAGAGCAGCTTTCCGTAAGGGTCGAAGCGGGAGCCGTGGCAGGGACAGTCCCAGGTCTTTTCCTCCGGGTTCCAGGCCAGCTGGCAGCCCAGGTGGGGGCAGCGGATGTCCACCGCCAGGAGCTTTCCCTCCGGCGTGCGGCAGACCCCCAGCTTTTCGCCTTCCGCCTCCACCACGCCGCCCTGACCGGGGGCCAGGGTCTCCGCCTTTGCCCTGGCGGGGGCCAGAAACAGGCGGCTCAGGCCCCCCACGGCGTGGACGCCCTCCTGGGCCAGCTGAGGCGCGGAGAGGAGCAGAGTATCCCGCTGGGGGGAGAAAAGCCCCTCATAAGGGTTCGTCCGGTCCAGAATCAGGTCCCGCAGCAGCGCCGCCGCCGCCATGGAGGTGGTCATGCCCCACTTAGCGAAGCCGGTGGCCACATACCAGTTGGGCTTCCCGGCGGAAAACCGGCCGACATAGGGCAGGCCATCCGGGGTGACGCAGTCCTGGGCGGACCACCGGGCCGCCTCCCGGGCGCTGGGATACAGCAGCCGGGCTGCCTGAGACAGGGAATCGTACTGCCCGCCGGAGGCGTTTTCCCCGGTGCGGTGGCCGCTTCCGCCCAGCAGCAGCAGCTTTCCCGCCGGGCGGAAGGACAGGCCGCCGGGCTCCACGCCATAGTACATGTCCTCCATCCGGTCCGCGCCGGACAGCGCCAGCACATAGCTGCGCTCCTGGTGCATCCGGGCGAAGTAGAAGCCGGGAAAGTTGACGAAGGGGTAGTGGCAGGCAAAGACGATCCGCTCCGCCCGCAGAACGCCTCCGGCGGAGGTGCGCAGCTGGTCGCCGTCCACCTCTATGACCCGGCTGCCCTCGTAGATTCGCAGGTCCTCAGCCAGGGCCAGCAGCAGCTCCAAGGGGTGGGCGGCGGCCTGTCCCTCCGCCGCCAGGGCGGCCTTCACCGAAAAGGGCAGCTCTGTCCGGCGGGAGAGAGCCACGGGCAGCCCCGCCCGCTTTTCCGCCTCCGCCTCCCGCTCGATCAGGTCCTCGTCGGACCGGCTGTACAGCCACGCCCTGCACCGCCGCCACTGACAAGGAATATTCCCTGCCAGAATCAGGGCTTCATAGGAGCGGATGGCCTCCTCGTTGGCCTGGGCGTAGAGTCTGGCGGCGTCGGGACCCAGGTCCGTCTCCAGCCTGTGGTAAATGGCCCCGTGCTGGCTGGTAAACTTGGCGGTGGTGCCGGAGGTCTGGCCGCCGCCTGCCCGCTCCGCCTCCACAATGGCCGCGTCTACTCCCGCCTGCCGGAGGAGCCAGGCGGTGAGAACGCCCGCCAGACCGCCGCCGATGACCGCCGCCTGGGCGGTCTGCTCCCCGGTGAGGGGCGGCCTGGGTGCGCTGGCCGCGGTGCGGCTCCAGATAGAATCGATCATGATATCACCTCGCCCTTAGGGTGCGCCGCTTTGGCGGAAATACACGGGCCGGGTATAGTTTTTCCTTCCGGAGCATAGACTTTCCCCGTAACGGCGGAAGGTCCGCCGGACCACGGGGGAGGAGGCAGAGGCCATGGCGGAAAGTAAAAGCGGGTTTTACCGGGGGAAGCGCCTGCGCCGCCGGGGAGCGAAAGGACGGGGAGGCCGCCGGGCGGCGCCGTCCCCCCAGGACAGGCGGCTGGCGCGGCTGGTGATCTGCGGCGCGGTCTTTGTGGCGCTGGTGGCGGTGAAGCTGCTCTTCCCCCAGACGGTGGCGCGCTTGGCCCGGACCGCCGGGGAGCTGATCGGCCGGGACGCGGACTTCAAGGAGGCGTTTGCCGCCATGGGCCGGGCCATCGGCGGGGAGGAGCCGGTGGGGGACTCTCTCCATCAGGCCTATTCCGCCGTGTTTGGGCCGGACCAGGACCTGGAGGAGGACCCGCCGCCGGAGGAGAAGGGGCAGACGCCCCCGCCGGAGGCCGGTCAGGACCCGGAGAAGGACCCGGCGGAGGGTTCCGCCGGTGAGGACGGACCCGCGGAGGGGAAGGAAGAGGGCGGCGAGCCCTCCGATCTGGCGGCGGCGTGCCCTGCGGAGACAGAGGCCCCCGGGCAGGCCGCCGTCCCCATGCCCGCGGAGGGGGACGGCATGGTGGAGCGGGAGATCGATCTGGACCTGCCGGCGGAGGACACCTCCACGGCCACCGCCTCCTACGTCTATACCATGCCCGCTCTGCCGGACAACGCCAGCCTGGAGCAGCGTTCTCTGGGCTTTGACTACGCCAGCCCTGTGGTGGCGCCCCTCAGCTCCTCCTTCGGCTGGCGGGAGCACCCGGTGACCGGCGGGCAGAAGTTCCACTACGGCGTGGACCTAGCGGCGGAGTACGGCTCGGACGTTCACGCCTTCGCCGCCGGCACGGTGTACGCCACCGGGGAGAGCAGCACCCTGGGGACCTATGTGATGCTCCAGCACGAGGGCGGCTATATCACCCTGTACGGTCATCTCAGCCGGGCCTCGGTCACCGGCGGCAGCGTGGCCCTGGGGGACAAGATCGGGGAGGTGGGGGACTCTGGCATGGTCACCGGCGCCCACCTCCACTTTGAGCTTCACAGCGGCGAGCTGTACCTTAACCCCATCTACTATGTGGAGCTGGGGTAACGTCACCGTTACCTGGGGCTTTCCCCTGATGCTGGTCCTGGCTCTGTGGGCGGGGGCCGGCGAGGTGCTGCCCCTGGTGCTGGCGGCGTCGGTGTGCCATGAGCTGGGGCATCTGACGGCCCTGCGCCTGGCGGGGGTCCGGGCGGCGTCGGCGCGCCTGTCGGCCCTGGGGGCGGAGATTCGGGCGGATACCCGCTATATGCCCTACTGGCGGGAGCTGGGATGCGTGCTGGCGGGCCCCGGGGTGAATCTGGTCCTGGCGCTGGTCCTGGCCCGGGGGGCGGGCGCGTATACCCTGGCGGGGGCCAACCTGCTGCTGGGAGTCTATAATCTGCTGCCCGTCCCCTCCCTGGACGGCGGCGCCGCCCTGCGGCTGCTGGTGAGCTGGGGGTGGGGCCCCGGGGCGGCGGATACGGTCTGCCGGTGGGTGGGCCTCCTGTGCGCCCTGGCGCTGACGGCCGCCGCCGGGACGCTGGCCGCGGTCCGCCACACCGGCGGCTTTTTGCTGCTGGCGGCCCTGGGCCTCATCTTTTCCCAACTGCCTCTTGTCAAACGGCGGGAAACCGGCTAAAATAGAGAAGATCATCCTGGACCGGTCCGCCCCGCGGGGAAGGACCGGAAGCCTGCCAGGGACGCCAAGGAGAATGACCGTGGATAAGAGACTGGAACGGATCCTGCCCCGGGTGCAGAAGCCTGCCCGCTATGTGGGGGGAGAATACAACGCTGTCATGAAGGATAAGGGGTCGATGGACCTGCGCTTCGCCTTCTGCTTCCCGGATACTTATGAGATCGGCATGTCCAATTTGGGCCTGCGCATCCTGTACGGGCTGCTCAACGAGATCCCCGGCGTGTGGTGCGAGCGGGCCTTCGCCCCCTGGGGGGACATGGAGGCGGAGATGCGCGCCGCTAGGCTTCCCCTCTACGCCCTGGAGTCCGGGGACCCGGTGGGAGAGTTCGACATCGTGGGTTTTTCCGTGGGCTACGAGATGGCCTACCCCGCCATGCTGAATATGCTGGATCTGGCGGGGATCCCCCTGCGCGCCGCGGACCGGCGGGGTCTTCAGCCGCTGGTGATCGCCGGGGGCACCGCCATGTACAACGCCGAGCCGGTGGCGGACTTTCTGGACCTGGCCCTCATCGGCGAGGGGGAGGACCTGCTGCCGGAGGTGGTGGAGCTGTACCGCCGGGCCAAGAGGGAAGGCTGGGATAAGCCCCGCTTCCTCCGGGAGGCCGCGGGGATCCAGGGGGTGTACGTCCCCTCTCTCTACGACGTGACCTACCACGGCGACGGCACCGTGGCCGCCATCACGCCCCAGGACGGCGCGCCGGAAAAGGTCGTGAAGCGGGTGGTCCACGACATGGACAAGTCCTACTATCCCGTCCGGACCATCGTGCCCTCCACGGAGGTGGTCCATGACCGGGTGACCCTGGAGGTGTTCCGGGGCTGCATCCGGGGCTGCCGGTTCTGCCAGGCGGGGTACGTCTACCGCCCGGTGCGCTGCCGGAGCAGGGACCTGCTGGCCCGGTACGGCCAGGAGGCCGTGAAGGACTCCGGCTATCAGGAGATGACCCTCAGCTCTCTGTCCACCAGCGACTACCCGGAGCTGGTGGGCCTGTGCGACCAATTGCAGCCCCTGTGTGAGCGGGACCATGTGAACCTGAGCCTGCCCTCTCTCCGGGCGGACAACTTCTCCATGGACCTGATGCAGCGGCTGCAGAAGGGGCGGAAGGCGGGACTGACCTTCGCTCCCGAGGCCGGCACCCAGCGCCTGCGGGACGCCATCAACAAAAACGTCACCGAGGAGGACCTGACAGAGAGTCTGCGCACCGCCTTTTCCGGCGGCTGGAACGCGGTGAAGCTCTATTTCATGCTGGGCCTGCCCACGGAGACCGACGAGGACGTGGTGGGCATCGCCAATATGGCCAACCACGCCCTCCACACCTGGCGGGAGTCCGCCGTGAACAAGAGCCGGGGGGTGCGGATCACCGTGTCCACCTCCTGGTTCGTGCCCAAGCCCTTCACCGCCTTCCAGTGGGAGGCCCAGATCCCCCGGGAGGAGTATGAGCGGCGGGTGCGGCTGCTGCGGGAGTCCATCACCGCCAAGGCCGTGACCTACAACTGGCACGACGGGGACACCAGCTTTCTGGAGGCCGTCCTGGCCCGGGGGGACCGTCGTCTCAGCCGGGTGCTGGAGCTGGCCTGGCGCAAGGGCGCCCGGCTGGACGCCTGGAGCGACTACTTTGATCTGAACCGCTGGCTGGAGGCCTTTGCCGAGTGCGGCCTGGACCCGGCCTTCTACGCCAACCGGCAGCGGAGCCGGGAGGAAATCCTGCCCTGGTCCATGATCTCCTGCTATGTGTCCGACGACTACCTGTGGCGCCAGCGGGAGCTGGCCTACCAGTCCGTCACCACCCCGGACTGCCGGACGAAGTGCGGCGGCTGCGGGGCCAGCCGGGTGGAAGGAGGGGAGTGCTACCGTGGCTAAGCTGCGTCTCATCTTTGTGAAAGAGGGCCGGGCGGTGTACATCTCCCATCTGGACCTGCTCAGGACCTTCCAGCGGGTGTTCCTCCGCTGCGGCCTTACCCTGCGCCACTCCCAGGGCTACCACCCTCATCCCCTCATGTCCTTTGCCCTGCCCCTCAGCGTGGGTCAGGCCAGCGACTGGGAGGCCCTGGACTTTGAGCTGGACGGCGACACGGAGGGCGGGGACCTTCCCCAGCGGATGAACCTCTTCATGCCGGAGGGCATCCGGGCGGTCCAATGCGCCCCGCCGGTCCATCCGGTGCGGGAGCTGAAGGCCATTCAGGCCCGGGTGGAGCTGACCTATGACGGCGGCGTGCCCCAGGGGGCCGCGGAGAGGGTGGAAGCCCTTCTCACCGGTCCCACCCTTCCGGTGGCCAAGCGCACCAAGCGCAAGACCCTGGAGGATACGGACGCGCGCCCCATGCTGCTGGATCTCACGGTCCGGGAGGAGGGGGAAGCACTGGTGCTGGAGTGCCTGACGGAGGCCCAGAATCCGGGGCTGAACCCGGCGCTTCTGGCCTCCGCCGTGGCCCGGCATCTGCCGGAGCTTGCGCCGGACTTTGTCCGGGTGCGGCGGCTGGCGCTGCTGTGCGGCGACGGCAGCCGGTTCCGGTAGAGGCGATCTTAAAGAAAACTTTCAATTTGTTACCGGGCATCTTTAAAAAACGCGCGCTATCATTGATCAGATACGACCTGGACCAGCGGGGCCCCGCTGGCCGCTTCCGCTCCGCGGAAGCGGCTGCCCTGCCCGGGGAGAGGGAGAGGAGAGAGAGGAGGGAGGAAGAAAACGCCGCCCTGAGACGAACGCTGGTGGTGATCCCCGCGCTGGAGCCGGACGGCTCTCTGCCGGAATATGTTTCGCGGCTGCTGGCCCTGGGGGCTGAGCAGGTGCTGGCGGTGGACGATGGCAGCGGCGAGGCCAGCCGGGAGGTGTTCGCCGCCCTGGAGGCTATGGACAGCTGCACCGTGCTGCGCCATCCGCGGAATCTGGGCAAGGGACGGGCAATGAAAACGGCCTTCGACTACATACTGTCCCGGCCGGAGTGGCAGGGGATGGGCACCGTCACTGCCGACGCCGACGGGCAGCACCGGGCGGAGGACGTATGCGCCGTGGCCGCCGCTCTGGCTTTCGGCGGGGACGCGCTGGTCCTGGGCGTCCGGGACCTGACGCTGGACACCGTGCCCACCCGGTCCAAGATCGGCAACCGGGTGACCAGCTGGGCCTTCCACACCCTCTACGGCGTCCGCCTGGAGGACACCCAGACCGGTCTGCGGGGAATCCCCTGGGAGAGGCTGGCCTGGTGCGCCGCCGTGAGCGGGGACCGGTACGAGTATGAGATGAACGTGCTCATTCGGGCTGCCCGGGACCGGGTGGCGCTGAAGCAGGTGCCCATCCAGGTGGTGTATTTCGACAACAACGCCGGGTCCCACCTCCGCACGGTGCGGGACGCCTGGCGGGTGGCCTGCGTGCTGATCTCCGGGCTCGGGTTCTATACGCTCTGCTCCTGCTTCTCGGCCCTGACGGATGTGCTGATGTTCTGGCTGGGAAGCTCGGTGCTGTTCGCCGCCCTGCCGGACGCGGTGTGCTACTGGTGGGCCACGGCCACGGCCCGGGCCCTGTCCTCGGCGGTGGACTACACCCTCAATCACATCTATTTCGGCGGGAAGTTCGGCAGGCGGAGCATGGCCCGCTACTACTGCCTCTGGGCCTGCCAGATGCTGTGCTCCTACGGGCTGCTGATGGCGGTGCATACGGTGTTTCCCGCCCTTCCGCCGGTGATCGGCAAGGCGGGGGTGGATATTCTGCTGGCCCTGGTGAGCTATCAGATCCAGCTCCACTGGGTCTTTCGGGAGGGAAACGTCCATGGAACGCGGTAAGCTGTTTGCCGTCAGCCGGGCCTTCGTGCGGCTGAAGCTGGGGCGCTGGACCGTGGAGGTCCCCCCGCCGGAGGGCCCCACGGTGTACGTCTGCCGCCACGGGAACATGATGGGGCCCCTGGCCGCTCTGAGCTGGCTGCCCTTTCCCACGCGGCCCTGGGTGCTCCATGTGTTCACCCAGCGGGAGACCTGTCAGGCCCAGTACCGGGACTACACCTTCTCTGCGCGCTTCGGCCTGCCCAAGCCCCTGGCCGCCGCCCTGGCCTGGGCGGTGTCCGGCTATGTCAGCGCGCTGATGAAGTCCCTTTGCGCTATCCCCGTGTACCGGGGAACGGCGCGGATCGGGGAGACCTTTCGGGAGACGGCGGCCGCCCTCCGGGCCGGGGACCCGGTGCTGGTGTTCCCGGACGTGGACTACACCAGCAGCGGCGGCGACATAGGAGAGGTGTACGACGGCTTCCTGCTCATCGAGCGGTTCTGGCGCCGGGTCTCCGACGAGCCGGTGCGGTTCGTTCCCCTGGCTCTGGATCGGGAGCGGCGGCGGATCGCCGCCGGCCCGCCGGTGCGGTTCGATCCGTCGAAGAAGGTCAAGGAGGACCTGCCCCGGGTGCGGGAAGCCCTGCGGGAGGCGATGAACCGCGGTCCCGACAGCGTAAACCAGTGATAAAAGCCGCTCCGGCGGCGGATGTTTGAAGTCCGCAGCCGGGGCGGTTTTTTGCGCGCTTCCACGGCTGACCGGTGGGAGAAGAGAAGGAAAACCCCTGAAAAAGCAGCAGGCTGCACAAGGATGGACCGGGGATCGCCTCGCATTTCAGCACAACTTGCAATTGCATAAATAGACATTAAAATGTAATATATATTCATATTCCGGCAAATCGGAAGGGAGGACCCAGACCATGAACAAGCAGGATATCAGGAAGATCGTACTCGCCTACTCCGGGGGCCTGGACACGTCTGTTATCATTCCCTGGCTGAAGGAGAACTACAACGACCCTGAGATCATCGCCGTGGCCGCCGACGTGGGGCAGGGGGACGAGCTGGAGGGCCTTCAGGAGAAGGCCGTCAGGACCGGCGCGTCCAGGCTCTATGTGGAGGACCTGGTGGATGAGATGGTGGACGAGGTCATCGTCCCGTCCATGATGATGGGGGCCAAATATGAGGATTACCTGCTGGGCACCGCTTTTGCCCGACCGATCATCGCCCGACGGCTGGTGGAGATCGCCAGGGCGGAGCAGGCGGACGCCATCTGCCACGGCTGCACCGGAAAGGGCAACGACCAGGTGCGCTTTGAGCTGACCATCAAGCGCTTCGCTCCGGAGCTGACGGTCATCGCCCCCTGGCGGGAGTGGTCCATCAAGGGCCGGAACGAGGAGATCGACTACGCCGAGGCCCACGGCGTGCCGCTGAAGATCTCCCGGGAGAACAGCTACTCCAAGGACAAGAACCTGTGGCATCTGAGCCACGAGGGCCTGGACCTGGAGGACCCGGCCAACGAGCCGAAGTATGACCAGCCCGGCTTTCTGGAGATGGGCGTCAGCCCTATCGCCGCCCCCGACGTCCCCGCCTATGTGACCCTGGATTTTGAAAAGGGTGTGCCCGTGGCGGTGGACGGAGAGCGGATGAAGGCCAGCGATATCGTCCGCCGGCTCAATAAGCTGGGAGGGGACAACGGCATCGGCCTGCTGGATATCGTGGAGAACCGTCTGGTGGGGATGAAGGACCGGGGCGTCTACGAGACGCCCGGCGGCGCCATCCTGTACCGGGCCCACGAGGTGCTGGAGTCCATCACCCTGGACAAGGACACCAAGCACATGAAGAGCAAGCTGGCGGTGGATTTCGCCGACCTGGTCTACAACGGCAAGTGGTTCTCCACCCTGCGGGAGTGTTTGCAGGCCTTCGCGGTGAAGAGCCAGGAGCACGTCACCGGACAGGTCAGGCTGAAGCTCTACAAGGGGAATATCATCACCTCCGCCGTCACCTCCCCGGAGACGCTGTATGACGAGAACCTGGTGACCTTTGAGGCCAGCGACTACGACCAGGCCGACGCCGGCGGGTTCATCAACCTCTGGGGCCTGCCGGAGACGGTCCAGGCGCTGCGGGAGCGGGGAGCGCTCCGTTAGGCGTTTCCTGTATAGAGGGCTTCCTATTGGGGCTATACTATGGTACAATACGATGACAGATAGACCCACAGATCGGGAGGGACATACAAATGAAGCTTTGGGGCGGACGGTTTCAGAAGGAGACCGACGGCTTGGTCAACGATTTCAACGCCTCCATTCAGTTTGACAGCCGGCTGTACCGGGAGGACATCGCGGGCAGCATGGCCCACGCGAGGATGCTGATGGACTGCGCCATCATCTCCCGGGAGGACGGGGAGGCGATCCTCCGGGGCCTGACGGACATTCTGGCGGATATCGAGGCGGGGAAGATCACCTTCACCGCGGACAACGAGGATATCCACATGAATATCGAGGCCCTGCTCACCGCCCGGATCGGGGAGGCGGGGAAACGGCTGCATACCGCCCGCAGCCGCAACGATCAGACGGCGCTGGATCTGCGGCTGTATCTGCGCCGGGAGATCGGGGAGATCGTGGACCTGATACTGGATCTCCAGCAGGTGCTTCTGGAGCTGGCGGAGGCCCATCAGCATACGGTGATGCCCGGCTATACCCACCTCCAGCGGGCCCAGCCCATCTCCTTCGCCCAGCACCTGCTGGCCTACGGCTTTATGCTCAGCCGGGACGTGACCCGTCTGGAGGACTGCCGGGAGCGGATGAACCTGTGCCCCTTGGGCTGCGGGGCCCTGGCGGGCACCACCTATCCCATCGACCGGCGGGAGACCGCCAGGGAGCTGGGCTTTTGGGGACCGGTGTCCAACAGTCTGGACGGCGTCTCCGACCGGGATTACGCCATTGAGCTGCTCAGCGCCCTGTCCCTGCTGATGATGCACCTGAGCCGCTTCGCGGAGGAGATCATCCTGTGGTGCAGCTGGGAGTTCAAATTCATCGAGCTGGACGACGCCTATTCCACCGGCTCCTCCATCATGCCCCAGAAGAAGAACCCGGACGTGGCGGAGCTGGTCCGGGGAAAGACCGGGCGGGTCTACGGCGACCTGATGAGCCTGCTGACCACGATGAAAAGCCTGCCCCTGGCCTATAACAAGGACATGCAGGAGGATAAGGAGCCGGTATTCGACGGGGTGGATACCGTCAAGCAGTGCCTGCCGGTGTTCGCCGGGATGCTGCGGACCATGCGGGTGCTGCCGGAGCGGATGCGGGAGGCCGCCTCCGCCGGCTTTATCAACGCCACCGACTGCGCCGACTATCTTACCCGGAAGGGAATGGCCTTTCGGGACGCCTATACCGTGGTGGGGAACCTGGTCTGCCGCTGCGCCCGGGAGGGGAAAGCGCTGGAGGAGCTGTCCCTGGAGGAGCTGCGGAGCGCGTCGCCGCTTTTTGACGGGGACGTGTACCAGGCGCTGGGGCTGGAGACCTGCATGGAGCAGCGGAAGAGCTATGGCGGCCCCGCGGCGGAGGAGACCACCCGGCAGATCGGGGAGCTGCGCCGCTTTCTGCGGCAGCGGCGGGAGCTGTAATGTCCCGGGGCGGCCGGCGGCGTTTGCCGCCGGGCCGCCTGCCGGGGGGGCCACCCGGCGGGGAGGGGCCTCCGCGGATAAATTTGAAAAATTTTTCAAAAATCTCTTTACAAACCCACCGGCATCTGCTATACTAGCTGTGCGCTTGAGGGAGCGCCCCCGGGACAACTTCATATGCGCCCGTAGCTCAGTTGGATAGAGCGTTAGACTCCGACTCTAAAGGCCGCTGGTTCGACTCCAGTCGGGCGTACCACACATGAGCCTCCATGCGGCTTTGCCGCTTGGAGGCTCATTGCGCGTTTCGGGCAGAAATCCTATTTTGACCGGTCACCGCGGCCAGGACCCGACAAACTTCGGAGGAAGTCTGCCGGGCCTTTTTTTGCCTTGACATAGGGGGCACGCTGTGCTATCTTTAAAAATAGAACGATGTTCTATTTTCGGGGAGGGCCATCATGAAAAACGTCATCTACTATTTTTCCGGGACCGGAAACAGTATGCGCGGGGCAGAGGTGATCGCGGAGGGACTGGATCACGCGGAGATCATCTCCATGCGCATGGACCCTCGCCAGGTTTCCGCAGAAAACGCGGAGGTGATCGGGTTCGTTTTCCCGGTATATCATTGGACGATGCCCGCGCCGGCGGTCAGGTTCGTTGAACAGCTGACCATCAATCCGAAAGCCTACATCTTCGCGGTGGCCATGCCCAGCTTTATATGCGGGATCGCCTGTGAAACGTGTGCCGGTCTGATCGAGGCCAAGGGCGGAAGGATCGCGTATGGCAGTCTGGTCCATTGTGTGGCGAACTATGTCACCGTATATCCGCCTTTCCCACCGCCCAGGCTGATGGTCCCGCGCATGGAGAGCAAGCTGCGGAAAATTGCCGGGGATATTGCGGGCAGGAAAGAAAAAGCGTATCCCAGGGCGGGCAGGATCGTCAGGGCCCGCCGGGATCAGGTGATGACCCCGTATCTTGATGTTCAGAAGTACGCGGACTATCCCTTTACAGTCGATGAGCGCTGTGTGGGCTGCGGGTTATGTACGAAAGTCTGCCCCTGCGGCAACATTGAACTGCGGGAGGGAAGGCCCGTGTTCCGGCATCACTGCGCCCAGTGCATGGCCTGCGTCGTGAACTGCCCGAAACGGGCCATCGGGTATGAGGTCAGGGACGGTGATCGGAACGGTCTTTCCCTGTCAAACAAAAAAATCCCCCTTGTCAGGCTGATGGGACTGCCGGCGAAAAGAAAGCTGTATAGAAATCCGTATATTACCGCCGCTGACCTGACCCGGGAGAGACTGTCGATTCCCAAAAGAGGTGAATAAGGTGAAGGACACAAGGGACAGAATCGTGGCCGCCGCGTATGCGTGCTTCATGGAAAACGGCTACGAGCAGACCTCGGTCAGGATGATCCTGGAAAAGGCGGGCGTGACCACAGGGAGCTTTTATCACTTCTTCCCCTCGAAGGAGAGCCTGTTTGAAGCGGTGATCGACAGGTTTCTGACAGAGTATGCTTCGACCTTTGAAGCCATCTGCCAAGATAATGAACTGTCCGCGGCGCAGCGATGCGGCCTCCTTTTCAGAGAACTTGCGAAGCGGGCGCGGGAATATTACGGGCAGCTTGGCGGGGAGCGCCTGCACTGGTCGGTCGCCTGCAGCCTCCATGAAAAGACGATGGCTTCGCTGCTTCCCAGCGTGGAAGCGCTCCTCACGGAGGCGCTCCGTGCCGGAGAGGCAAAGAGCAGGATGGAGATCGATACGCGGACGCTGAGCATTCTTCTCCTCCGGGGGGTGGAAACCATTCTTCACAGCGAAAGCGGCTTCCATATGGCGGAGGTCGAAGGAATGGAATACCGTTTTTCAAAATGCGGGGAATATATGAAGCTGCTGCTGGAGATCGACCGTTCGGCGTTCTGAGACGCCCGGGGCGTATTAAGTGCGTCCGCTGGTGAAAAGTCCCCGGCTGTCAGCAAGCGGCGTCCGGGTATTCTCATGAAGAAGGGCAGGGGAACGAATGCTCAAGATCTTAAGGACGAGACGGCCCGAAGGCGTCTCAAAAAAGACTTTGCCTGCAGCCGGGAGGGGCTGACGATCCGCGGGACGGAATACCGTCCCACGGGGAACAGGCTGCCGGCAGCCATCGTCAGCCACGGCTTTTCAAAGAAGTATGAGCTTCTTGCGCTGGAAACGCTGGACGGTTTTCTGGGAGACTGAGGGCAAATCGCCTTTGCTCAATGATCGGAAAACCCGCAAATACAAGCTTTATATATTGTCAGGAATATATTTGCGGTGGAGGCAGCAATGATCCCAAGGTCACAAGGCCAGGGGGCCATT
Organism: uncultured Oscillospiraceae bacterium; assembly: GCA_958423465.1. Lineage (GTDB taxonomy): Bacteria > Bacillota > Clostridia > Oscillospirales > Oscillospiraceae > Pelethomonas. The sequence continues at coordinate 9,467 of CATZRD010000012.1, read as the reverse complement.
GCTGCTTTCATATCGGTCCATTTCCTCATCCCCCGGGTCCGCCGCTCATGATCCCCCGGGGGGACCGGCCAAACTCCCGCTTGAAGGCCTTGAGAAAATTGGAGTAATCGTTGAAGCCGCAGCCCAGGCAGGCGTCCATGGCGGAGGCGCCGGAGCGGAGCATGGCCCGGGCGGTGATGAGCCGCTTTTTCAGAATGAACTGGTGGATGGTCAGGCCTGTATACCGCTTGAACTGCCGGTTCAGGTAAAACTTGCTCAAATGGACCGCCTCCGCCAGACTGTCCAGGGTCAGCTCCTCCGTCAGATGGGCCTCAATATGGGCCACCGCCCGGTTGACGGCCTCGCTCTCCGTCACATCCCGGCGGATGGCGGAGGGGGTGCCGAAATAGGCCCGGTTCAGATAGACCAGCAGCTCGGCCACGGCGGCGTACAGCAGAGTGGCGGAGCCGAAGGACTCCTCCCGCTGGAGGCGCAGAACGCGGCGGCACAGCTTCTGGAGCTGGGCCAGCACGTCGCCGTCGGGGCGGATCAGCTTATATTGCTTTTGGGCCGCGTCCCGGAAGCAGGCGGTGAGGTCGTCCCCCGGCTGCTGGATCTGTTCCAGCAGCTGGCCGGTGATCCACAGCACATACCGCTCGTAGGGCTTCCCCGGAGCCGCCTCCGGCCGGTGGATGTCCCGGCTGTTGGTCAGCACGATGTCCCCCGGCCGCAGCAGATAGCTGCGGCCCTCTACTGTGTAGGTCACGGCCCCGGAGACGAAAAACAGCACCTCATAGAAGTCGTGGTGGTGAAAATCCACTGTGGGCGGTTCCAGATCCAGGTAGTGGTAGAACTCAAAATCCCGGCGGTTCATGGTCTGCCGCTGGGTGAACGTATCGTGGTACAGGGCCATGGCGTGCCTCCTTTCCGTCCCTTTCAGTATACAGCAATTTTTGCCGTATTTCAAGCGCCATATGCAGAGACGGAGACCGGCGGTTCCGGTATACTGACAGCAGTAAGCAGTAGGAGGCGAAGAGATGGCGGCTTTTCTCACAGACGATTTTCTGCTGGATACCGGCACGGCCCAAGCGCTGTACCACGGATACGCGGCGGACCAGCCCATTGTGGACTACCACTGCCACATCAGTCCCCGGGAGATCTGGGAGGACCGGCGGTTTTCAAACATCGCCCAAGTGTGGCTGGGGGGCGACCACTACAAATGGCGGCTCATGCGCTCCAACGGCGTGGATGAGGCGTACATCACCGGAGACGCCCCGGACCGGGAGAAGTTCCAGAAGTTCGCGGAGGCCCTGCCCAGGGCCGTGGGGAATCCCATGGTCCACTGGTGCCATCTGGAGCTGAAAAACTATTTCGGCTATGAGGGCTTCCTCACCGGCGATACCGCCCAGGAGGTGTGGGACCTGTGCAATGAGCGGCTGCGGGACGACCCGGCCATGAGCGCCCGGGGGCTGATCTTGCAGAGCAATGTGGCCATGATCGGCACCACCGACGACCCCTGCGACAGCCTCCAGTGGCACGAAAAGCTGGCCGCCGACAGCGCCTTCCCCACGGCGGTGTACCCCAGCTTCCGGCCGGACCCGGCGCTGAACCTCCAGAAGCCGGGCTTCGCCGCCTATGTGGAACGGCTGGAAGCGGTGTGCGGCTTCGCCGTCCGTTCTGCGGAGGATATGCGCCGGGCGCTGACCGCCCGGATCGAGTACTTCGCCCTTCACGGCTGCCGGGCCGCCGACCACGGTCTGGACGCGCTGGTGTTCCGGGAGGCGGATGACAGGACCCTTACCGCCGCGCTGCGGAAGGCCAGGGCGGGGGAGACCGTCACCCGGGAGGAGGCGGAGAGCTGGCAGACCGCCCTTCTGCTCCACTGCGCCCGGGAGTACCGGCGGCTGGACATGGTCATGCAGCTCCATTTCAGCTGTATGCGAAACCCCAACAGCCGGATGCTGGCGAAGCTGGGGCCGGATACGGGCTTTGACTCCATGGCGGTCACGGACAGCTGCGCCGCCGCCTACCGGCTGATGGATGCCCTGGACCGGACCGGGTTTTTGCCCCGAACCATCCTGTACTCCCTGAACCCGGCGGACAACGCCTGGATCGACACCCTGATCGGGGCCTTCCAGGGGCCGGAGATCCCTGGAAAGCTCCAGCACGGCTCCGCCTGGTGGTTCAACGACCACAGGCAGGGCATGACGGAGCAGCTCACCAGCCTGGCGAACCTGGGGGTGCTGGGGAATTTTGTGGGGATGCTCACCGACTCCCGCAGCTTTTTGAGCTACGCCCGCCACGAGTATTTCCGCCGGGTGCTGTGCCGCCTGCTGGGCCGGTGGGCGGAGGACGGGGAGTACCCTGACGATATGGAGCTTTTGGGCGGCCTGGTCCGGGATATCTGCTACGGCAACGCCGCCCGGTATTTTAAATTGAGGGAGGAATCGTTATGCAAATGACCTGGCGCTGGTACGGCGAGGGCAACGACAAGATCAGCCTCTCGGACATCCGGCAGATCCCGGGGGTGGAGGGCATCGTCTGGGCCCTCCACGACAAGATGCCCGGGGAGGTGTGGACGGAGGAGGAGATCCGGCCCGTGGCGGATCAGATCCGCGCCCATGGCTTCAACATGGACGTGGTGGAGAGCGTCAACGTCCACGACGACATCAAGATCGGCCTGCCCACCCGGGACCGGTACATCGAGGCCTATATCCAGACCATCCGCAGCCTGGCGAAGTTCGGCGTGAAGGTCATCTGCTACAACTTCATGCCCATCTTCGACTGGACCCGCACGGACCTGTTCCACCCGGTGGGGGACGGCTCCACCGCCCTCTACTACCAGAAGGACATGATCCAGGACGACCCCAGGGCCATGGCGGACTACGTCATGAGCTTCACGGAGAAATACCACATGACCTTCCCGGGCTGGGAGCCGGAGCGGATGGCCAGGCTGGACGAGCTCTTTGAGAAGTACCGCCCCGTCACCAAGGAGAAGCTGTGGGAGAATTTGAAATACTTCCTGGAGGCCGTCATGCCGGTATGCCATGAGACGGACATCAAAATGGCCATCCATATGGACGATCCCCCCTGGGACATCTTCGGCCTGCCCCGGCTGCTGGTGGACGAGCCCTCCATCGACCGGTTCCTGAAGATGGTGGACGATCCCTATAACTGCCTGACCCTGTGCTCCGGGAGCCTGGGGGCCAACCCCCGGAACAATGTGGCGGACATCGTCCGCAGACACTGTGACCGCATCGCCTTCGCCCACATCCGCAATGTGAAGCATTTCCCCAACGGGGACTTCTCCGAGGCCAGCCACCGGGACCGCGACGGCGACACCGGCGTCCTGGAGATTCTGAAGGCCTACCACGACTGCGGGTTTGCCGGCTACATCCGCCCCGACCACGGCCGGCACCTCTGGGACGAGGGGCCGGGCACCGTCCGCCCCGGTTACGGCCTCTACGACCGGGCTTTGGGCATCATGTATATGCTGGGCGTTCTCGATTCTCTCGACCGCTTCGATCATAAAAACTGACAGGAGGAATATATCATGATGGATCTGCCTTTGAATGTTGATTTCACCGGGAAAGTGGTGGTGATCACCGGGGCCGGCGGCGTGCTCTGCGGCGATATGGCCCGGGCCTTCGCCCAGGCGGGAGCCAAGGTGGCCGCTCTGGACCTGAACGAGGAGAGCGTGAAGAAGCTGGCGGAGGAGTGTACCGCCCAGGGCTTCGTCTGCCGGGGCTACAAGGCCAACGTGCTGGAGCCGGAGACCCTGGAGGCCGTCCACCGGCAGGTGCTGGCGGACCTGGGCCCCTGCGACATCCTCATCAACGGCGCCGGCGGCAACAACCCCCGGGCCACCACCGACAACGAGTTCCAGCACGAGGCCCGGGAGGGTCAGAAGACCTTCTTTGACCTGGACCCCGCCGGCGTGCAGTTCGTCTTTAACCTGAACTTCCAGGGGGCGCTGCTGCCCACCCAGACCTTCGCTAAAGATATGGTGGAGCGCAAAAGCGGCTGCATCCTGAACATCTCCTCCATGAACGCCTACACCCCGCTGACCAAGATCCCCGCCTATTCCGCGGCCAAGGCGGCTGTGTCCAACTTCACCCAGTGGCTGGCCACCCACTTCGCCGGCACCGGCATCCGCTGCAACGCCATCGCCCCCGGCTTCCTGGTGGGCAATCAGAACCGGGGACTGCTGTTCAACGAGGACGGCACCCCCACGCCCCGGACCAAAAAGATCCTGGGCGGCACGCCTATGGACCGCTTCCTGGAGAGCCGGGAGCTGCTGGGCGGCGTGTTCTTCCTCTGCGACGACCGGGCTGCCGGCGCCATTACCGGCGTGGTGCTGCCCATCGACGGCGGTTTCTCCGCCTACTCCGGCGTGTAACGCGGCGCGGGAACGTGTCCCGCCTGATGGGAGAGGCCCCTTCGGGGGCCTCTCTTTCCGCGCTGCCGGGCAAAAAAGCCGCCGGGCGGCGGGGAAGAAGGCCGCCGAAGCGCAGAGAAAGGACCTCCGGCTCAGCCGGAGGTCCTTTCTCTGGCGCGGGAAGAAACCGCGCTTATTTGAGGAGCTTACGCCTTCACGGTGCCGTCGGCGTTGAACAGGGGCAGGGGGGCCAGGCAGGTGATGTCGGGGCGGTCCAGAGAGTCGCCCTCCGCCAGCACAGCGGCCTTGCCGGTGACGACGCCGCCGGCGGTATGTACCAGCTCCTCCAGGGCGTGGAGGCTCTCGCCGGTGGAGATCACGTCGTCCACGATGAGGATGCGCTTGCCCCGGATCAGCTCGCAGTCGTCCCGGCCCAGGAACAGATCCTGGGTCCGCAGGGTGGTGATGGAGCGCACGGAGACGTGGATGGGATCGGGCATATAGACCTTGGACCCCTTCCGGGCGATGAAATACTTCTTGGCCCCGGACTGACGGGCCATCTCATGGATCAGGGGGATGCTCTTGGCCTCGGCGGTGAGCATGTAGTCGTAGCTGTCGGCGGGGATCACGTCCAGCAGGGCCTTGGCGCAGGCCACCGTCAGCTCCGCGTCGCCGAACATGACGAACGCGCCGATGTAGAGATCGTCGGAAACCTTGCACAGGGGCAGGTCCCGCTCCAGGCCCGCCACCTTCATGGTATATGTCATGGAAAAATCCTCCTTGCCGCGGAGTCGGCTGTCCGCCGCCCGCTTTTTTGTCTCACAGCTTAGATTATACGGACCGGTGGGAAAAAGTCAAGGGCCCAGGGGGCAAAAAGCCGGGTCCGGCGGGGGCAGACGGAGGACTCCTATCAAAATGCACAAAAAAGAGGAGAAAAATTTCACGTTTTGGATAGCCAGTTTCTTCCATTCCCCCTTGTAATTCGGAGGGGGAAATGATAAGATGATAGCGGTGGATGTTGGGCATCCTATACAATATTTGCCCATCGTTCAAAGGAATTCATGGGAGGAAACAACAAATGAATGCGTATGTACAGAGCGTGATCGAGAACGTAAAGCGCAAGCACGGCAACGAGCCCGAGTTTGTTCAGACTGTGGAGGAGGTCCTTTCCTCCATCGCCCCTATGGTGGATAAGCACCCGGAGTACGAGAAGGCGGATCTGCTGAACCGCATCGTGGAGCCGGAGCGTATGTTCACCTTCCGGGTGGTGTGGATGGACGACAACGGCAACTATCACACCAACCGGGGCTGGCGCTGCCAGTTCAACGGAGCCATCGGCCCCTATAAGGGCGGCCTGCGCTTCCAGCCCAACGTCTACGAGGGCATCATCAAGTTCCTGGGCTTTGAGCAGATTTTCAAGAACAGCCTCACCGGCCTGCCCATCGGCGGCGGCAAGGGCGGTTCCGACTTTGATCCCGCCGGCAAGTCCGACGCCGAGGTCATGCGCTTCTGCCAGAGCTTTATGACCGCGCTGTACCGCTATATCGGGCCCGACATCGACGTGCCCGCCGGCGACATGGGCGTGGGCGGCCGGGAGATCGGCTACCTGTACGGCCAGTATCGCCGCCTGAAGGGCGTGTGGGAGAACGGCGTCCTCACCGGCAAGGGCTTCAGCTACGGCGGCAGCCTCACCCGGCCTGAGGCCACCGGCTACGGCGCTATGTACTACCTCCAGGAGGTCCTGGCTCACGAGGGCGAGGACATCAAGGGCAAGACCATTGCCTGCGCCGGCTTCGGCAACGTGACCTGGGGCATCTGCAAGAAGGCCCACCATCTGGGCGCCAAGGTGGTCACTCTGTCCGGCCCCGACGGCTACATCTACGATCCCGAGGGCGTCTCCTCCTCCATGGAGAAGGTGGACTACCTGCTGACCATGCGCGCCTCCGGCCGCAACAAGGTGAAGGATTACGCCGACAAGTTCGGCGTGGAGTTCTTCCCCGGCGAGAAGCCCTGGGGCGTCAAAGCTGACGTCATCATGCCCTCCGCCATGCAGAACGACGTCCATATGGAGCACGCCAAGCAGATCGTGGCCAACGGCGTGAAGTACTACATCGAGGTGGCCAATATGCCCACCACCAACGACGCGCTGTTCTACCTCATGGAGCAGCCCAATATGATCGTGGCCCCCTCCAAGGCCGTCAACGCCGGCGGCGTGGCCGTGTCCGCTCTGGAGATGAGCCAGAACAGCGAGCGGCTGGTCTGGACCGCCGAGGAAGTGGACGAGAAGCTGAAGGGCATTATGAAGAACATCCACAAGGTGTCCGTGGAGGCCGCCGAGGAGTACGGCCTGGGCTACAACCTGGTGGCGGGCGCCAACATCGCCGGCTTCAAGAAGGTGGCCGACGCCATGATGGAGCAGGGCATCTTCTGATCCCGTCCCCCTTATCTTGTTGAAAAAGGTCTTATCCATCCTTTTTCAAATATCTCCCCCCTTTTTCCCCCTGGGGCGGCGCGTTGGCGACACGCCGCCCCAAAATTTTGCCCCTGACCGGGTGCGGCCGTTCCCGGGACAAAAAACAGGCTCCGGCGGCACGGAAGGCGCATATCCTGACAGGGACGGGAAAGAACGGAGGAGAGGGAACATGGATCACGCGCTGCTGGAGAAGGCCAGGGCCATCGCGCCCTGGCTGGAGGAGATCTTTTTCACGCTGCACCGCCGCCCGGAGCTGGGGGGAGAGGAGCGGGAGACCGCCGCTCTGATCCGCCGGACCCTGGAGAAGCTGGGGATCCGAACGGTCCCCCTGGCGGAGACCGGGACCATGGGGCTGCTGCGGGGCGGGGCGGAGGGACCGTGCCTCGCCTTTCGGGCGGACATGGACGCCCTGCCCATCCGGGAGGAGACGGGCCTGCCCTGGGCCTCCCAGGTCCCCGGCGTCATGCACGCCTGCGGCCACGACTTCCACACGACGGCGCTGCTGGGGGCCGCGAGGCTGCTGTCGGAGGCGCGGGAGACGCTGCCGGGGACGGTGAAGTTCCTGTTTCAGCCCGACGAGGAGGGGGAGGGAGGCGCCGCCCGGATGATCGCCCAGGGCTGTCTGGAGGACCCCGCCGTGGAGGCGGCCTTCTGCGTCCATGTGGACAGCGCGCTGCCTGCCGGCACGGCGGCGGTGGGGGAGGGGACCGTGTGCGCCGCCTCGGACCCTTTTTCCCTGTGCCTCCGGGGCCGGGGGACCCACGGGGCCAAGCCCCATCTGGGCGACGACGTGATCTGCGCGGGGGCCCAGATCGTCACCGCCCTTCAGACCGTGGCCAGCCGCCGCACCGACCCCGCGGAGCCGGTGGTGGTGACGGTAGGGACATTTCACGCCGGCCAGGCGGGGAACGCGCTGCCGGAGGAGGCCGCGCTTACCGGCATCCTCCGCACCATGGGGGGCCAGGCCCGGGAGCGGGTGCGGGCGGAGGTCCGGGCCATAGTCTCCGGCGTGTCCTCCGCCATGGGGGTGGAGGCGGATCTTCAGATCGTGGAGAGCTACCCCGCCTGCCGCAACGCCCCGGCTCTGGCGGCTCTCCTCCGCCGGGCGGCGGGGGAGATTCTGGGAGCGGATCGGGTGCTGCCCCTTTCCGCCCCCTCGATGGGAGCCGACGACTTCGGCTGTTTCAGCGGCGCGGTCCCCGGCTGCTACTGGTCCATAGGCGTGGGAAGCGGGGAAAAAGGCGTTTGCTGGCCCAATCACAGCCCCCGCTTCGCCGCGGACCCGGCGGCGCTGCCTCTGGCGGCGGCCATCCACGCCCGGACGGTTTTGGACTATCTGAACATGAGGAGGACGAAAGCATGACCCGTTACCCGCCGCCCCTGAGAAAGGGGGACCTGATCGCCCTGATCGCGCCCTCGTCCCCATTGGGGCCGGACCGCCCCGTGGAGGAGATCGCCCGCCGGGTGGAGGCGCTGGGCTTCCGGGTACGAATCGGCGATTCCTGCCGTCGGGAGACGGCCTGCGGCTACGCCGCCGCGCCGGCGGAGGTCCGGGCCGGAGACATCAACGCCGCCTTCGCGGACCCCGAGGTCCGGGCCGTCTGGTGCGTCCGGGGCGGCAGCACCGCCTGGCAGCTCCCGCCTCTGCTGAACTATGCGGCGATGAGCAGGGACCCAAAGCCCTTCATCGGCTTCAGCGACGTGACCACTCTCCATCTGGCCATTGGGGGGCGGTGCGGTCTGGCGACCTACCACGGCCCCATGGCGGGTTCCCTTCTGGAGCCGGATGTAAAGTTTGATCCCTTCACACAGAAGAGCTTCTTCCGGACTCTGGGGGAGTGGGACTGCCTGCCGGCGGAGAACCCGCCGGAAGAACCGGCGGAGGTCCTGCGGCCTGGCCGGGCGGCGGGACGGCTGGTGGGGGGGAATCTCTCTCTGGTCGCCGCCTCCCTGGGGACGCCCTGGCAGGTGGACGCCCGGGGCGCGGTGCTTTTTCTGGAGGACGTGGGGGAGGAGGTCTACGCCCTGGACCGGATGCTCAGCCAGCTCCGGTACGCCGGAGTGTTCGCCTCGGCGGCGGCGGTGGTCCTGGGGACCTTCACCGGCTGCGGGAACCAATACCGGGCGGACTACGGTCCCCGGGAGCTGATGGCGGACTTCTTCCGGGACTGCTCCAAGCCGGTGCTTTACGGTGTAAAGTCCGGACACTGTACGCCCATGCTCACCCTGCCCCTGGGGGCTGTGTGCCGGATCGACGGGGAGCGGCTGTGGTTCACAAGAAAATAGCGAAGCGGCAGCGCCGGCGGGTTTTGCCCGCCGGGGCGGGCGGGTGATGATGGGGGCGTACTTGGCGCAGCGCTCGATGATGTCCACGATCTCCGCGCCGATGCGCTTCTGGGCCTCCTTGGTGGCGGCGCCGATGTGGGGGGTGCAGGAGACGGCGGGATGGCTGTAGAGGGCCTTGTTGGCGGCGGGCTCCTGGGCGTACACGTCCAGACCGGCGGCCCGGAGCTTGCCGGAATTCAGGGCCTCCAGCAGGGCGTCCTCGTCCACGTTGTCGCCCCGGCTGGTGTTGATGAACACCGCGCCGTCCTTCATCTTGGCGATGGTCTCCCGGTTGATGAGCTTCACGCCGTT
>CATZRD010000011.1 GCA_958423465.1 uncultured Oscillospiraceae bacterium | reverse complement strand
GCTCGTCGGGGGTATCCGGCTCGTCCGGCTCCGCGGGCTTGGTGGGCTGGGTGGGAGGCACGGGGATGTAGGGCCGCCGCTGGACCTCCACCGTGCAGGAGGCGGAGTAGCTGCCCGCCGTGACGGTGATGATGGCCTCGCCCCGGCCCACGGCGGTGACCACACCGTTCTCGTCCACGGTGGCGACGCTCTCGTCGCTGGAGGACCAGGTGACGGTCTTTTCGTTGGCGCCGGCAGCGGTGATGGTGGCCTTCAGGGCCTCGGACTCACCGATGTCCAGCGTCAGCTCGGTCCTGTTCAGTTCCACGCCGCCCAGAGGGATCACGATGTCATATCCGGTGAGCCACTTGCTGTTCAGGGCGTCCCGGCCCCGGAGGACGATCTCCGTGTCGTAGACGTACATATACCAGGTGGCGGGCATGTCGGCGTAACCACGGGCGGAAGAGTTCAGGGTGGGCAGGTTGATCTCCGTGAAGCTGCCGCCGTTGGCTGCTTCCACCGTGACCACGTTGTTCACGCCCATGTTGCTGTGGAGGTGGCCGCAGAAGTAGAGCACGTTGTCGTACTTGGCCAGAATATTGCGGACCTCCGCGTCCTGACGGCCGATGGAGTTGTCGTTGATGGGGATGGGATCGAAGTAGGACAGGGGCACGGTGTCAATGAAGGGGAAGTGGCACACCACGAAGATGGGCTTGCCGTCCTTGGCGTACGCCGCCATCTGGTTGTCCAGCCAGCTCTGGGTCTCCTTGCTGAACCAGGCACCGTGGCGGATGGGGTCCGCCGCCAGAGCTTCCTCCACCGTGGGGTTGGTCAGATCCTTCAGGTTCTTGTACTGACCGGGGTTGTCGCTGTTCAGGACCACGAAGTGGTAGTCCTTGAAGGTCAGGCCGAAGCTGGGCGCGCCGGTGTACGTCTTGCCGTCCGTGCCGGTCAGCTCCTGCTGCCACACGCTGTCCAGCACTCCGCCGCCGTACTTCTGGCTGCCATCTTCGGAGACATAGTCCTGCATCCGCTGCCAGTAGATCTTGGAGGAGACCATGTAGTTTTCGCTCTCGTCGGTATACTCCGTCTCGTGGTTGCCGGTGCAGCCGATCATCTGCCATTCCGCGTGATTCCCGAAGCACTCCGCCATCACGTCGAAGGCGTCGTTGGATTTCTTCTCGGAGGAGTCGTCGCCGAAGTCGCCGGCCTGGAGGATGCCGTCCATGGCGATACCGGATTCCTCCCGGTCCGCAAAGAGGCGGCGCAGCTTGTTGGCCCGGGTGTCCGTCTGGTTGCCGATGTGGATATCGCTGATGAGCAGCAGGGTCAGGTTGGCCTCAGGACTCATCAGGAAGTCCTCCAGAGCGGTCCGCAGTTCCGCCTCCAGAGCCTGAGCCTCGAGATAGTCCTCGGCGGTGAGGCCGGCGGCCTCCCTCAGGCCCTCCTTCAGGGCGGCGCGCAGCTCGTCTCTGGCCTCGTCGGTGTACTCCTCCCCGGCGTCGGCCAGCCGGGCCTCCATCTCATGGAGCACCAGCTTCAGCGCGCCCAGGCAGTAGTTGGCCTGCACGTCCACGGCGCTGAGGGCGCGGCTGTAGACGGCGAGATCGTCAAAGTAGGCGCAGCCGATGCCGTACTGGCCCAGGGCGTCGGCCCCCAGGCTCAGGACGTTCTGCCCCAGCGCCTGACCCTTCATGCCGGCGATGGACACAGCAGAAATAAGGGTATCGTTGATGTAGAGCTGATAGCTGCCATTCCGATCCACCGTGACCGTCACCATGTACCACAGGCCGTCGGCGGTCTGCCGGCTGCCGTCGGTGGCCTTCTGGCTGCCGTTGGCGTCGGTCATGGCCAGGGTCAGGTACTGCTTGCCGTGGAGCTGGGCGGCGGCAAAGCCGGGGGCCGTGCCGTCCTTGGCGTCGGTGTTGGCGAACAGCACGCCGCCGATCTTGTTCCTGTTCATGGCCAGACCGGAGCCGGGGTTCACCGCGTCGCCGGAGCCGTACCACTCGTCCGCGCCGCCGTTCTCCGTCCGCATCCAGAAGGAGACGGTGTAGTTGTCACGGGTCAGGTCCACGCCCTTGAGGTCCTCGAACAGCACATAGTTCTGGGCCGCTTCGCCGTACTTGTTGCTGAGGTACAGGGCCTTGGAGCCGTCGTAGCTCTCCACACACGCCGGGCTGCCGTAGACCGCGCCGTCGTTGCCCTTGCCGGAGAGGTCCTGGACGTCCCGGCCGTCGAAGTTCACGGAGAGGACCATGTCAGGATCGGAGTATTCCGGCATGACCAGTTCCACCGTGCCATTGCCGGTGTACTTAGGGACTTCGCTGTTGGAGGCGGCGCTGAGCCGGAGGACGCTGCCCTCCGCCACGTCCAGAGCCATGCCCTGGGGGAAGGTCCCCAGGTAGCGGATGTCGGAGTTGTGGGAGACGTTCAGCTTGTCAAACCCGTCCAGACCGATGGACAGATCCCCCTGATAATCCGCGATCTGCAGGAGCTTCGTGCTGTCCTCGACAGCGGGGCTGACGTCCAGACCAGCGGGCACGGTCCCGCCGCCCACCAGGTTCACCACGTCGTAGTTCTCCGCGCCCTTGGGCGGGTTGATGCCGGCGTAGCCGGTCATGACCAGGGCCTTCCGCCCCGTGGTCAGGTGGCCGTCTGTCCACACACCGATGGAGCCGGTGAAGGCAAAGTCGGGGGACAGGTACACGGTGATATTGCCCATATCGGCATTGACAGTTCCGTCGGCAAGTTTGTTGTAGTCCCGGAACTCGGTAATGCTGCCGCCGTTGAGGCGCAGGGTCACGTCGCCTGAGTGCCCGTTCGCCCGGGGCGTATCATAAATGACCTTCGTATAGCCGCCGTTCATGGTAAGGTCAATGCCGCCTACCGACTCGTCTTTGCTGCCGTTGCCCAGGGTCACATTACTGAGGACTGTGGCGGTTCCACCCTGGGTAAAGTATATCTTGCCTACAGGACCGTGATTTTGTCCCATAAACACCTGGTTGTAAGTGCCGCTGAGCAGCGTGAGGGTAATGTCATACTGGCTGTAATCTTTGCTGGGGCAGCCGGCGTAAACACTGTATATTTTTTTGCCGGCAGCGTCACAGGAGAATCCCTCGCCCAGAGTCAGACTACGATTGGAATAGAGAGAGACCTTTCCGTCCCCTTCCTCCTGGAAAGAGATATGCTCCAGCGTGGTCCGAGGACCAAACATCAGATAGCTGATAGTCGAGGCGTTCTGCACGGTGATGGCGGCGCCGTAATCAGTTCCGCCATAGCTGCCGGTGATGGTGACCTCGCCGGTCACAGGGTGATCCAGCATTTTTGTCGCCAGTTTGCCATCGACGGTCATGGCGCCGCAGACCACGATGGTGCCGCCGTCCGTCTTGATCAGGTCGTAGGCCTCCACCAGGGTCCTGACGGCGGTGTCCGCCGTCTTGCCGTCGCCGGAGGTCTCCAGAGAGCTGTTGACGTAGACCACATCCAGATCATGCGGCGCTTCCACCTCGGAGCCGCCGCCCTCCGTCTTGTAAGTCACGGTGCCGGCTCCGGTGATGGTAATGTTCGCCTCCTTGGCCTCGGCCTCGGTACAGGCATTGGTCAGGTCCAGGGCGCTGCCGCTCTTCACGGTAATGGCCTTGTTTGCCAGCTCCGTCACGTCCTCACAGGTGATGGCGGAATTCTCCGTCAGGGTGATGGTGTCGTAGGACGCCAGCATACCGTCAGGCAGCGTTCCGTTCCAACCCGGCAGCGTCAGGGTGTTGGTCTCCGTTCCGGTGAGCTTGTAGCCGTATTTGCCGGTGTCATTCAGTGAGAACTCGAAGTCGGGATGGATCGTCACATGGATATTCTTCGCGGTGTCGGGTACTTCTGTATCAACGCAGATACCCTTTTTTTTCAAGATGCCGGTTTTCAGGTTGATGTTGATCGCATCTACAATTGCTGAGCTATCCGTTTTTGCACCCAGGTAAATGGCGTTGCCCGCCGAGTAGCTCTTACCCTCGACCTCGACGTTCAGCGTCACACTCTCTGCCGCCGACTGGCCGCCGCAGCGTACGTGGGAGAGGACGTTGGCAGTGCCGCCCAGATCAATGGTCACGCTCTTCACCGCCTGCTTGCCGCAGGCCCAGATTGCCTGGATATCACCGCTGTTCACGGCAATTTTGATGTCCGAATCGGCCAAATCAGGATTGGCACTGGGAGAGCCACCGTAAATCTGAAAGTTTGCCGAGGTGGAAACTGTCACATTTTTCCCGATGGTCAGGCTCTCATTGCTATAGAAGGTCACGGGTGATTTCTTTGCAGTGGGCATCTCAATGGTCAGATTTTCGATGACTGTCTCTTTACCGAAAATTTGATTGGTGTCCTTCGTCGTGTACTTCAGCGTGCCGTCTGTGTCGCCGGTGATGGTGACCTTGCCGTTGGCGGCATCCGTGCCGCTCACGTCCGCCGCCGCGTCCATGGCCACGGTGCCGCACACCATGATGGTGCCGCCCTCCGCCGCCAGCAGCTCGTAGGCTTTCGCCAGCGTGGCGACGGCGGTGTCCGCTGTCTTGCCGTTGTTGCTGTCGCTGCCGCTGCCGCTGACATACACCGTATCCAGCGCCTCAGCGGCGGCGGGGGCCTCGGCCCCGCCATCGGAAGTGGGAACCACTTCCGATGATACCTCTGCCGGCTCGGAGGTCTGGTCCTCCGGCTCGCCGGTCTCCTCATTGAGCTGGGGCTCTTCCGTCTCCGGGGTCTGGTCTGCCTCAGCGGCGGAATCTTCCGTCTCCGGGGTTCCCTCCGCCGGAGCGGCGGGCTCCTCCGTCTCAGCGGCGGGATCTTCCGTCGGGGATGTCTCCGCCGGCTGCTGGGTCTCCTGGATCTCCTGACCCTCCTCCTGCTCCAGATCCCCGGCGTAGGCCCCGGGGACCATGGTCAGCAGCATGGCCATGGTCAGCAGTACTGCCAAAAACTTTTTCATGTGCTTTCTCCTTATGATTCCCTGTGTTTTGACTGGATTCCTCTCGTTTACGGTATGCTTTTCTCCACATGGCGGCGCTTTCCCGCGGAGCCGGGGCTCCGCTGCCGGTCCAAACCACCTCCCGCCGGAACGCCGCCCGCCTATTGAATTTGGAACGCTCCGGCGGTTGGCACGAATCTCTGCCAACCGCCGGAGCGTTCCCCGACTGAACTCTGTGGATGATTCCATGGGGAACACGGTTTCCCCATTAGGAATATTTAGAATGTTCCAAAAGTCAAGCGTCCAAATTTGCTTTCTCTGTTTTATACAAAATGTACACCGAATTCTTATTACAAATCACAACTGTTGTGAAAGGTGTATAGGAGGCCGGGTCAGCCGCCCCGGCGCATTTGCAGGATGAGCCCGGCGGCCTGGCGGAGGGCCGGATACCGGGCCTCAAAGAACCGGCGATAGGCCTCGCAGTAGGCGTTTCGGCCCGCCAGCTCCCCCGACGTCAGCCGGTCCCGGCGGCAGCCGTTGCGGCAGAGGGGGTAGTATTCGCAGGCGCGGCAGGCCTCCGGTACCTGAAGGGACTCCGAGACGAACCGCCGGGCGGTCTCACTGTCCAGCATCCGGGCGAAGCTGTCCTGTCCCACGGTCCCCAGCCGCCACTGGTCCAGCACATAGAAGTCGCAGGGGTAGACGCCGCCGTCCCCCTCCACCACGAACTGCACCGAGCACCGACCGGTCATGCCGCAGGACTCCGGCCGCTCTCCCAGCAGAATGGACAGCCAGTTGTCCAGATGGCGGACGCTGACGTACTCCCCCCGGCGCAGATCGGCGTACCACAGGTCGAACAGCCGGATAAGGAACTCGCCGTAGTCCCGGGCAGACAGGGCGTACTTCTCCCGGCCCCGCTCCTGCCCCAGAGGCTCCAGACAGGGAATGAACTGGAGCCAGCGAAAGCCCTGTTTTTTGAAGAAGTTGTAGATTCGGGTGACGGACCGGGCGTTTCGCCCCGTGACCACGCAGAGGATGTTGTAGTCCACCTTCCGCCGGTCGAACAGCCGGGCCGTCCGCGTGACGGCGTTGAAGGTGTCCCGGCCCGCCTGGTCCACCCGGTTCAGGTTGTGGATGTCCGCCGGGCCGTCCAGGGACAGGCCCACCAGAAAGCGGTTCTCCGCGAAGAATTCGGCCCACCGGTCATCCAGCCCGCAGCCGTTGGTCTGGATGGCGTTGTGGACCCGCACCCCCGGCTTTTGGTGCTTTGCCTCCAGCCGGAGCGCCTCCCGGTAGAAGTCCAGCTCCGCCAGGGTGGGCTCGCCGCCCTGGAACACAAAGGTGCAGGACCCCTCCGCGAAGTCCATGGCGGCCCGGACCACGTCCTCCATCCGCTCCGGGGAGAGCATCCCCGCGAAGGGCCGGGCGCGGTTCGCCGCCTCGTCCCGGTAGAAGCAGTAGGCGCAGTTCATATTGCAGGCGGAGGAGGCGGGCTTGATGAGTACGTTGACAGGGGGCATGGCGCGCTCCTTTCCCGAGGCGGTCCTCGAAAGCGGTCCCGGCGGGGAGACCGCCGGCGGGGCCTATTGTAGCACATCCTGCCGGTGTTGGGAATACCGCTTTTCCGCTCCCCTCCGCCGGCAGGGGGAGGGTAAGCGGAAATTTGGCGAGGTATACAAAATCAGCGGGCAGAATTTGTCTAAAAGATAGAAAACGGAATTTGGCCTTGCTATTTGGAATGTTCCAAGGAACAATGTGCCTGATCTGAGCGGCGCTCCCTCCGGGGCGTCAGCCATGGACCAGGGGAGGACTTGCGGTATGCCGGAGATCAAGCGGATCCTGTTTTTGATGACGGACCAGCAGCGGTGGGACACCATCCGCGCGCTGGGCTGCCGGGAGGCCATCACGCCCAATCTGGACCGGCTGGCCGGGGAGAGCACCGTCTTTGACAAGTGCTACACCCCGTCGCCGGTGTGCGCCCCCGCCCGGCTGTCCCTGTACAGCGGGCTGTACCCCGGCAGGCACGGCAGCACCGACAACAGCCCCAACCTCCTCTACACCGGCGACGGGATGTACGGGCTGCTCAGCGACGCCGGGTACCGCACCTGCTCCATCGGGAAAATGCACTTTATCCGGGACCGCTACGCCCTCCACGGGCTGAAGGAGCGGATCACCCAGGAGGAGCTGCCGGACCCCCAGCAGGACGATTACACTAAATTCCTTATGGGGACGCCCTATGACTATGTGATCGACTACAACGGCCAGCGCAGCGAGATGTACTATATCCCCCAGATCTCCCAGCTGCCGCCGAAGTACCACCCCACCCAGTGGATCGGGGACCGGACGGTGGAGTTTCTAGAGGGGCTGGACCCGGCGGAGCCCACGTTTTTGCTGGCGTCCTTCATCCATCCCCATCCGCCCTTTTCTCCCCCCGCCCCGTGGAACAAGCTCCATCGGGACGCCATGCTCCCGCCCTTTGTCCCGCCGGACAGCCAGGATCTGATGACCTATCACAACTACCGGCAGAACCGGTATAAGGGCCTCAGCGCCGGGGTGGACTATCATCTGCTGACGGTGCTGAAGGACTACTACTACAGCTGCATCACCTTCGTGGACTACCAGATCGGCCGCATCCTCCAGGTCCTGCGGGACCGGGGGATGTACGACGACACCCTGATCGTCTTTACCTCCGACCACGGGGAACTGCTGGGGGACTATCTGTGCGTGGGGAAAAAGACCATGCTGGACGCGGCGGCCCGGGTGCCCCTGCTGGTGAAGTACCCCGGGAAGGCGCCGGAGCGGCGGGAGGACGTCTGCTCCCTGCTGGACCTGATGCCCACGATCCTGAACTATGCCGGGGTCCCCCTGCCGGAGGAGCTGGACGGACAGGATCTCTTTACGGGGGACCGGGGCCGGGAGTTCGTCTATTCCCAGTACGCCAACGGGACCACCGGCCTCTATATGATCGTCTCCGACCACGACAAGCTGGTCTACTCCGCCGCCGACCGCCGGTACTGGTACTTTGACAGCTTCCCCGAGCGGGAGGACCGGTACGATCCGGCGTCTCCCCGGTGCGCGGGGATGAAGAAGCTCCTGGATGACTTCATCGCGGCGGACCGCTCCCCGGACCGGGACCGGCGGACCATCGACATGGACCAGGTCCGGCGGGAGTGCCGGTACACCCTGGTCAAGCAGGACAGCGTGAAGCGGCGGGAGGACGAGAAGGCCCTGCTCCCGCCGGGATACGACATCGACGTGGACATGCGGTATACCTGGAAGCAGGGCGGCTGACCGGCAGACACGGTCTGAAAGGAAAAGAGAGAGGTAACTGATATGGAAACAACGCGCCTTTTGATCTCCAGCAACAGCGGGCTCCACAGCGCCCGGGCGGGCAGACCCCGGTATCCCATGACGGAGGCCATGGACTTTTTCGCCGACGCGGGCTTCGAGGCCGTGGACGTGAACTTCGCGGCCACCGTCAAGCAGGGGGAGTTCCTCCACGAGCCGGTGCTGGACGGGGAGAACTGGCGGGAAAATGTGCGGGCCGTCCGGGCCCGGGCGGAGGAGCGGGGCCTTGCCATCTTCCACACCCACGCGCCCTTCAAGTACCGCTATCTGGACCGGGAGGCCCCGGAGTTCCCCCTGTGCGATGAGATGATGCACCGGTCCCTCGAGGCCACGGCCCTGCTGGGCGCGAAGCATGCGGTGGTCCACCCGGTGGTCCGGCCGGACCGGTCCGCCACCGAGGTGTCGGAGTCCATCCAGGCGCTGGGCCCTCTGGCCGACTATGCCCGGGGCTTCGGCGTGCGCCTGGCGGTGGAGAATATGAGCTCCAGCGAGCCGGAGGAGATCCGGACCATCGCGGACGCGGTGGACGCGGACATCTGCTGGGACGCGGGCCACGCCCACATCCACGGCCTGGATCAGGAGGAGAGCCTGAAGCTGCTGGGACAGCGGGTGAAGGTCCTGCACCTCCACGACAACTATGGCTCCCGGGGCAGGAGCATCCGCGAGGCGTCGAAGAGCGACCTGCACCAGCCGCCCTACTACGGGGACCTGGACTGGCAGAGCCTGCTGCGGGGGCTGAAGGCCATCGGCTTTACCGGGGGCTTCAACTTCGAGGTGGCCAGCGCCAGACTTCCGGACAGCCTGCGAATGGACAACGCCCGCTATATCGTGAAGGCGGCCAGAGGGCTGCTGGACGGCGCGGGCCTCTGAGCTTAA
This sequence comes from uncultured Oscillospiraceae bacterium, assembly GCA_958423465.1. Taxonomy (GTDB): domain Bacteria; phylum Bacillota; class Clostridia; order Oscillospirales; family Oscillospiraceae; genus Pelethomonas. Next base: position 47,289 of record CATZRD010000011.1, on the reverse strand, counting down.
GAGGACGGCGGGGCGGAAAGACCCGGCCTGCCGGAAATGTGGATACGACGATCAGACGATCAAGAGAGGAGATGTGGTCGATGGATCACTATTTGGAGGCGTATGATGTGATCGTGGCGGGAGGCGGTCCCGCCGGTGTATCGGCGGCGGTGTCCGCCGCCCGGATGGGAGCGAAAACGGCGCTGATCGAGCGCTATGGGATTCTGGGCGGGATGCTGACCTCCGGCCTTGTGAACCCGGTGCTGGGGAGCGTGGCTCCCGGCACCGCCTACCAGGAGATCATGGACCTGATGGGGAAGGAGTGCTCCGCCACCCGCAACGGCAGGGAGATGAGCGTGGACCCGGAGCAGGCGAAATACCGCCTGCTGAAGCTGGCCGCCGACGCCGGCGTCAGCGTCTATCTGCAAACGCCGGTGGTGGATGTGGTGAAAGACGGCAGCCGGGTCCGGGGCCTGGTGGTGGGGACCCAGGAGGGCCTCAAGACCCTGACGGCTCACGCTCTGGTGGACGCCACCGGGGACGGCTTCGTTGCCGCCCGGGCCGGGGCGGAGTACCAGGTGGGCAGGGACAGCGACGGCTTCTGCCAGCCCATTACCACCGAATTCGTGCTGGATAACGTGGACGAGGCCCGGGCCATCACCTGCTGGGGCGGCACCGATCCCGTGACGCTGCCGGGGGGAAAGCGCTACTCCGTCTTTTGCCAGGAGGCCCACGACCGGGGTGAGCTGCCGGAAAATGTCACCATCGTCCGCCTGCACCGGACGCTGTACCCCGGGGAGCGGAGCGTCAACGCCACCCAGGCCAACGGCCTGAACACGCTGACCCCGGAGGGGGTCGTGCGGGGCGAGCTGACCCTGCGGGGACAGATCGACCAGGTGGTGGCGTTCCTGCGGAACAACATCCCAGGCTATGAGTCCTGCCGGGTCAAGGCCAGCGGCAGTTCCCTGGGCGTCCGGGAGAGCCGGCGGATCATGGGCGATTACGTCCTGGAGGACGCTGACGTGGAGCAGGGCCGCCGGCAGAAGGATGTGGTGGTCCATCAGGCGTGGTTCCTCATCGACATCCACAACCCCGCCGGCGGCGGCCAGGCGGAGGGACACTCCCAGGCGGCGAAGCCCTATGACATTCCCTACCGGTGCCTGCTGCCCCGGGGGGTGGAGGGGCTCCTCACCTGCGGCCGGTGCATCTCCGGCACCCACCGGGCCCACGCCAGCTACCGGGTCATGAGCATCTGCATGGCCACCGGCCAGGCGGCGGGCGCCGCGGCGGCGCTGAGCGCCCGGGAGGGCCTCACGCCCAGGGAGCTGGACGTGAAGCTGGTGCAGCAGGCCCTGATGGATCAGGGGGCCGTCCTGTTCGATTCGGAAGCGTAAGACAGCGGAGGAACATATACATATAAATAGAAAGGAAGCTGGAATGATGTCTTGGCTGAATTTGGAGGGTAAAACCGTGATCGTCACCGGCGGCGCGTCGGGCATTGGCCGGGCGGTGACGGAGGAGCTGCTGGCCGACGGGGCCAACGTGGTCGTGGGAGACATGAACCCGACGGCCCCCGCTTTTGAAAGCGCCAAAGAGGGACAGCTCACCTATGTGGTCTGCAACGTCACTGACGCGGAGAGCGTAAACCGGATGGTGGATACGGCGGTAAAAACCTACGGCCGGCTGGACGCCATCGTCAATAACGCCGGCATCAACATCCCCCGGCTGCTGGTGGACGAGGGCCACCAGTACGAGCTGGACGAGGCGGTGTGGGACAAGGTCATGGGCGTGAACCTGAAGGGCGTGTTCCTCTGCGCCCAGGTGGCGGCCCGGGTCATGGTCCGACAGGGCAACGGCGTCATCGTCAATATGTCCTCGGAGTCCGGTCTGGAGGGCAGCGAGGGACAGAGCGTCTACGCCGCCAGCAAGAACGCCGTGAACTCCCTGACCCGCTCCTGGGCCAAGGAGCTGGGCAAGAAGGGCGTCCGGGTGGTGGGCGTGGCCCCCGGCATCCTGGAGGCCACGGGCCTGCGGACCCCGGCCTACGAGACGGCTCTGGCCTACACCCGGGGCATCACGGTGGAGGAGCTGCGCTCGGGGTACGCCAAAACCAGCACCACCCCCATGGGCCGCTCCGGCAGGCTCTCAGAGGTGGCCAGCACCGTGGCCTTCCTCATCAGCGAGAAGGCCAGCTACATCCACGGCGTCACCCTGAACGTGGCCGGCGGCAAGACCAGAGGATAACGGCTCCGGGCACTTGTTCGCCGCAAAAAGAGGAGGCCGGGGCGATCCTGACGGACCGCCCCGGCCTCTCAATATGCTGAACTCAGTTGTGTCCTGTTTGCCCGGGGGCGCCGCCGTCAATGGAAGGCGGGGAGCCAGCTGCCGTGGGCCTCGATGAGATCGTCCACCATCTTGACGATGGTATCGATATCCAGCTCGCTGGCCGTGTGGGGGTCCAGCATAGCGGCCTGATAGATATGCTCCTTCTTCCGGGTGACGGCAGCCTCGATGGTCAGCAGCTGCACGTTGATATTGGTCATGTTCATGGCGGCGCACTGGACCGGCAGCCGTCCCACGCGGCAGGGGTGGATGCCCTGGCCGTTGACCAGGCAGGGGACCTCTACGCAGGCGTCCTCCGGCAGATTGGCGATGAGATGCCCGGTGTTGACCACGTTCCCGCCGATCTCATAGGGGGTGTTGGTGACGATGGACTCGATGATCCGGGAGGCGTATTCCCGGGAGCGCTCCCGGGGCTGCCCGGCCTCGGCGATCATCTGCTGGCACTCGCCCTCCCAGCGCTGGATGTGGTTGACGCACCGGCGGGGATACTCGTCCAGCGGAATGTTGTAGCGGTCCACCAGCTCCGGGTGGGCGGCCTTCAGGTAGAAGGCGTTGTACTCGGCGTTGTGCTCGCTGGACTCGGTGCAGTAGTAGCCGAAGCGGCGGATGTAGTCATAGCGCACCAGGTCCTTGCACTCCCGGTCGTTCTCCAGCTTGTCCAGAGCCCGGCGGCGGATCTCCGGATAGAGGTCGGCGCCGTTTTTATCCCTGATCTCCAGCAGCCAGCCCATGTGGTTGATGCCGGCGATCAGCTCCTTGCGGCCCTCCAGCTTGTCCTCCATGCCCAGGGCGGTCATCAGCTTTTCCGTGCAGACCTGGACGCTGTGGCAGAGGCCCACGCTGCGGATGGGCGTGTAGCGCTGGAGGTATCCGCTGAGGATGGCCATGGGGTTGGTGTAGTTCAGCAGCAGAGCGTTGGGACAGACCTCTGCCATATCCCGGGTGAAGTCCTCCAGCACGGGAATGGTGCGCAGAGCCCGCATGATGCCGCCGATCCCCAGGGTATCCGCGATGGTCTGCCGCAGGCCGTACTTCTTGGGAATCTCAAAGTCCGTGATGGTGCAGGGATCGTAGCCGCCCACCTGGATGGCGTTGATCACAAAGTCGGCGCCCCGCAGGGCGTCCTTCCGGTTCTCGACTCCCAGATAGGTGCGGACGGTGGCGCAGTTGCCGTGGGCGGCGTTGGTGGCGTCAATGATGGCCTCCACCTCGCCCAGACGCTTGGGATCGATGTCATAGAGCGCGAATTCGCTGTCCTTCAGCGCGTCGCAGCAGAGACAGTCGCTGAGTACCTTCCGCGAGAATACGGCGCTGCCCGCGCCCATAAATGTGATTTTTGCCATAATGCTGCCCCCTGGATGTTTTTGATTTGGCCGCTCCGCCGGACAGCGCCGGACCCGGCGGTCCACTGATCCTGATGGATATATGATAAATCCCGCCGGCCAAAAAGAACATTGCAGAATGTGAGATAATTTTGACCAGGTGCGAGAGAAACGGCCTGTACTTCGGGGCCGGGGGATGCTATACTGAAGAAAACCGCCGGATGAGCGGTTGGGGAGGGAACCATGATCACCAGTGTCGCCATTGCCAATCAGCATTTCCAAGACGTGAATCCCAGGGCCTGCGGGCGGGAGACCTGCAGCCCGTCCCATGGCTTCGGCCCGGCGGTCCGGAGCTTCTGGCTGCTCCACTATATCATGGAGGGGGAGGGGACCTTCCGCACGGAGCGGGGGGAGTACCGCCTGGGCCCCTCCCAGGTGTTCGTGATCCGTCCCGGGGAGCTGACCTACTATGAGGCGGACGGGCGCTGCCCCTGGACCTATGTGTGGATCGGGTTTGAAAGCAGCGTCGCCATGCCGGAGATCCTGAACCGGGACACCTTCGCCCTGCCCCAGGGCCGGGAGCTGTTTGCGTCCCTCCCCCGGGCCAGAGATATGGCGTCGGGGAAGGAGGCCTACCTCTGCGGGAAGATCTGGGAGCTGCTGTGGCTGCTGTCGGCGGGGCCCCGGCCGGCGGGCCGGAAGGAGCTGTACATCCAGCAGGCCAAGAACTACATCGAATCGGAGTACATGACGGGCATCACCGTGAACGAGGTGGCCGCCCGGCTGGGGCTGGACAGGAGCTATTTCAGCAACCTGTTCCGCCAGACCGAGGGGATGACCCCCCAGCGCTACCTGTGCGAGGTGCGCATGGGGCAGGCGGCCCGCCAGCTCATGGAGCGGGGCGATACGGTGACGGAGACCGCCGCCTCCGTGGGATATTCCGATGTGTTCGCCTTCTCCCGGATGTTCAAGCGCCGCTTCGGCGTCCCGCCCAGCCAGTACCGGGACCGCTGCGGGGAGCAGAGGCGGACCGGCGGGACCTGAGCCGCCCGCGAGAGCCGTTCACCCGGCGGCGGAACAGCGAAATACCTCTTGACAGGATGTACTATGTGTTGTATAGTATAGTGCGAAAGGGGGTATGGCTATGCTGGACCCACAACTGAAGAGGGGCCTGGTGGAGGTCTGCGTCCTGTCGGCCCTGGGCCAAGGGGATTCCTACGGCTACCAGATCATCAAGGATCTCAGCGGCTGTGTGGAGATCTCAGAGTCCACGCTGTACCCGATTCTCCGCCGTCTGGAGGCGGCGGGAAGCCTGACGGTCTACTCCGTGGAGCACAGCGGCAGGCTGAGAAAATTCTACCACATCACAGACCAGGGCCGGGAGCAGATCGCCAGCTTCCTGGCGGGCTGGCCGGAGATCCAGCGGATCTATGAAATGGTGAAGGAGGGCGCTACCTATGACCAGGAGTGAGTTTCTCAACGCGCTGTACCGCAAGCTGCCCGGCATGAGCCGGGAGGAGGCGGAGCAGTATCTGACCTATTACGCGGAGATGCTGGCGGACCGGATGGAGGAGGGCATGACCGAGGAGGAGGCCGTGGGCAGCATGGAGGATGTGGACGCCATCGCCCAGCGCATCCTCCAGGACCGATCGGCGGAGGCCGCCGCCCAGCCGCCCCGGGCTCCGGAGGTCCCCGCCCGGGAGGCGTCGCCGGAGGGAACGCCGGACGCATTTTCCGGTGGGGCGGAACCCGCGCCCCGGGAGAAGCGGCGGCGGCCCCGGTGGGCTCTGCCGGCGGCTTTGGCGGGGGCGTTTCTGCTGCTGTGCTTCCTCAGCCCCGGTCCCATCATCCAGATCAACAACGAGGGCGTGAAGATCGGCAGCTTCTACTGCGGACCGGACGGCGTCTGCCTGGGGGGCCTTCTCACCATCGACAACGACGGAATCCGCCTGGGCGGCGCCCGGTCGGGGGATGCGGCCTCGGTGGACGCGGTGGACTCCGTGACCACGGTCTGGGAGGAGAACGACATCCCCGCCGATCACATACAGTGGGCGGAACGGGTGGACGGCGCCTACCTGGAGAGCGGCGTGTACAAGGTCAGCGCCCAGGGGGTGACGAAGATCGACATTAAGTGGACGGCGGGCCAGGTGTATCTCCGCCCCGGGGACGGCGAGAATATCGAATTCCTGGAGGCCTCCGACCAGCGGCTGGACAGCAAGAGCTGCCTGTCCTATCAGATCGAGGACGGCAAGCTCACCATCCGGTATATCGCCGGCCTCCGGACCGACGCGGCCAAGGACCTGACGGTGTTCCTGCCGGAGAGCCTCAAGGGCACGCTGGAGGAGCTGGATGTGGAGACCGCCTCCGCCGAGGTGCTTTTGGAGGATGTACGGGTCGAAAAGCTGGACGTGGAGACCGTCAGCGGCACGTGCTCGCTGATGGACGGCGCGTGCGGTGAGGCGGACCTCTCCACCACCAGCGGCGATATCTTTGTGGACGGATGGGAGAGCCGGAGCTGGGACGTGGAGACCGTCAGCGGCTATGTGGTCCTGTCTCCCACGATCTTCCCCCAGGAGCTGGACATGGAGACCACCAGCGGGGATATCGACCTGTTTCTGCCTGCGTCGGACAGCTTCGCCCTGAAGTGGAAAACGGTATCCGGCCAGCTGGACAGCAGCTACGACGACCTGGCCTTCGACGGCAAGGTCTACCGCCACGGCCCCGGCGGCCCCGTCTTCAGCGTGGAGACCGTCAGCGGGAATCTGTATATCTACTGACCGCTGACGCGCCAGATCTGAAGGACAGCGCCCCCGGCCCCTGGAAGGCGGGAAATTTTCCCGCTCACGACAAATAAAGATTGCATGATCCGCAGATATATTGTACAATGAAAATAGCTCGATAGAGCTGTCCGGTACAGTGCTTCAGACGTTACAAGGGAAGGGATATGGATATGAGCGAGTGGCTGCAGTCTTTCCGGTCCCGCATGGAGGAACCCATCTCCCGCTGCCGCTTTCTGCAGGCGTTCTATGTTCTGCTGGCGGTGCTGATCCCCGTCATCGGCTGGAACCCCATTTTGGCTCTGGGCGTGGTCCGCACGGTCATTCATTACCGCAAAAACGCTGACAGCCGCTTCCGGTTCGTTTTTGCCGCCCTGGGAGCGCTGTTTTCCGCCCTGATCCTGGTCAATCTGTATACGCGCTATTTCCTGTAACCGGCGCTGCCGCCGGGACGAGGAGGAAAAGGCCCCGACTCGGTTGGGACCCGCCGCAAAATAAAAGCAAAAGCGGACGGATCGTTTGATCCGTCCGCTTCAGCTTTTTTATTTCTCCGCCAGATGGACGGTCCAGTTCTCCAGCCCATAGAAGGCGCTGCCCGGGGCGGGGGAGATGCCCTCCACGATCCCCGGGTGGGTCAGCACGGAGGTGGACCGGAAGCACAGGGGGGCGAAGGGGCACTGGGTCCGCAGGTGGGTACACAGGGCGGATACGGCCCCGGCGCGGTCCTCCCGGGCCGCCAGGCTGGTCAGCAGAAAGTCGGTGCTCTCGCTGGCGTAGCCGCCGTAGTTGAGGCTGCCGCCGGTGGCGGCCAGGCCGGAGATGTCCCAGTTGGCGGTGAGCCGGACCTCTCCAAAGTAGAGGTCGAAGTCCCCGCTCTCCAGCCGGGCCAGATACTCCTCCCAGGGCAGGGCCTCCACGGTGATCTCCAGGTCCAGCAGGGACATGGAGCTTGCGATAAACTCCGCCTCCGCCAGCCGGTAGCGGCTGCCGCTGTTTACCAGCAGGGTGAGCTGCCGGGGCTGGCCGGAATCCATCCCGGCGGCGCGGAGAGCCTCCAAAGCACGGTCGCCGTCGTAGGGCGTTTCCAGGGACTTAGGGTACAGAGGGGACAGGGGGGAGACGGGGAACTGGGCGGCAACGGCGTGGCCGGAGAGGAGAGCGTCCGCCAGCATCTCCCGCTGCAGCCCCAGACTGAAGGCGGAGCGGAGGGCGGCGGAGGAGAACAGCCGCCCCTCCCGGGCGTTGAAGCCGATGAACTGCATGATGGCGGTGGGGCGCTCCGCCGCGCTGAACTGGCCGGCGGGCGGCTCCAGCCCGGCGGTGAGGTCCGCCGCCAGCAGCTCCACCTGGTGGGAGGCAAAGAGGTTGGCTGCCGTCTCCTGGTCCTTGGCGTGGACCAGAGCGATGCGCTCCGCCGGCAGAGCTTTATTTTGCCACCAGCCGTCCCAGGCGGAGAGATACGCGCCGCCGTCGTCCTCCGTGAAGAGGTAGGGGCCGGTGCCCACAGGGACCGTGCCGCTTTCCGTGCCCTGCTTCACCACGGGGATGTCCAGCAGGGCGGGGAAGCTCCGGTCGGGGGCAGACAGGGTGACGGTGACGGTGCCGTCCCGGCTGTTGTTGGCAACGCCGGTGACGGAGCGGAGACGGTAGCCGTACCGCTCCGACGCCGCGGCCCGGCGGAGGGCCTCCGCCACGTCCCGGGAGGTGAGGGCGCTGCCGTCGGTGAAGGTCACGCCCTGGCGGACGGCCAGGGTCAGGACCGTCCCCGTCTGGTCCCAGCCATAGTCCTCACACAGCAGGGGCGTGGGGGAAAAGCTCCCGTCCAGCAGGAACAGCGGCTCGTACAGCAGGCCCGACAGCTCCAGAGGCAGGCCCTCGCCGCAGGTAATGGGGTCCAGGCTCTGGCCCTGGCAGTAGGCCAGGGAGAACGCCTCCGGCAGGTCCGGGGCCTCCGGCTCCTCCGGCTTGTCCGGCAGGCCGGACAGATCCTCCTGAGGGGTGTCGGGGCCGTCCGGCTCCGGCTGGGGGGCGGAGCAGCCCGCCAGCAGCAAAAGCGCCAGCAGGCAGGCCATGAGCCGCCTCACAGCGCCGCCTCCCGGGGACGCAGGCCGATCAGCGCTCCCTGGAGGCCCCGTCTGGGCCCGGTGATCCGGTGGCTCCAGTAGAGATCCCTCCGGCAGGCGGTGCAGAGGGGGCAGACGTCCATATGCTCCGCCGCCACCCCCGCCTCCTGCAGCCGCCAGGCGTTGATGGCCTTCAGGTCCACGGACCACTTGCCGGGCCGGTCCGGGAGAGCCGTCATGTACGTCTCCGCGCCGCTGCCCAGGGCAGCCAGCATGGCCTCCGGCACGTCGTCGTGGGTCTCGAAGCAGCAGGGGCCGATGCCGGCCCCCACAGCCGAGCGGATGTTCTCCGGCTTCGCGCCGAAGAGGCGGCCCATCTCCCGGACCGCCTTGGCGGGGAGATCCAGGGCCGTGCCCCGCCAGCCGGCGTGGACCGCGCCGATGGACCGTGTCACCGGGTCGTGGAGCAGCAGAATGATGCAGTCCGCGGAAAAGACCATCAGGTTCAGCCCCGGCTCATCCGTCACCAAAGCGTCGGCGGTGTAGTCCCTGTCGGCAAAGAGCCCCTTGCCCCGGTCCGCGCCGGTGACATGCCGCACCGTGTCCTTATGGACCTGCCTGGACCGGACCACGTCCCGGACGTCCGTCCCCAGGGCGGCGCAGAACCGGCGGTAGTTCTCCAGAACGTTTTTCCACTCGTCCGGCTCCGGCCCGCTGCACTGGAGATTCATGGACGCGTAATATCCGCCGCTGACGCCGCCCAGCCGGGTGGAAAAGCCGTGGACCAGGCCGGGACAGTCCTCCAGAACGGAGGAGGTGTGATAGACGAGACCGTTCCGGTCGTGTTGGGTAAAGGACATAGAGACCTCCTTACAAAGAAAGGAGGCCGCCGCAGGCGGCGGCCTCCCGGGGCGAATAGTGGTATTAGAGTCCTTGCGAAAGGATATACGACAGGATGTTGGGCTTTGCCCAAACCCACCAGGGGCTTTGCCCCTTGGGTCTCGACTTTCGTCTCGGTCAGCGCAGGACAGGCGCCACTGGCGCCTTGCGCCCCCACCGCCTTTTGAAAAAGACGGGCGAAAACCTGATTACCGGCCGCAGCAGTGCTTATACTTCTTGCCGCTGCCGCAGGGGCAGGGATCGTTGCGGCCCACTTTCTGGACCCGGCGGGGCTGCTTCTTCACGGTGCCGTCCCCCCGGCCCTCGGTGATGCCGGAGGCAACCCGCTCCCGCTTGACCTCGTCATTGCTCTTCAGCCGCACGGAGTACAGCCGCCGGACGGTCTCCTCCCGGATGGCGTCGATCATCTCCTCAAACATATGCAGGCTCTCCTGCTTGTAGGCGATGATGGGGTCGGTCTGGGCGTAGGCCCGGAGGCGGATGCCCTGACGCAGGTCCTGCATGGCGTCGATGTGGTCCATCCAGTACTCGTCCACCACCCGCAGCATGATGACCCGCTCCAGCTCCCGCATGATGGGAGGCGTGACCTCCTTCTCCTTGGCGGCGTAGACCTCCATGGCCTTGTCGGTGAACATCTGGATAAACGCCTCGGCGGTGGTGCTCTGGATCTGCTCAGGGGTGAGCTTGAAGGTGTACTTGGGGAAGAAGGTCCCCTCCAGGGCGCCCATCATGGCCCTACAGCCGTCGCTGTCCAGACGCTTCTGCTCGCCGAAGGCGCTGGTGACGGTAGAGGAGATCATGGTGGAGATCATGCCGGCGATGGTGTCCTTGATATCCATGCCGTCCAGCACCTGCTTGCGCTGGCCGTAGATGATCTCCCGCTGCTTGTTCATCACGTCGTCGTACTCCAGGGTGCTCTTCCGGGCCTGGAAGTTCCGGGACTCCACGCTGGTCTGGGCGTTCTCGATGGCCCGGGTGAGCATCTTGTTCTCCAGGGGCACGTCCTCCCCCAGGTCCAGCCGGTCCATGATGCTGGTGATCCGCTCGCCGCCGAAGAGACGGATCAGATCGTCCTCCAGGCTCAGGTAGAACCGGGTCTCGCCGGGGTCGCCCTGGCGGCCGGCCCGGCCCCGGAGCTGGTTGTCGATGCGGCGGGAGTCGTGGCGCTCGGTGCCGATGATGAAGAGGCCCCCCGCCGCCCGGACCTGGTCCGCCTCTCCGGCGATCTCGGCCTTGTGCTTGGCCAGGCTCTCGGCGAAGAGCGTTCTGGCGTCCAGGATCTCCTGGTTGTCCGTCTCGGCGTAGCCGGTGGCCTCGGCGATGAGCTCATCGGTGAGGCCCGCCTTGCGCAGGTCGTTTTTGGCCATGAACTCGGCGTTGCCGCCCAGCATGATATCGGTGCCGCGGCCCGCCATGTTGGTGGCCACGGTGACGGCCCCCAGCTTGCCGGCCTGGGCCACGATCTCCGCCTCCCGCTCGTGGTTCTTGGCGTTCAGCAGATTGTGCTTGATGCCCGCCTTCTGCAGCAGCTTGCTGAGGTGTTCGTTCTTCTCGATGGACACGGTGCCCACCAGCACCGGCTGGCCCTTGGCGTGACAGGCCTTGATCTGCTCGATGACGGCCCGGTACTTGGCGTCCTCGGTCTTGTAGACCACGTCGGCGTCGTCCTGACGGGCCAGAGGGCGGTTGGTGGGGATCTCCACGATGTCCAGCTTGTAGATGGTGCCGAACTCCTCCTCCTCGGTGAGGGCGGTGCCGGTCATGCCGGAGAGCTTGTTGTACAGGCGGAAGTAGTTCTGGAAGGTGATGGTGGCCAGGGTCTTGCTCTCCCGCTCCACCTTCACCCGCTCCTTGGCCTCGATGGCCTGGTGCAGGCCCTCGCTGTACCGGCGGCCGAACATGAGGCGCCCAGTGAACTCGTCCACGATGACCACCTGGCCGTCCTTGAGAACGTAGTCGATGTCCCGCTTCATGACGCCGTGGGCCTTGATGGCCTGATTGATGTGGTGGGCCAGGGTGGAGTTCTCCGGATCGGACAGGTTCTCCACATGGAAGAATTCCTCCGCCTTTTTGACGCCCCGGGCGGTGAGAGTGGCGGTGCGGGCCTTCTCATCCACCACATAGTCGGCGTCCAGGTCCACGTCCTCCTCGGCCTTCTCGTCGGTCTCGGCGATGACAAGCTTCTTCAGGGGGCGGACGAACATCTCCGCCATGTCGTACATCTGGGTGGACTTTTCCCCCATGCCGGAGATGATGAGGGGGGTCCGGGCCTCGTCGATGAGGATGGAGTCCACCTCGTCCACGATGGCGAAGTTGTGCCCCCGCTGGACCAGCTCCTTGCCGTACAGAGCCATGTTGTCCCGCAGGTAGTCGAAGCCCATCTCGTTGTTGGTGCCGTAGGTGATGTCGGCGGCGTAGGCCTTCTGCCGGGCCTCCTTGTCCAGATCGTGGATAATGAGGCCTACGCTGAGGCCCATGAAGCGGTAGACCTTGCCCATCCACTCGCTGTCGCGCTTGGCCAGATAGTCGTTGACGGTGACGATGTGGACGCCCTGGCCGGTGAGGGCGTTGAGGTAGGCGGGGAGGGTGGCCACCAGCGTCTTGCCCTCGCCGGTCTTCATCTCGGCGATGCGGCCCTGGTGCAGCACCACGCCGCCCACCAGCTGGACCCGGTAGGGACGCAGGCCCAGCACCCGGACGCTGGCCTCCCGCACGGCGGCGAAGGCCTCGGGCAGCAGATCGTCCAGGGTCTCCCCCTGGGCGAGGCGGCCCTTGAACTCCGCCGTCTTGGCGGCCAGCTGCTGGTCGGTCAGCGCCTGGAACTGGGGCTCCAGCGCCTCGATCTTATCCACGATGGGATAGATGGCCTTCAGCTCCCGGTCGCTGTAGGTACCGAATAATTTCGTGATCAGACCCATTATAGAAACACTCCTCATTCGTAAGAGTAATCTGCACACACAAATACATCCTACAGTATACCACAGTTTCCCGGGATTGCAAAGGGAAAAAGAGACGAATTGCCGGTCCGGGGCGGCGGGATGGCCCTGCGGGCCGCCTTTTTCCATTCTCCGGTTGTATTTCCCGGCGCGTGTGTTATAATCTAACCTGAAATATGATGTGCAAGCCCACAGGCGGGAAGGGAATCTCTATGAAGCTCATGGTCATCGACGGCAACAGCATCATCAACCGCTCCTTTTACGGCGTTCGGCCCCTGACCACCCGGACGGGGCTGCCGACCAACGCCGTCTACGGCTTTGTGACCACCCTGCTGCGGCTGCTGGAGGAGGAGGCCCCCCAGGCCCTGTGCGTCACCTTTGACCGGCGGGAGCCCACCTTCCGCCATCAGGCCGACGCCGCCTATAAGGCCCAGCGCAAGGGGATGCCAGAGGAGCTGGCGGCGCAGCTTCCGGTGCTGAAGGACGTGCTGGACGCCATGGACATCCCCCGGTACGAGCTGGCGGGCTACGAGGCCGACGACCTTATCGGCACCATCTCCCGGAAGTGCGAGGCCGCCGGCTGGGACTGCGTGGTGGTCACCGGGGACAAGGACAGCCTTCAGCTCATCACAGAGCGCACCAGGGTGAAGCTGGTCTCCACCCGCATGGGCCAGACCACCACAAGAGACATGACCCCGGAGTCCTTCCGGGAGGCCTACGGCTTCGATCCCATCCACATGATCGATCTGAAGGCCCTTATGGGGGACGCCAGCGACAACATCCCCGGCGTTCCCGGCGTGGGGGAAAAGACCGCCATGGATCTGGTGCAGAAATACCAGACGGTGGACGCCATTTACGCCGCCATGCCGGAGCTGGACGCCAAGCCCGCCGTCATCAGGAAGCTGACGGAGGGGGAGGCAAGCGCCCGGCACTCCTACTGGCTGGCCACCATCGTCACCGACGCGCCCCTGGACTTCGCTCCGGAACAGAACCTCCGCCGTCCGGCGAAGCCGGAGCTGCGGGAGCTGTTTCTGCGGCTGGAGTTTGCCAAGCTCATCGAGAAAATGGACCTGGCCCCGGCGGAGGAGCCGGCGGAGCGGAAGGAGGGGGCCTCCGCGTGCGTCTGCGAGAGCGAGCTGGTGGAAAGCCGGGAGCGGATGGAGGAGCTGCTGGCCCTCTGGCGGCGGCGGGAGCACGTCTCCTGTCTGGTCCTGCCGGACCTGGGGGGCGTGTGCGTGGAGTGGGGGGAGGAGGACGCGGGGCGTTCCGCCCTGTTCCTGCCCCGCCGCCTGGACTGCTATAATGATTTTCTGGGGGCGTTTTTCGCGGACGGCGTGAAAAAGGTCTCCCACGAGGTGAAGGACCTGACCCGGGCCCTTCTGGCGGAGGGCCTGCCGGCGGAGGGTTTTGTGTTCGACACGGCCCTGGCGGGCTATCTGCTGGACGCCACCGCCGGTCACTACGACCTGGAGCGCCTGGGCATGACCTGGTTCAACGAGAGCTTCCCCAAGGCGCTGTACCTGGAAAAGGACGCCTTTACAGGTCTGGGGGAAAGCCCGGAGGCCCTGGGGGCCTGGATGAGCCACACGGCCCTCATTGACGCGCTGTACCGGGAGATGCTGCCGAAGCTCCGGGAGACCGGGGTGGAGGAGCTGTACTTTTCCGTGGAGCTGCCCCTGTGCCGGGTGCTGGCGGAGATGGAGCTTCAGGGCTTCCGGGTGGACGCGGGGGCGCTGCGGGCCTTCGGCGAGACCCTCACCGCCGCCATCGACACCCTGGAGCGGCAGATCTACGCCCACGCGGGCCCCTTCAACATCAACTCTCCCAAGCAGCTGGGGGAGGTGCTCTTTGAGCGGCTGGGCCTGCCCAGCTATAAAAAGACCAAGACCGGCTACTCCACCAACGCCGAGGTGCTGGAGAAGCTGCGCTCCGCCCACCCCATCGTGGACCAGGTGCTCCAGTACCGCCAGTATACCAAGCTGAAGAGCACCTATGTGGACGGCCTGCTGAAGGAGATCTCCCCCGACGGCCGGGTGCGCACCAGCTTCCAGATGACCGTTACCGCCACCGGGCGGCTCTCCTCCACGGAGCCGAACCTCCAGAACATCCCCACTCGGACGGAGCTGGGCAGCGAGCTGCGGCGGATGTTTGCGGCGGACCCCGGCAAGGTGCTGGTGGACGCGGACTACAGCCAGATCGAGCTGCGGCTGCTGGCCCACATCTCCGGGGACGAGGCCATGCGGGAGGCGTTTTTGTCCGGGGAGGATTTTCACACCGTCACCGCCGCCCATGTGTTCGGCGTGCCGGTGGAGGAGGTCACGGCCTCCATGCGCCGGGCCGCCAAGGCCGTCAATTTCGGCATCGTCTACGGCATCTCCGCTTTCTCCCTCTCCCAGGACCTTGGCGTCACGGTGACGGAGGCCAAGGCGTATATGGACGCCTACTTTGCCCGGTTCCCCGGGGTGAAGGACTATATGGAGCGGGTGGTGGCTCAGGCCAGGGAGCAGGGCTATGTGGAGACCCTGATGCACCGCCGCCGGGCCCTGCCGGAGATCAAGTCCTCCAACTTCAATATGCGCTCCTTCGGGGAGCGGGTGGCCCTGAATATGCCCATCCAGGGCGCCGCCGCCGACATCATCAAGCTGGCCATGGTCCGGGTCTTTGACCGCCTGCGGGCGGAAGGCCTGGAGGCGAGGCTCATCATGCAGGTCCACGACGAGCTGATCGTGGAGTGCCCCGAGGATGAGACGGACCGGGTGAAGGCCCTGCTCACGGAGGAGATGGAGGGCGTGGCGGACCTGACGGTGCCCCTTATCGCCGAGGCCCACAGCGGCAGGACCTGGTACGACGCCAAGTGAGGCCCGCCATGAAAAAGCTCTATCTCATCGGCGGCCCCATGGGGGTGGGGAAAACGGCGGCCAGCCGTGCGCTCCAGGCGCGGCTGAGCAATTGCGTGTTCCTGGACGGGGACTGGTGCTGGGATATGCGCCCCTTTCAGGTGACGGAGGAGACCCGGGCCATGGTGCTGGACAACATCTGCCATGTGCTGAACAATTTTCTCCGCTGTTCCGTCTACGCGGCGGCGATCTTCTGTTGGGTGATGCACGAGCGGGACATCATTGACCGTATCCTGAGCCGGCTGGATACCGCAGGCTGGGAGACGGCAGCCGTGTCCCTGATCTGCGACCGGGAGACGCTGGCCCGGCGGCTGCAAAGGGACATCGACCGGGGCCTGCGGACGCCGGACGTGATTCCCCGGGCCATGGAGCGGCTGGCCTGCTATGGGGCGCTGGACACGGTCCGGCTGGATACCACCCACATGACCCCGGAGGAGACGGCGGAGGCCATCCTCCGCCTGTGACGGGACGCGATAAGGAGAAAACCATATGAACTATGACATTGTTCCCATGACCAGCGACCACCTGGACCAGGCGGCGGAGATCGAGCGGATCTGCTTTTCCGATCCCTGGTCCCGGCGGATGCTCTCGGAGCATCTGGAAAACGAGTGCGCCGCCACCCTGGCGGCCCTGGGGGAGGACGGCACGGTCCTGGGCTACGCCGGGCTGCTGGTGGCGGCGGACCAGGGCTATATCACCAACGTGGCCGTCCGGCCGGAGTACCGCAGGCAGGGGGTGGCCTCCCAGCTGCTGGAGGTGTTCGCCCGGTTCGCCCAGGGCCGGGGCCTGGCCTTCCTCTCGCTGGAGGTCCGCGCCTCCAACGCCGCCGCCCGGGCGCTCTATGAGAAGCACGGCTACGTCCAGGCGGGCCTGCGGAAAAATTACTACGAGCATCCCAGAGAGGATGCCGTCATCATGACACGGGAGTTTGACCATGAAACTGCGAACCCTGAACTTTGACGAGCTGGCCCAGGTCTATGAGGGGGACCTGCGGGCCGCGTTTCCGCCCTCGGAACTGAAGTCTCTGCGATCCATGGAGGGAATGCTCCGCCGGGGGATCTACGATCCTCTGTGCCTGGAGGACGAGAGGGGCGAACGGCTGGGCTACATCCTGCTGTGGAAGCACCGGGACGGCCGCTACGTCCTCATCGACTACCTCTGCGTCCCCGCCTCCCGGCGGGGGGGCGGCATCGGCGGACAGATCCTCCGGGCGGTCCGGGACTTCTATCCGGCGGACACGGTGCTCCTGGCGGAGTCCGAGGCCCCCACCGGGGACCCGGAGCGGGACGGCATGATCCTACGGCGGCTTGGCTTTTACGCCCGGAACGGCGCCCGGACCCTGGGCTACGACTGCGCCCTCTTCGGCGTCCGCTTCAAGGTCATCTGCTGGGCGGACCCCCTGCCGGCGGAGGCGGAGATCCTCCAAAAGCACCGGGAGATCTATCTGGACCAGTTCGGTCAAGCCCGGTACGACCGGAGCGTCCAGATCCCGCTGGCCCCCGGGGAAAAGCCCTTCCCCGTCACCGACTGGGTGGAGGATGGGGACCTGCCGCCGGAAGAGGCGTGAAGGGAGGACGCTATGGCCAGCCAATACTACAGGCCCTGCCCGGAGCTGACGGAGTGCGACCGGCTCATCAAGACCTATTATCTCACCGGTCAGTATGAGGCGTGCTTCCGGGGCCACCTGCCTCTGGCGGAGGCGGGCTACCCTCTGGCGGAGTGCCAGATCGGGTTCTTCTATCACGAGGGCCTGGGGGTGGAGCGGGACCTGGAGCGCTCCTTTTACTGGACCCGCCGGGGGGCGGAACATGGGGACTGGGACGCCCAGTTCAATCTGGCGGAGTGGTTCTACGGCCCCGGCCAGGTAGCGGACGGGGACCCGGACCAGGCCGCCCGCTGGTATGCCGCCGCCGCCCGCCAGGGCCACAAGGAGGCCCTGGCCAAATGCCGGGAGCTGGGGATATCCCCACAATAAACCGGCGCTTATTTAATAAAGAGACACCAAAAATTACTACGAGCAAGGAGTGGAGCATATGAACATACTTGCTTTTGAATCCTCCTGCGACGAGACCGCGGCGGCGGTGGTCCGGGACGGGCGGCAGGTCCTCAGCGATGCCATATTGTCCCAGGCGGACATGCACGCCATCTACGGCGGCGTGGTGCCGGAGATCGCCTCCCGGAAGCATGTGGAGGCCATCGCCGGCCTGGCGGACCAGGCCCTGGCGGACGCCGGGCTGACCAGAGGAGACATCGACGCCGTGGCCGTCACCTACGGCCCCGGACTCATCGGCGCCCTGCTGGTGGCGGTGAACTTTGCCAAGTCGGCGGCCTACGCCCTGGGGAAGCCGCTGATTCCGGTGCACCACCTTCGGGGCCATATTGCCGCCAACTACATCGCCTTCCCGGAGCTGGAGCCGCCTTTTCTGGCCCTGTGCATCTCCGGGGGAAACTCCATGCTGGTGGACGTGCGGGGCTATACGGATATGTCCATCCTGGGGGCCACCCGGGACGACGCGGCGGGGGAGTGCTTTGACAAGATCGCCCGGGTCCTGGGCCTGCCCTACCCCGGGGGAAAGCCCATGGAGGAGCTGGCCCGGGGCGGCGACGACGCCAAATACCCCCTGCCCCGGGCCAGGGTGGCGGGCAATGATCTGGATATGTCCTTCTCCGGCCTGAAAACCGCGGCGGTGAATTTGGTCCACAACGCCCAGCAGAAGGGGGAGACCCTGGACCGGTCCAGTCTGGCCGCCTCGGTGGCCGCCGCCATCAGTGAGGAGCTGGTGCCCCGGGCCATGGCCGCCGCCCGCCGGCGGGGCCACCATACGGTGGTGGCCGCGGGAGGCGTGGCCGCCAACAGCCGCATCCGGGGGGACCTGGAGCGCGCCTGCCGGGAAAACGGCCTGCGGCTGTTCCTGCCGCCTCTGCGCCTCTGCGGGGACAACGGGGCCATGATCGGCAGCCAGGCCTACTACGAGTATCTGGCGGGCAGCCGGGGCGGGGCGGATCTGAACGCCTACGCCAATCTGGAGATCTAGCCGCGCCGGGAAAGGCCGCGGTTTCCCCCGCGCCCCCCGCGCCGGTCCCTTGCAGAGGCGGGAGGCGGATGCCGTCAAAAACGGATGGAACATACGGCAGAGCTGTATAAAATGGCGTTATGTAAACAATAAGCGGTTTTTCCGGCAGGGGCCCTTTCCGGGCCGGCGGGCCGGGGCGCTTTTGTGGAAAACCGCCGGGAGCCTTTGGGATACAAGGGGCGCGGGGGTGTGGAAAACCTTGTGGATAATGTGTATAACTTGCTGTAGAGAAGAATTATCCCGGAATTTATGTGAACCCGTCGAACAAAAGGGCGGATACAAAAAAGGGAGAAAAGGTCCCGGATCCGGACCTTTTCTCCCTTTTTCAGATATGCCCCGCGGGGGCGGCCTTTGACAAAAAACGGCGAGGAGAGCGGGATGGGCCGGACCATGCGTATATTCGGCCAATCCCGGTGCAGAGGGGACTGCAAAATACAAATGGTTATCAGCGGCCCTCGGGAGCCGTCAGCGTCACCTGCCGGCCCTCCATGGAGATCAACCCCTCCAGCCGCATTTTTTTCAGCTCCCGCATCATGGCGCTGCGGTCCGTGCTGATATAGTCCGCCAGGGCGCTGAGAGTGAAGGGGAGCTGGAAGGTGTCCCGCCCCGCCTCCCGGCAGCAGATGTGGAAGTAGCACAGAAGCTTGTCCCGGATGGTGCGGCAGGTCAGCACCTCCAGCCGCTGATTCAGCCGGCGGGTCTGCTCCGCCACCAGGCGGAACATGTTGTGGACCAGCTTGCTGTGGTGCTGGCAGGCCTTTTCGCACCGTCCCACAATGTGCGCGTAGGATAAAAACAGCACCTGACAGGCCTCGGAGCACACCACCTCCAGACTGTCGCCCTGGGCGGCGGGGGCCACCAGGGCCTCGCCAAAGACGCCGTCCTCCTCCAACCGCTCCAGGATGGTGCGGTTGCCGGCGTAGTCAAAGCGCACCACATTGGCAGCGCCCTGGGTGATGACGCCCACGTCTCCGCTGCCGCGGCCATAGACGCAGATGGTCTCGCCGGGGGCGAAGGCCGCGCTGCGCATATGGAAGCACTGGATCATCTGCTGGATCTCCGAGTCCGTGATATCCCGGAAAAGGGATAGCTGACTATTGCGCATGGGCCACCTCCTGACTGCTATCTTGCGGTCAATTTTTCGCTTTCACACAAAATATTGTGGGTTCCGGAAGAGCTTGTTGCCGATGCAACAAGATCGTGGGGTGACTATATCATATACGCTCCCCGGCCAAAAGTAAAGAGGCAACTGCCACAGAGAGGAAAGAAATTACGCGGCGGATGGCGCGCCGGAGAGATGATACGGAAAGCGCTTCCCTGGGACCCAGGTCCCGGGGAAGCGCTTTCCCGCCTGCTTACCGCTGGGCCTGCAGGGCGGCGGCGTACAGCTCGTTCTTATTGAGGCCGGCGTCGGCCGCCACCTGGCGGACGGCGTCCTTCAGTCCCTGGCCGCCGTCCCGGCGCTCCAGCACCAGGGCCGCGGCTTCCTCCAGGGTGAGAGCGGCGGCCCGATCCGGCTCCGCTCCCGCCAGCACCAGCACGAACTCCCCCCGGGGGGCGTTTTCCCGGTAGTAGTCCACCGCCTGGGCCAGGGTGGTGCGGCGGACCTCCTCGTGGAGCTTGGTCAGCTCCCGGCACAGGGCCACGGGCCGGTCCCCAAAGACCTCCAGCAGGTCCGCTAGGGTGGCCTGGAGCTTGTGGGGGGCCTCATAGAAGATCATGGTCCGCTGTTCCCCAATCAGGGATTGGAGGTGCTCCCGGCGGCTCTTTTTGTTGACGGACAGAAAGCCCTCGAAGGTGAACCGGCCGGTGGGCAGGCCGCTGAGGGCCAGGGCGGAGACCAGAGCGCAGCAGCCGGGGATGGCCGTCACCGGCACGCCGTTTTCCGCGCAGAGCCTCACCAGCTCTTCGCCGGGGTCGCTGACGGCGGGGGTGCCGGCGTCGGTGACCAGGGCGCAGCTCTCCCCCGCCAGCAGCCGCTCCAGCACAGCCTTTCCGGCGGTGACGTGGTTGTGCTGGTGGTAGCTGACCATGGGCTTTTTGACGCCGAAGTGGTTCAAAAGCTTCACCGTCACCCGGGTATCCTCGGCGGCGATGAAGTCCGCTTCCTCCAGGGCGGCCACGGCCCGGGGGCTGAAGTCCCCCAGGTTGCCGATAGGGGTGGCCACCAGATATAGTGTTCCGCTCATGAGATCGCTCCTTATCACGGTATTTTCTCCATTGTACCACGGTCCGGTCCCCTGGGCAAGGGAGAAAAACCGCCGGGACTTGACAGGAGCCGGCGGACGTGATACGATTTTGTTCCGAAACGAACAATAGGAGGGAGCGCTATGACACCGGCCTTTTTGGTTCAGTCCCAGGGGATGCGGAGGCTGTACAGCCGGATGCTGACGCCGCTGCTGGAGCGGTACCGGCTGACCCAGCTGGAAATGGATATTCTGCTGTTTCTGGCCAACAACCCGGAGCACGATACGGCCAGAGATATGGTGGAGCTGCGGCACCTGGCCAAGAGCCATGTGTCCGCGGGGGTGGACAGCCTGGTCCGCCGGGGCCTGGTGGAGCGCTTTTTCCGGGAGGGAAACCGGAAGGTAATCCACCTGAGGCTGCTGCCGGCGGCGGCGGAGCCGGTGGCCGCCGGGCGGGAGGTCCAGCGGCAGTACGGCGAGGCCCTTCTGGCGGGCTTTACGCCGGAGGAGCGGGCCGTGCTGGTCGGCCTGCTGGACCGGATCGGGGACAATGTGGCCGCCGCCCTGGAGGGGGAGGGCCGGGCCTGACGGCCGGTGATGAGGAGAGAACGAAGGAGGCGCGCGCAATGGATCGGGAGCGGCTGCGGCAGTATATCGCGGAGACCTACGGGGCGGAGCCGGAATACCCCTGGGACCGGTACCCCGGCTACATGGTGTTCCGCCACAGAGACGGAGGGAAATGGTTCGCCCTTGTAATGAATATCACAAAGGACAAACTGGGTCTGCCGGAAAAGGAGCCCATAGATGTGCTGAATGTCAAATGCGACCCGCGCTTGATGGGCTCCCTCCGGGAGGAGCGGGGGATCTTTCCCGCCTACCATATGAGCAAGGAGCGCTGGCTCACCGCGGCCCTGGACGGCAGCGTCAGCGAGGAGAAGATCAGGTGGCTGGTGGATATGAGCTACGACCTGACAGCTAAGAGACGAAAGGCCCCCCGGCGGGACTGAGCGGGAGGGCCGCGGCTGTGTGTGAAGGGAAACGGGAGGAGAATTTCAGAGCATGAGCGGAACGCGGGAGGAGAACAAGGACTACCTGTTTCGGGATATGCCGGTGGGCCGGGCGGTGCTGGCGCTGGCGGCGCCCACGGTCATCAGCCAGATCATCACCGTCATCTACAATATGGCGGACACCTTCTTTATCGGACAGCTCAACGACCCGGACCAGGTGGCGGCGGCTACGGTGGCCATGCCGGCCTTCGTGGCCCTGACGGCCCTGGCCAATCTCTTCGGCATCGGCGGGGCAAGCAAGATCGCCCGCTGTCTGGGCCGGGGAGACCGGGAGACCGCCAGGCGTACCGCCGCCTTCTGCATCTGGACGGCGGCGGCCGCCGCCCTGGTCTACGGCATGGTGATCTGTCTGGTCAGGCCCTGGCTCCTGCCCACGCTGGGGGCCGACGGGGACACCTACGGTTTTTGCTCCAGCTATGTGTTCTGGACCGTCACTGTGGGCGCGGCGCCCACGGTGCTGAACGCGGCGCTGGCCCACCTGATCCGCACGGAGGGGTACGCCAGACAGGCGGGCTTCGGCGTGGCTCTGGGAGGGATTCTCAACATCGCCCTGGACCCGGTTTTTATCTTCGCGCTGGACATGGAGATCACCGGCGCCGCGGTGGCTACCATGCTCTCCAACGCCGCGGCTGCCGCCTATTTCCTCCTGTTCCTCTACCGGACCCGGCGGGAGACCGTCATTACCCCCCATCCCCGGTACTACACCGTCTCAGAGGGCATCCCCGGGGAGGTGCTGGCGGGGGGCCTGCCCAGCTTCATCATGATGATGCTGGGGTGCCTGTCCAACAGCGTGCTGAACCGGCTGGTGACGGGCTACTCCAACGAGGCCATGGCGGGCATGGGCATCGCCAAGAAGATCGATATGATCGCCTTTTCCGTGGCCCAGGGCATGACCCAGGGAGTGCTGCCCCTGGTGGCCTATAACTACGCCTCCGGCAGCTGGAAGCGGATGACCAGCGTCATCCGGACCACGCTGGGCTGCACCCTGGCCATGGCCTGTACGGCCACGGCGACGCTGTTTCTCTTTGCCGGGCCCATCACGGGCTGCTTTATCGACGACGCCGCCACGGTGGCCTATGGCAGGGATTTCCTCCGGGTGATCTGCTTTACCTGCCCCTCCACGGCGGTGAACTTCATGGTCATCACGGTCTTTCAGGCTACCAAGCAGAAGGCCCAGCCCCTGGTGCTGTCCCTGCTGCGCAAGGGCAGCCTGGACATCCCCCTGATGCTCCTTCTGGACCGGGCCGCGGGGCTGGGCGGCGTGGCCTGGGCCACGCCTCTGGCGGACTGGCTGGCGCTCATCGTCTCCCTGGCGCTGTTCCTGCCCTACAGCAGAAAGCTCAGGAAGGAGAGCGGCGGGCTGCCCGCATAGAAAAAGCAAAGAAGGGCCGCGGCGGGATCGAGGTTTGCGCCGCGGCCCTGTTGTATGCCGCCGTTACGTCACGGAGAAGGTCAGCTTTTCCCCGTCGGCGTCCACGGTGACGTGCTGGCCGTCGGAGACCTGACCCCGGATGAGCATGGAGGCCAGCTCCGTCTCCACATACTTCTGGAGGTAGCGCTTCACGGGCCGGGCGCCGTAGGCGGGGGTATAGCTGGCCCGGGCGATGAAGGACCTGGCCCCCTCCGTCAGGGAGATGGTGATGTCCCGGTCCTCCAGCCGGCGGACCAGACCGCCCATGGCGATGTCGATGATGCCGCCGATCTGGCTCTCCGTCAGGGGGGAGAACACCACGATATCGTCCACCCGGTTGATGAACTCCGGCCGGAAGTACTTGTTCAGTTCGCTCCGGACCTGCTCCTTTACCGCGGGATCGATGGAGCCGTCGGGCCGGATGTTCTCCGTCAGGTAGGCGGAGCCGATGTTGCTGGTCATGATGACGATGGTGTTCTTGAAGTCCACCGTCCGGCCCTGGTTGTCGGTGAGCCGCCCGTCGTCCAGCAGCTGGAGGAGGATATTGAACACATCCGGGTGGGCCTTTTCGATCTCGTCGAAGAGAATCACGCTGTAGGGCTTCCGCCGCACGGCCTCGGTGAGCTGGCCCCCCTCGTCGTAGCCCACATATCCCGGAGGCGCGCCTACCAGCCGGGAGACGGCGTGCTTCTCCATATACTCGGACATGTCGATGCGGATCATGTTCCGCTCGTCGTCAAAGAGGGACTGGGCCAGCGCCTTGGCCAGCTCCGTCTTGCCCACGCCGGTGGGACCCAGGAAGATGAAGGAGCCGATGGGCCGGTTCTCCTCCTTCAGGCCCGCCCGGCCCCGGAGGATGGCCTCGCTGACGGCGGTGACGGCCTCGTCCTGGCCGATGACCCGCTTGTGCAGGATCTCCGGCAGGCGCAGCAGCTTCTCCTTCTCGCTCTCCACCAGCTTGCTCACCGGGATGCCGGTCCACTTGCTGACCACCTCGGCGATCTCCTCCTCGGTGACCTCCTCCTTCAGAAGGTGCTGGTCCTTACCGGCCTCCACCCGCTGGCGCTCGGCCTCCAGCTGCTTCTCCAGACCGGGGAGGGTGCCGTATTTCAGCTGGGCCAGCCGGTTCAGGTCGTACTGGCGCTCCGCCTCCTCCATCTGATGCTTCGTATCCTCGATCTCCTGCTTGATGCGCTTGATGCCGGCGATGGACTGCTTCTCCGTGGCCCACTGGGCCCGCATGGCGTCGTTTTCGGCCTTCAGCTCCGCCAGCTCCTGGTCGATATGGGCCAGCCGGTTTTTCGAGCCGTTGTCGTCCTCCTTGGACAGGGCCTGCTTCTCGATCTCCAGCTGCATGATCTTTCGCCCTGCCTCGTCCAGCTCCGCGGGCATACTGTCGATCTCCATGCGGATCTTGCTGGCGGCCTCGTCCATGAGGTCGATGGCCTTGTCCGGCAGAAACCGGTCGGTGATATACCGGTCGGAGAGGGTGGCGCAGGCGATGAGGGCGTTGTCGGTGATGCGGACCCCGTGGTGGATCTCGAACCGCTCCTTCAGGCCACGGAGGATGGAGATGGTGTCCTCCACCGTGGGCTGGTCGATGAGTACCTTCTGGAACCGGCGCTCCAGGGCGGCGTCCTTCTCGATATACTTCCGGTACTCGTCCAGGGTGGTGGCGCCGATGCAGTGGAGCTCCCCCCGGGCCAGCTTGGGCTTCAGAAGATTGCCCGCGTCCATGCTGCCCTCGGTGCGGCCCGCGCCTACGATGTTGTGCAGCTCGTCGATGAAGAGCAGGATGCGGCCGTCGCTCTTTTCCACCTCATTGAGCACGGCCTTCAGCCGCTCCTCGAACTCCCCCCGGTACTTGGCCCCGGCAATGAGGGACCCCATATCCAGGGCGAAGATGGTCTTGTCCTTCAGCCCCTCGGGCACGTCGCCGTTGAGGATTCGCTGGGCCAGACCCTCCACCACGGCGGTCTTGCCCACCCCCGGCTCGCCGATGAGCACCGGGTTGTTCTTGGTCTTGCGGGAGAGGATCTGGATGGTGTGGCGGATCTCCGCGTCCCGGCCGATCACCGGGTCCAGCTTGCCCTGACGGGCCATCTCCACCAGGTCCCGGCCGTACTTGCTCAGAGCCTCGTAGCTCTCCTCCGGGTTCTGGCTGGTGACCCGCTGGCTGCCCCGGACCTTGGTGAGGGCCTGGAGCAGCTTCTCCTTGTCGATGCCGTACTGCCGGAAAATTTTGGCGCTGGGGGTGCCGGACTCCTCCGCCAGAGCCAGGTACAGGTGCTCCACGGACACGTACTCGTCCTTGAACTGCTGGGCGATCCGCTCCGCGGCGGTGAGCAGCTGGCTGAACCGCCGGCTGGCGTAGAGCTGGTCGCTGCCGCCGGACACCTTGGGCAGCTTGTCGATCTCCCCCTGGACCTGACGGGCCAGGGTCTCCACGTCCAGTCCCATATAGGTCAGCAGCCGGGGCACCAGACCGTCCTGCTGGCGCAGCAGGGCCAGATGCAGGTGCTCCCCGTCCAGCTGCTGCTGGCCGTTCTCGATGGCGATGCTCTGGCAGTCCGCCACCGCCGCCTGGGCGTTCTGGGTATATTTATCAAAGTTCATGGTCTCAACTCCTTTAGGTCTAGTATGACCGAATCGCGCCGGTCACACCAGGTCATTTTCTTTTCATGCTGTATTGTACACCTGTTCTGTCCGGATGTAAATAGAAAAATTAGCACTCTCGTGACGGGAGTGCTAATTTTCTGTGAACGAAGTGTGAACCTTTTCTGTGGACAAACCACCCTGCCTGTAGTAAACTGCTCTTATCAAAGCCAAGGAGGCTTCGCCTATGGAAAAGACCCGGCGTGAGACGCTGAACGAGATCTACAGCCCCCTCTGTGAACGGATGAGGGCGCTGTCCGCCGCCCTGGCGGAGCGGGGCCTCCCGGCGGAGAGCGGATGGTTCAGCGGCCACTACAGTAAGGACGAGACGGGGCAGTACCGGATGGATGATTTCCCCATCCCGGTCGTCACCGTGCCGGGCCGCTGGGACATCGAGCTGGGGCTGGAGCTGACCACGGTGTCAGCGAAGCTGCGCCGGGACGCCGCCCTGGCGCTGTCTCCGGAGGAGCTGGGGGACGTGCCCTTCGAGGCCTACGGGGTGGAAGATTATCTGCTGGATCTGTACCTGCCGGGGATGGACTTCTCACGGCTGAGGGAGAACATCCTGGCCTGCGGGGAAAAGGAGGTCGGCTTTTCCTTCTGCCTGCCGTCCGACGCCCCGGCGGAAAGGGTGCTTGCGCTCATGGAACGCCTGTCCCAGGCTGGGTTTTACCAGTAAGTCACCGGGGCCGGATGGGGTGGCGCACCACGGTGCGCAGCTTCTCCGGCGCGGTGCGCCGGGGGTCGCTGAGGTAGATCTCGTGGTGGAGCCGCTCCCCGGCCAGATCCGTCACATAGCCCTGGTCCAGGGCGAAGGCGTCCATGGCCGCAATGGTGGCCGGCTCGTCGTCATAGGGGCCCAGGTGCATACACTGGACGCACAGCCCCTCCCGGTAGGGGAGAAACACCGCCGGGGACAGATCCAGCCCCTTCTTCTCCCGGGCCTCCCGGAGAGCCCAGGCAAAGTCCTCCTCCGTGACGAAGTCCGGCAGGCGGATCATGGCGGTCCACTGAAAGTCTGCCTTGCGGGCGTAGTCGATGCTCTCCGCGCCCGCCTGCCGCCACAGCCCCTCCAGAGGCGGCACCACATAGGGGAAGTAGCCGGGGATGGCGCGGCCGCCCCGGCTGCTCATTTTCAGGGTGTAGGACAGGGCGTAGAGTATGCGCAGCGCGTCCTGATACGGGCCGTCCGGCTCGTTGGGGTCCCCCTGGCCCCGGACGGCGATAAAGTTCATGGCCGGGATCTCCACGATTCCCGGCGTTCTGGGGGGCAGGTAGAATTCCTTATATTCCTTCTTGTAGTCAAAAGCCATAGGTCCGCTCTCCTTATATTTGATAGACGGCGCTCGCCAGCCGGCGGGCGTCAGAAGTAGAACAGCTCCTCAAATTTCTTGTCCAGGGCCACGCAGAGGACCAGCGCCAGCTTGGCGGTGGGATTGAACTGGCCGGTCTCGATGGAGCTGATGGTGTTGCGGGACACGCCTACCAGCCGGGCCAGCTGCTCCTGGGAGAGGCTCCGCTCCCCCCGGACCTCCCGCAGGCGGTTTTTCAGCACCAGGGAGTCATCCACGGGCCGGGTCCCTCCCCATGAGCCGCAGGACCAGCAGGCAGGCGAAAAACAGGAACAGAGCCCCGTACAGCAGGGCTGTCAGCAGCTCGTGCCGCCGGCGCAGCGTCCGGTACTTCGCGCAGGACACAGCCGTCTGCATCCCAAAGTAGATGGTCCAGCTCTCATAGCTGATCCGTCCCGTTACCGCCGCCTGGAGTGCCGCCACGGCGCAGCACAGCAGCATCCCCATACGAAACGCCGCGGCGCCCGCCCGCTGGAGCGCCTCCAGCTCCACCATATCCCGGTCCCGATTCTCCTCCCGGCTCCGGGCCAGTACCTCGTCTCTGTCCACGCGCGTCCCTCCCAGTCGCTGAATTGCCAAGTTTACTTGGTAATATGAGCATACTACTGCCAAGTTTACTTGTCAAGCGGAAAATGAAAAACCCGCGGGACCGGCGGTGTTCTTTATCACATTAAATTGTTAGTTGTCAAGGCCCCGTCCCTGTGGTATACTGGGGCAAACAAAGGACAGGAGGAACGGGCCATGCGTCTGGTGATCAAGGTGGGGACCTCCACCCTGACCCACGCCACCGGGAAGTTGAACATCCGGCGGGTGGAGGAGCTGTGCAAGGTGATGAGCGACCTGAAGAACGGGGGGCACCAGCTGGTGCTGGTGTCCTCCGGCGCCATCGCCATGGGGGTGGGGAAGATGAATCTGTCCCAAAAGCCCGGGGACATCCCCAGCAAGCAGGCGCTGGCCGCCATCGGTCAGTGCGAGCTGATGTATATTTATGACAAGCTGTTCTCCGAATACCACCACACCGTGGCCCAGGTGCTGCTCACCGGCAGCGATGTGGAGGACCCCCAGCGGCGCCGAAATTTCCAGAATACCATGTTCCGGCTGCTGGAGATGGGGGCGCTGCCCGTTATCAACGAGAACGACACCGTGGCCACGGCGGAGATCGCCGTGGGGGACAACGACACCCTGGGAGCCATGGTGGCGGTGAGCGTGGGGGCGGATCTGCTGGCGCTGATGAGCGACATCGACGGGCTTTACACCGCCGATCCCCGAAAGGACCCGGCGGCGGAGCGGATCGCCGCCGTGGAGGAGCTGACGCCGGAGATCCTGGCCCTGGCCGGGGACGCGGGCAGCGCCCTGGGCACCGGCGGCATGGTCACCAAGCTGCGGGCCGCCGGGATGTGCATGGCCGCCGGCTGCGACATGGTCATTATGAACGGGTCCCGGCCCGGCGACCTCTACCGCCTGGCGGCGGGAGAGCCGGTGGGCACCCGGTTTTACGGAAAAAAGGAGGCGCGCGTATGACGACCCATGAGATCTTGGTGCAGGCCAGGGCGGCCAGGCCCGCTCTGGCGGGGGCCTCCGGCGAGAGGAAGAACGCCGCCCTGCTGGCCATGGCGGAGGCCCTGGAGGGGGACGCCGCCGCCATTCTGGCGGCCAACGCCCTGGATCTGGAGGACGCCCGGGGCCGCATCAGCTCCGTCATGCTGGACCGGCTGGCCCTGAGCGAGAGCCGGGTGGCCGCCATGGCGGAGGGCGTGCGGCAGGTGGCGGCCCTCCCGGACCCGGTGGGCCGGGTGCTGCGGACGGTGGAGCGGCCCAGCGGCGTGGTCATCCGCAGGGTGGCGGTCCCCATGGGGGTCATCGCCATCATCTACGAGAGCCGTCCCAACGTTACCTCCGACGCCGCGGCGCTGGCCCTGAAGGCGGGCAGCGCCTGCGTCCTCCGGTGCGGGAAGGAGGCGTTCCGGTCCGCGGGCGCCATCACGGCGGCCCTCCGCCGGGGACTGGCGGAGGCGGGCCTGCCGCCGGAGCTGATCGGTCTGGTCCAGGACACCAGCCGGGAGAGCGCCCGGGAGCTGATGACCGCCGTGGGCTATGTGGACCTGCTGATTCCCCGGGGCGGGGCGGGGCTGATCCGGGCCTGCAAGGATAACGCCCTGGTGCCCTGCATCGAGACCGGCACCGGCATCTGCCATGTGTATGTGGATGCCGCCGCCGATCAGGAAATGGCGCTCCGTATTGTTAAGAACGCCAAAACCAGCCGCCCCAGCGTGTGCAACGCTGAGGAGGTGTGTCTGGTCCACAGCGCCATCGCGGCGGAGTTCCTGCCCAGGCTGAAAAAGGTCCTGACGGACGACCGGGCCGCCGCCGGGGAGGTCCCGGTGGAGCTGCGGCTGGACCGCCGGGCGGCGGAGATCATCCCCGGCGTCCCCGCGGGAGACCGGGACTTCGACACGGAGTTTTTGGACTACATTCTGGCGGTGGGAGTGGTGGACAGTCTGGAGGAGGCCGTGGCCCACATCGCCGCCCACTCCACCGGTCACTCCGACGCCATCGTCACCGCTGACCGGGCCGCCGGGGAGCGGTTCACCGCTCTGGTAGACAGCGCGGCGGTGTACTGGAACGTCTCCACCCGGTTCACCGACGGGGGGGAGTTCGGTCTGGGCTGCGAAATGGGCATTTCCACCCAGAAGCTCCACGCCCGGGGGCCTATGGGGCTGGAGGAGCTGTGTACCTATAAGTATATCGTCACCGGCGACGGGCAGGTGCGGTGATGGAGCTGCGGCCCTACGAAAGCGGGGACTGCCCCGCCATGGAGCGCCTCTTTTACGACACGGTCCACGCTGTCTGCCGCCGGGACTACGCCCCGGAGCAGCTGGACGCCTGGGCCCCGGGGACGGTGGACCGGGAGGCCTGGGACCGGTCCTTTCTGGCCCATCACACCTTGGTGGCGGTGGAAAACGGCGAGATCGTGGGCTTCGGAGACATGGACGAGACCGGCTATCTGGACCGGCTGTACGTCCGGTGGGACCGGCAGGGGCGGGGAATCGCCTCCGACCTCTGCGGCGCGCTGGAGGCCGCCTGCCCCGTCCGGCCCCTGCGGACCCACGCCTCCCTCACCGCCCGGCCCTTTTTCGAGAAGCGGGGCTACCGGGTGCTGCGGCGGCAGACGGTAGTCCGCCGGGGGGTGTCTCTGGACAATTTTGTCATGGAAAAGGAGTGACGGATATGGCAAAGTACACCTTTGGCTTTATCGGCACCGGCCATATGGGCAGCGCCCTGGCCCGGGCCGCCCGGAAAAATCTGAACGGGGACCAGATCCTCCTCAGCAACCGTACTCCCGCCAAGGCGGAGGCTCTGGCGGCGGAGCTGGGCTGCGATACGGCCCCTGCCGCCCGGACGGCGGAGACGGCAGAGTATATCTTCCTGGGGGTGAAGCCCCAGATGATGGCGGGGCTCCTGGCGGAGCTGGCCCCGGTGCTGGCCGCCCGGCGGGACCGGTTCCTGCTGGTGTCCATGGCCGCGGGACTGACCATGGACCGGTTGGAGGAACTGGCGGGGCTTCGCTGCCCCATCATCCGCGTCATGCCCAACACCCCCTGCGCCGTGGGGGCCGGCGTCGTGCTCTATGACGCCAACGATCTGGTGACGGCGGAGGAGCTGGACCGGTTCACCGGCCTGATGGCGGGCGCGGGGCTTCTGGACCGGCTGGAGGAGCGGCTCATGGACGCGGGCTCCGCCGTGGCCGGCTGCGGCCCCGCCTTCGTCTACCCCCTCATCGAGGCTTTGGCCGACGGCGGCGTGGCCTGCGGCCTGCCCCGGCAAAAGGCGCTGCTCTATGCCGCCCGGATGACGGAGGGCGCGGCCCGGCTGCTGCTGGAGACCGGCGAGCACCCCGGCAGCCTGAAGGACGCTGTGTGCTCTCCCGGCGGGTCCACCATCGCGGGGGTCCGGGTCCTGGAGCAGAGGGGCTTCCGCGCCGCCGCCATGGACGCGGTGATTGCCGCCGCGGAACGGACGGCGGAGCTGGGGAAATAGGAGCATACCGGCGGATGCTTGGAATAGACTGAAAAGCGCCCCGGGGGACCTTTGACGGAGGCCCTCCGGAGGCGCTTTTTCACCCGCAAAAAATTTTTTACTTTTTGGCGGGGAGTACCTTGACAGGCGAAGTATATTGTGCTATCATACGCCCATAAGATACATCGGCACATGAAGTATCTAGCCTGTCCAGGGAAGAGGAGGAGCCGCCATGTACAACGGAAAGCACATACCCAAGAGCCGCAGGACCTGTCAGAACTGCCGTCAGCGGGACACGGAGGCCTGCCGCTGGTGCGGCGTGAAACTCCTGGCCGAGGACCGGCTGCTGGTGTCAGACTGGCACAACCGGCTGTACACCAAGTAAAAAGAAAGGAGCATCGCCCATGTCCATTTCAGCGGATATCCTGCGGGGACACACAGACACCATCATTCTGTCCCATCTTCTGCGGGGTGACAGCTATGGCTACGAGATCAACAAGACCGTCGCGTCCCGGACCGGCGGCCAGTACGATTTCAAGGAGGCCACCCTGTACACCGCCTTCAAGCGGCTGGAGCAGGCCGGCTACATCACCTCCTACTGGGGGGAGGAGGGCCCCGGCGCCCGCCGCCGGTACTACTCCATTACCGAGGCGGGCCGGAAATACCAGGCGGAGAGCCTGCAGCAGTGGAAGAACACCCGGGCGCTTTTGGACGCGCTGATCAATATTGAGGAGGAATGATCATGGACCGCATCAAGACGAAATTCATTATTGCCATCACCGGCCGGCTGGCTGCCGCCCCCGATTCCGACGCCAAGACTGAGCTGATCGAGGAGCTCAGCGATAATCTCTACAGCCGCTATCAGGACTATCTCTCCGACGGCATGGCGGAGGGCGACGCCTATCAGCGGGCCATGGACGAACTGGGGGACGTAAACGAGCTGATCGCCTACCTCCGCACAGCGGAGACCAACCAGAACGCGTCCGAGAGCGGCAGCTTCGTGGATGAGCTCCTCCACAGCACCGAGGAGATCGTCCGGGAGACCATCAGCCAGGCCAAGGACGCCGCCGGGCAGGCCAAGGTCATCGCCAAGGACGTGACCCGGAAGCTGAAGGAGAAGTACCCCGACGGCTTTGAGAGCAACGTCCAGTTCCACTTTGACGGCGGCCAGACGCCGGCGGAGGAGGACGCTCAGCGGGACGTGATCTACGGCTTCGGCTACGACAAGCGCAAGGGCGGCTTCTTCACCCAGTGGGGGGAGTACAAGCCCGAGGACCATCAGGAGGGCGCCGTCACGGTGGCCGGTTCCGCCGCGGGCGCCTCGCAGATCAGCGTGGAGCTGCTCAACGGCGACGTGGTCCTGGAGACCCAGAACGATCCCAACGCCGACGTGGTGGTGGAGGGCGAAGTGGGCAAGCTGGAGATCCTGCTGGACGACAGCGGCCTGCTGACCATCCGCCAGAGAAAGACCGTGTCCAACGTGTTCCTCTTCGGACGGGGCGTGTTCACCTCCGCCCGGTTCCAGGTGTACCTGCCAAAGAAGTGCTGGGAGCAGGTGAAGGTCACCGCCACCGCCGGGGATATCGGCATCGACGACCATCTGACGGCCCAGAGCCTGATCGTCCGGGCCACCAGCGGCGACATCCAGGTGAGCCATGCCGCCTGCGGTATGATCGAGCTGAAGAGCGCCAGCGGCGACATCCAGGGCGAGGACCTGACGGGCTGCGTCCGGGCGGAGTCCATGAGCGGCGACGTGGCGCTGAGCGGCGATTTCAATTCTCTCTGCCTGAAGAGCGCCAGCGGCGACATCCAGGTGGAGGGCGGCGTCACGGAGCTGGTGGCCTCCAGCGTCAGCGGCGACGTGGAGGCGGAGCTCAGCTGCCTGCCCGCTGCCATGGTTCTCAGCTCCAAGTCCGGCGACTGCCGGGCGGCGCTGCCGGAGGGGCAGGGCTTCAGCCTGGACTTCAGCACCGTGTCCGGCGACTTTGAGAGCGAGCTGCCTCTCACCGGTCCCATCGGGGCCAAGTCCGGCCGGGCAGTGTACCTGGACGGCGGAAGCTGTCCCGACGCGGCGTATCAGGTGAACACCGTCAGCGGCGATATCGTCATCGAGGCCAACTAAGAGAAAACGAAAGGCCCCGCTCCGGGCACAGCCCGGGGCGGGACCTTTTGCTGTCAGGTAAGCGCTACAGCGGCGGGGAGACGCGGACGACCCACGCCGCCAGCATGAGCTGGGCCGCCAGAATGGCGGGCATCCCCCAGACAAAGTACCAGTGCTTCGTCTTGTGGCGGAAGGTCCACATGCCCAGGATCGCCCCCGGGCTGCCGCCCAGCAGGGCGGCGAGGAACAGCACCTGTTCCGGGATTCGCCGGGCCCCTTTGCGTTTGGCGCGCCGCTTGTCGTCCCCCATGAGGAGAAACGCCGCCAGGTTGATGAGGACCAGCCAGCATACCAGCAGGCCGAGGGGAGACAGGGTCAGGCCCCCGGCGCCGCCCACCACCGCCTCCATACCCATAGGCTTACAGCTTCGCCAGCTCGCAGGCGGTCTGGGCGGCTACCCGGGCGTTGTTGTACACCAGCTGGATGTTGCTCTCCAGGCTGTCGCCGCCGGTGAGGTCCTTCACCCGGGCCAGCAGGAAGGGGGTGGTCTCCTTGCCGTGGATGCCCTGCTCCCGGCTCTCGGCGATGGCCTGGTCGATGGCGGCCATGATGGCGTCGTGGTCCATGGAGTATTCCTCGGGAATGGGGTTGGTCACCAGCATGCCGCCCTTGAGGCCCATCTCCCGCTGGGCGTGGAAGGCGGCGGCCAGCTCCGCCGGGGTGTCCAGCCGGTAGTCCACGCCGAAGCCGGATCTCCGGGTGTAGAAGGCGGGCAGCTCGTCGGTGCCGTAGCCGATGACAGGCACGCCCTTGGTCTCCAGATACTCCAGGGTCAGGCCCAGGTCCAGAATGGCCTTGGCCCCGGCGCAGACCACCATCACAGGGGTCTGGCCCAGCTCCTCCAGGTCGGCGGAGATGTCCATGGTGGTCTCAGCCCCCCGGTGGACGCCGCCGATGCCGCCGGTGGCGAACACAGAGATGCCCGCCATGTGGGCGATCATCATGGTGGTGGTGACGGTGGTGGCCCCGTCCTCCCCCCGGGCGATGAGCACCGGCAGATCCCGGCGGCTGGCCTTGGTGATGGCCATGCCCTTTTTGCCGAAGTACTCGATCTCCCCGGCGCTGAGGCCGGCCTTCAGCCGCCCGCCGATGATGGCGATGGTGGCGGGCACGGCCCCGTTCTCCCGGATGATCTTCTCCACGGCCAGAGCGGTCTCCACGTTCTTGGGGTAGGGCATGCCGTGGGAGATGATGGTGGACTCCAGAGCCACCACGGGCTTGCCGGCGGCGAGAGCCTCCGCCACCTCGGGAGCGACGTCAAGATACTTGTTCATAGTTCGGTTCCTCCTGGTTTATCATAAATTTTACTTGTTGTCCAAATCTGAAAAATGGGCCTCGCCCCCTGGAAAAGGCGGACAAAGCCTTTAGCGCTGTGTCAGCCGCGCCCGGAGGGCCTGGGCGCTCATGGCGGGGTTGATGGTCTCCTCACTCTCCATGGCGATGGCTCCGGCGGCCATGGCGGCGCGGGCCGTGCCCTCCAGATCCGTGCCCTCCAGATAGGCCCAGGCGATGGCGGCCATGGCGGCGTCGCCGCAGCCGGTGGTGTTGACCATCCGCCCGGGGCAGCAGGGGATATGGCAGCAGCCGCTGTGGTCCGCGGCGTAGATCCCGTCGCCGCCCAGACTGATGAACACCCGCCGCAGGCCCGTGGACAGCAGCGCGTCCGCGCAGCGGCGGAGGCTGTCTTCGTCGGTGATGGTCACGCCGCTGAGCAGTTCCGCCTCCATGCGGTTGGGCTTCAGGGTGTGGAGCCTGCCCAGCACGGAGCGCAGCTTCTCCGCCTTGACGGTGGATACCGGGTCGGCGAAAATGGGGACCCTGCAGTTCTCCGCCAGCCAGCGGATGGATTCCTCCGGGATGTTGGTATCCACCACCACCAGCTGGGCGCTGCCCAGCAGGGCGGCCCGGGAGGCCAGAAAGGCCGGGGTGATATGGCGGTAGATGTCCATGTCGCTCACCGCCAGCTCCATGTCGCCCTCCGGCCCGGCGATGAAAAGGTAGGTGGAGGTGGTCCCGCCGGGGATCTGGAGGGAGTGGCTGATGTCGATGCCCAGCTCCCCGCAGGAGGCGGCCAGCTTCTGGGCGGAGACGTCGTCGCCGAAGGCGGTGAGCAGCCGCACGTCCAGCCCCAGAAGGGCCATGTTGTGGGCGATGTTCCGCCCCACGCCCCCCAGGCTCATGCGCACCTGGCCGGGGTTGGAGTCCCGGCCGATCAGCGGCCCGGAGGACCGGCCCCCGATGTCCATGTTCACGCCGCCTGCCACCACGGCGTAGGGGGCCGTGCGGACGATATAGCCCTTGCCGGCAATATGGCCCTTTTTCATCAGATTGGAGATGTGCACCGCCACCGAGGACCGGGTGATCCCGGCCTTCTCCGCCAGCTCCTGCTGGCTGATCATGGGGTTTTCCTCGATCCACCGCAGAAGCTGCCGTTCCCGCTGGGTCATAGCCTCACCGCCTAAATATATGTTTAATAACTAATCTTATGCTTACAGTATACCGGGGGCGCGGGCGTCTGTCAAGGGGAAAGAGGGGGGCGTCCTGAAATTTTGGCGGAAATGCCGGGAGAAGTTCCGGGGAGAGGCGGAAAAACCCCTTGTAAAACG
Organism: uncultured Oscillospiraceae bacterium; assembly: GCA_958423465.1. GTDB lineage: Bacteria > Bacillota > Clostridia > Oscillospirales > Oscillospiraceae > Pelethomonas. The sequence goes on along the minus strand of CATZRD010000011.1, from coordinate 11,543 downwards.
GCGTATGGAGAGGTATAATACATCCATTCTGAAGAAATGCGCCAATTCTGAGAAATTGAGGGTGAAATGATATGGAAAAAATGAAGATCGCGGCCATCTTTGCCGACAGCCAGACGCTGGAGGGCCGGACCGTCACCATCTGCGGCTGGGCCCGCACCATCCGCGACATGAAAACGTTTGGGTTCATCGAGCTGAACGATGGTTCCTGCTTCCGGAATTTGCAGGTGGTCATGGACGCCAATGAGTTGGCCAACTATAAGGAGATCGCCGCCCAGAACGTGGGCGCGGCGCTGATCGTCACCGGTACCGTGGTGCTGACCCCCCAGGCCAAGCAGCCTCTGGAGGTGAAGGCCGCCTCCATCGCGGTGGAGGGCGCGTCCTCCCCGGACTACCCCCTGCAGAAGAAGCGCCACAGCGTGGAGTATCTGCGGACCATCGCCCATCTGCGGCCCCGGACCAACCTGTTCTCCGCCACCTTCCGGGTCCGGTCCGTGGCGGCCCACGCCATCCACTGTTTCTTCCAGGACCGTGGCTTCGTCTATGTCCATACCCCCATCATCACCGCCAGCGACTGCGAGGGCGCGGGGGAGATGTTCCAGGTGACCACCCTGGACGTCAGCGATCCGCCCCGCCTGCCTGACGGCACCGTGGACTGGTCCAAGGACTTCTTCGGCAAGCGGGCCAACCTGACCGTGTCCGGCCAGCTCAACGCGGAGAACTTCGCCATGGCCTTCGGCGACGTGTACACCTTCGGCCCCACCTTCCGGGCGGAGAACTCCAACACCCAGCGCCACGCCGCCGAGTTCTGGATGATCGAGCCGGAGATGGCCTTCTGCGACCTGCAGGGGGACATGGAGGTGGCGGAGGCCATGATCAAGCACATCATCCGCACCGTCATGGAAAAGTGCCCCGACGAGATGGCCTTCTTCAACAGCTTCGTGGACAAGGGGCTGGCGGAGCGGCTGGAGCATGTGGCTTCCTCCGACTTCGGCCGGGTGACCTATACCGAGGCCATCGAGCTGCTGAAGAAGAACAACGACAAGTTCGACTACAAGGTGGAGTGGGGCTGCGACCTCCAGACGGAGCACGAGCGCTACCTCACCGAGCAGATCTTCAAGCGGCCCGTGTTCGTCACCGACTATCCCAAGGAGATCAAGGCGTTCTATATGCGCCTCAACGACGACGGGAAGACCGTGGCCGCCACGGACTGCCTGGTGCCCGGCATCGGCGAGATCATCGGCGGCAGCCAGCGCGAGGAGCGCATCGACGTGCTGGAGGCCCGGATCAAGGAACTGGGCATGAAGCCGGAAGACTACTGGTGGTACTGCGACCTGCGGCGGTACGGCTCCTGCCGCCACGCCGGGTTCGGCCTGGGCTTCGAGCGGATGGTCATGTACCTTACCGGCGTCAGCAACATCCGGGACGTTCTGCCCCATCCCAGAACGGTGGGGACCGCGGACTTCTAAAGCAGGATCAAACGCACCCGGCGCGCTTTTCGGCGCGCCGGGTGCGTTTTTTCGGTTCAGCCTCCGGCAATTTCCGCTATCGCCTCCAGGGCGGCGTCGATGTCCGCCTCTGTATTGTACCAGCCCGGGGAGAAGCGCACCGTCCCCCGGGGGAAGGTGCCCAGAGTTCTGTGGGCCGCCGGGGCGCAGTGGAGGCCGCAGCGGGTCAGGATGCCGTACTCCCGCTCCAGCCGGTCGGCGGCCAGGGCGTTGTCCGCGGTGAGGAAGTCCAGAGAGATCACGCCCACCCGGTCCCGGACCTCCCACGGTCCCGCCAGGCGGACGCCGGGAACGGACCGCAGCCCCGCCAGGAATCGGGCGGTCAGGGCCGTCTCATGGGCCTGAAGGGTCTCCGGGCCGGTGGCCAGAAGAAAGTCCACCGCCGCCTTCAGCCCGTAGATCCCCGGCAGGTTGGGGGTGCCCGGCTCGAATTTGTCCGGCAGATAGTCGGGCTGGGTCTCCAGGTCCGAGGCGCTGCCGGTGCCGCCGGTGACGGTGGGCCGCAGGGCCCGGGCGAAGCCCGGTTCCAGCAGCAGCGCCCCGATGCCGGAGGGGCCCATGAGGCCCTTGTGGCCGGGGACGGACAGGGCGGAAAGCCCCATGGCGGCAAAGTCCACGGGCCAGTGGCCGGCGGTCTGGGCGGCGTCCAGCACGAAGGGCACGCCGCGGGCCCGGCAGACGGCCCCCACCGCCATGGCGTCCTGGACCGCGCCGCTGACGTTGGAACCGTGGGCCATCACCAGCAGCCGGGTGTTGGGGCGGATCATCTTCTCCACATCGGCGGGGTCCAGCCGCCCGGCGCCGTCGCAGGGGACGCGGTCGAAGGAGACGCCCCGGGCCGCTAGGTCCTGAAGGGGCCGCATGACGGCGTTGTGCTCCACGGCGCTGACCAGGCAGTGGTCCCCGCTCCGCAGCCAGCCCCGGATCACCATGTTCAGCCCCCAGGTGTTGCCCGGCGTCAGCACGCAGCAGGCCGGGTCCGGGTGGCGGAACAGCCGGCACAGCCCCTCCCGCAGGGCCAGGGCGGTCATGCCCGTGTCCTGGGCGGCGGCGTAGTCCGCCCGGTTCATGGAGGCCCCCACCTCCTCCATATACCACAGCATGGCCTTCGCCACGGCGGGGGGCTTGGGGAAGGAGGTGGCGGCGTTGTCCAGATAGATGGCGCGCATAGGCGGGCCCTCCCTTGTAAAAGTGGTTTTCCTCAGTATACCACGGTCCGTCATATTTGACAAACCTAACGTGATATTTTTATAAAAATAACGCATTGCAAAACAGAGCCGGAAGCGGTATACTGAGTGCAATCAGAGCGGCAGGCGTTTGCGGGAGGGGAAGGAAACCCGCAGGCGCCGTTTTTTGTAACGCCGCCCGAGGAGAGGGGAGTATTTATGCAAAAGGAATCGTTTCTGAAACGCTACGGCCTGATTCTGGGGACCGGCGCGGCGGTGGGCCTGGCGGCCCTGCTGCTGACGAAGTTCGGAAATCCGGCCAACATGGGCTTCTGCATCGCCTGCTTCCTGCGGGACATCGCCGGGGCGCTGAATTTCCAGCGGGCGGGCTTTGACGCGGAGGTGGGCACCGGCATCGTCCAGTACCTGCGCCCGGAGATCATGGGTCTGGTGCTGGGGTCCACGGCCATCGCCTTCGTGAAGAAGGAGTTCAAGCCCCGGGGCGGGTCCTCCCCCATGCTGCGCTTCATCATCGCCGTGTTCGTGATGATCGGCGCTCTGGTGTTTCTGGGCTGCCCCCTGCGGATGGTCATTCGCATCGGCGGCGGCGACCTGAACGCGGTGGTGGGCCTGGCGGGCTTCGCCATCGGCATCCTGGTGGGCATCCTGGCCCTGAAAAAGGGCTTCAGCCTCCGCCGGGCCTACCGCCAGTCCATGGCGGAGGGGCTGGTGTTCCCGGCGCTGATGCTGGTACTGCTGGTCCTGGTGATCGTGAGGCCCGGCTTCATCGTTTTCAGCGCCAAGGGCCCCGGTTCCCAGGCGGCTCCGGTGGCGCTGGCCTTCCTCGTCGCCCTGGCGGTGGGCGCTCTGGCCCAGCGGTCCCGGCTGTGCATGGTGGGCGGCATCCGGGACGCGGTGATGTTCAGGAACTTCCGGCTCATCTCCGGCTTCGGGGCCATCCTCGTCACCGTGCTGGTGGGCAACCTGATCCTGGGCAGCTTCAAGCTGGGCTTCGCCGAGCAGCCCATCGCCCACAGCGAATGGCTGTGGAACCTGCTGGGCATGGTGCTGGTGGGCTGGGGCTCCGTGCTCCTGGGGGGCTGCCCCCTGCGGCAGCTGATCCTGGCCGGGGAGGGCAACACCGACTCCGCCGTCACCGTTACCGGGTTCATCGTGGGGGCCGCCGTGGCCCACAACTTCGGCCTGGCCTCCTCCGGCACCGGGATCGGGACCGGACCGGTGGCCCTGGCGGTCATTGCCGGCTTCGTGGTGCTGGCGGTGATCTCCGTCGCAAATTTGCAGAAAGCAGAGGGTTAACAACATGATCGACGCCAGAGGATTATCCTGTCCCATGCCGGTGCTGATGGTACAGAAGGCCGTGAAGAACGGCAGCCCCGGAGAGCTGGAGGTCGCCGTGGACAACCAGTGCGCGGTGGAGAATGTGACCCGCTTCGCCCGGAACGCCGGGTACGAAGTGACCGTGGCGGAGCAGGGGGAGGAGGAGTTCCTCCTGAAGCTCAGCAAGTGACCGTGGATACCTACGTCGCCACCTTCCACACCCACTTTGCCGCCATGCGGACCTGCGCGGCGCTGAAAAAGCGGCCGGAGACGGAGGCCCGCATGGCCCCGGTGCCCCGGCAGCTCAGCTCCTCCTGCGGGACCTGCGTGTTCTACCGGGGGGAGGACCCCTGCCTGGAGGCCATGGCCCCGGATCTGGAGGCCGTCTACCGCCAGGAGGGGGAGACGTTCCGCCTGGCGGCGCGGGGCGAGGAATAGCATAAAAATCAGTCCCCCGGTCCTTTGGGACCGGGGGACTGCGCTTTGCATCCCGGGAATCGCTCAGTGGACATGGCCGCCGCTGAAGATCAGCAGGATCCCCAGCAGCATGCCCAGCATGGTGGCCAGGCCGCTGAGCCGGTGCCGCCAGAGCTGCTCCGACTCCGGCAGCAGCTCGCCGAAGATGACGTACAGCATGGCCCCGGCGGCGAAGCCCAGGGAGGCCCCCAGCAGCGCCGGATTCATGGTCCCGATGGAATAGCCCAGCAGGGCCCCCAGAATGGTGGGCAGGCCGCTGAGGGCCGCCACGGCGATGGAGCCGCCGGCGCTGGCGCCGCCGGCCAGCAGAGGCGCGGCGATGCTCATGCCCTCCGGCAGATTGTGCAGCCCGATGATGAGGGCCGCCAGCACGCCGCTGAGCACCGCCGCCTCCGCCGCTCCGGCGAAGGTGGCCCCGATGGCCATGCCCACGGGCATGTTGTGCAGCGCCACCGCCGCTGCCAGCACCAGCCCCGCAGTGTGGAGGGTGTGGTGGCCGCAGGCGCACAGCTCGCCATTGTCGTGGAGCCCCTCGTGGTCAGGGTCGTGGCCGTGCCGGTGGTGCTCGTGCTCGTGGTCGTGGCCGTCATGGCCGTGGGGATGCTCGTCGTGGCCGCCGTGGCTGTGGCTGTGGTGGGCCCGCTTGTCGATCCAGCAGTTGAGCAGGTAGGTGGCGAAATAGCCCAGCAGCACCCACAGCACCGCGCCCCACAGCCCGGCGCTCTCCAGACTGTCGGATACCAGGTCGAAGCAGACCACGCTGAGCATGATGCCCGCGGTAAACCGCAGCAGCAGGCTCACCGACCGGTCCGAGGGAGTGTGGAGCACCGTGGCCAGGGCGCCGCCTAGAGCCAGCCCGCCTACGCCGGTGACGGCGGTGACAAGGAAGATCAGTAAGTAGATATTCATAGATAAGTCCTTTCTGTTTGGGCGCATATCAAAGCATATGGTACAGCCTCCCGGGGAAAAAGTCAATCGGAAAAGGGGAAAACCGCCGCCGGCTCTTGCATCTGGCCGGCGAATCCACTATAATAATACGATGATATGAAATACGACGCGGGTGCGGCCCGCTGGTGAAAACGAGGAGGAAGTATTCTCATGGCCGACTACCATATTTCCAACGCCGTCCGCTACATCGGGGCGGACGACACCACGCTGGACCTGTTCGAGGGCCAGTATCCCATTCCCAACGGCGTGTCCTACAATTCCTATGTGATCCTGGATGAAAAGGTGGCGGTGATGGACACCGTGGACCGCCGGGCGACAGAGAAATGGCTGGAGAATCTGGAGCGGGAGCTGGAAGGCCGCAGGCCCGACTATCTGGTGATCCAGCACCTGGAGCCGGATCACGCCGCCAACATCGGCGAACTGGCCCGGCGGTATCCCGAGATGACGCTGGTGGGCAACGCCAAGACCTTTTCCATGCTGCCCCAGTATTTTCCCGCCGACTATACCGGCCGGACCCTGACGGTGAAGGAGGGGGATACCCTCTCTCTGGGAAGCCACACCCTGACCTTTGTCATGGCCCCCATGGTCCACTGGCCGGAGGTGATGGTGAGCTATGAGTCCAGCGAGAAGCTGCTGTTCTCCGCCGACGGCTTCGGCACGTTCGGCGCGCTGAGCGCGGGGGAGGACTGGATTCGGGAGGCCCGGCGCTACTACTTCAACATCGTGGGCAAGTACGGCGCTCAGGTCCAGGCCCTGCTGAAGAAGGCCGCGGGTCTGGAGATTCGGACCATCTGCCCCCTCCACGGCCCCGTTCTGCGGGAGGATCTGGGCTACTACATCGGTAAATACGACCTGTGGAGCCGGTATCAGCCGGAGGATGAGGGCGTGCTGGTGGCCTACGCCTCCATCCACGGTAACACCGCGGGCGCAGCCAGGCAGATGAAGGCCATTCTGGAGCGGCTGGGCTGCCCCAAGGTGGCGCTGCGGGACCTGACCCGCTGCGACCAGGCGGAGGCGGTGGAGGACGCTTTCCGCTATGGGAAGCTGGTGGCCATGTCCGCCTCCTACGACGGGGGCCTTTTCCCCGCCATGGACCAGTTTTTGTGCCATCTCCGGGACAAGACCTATCGCGGCCGCACCGTGGCCCTGGTGGAGAACGGCTCCTGGGCCCCCTCCGCCGCCAAACATATGCGGGCCTTCTTTGAGAATATGAAGGACATCGCCGTCTGTCCCACGGTTTACACCATCCGGGGCGCGGCGAAGGACAGCGACCTGGGCGGTCTGGAGCAGGTGGCCCGGGAGGTGCTGGGCCTGTGAGCGGGTCCCTGGCCCAAAAGCGGCTGTTCCTTCTGGATATGGACGGCACCATCTACCTGGACGAGGACCTGTTTCCCGGCACGTTGCCTTTTTTGGAGCACGTGAAACAGGCCGGCGGGAAATATCTGTTCCTCACCAACAACTCCTCCCGGTCTGTGGAGACCTACATCCAGAAGCTCCACCGGCTGGGCGTTCCGGCGGAGGAGGACGATTTTCTCACCTCTACCTCCGCCCTCATCGAGGATCTGAGGGGCCGCCCGCCCTACCGGCTGTGCTACGCCTTCGGCACCGCCGCCTTCCGGCGGCAGCTTACGGAGGGCGGCGTCAGCGTCACCGACCGGCTCTCGGATGAGGTGGACTGCCTGCTCATGGGCTTCGATACGGAGCTGACCTTTCAGAAGCTGGAGGACGCCTGCATTTTGCTGAACCGGGGGGTGGATTTCATCGCCACCAATCCGGACTGGGTGTGTCCCACCTGGTACGGCTCCGTCCCCGACTGCGGCAGCGTGAGCGAAATGCTGTACCGGGCCACCGGCCGGCGGCCCCGGGTCATCGGCAAGCCCCGGCCCGCCATGGCCCTGCTGGCCCTGGACAAGTACGGCTATGGGCCGGAGGAGGCCCTGCTGGTAGGGGACCGGCTGTACACGGACATCGCCTGCGGCGTGAACGCGGGGATCGATACCGCCTTCGTCCTCTCCGGGGAGGGCACTCTGGCGGACCTGGAGAAAAGCGATGTGAAGCCCACCTGGGTCTTTGACGACATTGCCGCCCTCCTGGCGGCCCTGAGGGAGGGATAGTCATGGACTATTCCAAAGAGGAGCTGCTGGAGGCCCGGCGGCAGATCGGCTCTACTTTGCACAAGCTGCGGGAGACTGTCAGGACCCTGGAGGCCAGGGAGGACCCCCGGCGGTACCGCTCCCAGATCACACTGGCCAAACGGCGGATCGACGCGTTTACCATTGCCGATACGCTGATCGAAGAGGCGCTGGCGGACCACGGATAAAGCGGCTGCCGGCAGGTGAAAACCACAGAAAAAGGAGAAGAGAATGAAGCTGAACAACAAGCGCACCATCCTGGTGGGGCTGGCGTTTCTGTCCATCTGCGCTTTCTGGCAGATGTACGACAACGTCATTCCCCTGATCCTGACCGAGACCTTCCGCATGGACGAGTCCCTTACCGGCGCGGTCATGGCCATCGACAACATCCTGGCACTGTTCCTGCTGCCCTTCTTCGGCGCGCTGTCCGACCGCACCAACACCAGATTGGGCCGCCGGACCCCCTTCATCCTGGCGGGCACCGCCGGGGCGGTGATCCTCATGAATCTGCTGCCCATCCTGGACAACAGCTACGCCCAGGAGGCCGCCCCCTTCAAGTTCGCCTCCTTCGTGGTGGTGCTGGGCCTGCTGCTCATCGCCATGGGCACCTACCGCTCCCCCGCCGTGGCCCTCATGCCCGACGTGACGCCCAAACCCCTGCGGAGCAAGGCCAACGCCATCATCAACCTGATGGGCGCCGTGGGCGGCATCCTCTATCTGGGCGTGGCGGCGGTGCTGTACCCTACGGCCAAGGTGAAGGACCTGGCCCACGTGAACTATCAGCCCCTGTTTCTGGTGGTATCTCTCATTATGATCGTGGCGGTGGCCGCCCTGCTGCTCACCATCCGGGAACCCAAGCTGGCGGCGGAGAACCAGGCGCTGGAGAAAAAGCATCCCGAGTGGAACCTGGCCCAGGACGACGGCTCCGGCCACGAGGTGCTGCCCGCCCCGGTGAAAAAGAGCCTGGGCTTTCTGCTGGCTTCCATCGCCCTGTGGTTCATCGGCTACAACGGCGTCACCACCTGGTTCACCACCTATGTGGCCGAGGTCATGGGGGAGGGCCTGGGCGGCGCGTCCACCTGCCTGATGGTGGCCACCGCCGGGGCTATCGTGTCCTACATCCCCATCGGCGTGGTGGCCTCCAGGGTGGGACGCAAGCGCACTATCCTGGCGGGCGTGGCCCTGCTGGCGGCCTGCTTTATGGCGGGGTATTTCCTGACGGAGAACGCCCACGCCATCACCCCCGTCATGTACGTCGCCTTCGCCCTGGTGGGCCTGGCCTGGGCCGCCATCAACGTCAACTCTCTGCCCATGGTGGTGGAGATGTGCCGGGGCAGCGACGTGGGCAAGTTCACCGGCTACTACTACACCGCCTCCATGGCCGCCCAGGTGGTCACCCCCGTGCTGGCGGGCACCCTGATGAAGCATATCAGCTATAAGGTCCTGTTCCCCTACGCCGCCGCCTTTGTGGCCCTCAGCTTCGTCACCATGCTGTTCGTCCGCCACGGCGACAGCAAGGCGGAGGCCAAAAAGGGCCTGGAGGCCTTTGAGGATATGGACGACTGACAAAAACTGAGAACTCTGCGAGGCGAATACGATGGGTAAGATCATTCTGATCGTTCTGTTGGTCCTGTTTGTTCTGTGGAGCCTGCTGCTGCTTCCCCGGCGGAACCAGCCGGGCTGGGAGAAGCTGGCAGGGGTGCGCTACGCCCACCGGGGACTCCACGACAAGGCGCTGGGCATTCCGGAGAACTCCCTGGCCGCCTTCCGCCGGGCGGCGGAGGAGGGGTTCGGCGCGGAGCTGGACGTACATCTCCTGGCGGACGGGGAGCTGGCGGTGGTCCACGACAGCGACCTCAGCCGGGTCTGCGGCAAAAAGGTCCTCATCGAGGATCTGACGGCGGCGGATCTGAAGGACTACCCCCTTCAGGGGACGGAGGAGACCATCCCCCTGTTTCGGGAGGTGCTGGCGGTCTTTGAGAAAAAGACGCCCCTTATCATCGAGCTGAAGGTGGAGCGGGGGGACGCCGCGGCCCTCACCGATCGGGTGATGGAGGAGCTGGCGGGCTGGCAGGGGACCTACTGCATCGAGTCCTTCCACCCCGGGGCTCTGCTGTGGCTGAAAAAGCGCTATCCCCAGGTGATCCGGGGCCAGCTCAGCGAGAACTTTCTGCGGCGGGGCGAGGGGAGCAGCCTCCATCTGCCTTCCCGGTTCATGATGACGTATCTGCTGTCCACCTTCCTGACCCGGCCTGATTTCATCGCCTACAACTACAAGGACCGCGCCTGCCGCAGCCTGCGGCTGATGCGGGGGCTGTACGGCGTCCACGAGGTGGGATGGACCATCCGGGACAAGGACGTGATGGAGAAGCTGGAGCAGGAGGGGGTCACCCCCATTTTTGAGGGCTTCGTGCCCTGATCTTCGCGAAACAACCGCCCCGGGGCCGCGGCCCCGGGGCGGGTATTTTCATGAGTTGCGCCGGCTGATGGGCTGGCGGACCAGCAGGCGGCCCAGAGCCTTGGCGTCGAAGGGGATCAGGGGGTAGAGGTAGCCCCGGCCCAGGATGGGCTTGGTGGTCAGCAGCATCACGAAGAGAAGGACCATCCCCAGGACCAGGCCCCACACGTCCAGCAGGGCGATGAGGATCAGAAACACCACCCGGGTCAGCTTCAGGGCGTAGCCAAGCTCAAAGGAGGGCTGGGCGAAGTTGGCAATGGCCACAAAGGCCATGTACACCAGGACTTCCGGCACCAGCCACCGGGCCTGGACGGCGAAATCGCCCAGAATCAGGGCCCCCAGCATGCTGAAGGAGCTGCTGAGGGCGTCGGGGGTGTTGAGGGCCGCCAGCTTCAGCAGGTCCACCACGAACTCCACCAGCAGCATCTGCACCAGCAGAGGCACGCTGCCCGCCTCCTCCGGGGCGATGAAGCTGAGGGACTCCGGCAGGCGGCTTGGGTCCTTGGTGAGCAGATACCACAGGGGCGTGATCAGCAGGCTGAGGATCATCACCGCCATGCGCAGATACCGCAGGTAGGTGCCCACCAGAGGCGGGAAGTAGTAGTCGTTGGCCTCCTCCATAAAGTCGAAGAAGCTGGTAGGCAGCAGCATGACCGAGGGGGAGTTGTCCACCAGCAGCACGATGTCCCCCTCCATGATATAGGCGGTGGCGGTGTCGGGCCGCTCGGTGTAGCGGACCTTGGGGAAGGGGTTGTACCACTGGGGGCGCATCATGGCCTCCGCCACGCTCTCCTGACTCATGGCGACGCTGCCCACGTCGATGGCGGCCAGCTTCTGCCGGAGTTTTTCCAGTTCCTGGGGGTCCGCCTGCCCCTCCATGTAGGCGATGACCACATCGGTCTGGCTGCGCCCGCCGATCTTGTGGTTCTCCAGCGTAAAGTGCGGGTCCCGGATGCGGCGGCGGAGAAGGGCGGTGTTCTGCACCAACGTCTCTGTAAAACCGTCGTGGCTGCCCCGGAGCACCTTGCCGTCGGAGGGCTCCTCCACGCCGCGGCCCGGGAACTTTTTGGCGTCCACCATGGCGCAGTAGTCAAAGCCGTCCAGCAGCAGCACGGTTTTCCCCAGAAAGGCCCCGGTGAGGATCTTGTCCAGCCGGTTTTCGCAGTCCACCTCGCAGAAGGAGACGCACCGGTCGATGAACGCCTGCATATCCGGCGCGTCCCGGCCCAGCTCGGCCCCCTCCCCCAGGAGAAAGGCGGTGAACCGCTCGATCACCGCGTCGTCCCCGTAGCCGTCGATGACATACAGCCGTCCCGGCCGCTGGCCGATGCGGATGTCCCGGCTGATGACGTCGTAGTTGCGGCCCACCCCCAGCAGGGCGTCCAGAGCCGCCTGATTTTCACGGAGCGTACTCGTCAGTTGTTCCATGTGGTCCTCCCCAGCGCGGATTTTCCGTACCCACGGCGGACCAAGGCGCTGCCGTCTGTCCGCCGTGGGTAGTATCCGCAGAATGGGAAAA
>CATZRD010000010.1 GCA_958423465.1 uncultured Oscillospiraceae bacterium | reverse complement strand
GGGCAGCCGGGTGCTGGTGCGGCTGAACGGCCGGGTGGAAGAGATCGACCTGGATGGGACCAACGATCTCCCCGCCGACATTGCCAGCCTCATCTATACCGTTCTCACCAAATACCGCTATCTGGCGGGCTGACAGTAAAACGCCGGACCGGCCCCCGCGGGCCGGTCCGGCGCGGCCTTGCCGCCGCCAGCACAGAAACAGCGCTCCCGGCGTCGGTCCTGACGCCGGGAGCGCTGTTTGAATGAGGTCTTTACCGGGAGGCCAGCGCCCGGCGCCACTTCCGCATATGCCACGCGGCGGTCTCCCCCATCTCCCGGGAGGCCACCACCTTATCCGCCAGAGTCAGCACCCAGGCCTCGGAATTTTTGGGCACCGGGGCCAGGGGGAACATGTGGCTGGTAATGGCGGAGCGCTGCCGCTGGCTCAGGCCGAACACCCGGTCGGCCCGGCGGGCCGCCAGGGCCCCGTGGATAAAGGCGTGCATATGGGTGACCCGGCGGAGGCCGGAATATTTGCGCAGGAAGCGCCGGTGCTCCTCCCCCTGCCAGTCGTAGCCGAAAAAGTCGTGGAGCAGCGCCGCCCGGGTCACGGACCGCACCCGCTCCGGCGGCATCCTCAGCCGGGCGGCCAGGCGGTAGGCGCACTTCGCCGTGTCCACCGAGTGGATATAGAGGGAGTTATCGCCCCCGTGGTGGGGCATCTCCCGCAGTTCCTGGAACAGAGGGTGGTCCAGAATATCCGCCGTCATCTCCTCAAAGCTCTGAAGCATGGAAGCCCTCTCCTTCCCGCGGCCATCTGGGTTTTTTCCCCCGCCGCACCTTACAGTATAGCCGCCCTTTCCCGGCAAATCAAGCGGAAATGGGCGGTAAAATTTTTTAAGATTTTTTTGCGTTGCGGACCGCCGCCGAAGGTGATACAATGAAAGCAATATCAACCGGGAAGGAGGCCTGCCCTATGACCAGCGAGGAGCGCCGCGAAGCCCTGCTGGACCGGCTGGAGCGGGAGGCGGAGCCTGTCAGCGCCTCCAGCCTGGCCCGGTCTTTCCATGTCAGCCGCCAGATCGTGGTGGGGGACGTGGCCCTGCTGCGGGCCGCCGGGGCGGAGATCGCCGCCACCCCCAGGGGCTATCTGCTCCAGCGGCAGGAGACTGGCCTGCGCCGCCAGGTGGTCTGCCGCCACACCGCCGAGGATATGGAGCGGGAGCTGAACATTATGGTGGACAACGGGTGCGCCGTGCTGGACGTGGTGGTGGCCCACCCGGTGTACGGCCAGCTCACCGGCTCCCTCCACCTGCGCAGCCGCTACGACGTGGGCCAATTCATCGCCAAGGCCGCCCAGGCCCGGCCCCTGTCCCTGCTGACGGAGGGGGTCCACCTCCACACCCTCCTCTGCCCCGACGAGGCCGCCTTCCGGCGCTGCGCCCGGGAGCTGTCCGACGCCGGGTTTCTGTGGGAGGAATAAGCGGGGCATTTCTCAGACTGCGCCGCCCGCCTGATGAGAGGCGGGCGGCGCTGCCGTTCCTACTTCTCCCGGCCCAGCTCGTAGACGAACTGGCGCATCAGCTCCTTGGAACGGATGCAGCGGGCCTGGTCGATGACCACCTCCCGCTCCTCCGGGTTCAGCCCCGCGTAGTAGGCCATGGCCCGGGGGTCCTCCGCCAGAGCCATGCCCAGACCCAGGGGTGTCTCGGGCCTGAATTCGCTCTCCGGCATCCTATCACCACCTCTCCCCTTCCAGTTTGCCCGGCCCCGGCGGCGGACATACGTCAAAGAAAGAAGGCGGCCCCGGAACAGTCCGGCGGCACGGAAAAACGCCCGGCAGAGCACTCTGCCGGGCGGTCTCCTATGGAATTTCGCCTTACAGCTTCTCCCGCAGCTTGGCGGACTTGCCCACGCGGTCGCGCAGGTAGTACAGCTTGGCCCGGCGGACGACGCCGTGGCGGACGACCTCGATCTTGTCGATGGTGGGAGAGTGGATGGGGAACACCTTTTCCACGCCAACGCCGTAGGACACGCGGCGCACGGTGACGGTCTCCTCGATGCCGCCGTGCTTCTTGGCGATGATGGTGCCCTCGAACACCTGGATACGCTCCCGGGCGCCCTCCTTGACCTTGACGTGCACCTTGACGGTGTCGCCGACCTCGATGGCGGGCATCTCCTTGATCTGGGATTTCGTCAGCTCTTTGATGAGATCCATGGGAATTTTCCTCCTACTTTATAGGCGTTCTTAACGGTTTTTCCGGGTCCCACGGCTCGCTGGCCAGACCCACTCGGCAGAGGACCGCCCTTTATTGCTATGATAGTGTACCATAGGCCGTCGGGAAAAGCAAGAGCAAATTTCACTTTTTTCCTGTTTTTCCGCAGGAAACGGCCTACACCTCCACCGTGTCGCCGGTGCGGAAGAAGTAGAGCGCCCGGCGGACCACCGGCTCGCCCAGAATCCGCTCCAGGGCGGCGCTGTAGGCGGTGAGCTGGGGCCGGTAGTAGGCCGCCTTCTCCGCCAGGGTCTCTTCCGTTACATAGTCTGTCTTGAAATCCACCACCAGGATCCCCTCCGCCGTCCGGGCGAAGAGGTCCACCACGCCCTGGAGCAGCAGTTCCTCCCCCTCCGCCGCCTGGGGAAAGTAGTCCGAGGCGGGGACCAGGATGCTGAAGCGGTACTCCCGCTGGACGCTGTCCGCCCGCCGCAGCTCCTCCGCCAGAGGCGAGGCCAGAAACCGACGGATGGCGTCAAGATCCACCGCCTCCCCCTGCGCCCGGGTGAGGAGGCGGCGGTCCACCAGATCTCTCACCGTGTCCGCCGGGTCGGCGTCCAGAGGCAGGTACTGCATCACCAGATGGGTGGCGGTGCCCCGCTGGCTGGGGGTGAGGGGGGCCTCCCCCTCCAGGAACCGGGGCCGGGGGAAGTCCTCAGGGACATAGGCCCCGGCGGCGGTGTGCTCGGCGATCTCGCTGTCCGCCCACCGCCCCTTCAGCTGGGTGGCGGTGAGCTTGGAGGGCATCAGGCACTCCGTGGCCCAGGGATAGACAAAGTCCAGGGCCTCCCGGTCCGCCGTCTCCTCCCCCACCGGAGGCGTCTCCTCCCGGTCCGCCGGAGCGGCGGCGGGCAGAGGTTCCTCGCCGTCCCCGTGGTAATAGACCTGCCAGGGCGTATCCTCCATGGGGGCGAACAGCCCCTCCTCCATGCCGGCGGCCGCCCGCAGAGGGGCTGCCTCCCGCCGCCGCAGCAGGGGCAGCAGGATCCACTCCGCCATGGACCTGGCTCCGGCCACCGTCTCCGGCGGCACCGGCAGGGCGCTGAGCGCCGTCAGATCCCCCAGCCGCCTGGGGGCGTTTTTCATGGAGGCCACCAGAATCAGCTTCTCCTTGGCCCGGGTCATGGCCACATACAGCACCCGCATCTCCTCGGACCGGGCCTCCCGGTCCATGGCGGACTCCACCGCCCGGCGGGCTAGGGTGGGATACCTCAGCCGCCGGTCCAGATCCACGAACATGGGCCCCAGCCCCAGCTGGGGGTGGACCAGCACCGGGGCCTGAAGGTCCTCACGGTTGAACGCATGGCTCAGGTCCGCCAGGATGACGATGGGAAACTCCAGGCCCTTGGACCGGTGGATGCTCATGATGCGCACCCCCTCCCCGTCGGAGCCGGCGGCGGCGGGCTGCCGCCCGTTTTCCAGCAGGAAGCGGAGGTGGGACACGAAGGCGAACAGGCCCTTGTACCCGGCGGCCTCAAAGCGCTGGGCGTACTGGCTGAAAGCCACCAGATTCTCCCGCCGCCCCTCGCCGCCGGACATGGCCCCGAAAATGGCGGGGATGTTCAGCCGGTCATAGAGCCGCCAGATCAGGCGGTAGACGCTCATATCCTTGCTCTCCAGCCGCAGCTCCTCCAGCAGCGCCAGAAAGTCCCGGCAGTCCTGGTCAGGGCAGGCGGCCAGCGCGTCGTAGAAATCGCCGGAGGGGTGGTTCCCCCGAATCACCGCCAGCCGGTCCGGGGTAAAGCCGAACACCGGGGAGCGCAGCACGGAGATCAGGGGCACGTCCTGACGGGGGTTGTCCAGAATTTGCAGCAGGGAGTAGGTCACCGCCACCTCCATGTTGGAAAAGAAGTCCTCGCTCTCCCCGGTGGAGCAGGGGATGCCCTCCTCCTCCATGGCTCTGGCGTACCAGCGCAGCCGGGAGCCGGGGGACCGCAGCAGCACCACGATGTCCGACCCCCGGCAGGGCCGCAGGCCCCCGGCCTCGTCGGTCACGGAATAGCCCTCCTCCAGGAGCCGGCGGATCCGCCGGGCCACAAAGCGGGCCTCCGTCAGGGGCCGGCCGGGGGCGTCCGTCCCGATGAGGTGGAACTCCGTCCCGCAGTCCTCCCGGGGCGGCAGATAGTCCGCCCCGAAGTTCAGCCGCTCGTCGCCGCCGTAGTCCATCTCCCCCATGTCCCGGCTCATGACGGCCCCAAACACGAAATTCACCGCGTCCAGCACCGGCTGCCGAGAGCGGAAATTCCGGCTGAGGAGCACCCGGCAGGGCTCCCCCTCCGCCGCCTCCCTGTCGTCGGGAAAGGTCTCGTATTTCTCCAGAAAGATGCCGGGGTCCGCCAGGCGGAAGCGGTAGATGGACTGCTTCACGTCCCCCACGGCGAAGAGCCTGCGCCCCCCGTCGCTGAGGGCGTCGAAGATGGCGTTCTGCACCTGGTTGGTGTCCTGGTACTCGTCCACCATCACCTCCCGGTAGCGGCCCGCCACGGTCCGGGCCGTCTCCGTGGGCTGGCCGTCGGGACCGATGAGCAGCTGAACGGCAAAATGCTCCTGATCGGAGAAATCCGCCGCGTTCCGCCGCAGCTTCTCCCTGGCATAGGCCCGGGAGAAGGCCCCGCACAACTCTCCCAGAGCCTCCATGGCCGGGGCCGCCCGGGCCATATCCTCCGCCGCCTGGGCGTCGGTGACAGCAAAGGGCTTCAGGGCGGCGTCCATTTCCCGCTTGCATCTGGCCCACCGGCTCTGGAGCATGGCCTTCAGCTCCGGCGAGGCGCACTTCCGGGCGGCCTTCAGCCGGGGCCACACCGGCGCGGCGGCGCTCACCCGGTCCCAGCCGGCCTCCGCCGCCTCCGCCAACGCCCGGAGGCTCTCCATCCCCTGGGCGAAGGCGCCGCCGTAGGCCGCCTCCAGGGCGCTGTCGCATCGTGCCTCCTCCAGACTGCGCGCCAGCGTCTCCGCCCAGTGCCGGGCCTTTCGGGCCAGTCCCCGGCGCAGCAGGCGGCCATAGGGGCCGTCTCCGCCGCCGGAGGCCGGGTCCCGCCACTGGGCCATCTGCTCTGCCAGCCACCGCAGGGGATAGGCGTGGCACTGGAGCTTGTCGTACAGCTCCAGCACCAGTTCCTCCAGGGCCCGGTCGTCCCGGCCGAAGCCAAAGCTGTCGGCCAGCTGCGCCCCGCCGGGGGTGAGGTCCTCATAAAAATCCTCCAGCACCCGGGGCAGCACCTGCCGGCGCAGCAGCGCCGCCTCCGCGTCGTCCAGCACCCGGAAGTCCTGGCTGAGGCTCAGGCCCTCCCGGTCCGGCAGCAGGTGGATGTTCTCCCGCACCAGAGAGGTGCAGAAGGCGTCGATGGTCTTGATATCCGCCCGGTAGACCCGCAGGAGCTGGCGGCGGAGACGCCGGTCGTCGGGGGCGTCGGCCATGCGGTCCGTCAGCTCCTGGGCGATGCGGCAGCGCAGCTCCGCCGCCGCCGCCCGGGTATAGGTGATGATGAGGAACTGGTCCACGTCGGCCCCCTCGTCTCCCAGGCAGCGGTCCAGCAGCCGCTGGACCAGGACCTTGGTCTTGCCGCTGCCCGCGGCGGCGCTCACCAGCAGTCCGCCCCCCCGGCGGTCCACCGCGGCCTGCTGCCGCTCTGTCAGTTGGATGGGCATGGGTCCTCCTCCTCTCCGATGGTCTCATCCACCTGCCGCCAGAACTCCTCCGGCCGGACGGGGCGGATCAGCTTCATGTGCTCGCCGTCCTCCCCGTCCGTAAAGTGGCAGGCGGAGGCGAACTCGCACCAGGCGCACACGCTGTCCTGTTCCCCGTGGCCGCAGGGGTCCGCGTCGATGTTGCCCTGGCGCAGCTCCCGGGCCACCCGCTCCAGCAGCCGCTCCACATAGCGGCTGAGCTTGCCCAGCTGCTCCGCCGTGGCCAGTCCGCCGGGGATGCCGCCCCGGCCCAGGCTCACCGGCAGGAACCGGGTCTCCGCCAGATCGCTGTGCTCCATGGCGTGGAGCACCTCCGGCTCCCCCAGGACCAGTCCGCTGCGGCGCAGCTCCTTGTCCATGGCGGAGCGGACCACGGCGGGGTCGGTGTTCCGGTCCATGGTCAGCAGCACGTCTCTGGCGGGCAGATACATGACCCCCGCCGGCACGATGGGGTGCTCCCCGCCGAACACCGCCGCCCCCTCCCGCTCCAGGGTGAAGAGGTACAGCAGCATCTGGAGGTTCAGCCCCATGCGCACGTCGCTGAGGTCGAAGGATTTTTTGCCGGATTTGTAGTCCACCACCCGGATGTAGAGCCTGCCGTCCTTCAGCCAGCCGTCCACCCGGTCCACCTTTCCCACCACCGAGAGGCTGGCGTCCCCGGCCTGGATGGTGATGGCGGGAAGGCCCTCCCCGCCTCCGAACTCCAGCTCGAAGGCCATGGGCTTGAAATCCGACGCCGCCAGCTCCTGGGCCACGTTCTCCACAATGGCCGTCACCGTCCCCCGCAGGCGGCGGAAGAGGTATCTGAACCGGGCGTCCCGCCCGTCGAAGCCGGGCATGGCCTGATCCATGTACTCCTGAATGACCTGGCGGATCAGCTCCTCCAGCGTCTCCCGGGACACCTGGGCAAAGCCCCCCAGGTCCGTGGCCCGGCGGACCACATGCTCCAGCACATAGTGGAGGAAGGTCCCCACCTGGGCGGCG
The DNA here is from genome assembly GCA_958423465.1 of uncultured Oscillospiraceae bacterium. GTDB lineage: Bacteria > Bacillota > Clostridia > Oscillospirales > Oscillospiraceae > Pelethomonas. Next base: position 49,581 of record CATZRD010000010.1, on the reverse strand, counting down.
TCGAACCCGGCGGGGGCCCGCTCCCTGGCCCGCAGGCCGTACTCCATGAAGTAGGCGAAGTGGCAGGAGTTCAGCCGGTCCACCCGGCTGGCGGACATACGGTAGGTCCTGCCGTACAGGGCCTCCACCGCCTGGGGGGAGAGCCGTCCCCGCCCCATGGAGGCCGCCCGGTCCATCGCCGAAAGGACTGGGGCGTACCGCCCGTCCCCGGCGAAATAGTTCCACAGCGCCCCGCCCCGGTCCTGCCCCGCCATTTCCAGAGCGGGGGCGGGGGCGGTCAGACGGTAGCGCCGTCCCGGGGCCTCCGCCGTCTCCCGAAGGCCCGGCAGCAGCCGGCGCAGCCGCTCCACCACGAAGGCCGGCCGCAGCTCCCCGCCGGCGCCGTCAGCGGCGGGCCAGGACACGACGAGGCGGTCTGTGGGCTGGACCAAAGCGGCGTAAATGGACAGCATCTCCAGCTCCAGCTGCCGGTCCCCGTCAGGGGCCAGCTCCACCCCCAGCTCCCGCAGCCGCTCCCGGTCCTCCCGGCTGAGAAGGCCCCCGGCGGCGGGGGGCGCGGGCAGCACATGGTCGTTGGCCCCCATGAGGAAGAGGCACTTCACCCGATGGCGGTCGTTGCGGGTCATGGAGGCGATCTGCACCTGATCCAGGGACACGGGGATGGTGCCCACGTCGTACTGGGTCAGCTCCAGCTTGATGAGGCGGGCAAACTCCTCCGTCCCCATCTCCACGTCCCCCAGCAGGGCGGCGCACTGGTCCAGGACGGTGCACAGCACCTCCCAGAGCTGGCCGTACTCCTGGGCCTGCTGGAGCCGCCCCAGCTCCCGCAGCCGGGCCGTATGGGCCCGCAGCTGCTCCGGCAGCCGGATCTCCTCCAGAAACTCCGTCAGGGCCTCCAGCTTCCCCCGGACCTGGGCGCGCTCCCCCAGGGAGGCCACCAGGCGGCTCAGGGGCTCCCGCACCCGGCGGCGCAGGCCGTTGATCTCCGCCAGAGCCTCGGTCTGCTCGCCGGTAAAGCCCTCCTGCCAGCCCGCCGGGTTGGCGGTCCAGTCCTGGTCCCTGAGCCACATGGCCCCCCGGACGTCCCACAGGATGACGTAGTTCTCCAGCTTGTCGCACTCCCCGTCGGTCAGGCCCGCCAGCCCGGTTTTCAGCCAGCGGAACATATCCTCGTACTCGTACCCCCGGAGGATGGAATCCAGCACCCCGGCGATGAGGCTCAGCACCGGCTTCTCCAAAATGTCGCTGCGGCGGCTGAGGTACACCGGCACCCCGTACCGGGCGAAAACGCTCTCGATGGCGGGCTCGTAGTCCTCCAGATTCCGGGCGGTGACGGCGATGTCCCGAAAGCGGCAGGTCCCGGACTGGACCAGAGCCAGGATGCGGCTGGCCACATACTCCACCTCGGCGTAGGGGCTGTCCGCCCGGTACAGCTCCACCTGGGAGGCGTCCCCCGCCCAGGGGACGGTGTCCCCCAGAAAATGGGCCTCCAGATGGGCGATGGGGTCCGCCGGCGCCGGGGCGGTCATGTCCTCCACCACGCAGGGGCTGCCGCTCCGGGCCGCCAGCTCCTCCAGCCGCAGGCAGGTCCGCCGTCCGGGGGCAAAGGCATCCTGGGCGCTGCGCCGGTCCCCCAGCACCGTGACGGTGACGGACCGGGCCCGGCCCAACAGAATGGCGATCAGCCGCTCCTCCTGGGCGGTGAAATAGGAGAAGCCGTCCAGGAAGACATCCTTGCCGTCGGCGTAGCCCGACTCCGCCAGATGGTCCGCCAGCTTCTCCAGCTCCTCCCGCCGGTCGCCCTCCCCCGTCTCCAGCAGCCGCCGGTAGGCGGCGAAAATGAGGCTCAGGTCCCGCAGCCGGTCCCCGCCGCCCCCCTGAAGGGCCGCCCCCGCCTCCAGCAGCCGCTCCGGCGGCACCTGATAGGCGGTCAGCTCCCGGTACAGGTCCGTCAGGCCGGAGAGGAACCCCTCCCGGGCGGCGTACCGCTGGAACACCGTCAGGGAGGGGCCGACCTCCTGCACCGCCCGGCGCATGAGCAGCAGCCTGCCTCCCTGGTCCAGGGCGCAGTCCGCCAGCCCTCCGGTGACGGACAGGACCCGGTGGGCCAGGCGGCGGAAGCTCAGCACCTCGGCGTGGCGGGAGGCCCCGTCGCCGCAGGCCCGGCACAGGTCCAGCTCCGCCTGATAGGTGGCGTGCTCCGGCACCAGCAGGATCTGCCGGCCGGCGTCTCCCGCCCGGGCGATCTCCGCCAGCACCCGGCCCGACTTCCCCGTATTGGCCCGTCCGATCCAGATCCGCAGCATAGCCGTCCCTCCCGTATCCGCCCCGCCGCCGGTGGGGCCGGTTCTTGTGACATTATACCAGAGACGGCGGCCCCTTTTCAACAATTTCTGCCGCCCTTCCCCGGAGAAAACCTTGATCGGCCATTGCATTTTTATGCGGTATCGTCTATAATAGGCCCCAGGCAGCCGCAGCGACATCGATTTTATACGGCGCAGAAAGGAACCACCTATGAAAAAGAAACTTCTTTCCCTGGCACTGGCGCTCTCGCTGGTCCTTACTCTTTGCCCCTGGGCAATGGCGGCGGACACCCGGGAGACCGACTTTTTTGAGGATCAGCCCCACACGGAGCTGAGCTACGATCAGATCGAGTACAAGCACATGGAGACCCAGCCCATCCTGGACGCCATGGAGGAGGTCCGGGGCCTCATGGCGGACAAGGCCAATGAGGAGGCCGCGGCCAAAAAGTTTGAGGCCGTCACCGACCAGGTGATGGAGCTGATGACCATGTACACCCTGGCCGACATCCGCTCCTATCAGGACGCCACCAACGAGTCCTATGTGGCGGAGAGCGAGTACATGAACACCGCCTGGAACGACGTAGTGGACGCCTTCAGCCTGCTGATCCGGGATCTGCTGGCCTCCCCCTGCGCCGGCTTCATCACCGCCCTGCTCAGCGAGGAGGATATCGCCTATTACAAGGACTACGAGGCTATGACCGAGGAGCAGCGCTCTCTCTCCGAGCAGGAGCAGAATCTCCAGCTGGCCTACTACGCCGCCTCCCTTACGCCCTGCACCGTGGAGTACGAGGGTCAGGCCGTCACCGAGGATGACGTGTACGCCGCCGTGGCCGCCGGCACTCTGGACGCCGAGGTGGGCGACGGCCTGCTCACCGAGCTGGCCAAGGCCCAGAACGCCGCTCTGGGCGAGATCTACCTGAAGATGGTGGACGTGCGCGGCAAGACCGCCAAGGCCTACGGCTACGACAACTACGGCGACTACGCCTACGCCGAGATCTATAGCCGGGACTACACCCAGGAGGAGATCCGTTCCTTCCATCAGGCGGTGAAGGAGAACATCGTTCCCCTGTACAGCCTGCTCTCCACGCTGGTCAGCTACCAGTACGACGATCCCGCCCTGCTCCGGGAGGACTACTCTCTGGTGTCCGAGGACATGATCGCCCCCTACATCGCCCAGATGTCCAGCGAGCTGAAGGAGGCCCTGGACTACATGACCAGCCATAAGATGTACGACGTGACCTACAGCGAGACCAAGCAGGACGCCGGCTTCACCACCATGCTCTACAGCTTCGGCGCGCCCTTCATGTTCAACCAGCCCTACGGCGATCTCTATGACTTCTGCACCATGGTCCACGAGCTGGGCCACTACAACAACTACTACTGGGACGACGCCTCCTGGAACGCCTCCAGCGACAACATCGACACCGCCGAGGTCCACTCCCAGGGTCTGGAGCTGCTGTTCAGCCACTACTATCCCGAGATCTTCGGCCAGTCTGCCAACGCGGTCAGCGACTACCTGATGACCAACCTCACCGGCGCCATCGTTCAGGGCTGCCTCTTTGACGAGCTGCAGCAGTACGTCTACGCCACCAAGAACGTGACTCTGGCTCAGATCAACGCGGAGTACCGCAAGCTGGCCGGTGAGTACGGTCTGGTGGATCCCGCCGACGAGCGCACCGAGATGTACGGCTGGGTCAACATCCCCCACACCTTCACCAGCCCCATGTACTACATCAGCTACGCCGTCTCCGCCGCCGGCGCCTTCGACTTCTGGCTCAGCGCCCAGGAGGGCAGGTTCGAGGACACCGTGGACAAGTACCTGTCCTTTGTGGCTCTGCCCGCCGAGATGGGCTTCCAGGAGAGCTTTGAGGCCCTGAAGATGTCCAACCCCCTGTCCGCCGAGTACATCCAGTCTCTGGCCGCCGCCCTGAACGGCAAGCTGGAGCCGGAGAAGCGCCTCTACGCCGAGGCCCTGTCCGCCCAGTTCACCGATCTGGAGGGCATTCACTGGTACGACGAGGCCGTGCTGACCATGGTCATGGCCGGCCTGATCTCCGGCTATGACGACGGCAGCTTCAAGGCCGACGTCTCCGTCACCTGGGGTCAGGCCCTGAAGCTGGTGCTGCTGATGGCCGGCGTCGAGGAGCAGGCCCCCGTGGAGGACGGCCACTGGGCCAGCGGCTATCTGGCTCAGGCTCAGGGTCTGGGTCTGGTGGACAAGGACGCCCAGATCGACCTGAACGCCGCCATTGACCGCGCCGCCCTGTGCGGCCTGCTGGCCAAGGCTCTGGGCATCCCCGCCTCCGAGAATGAGTCTCCCTTCGCGGACACCGACGACGGCGCCGTGCTGGCTCTGGCTGAGCTGGGCGTCATCACCGGCTACACCGCCGAGGACGGGACCCAGGTCTTCAACGGCGAGGGCCTGCTCAAGCGCTCCGAGCTGTGCGCGGTGCTCTACCGCGTGATGCTCCTGTCCTCCGCTGAGGAGCAGCCCGCCGCCTGACGGGCAGGACGCGTCCGCGCCTGATATGAAAAGGTCCCCCGGCGGGCAATGCCCGCCGGGGGATCTCTCTATGCCGCCGCTACTGGACGACCACGTTTTCCTTTCCCAGAGCGTCCTCCAGCTCGTCCAGCAGGGACCGGGTCAGCAGACAGGTGGTCCCCAGCCGCTTGCCGGTATCGGCGTACACCAGCCGGGCGGGGGTGGGGCCGGGGAACATGGCGAATACCCGGCGGATATGCGCCGCCGCCGGGTGGTCCGCCGAGGGGCACCGCAGCCACAGCAGCTTCCCCTCCACCGGCTGGACCACGCTGCTGCTCTCCCGCTGGGGCGCCGGCGCGCCGTCGGCCAGGGGGAACACGGTGTCGCACAGGATCTGGGGGGGCTTCTCGTCCCGGACGGAGAGCTTGCCCCGCACCACCACCGGCGTCCCCTCCTTCAGCAGGCGGCCGTACTTCTCCAGGGTCTTAGCAAAGCACAGAAGCTCAATGGAGCCCCCGTCGTCCTCCACCGTCACATAAGCCATGAGGCTGCCGGACCGGGTGGATTTGGTCTGGGCGGCGGTGACGATGCCCGCCACGGTGATGCGCTGCTCGTCCTGGAAGGAGGAGGGTCCCCCCTCCTGGGCAAAGTCGGCGTGGACGGCGGCGATGTGGGCGGCCCCGGCGGCCCGGGCCGCGTCCCGGTAGGCGTTCATGGGATGGCCGGAGAGGTACAGCCCCGTGACCTCCTTCTCCTGGCGCATCAGCTCCTCCGGGGCGAACTCCGGTATATTGGGCAGCTCCATCTGGGCCGTCCGGGCCCTGGTCTCCCCGCCGCCTATGCCGAAAAAGTCCAGCTGTCCCTCCAAATTCTGGCGGCGGGTGCTGCCGATGGCGTCGATGAGCTTGTCGTTGACGGCCACCAGCTGGCTGCGCTTGGCCCCGAGGCTGTCGAAGGCCCCGGCCCGGATCAGGTTCTCCGACGCCCGCTTGTTCATGTCGTAGTCGTACATCCGCTGGCAGAAGTCCTGGAAGCCGGTAAAGGGACCTCCGCTCTCCCGCTCCCGGATCAGGTTCTGGATGAAGCCCCGGCCGATGTTCTTCACCGCCACCAGACCGAAGCGGATGCCCTCGCTCTCCACGGTAAAGCCGTCCCGGGAGCGGTTGATGTCCGGGGGCAGCAAGGCGATGCCCATGTCCCGGCACTCCCCGATATACTCTGAGATCTTGTCGGAGTTATCCAGCACCGAGGTCAGCAGCGCCGCCATGTACTCCCGGGGGTAGTGGTACTTGAACCAGGCGGTCTGATAGGCCACCACCGCGTAGCAGACGGCGTGGGCCTTGTTGAAGGCGTACTCGGCGAAGGCGTCGATCTCCTCGTAAATGGCCTTGGCGGTCTCCTCGGGGATGCCGTTGGCCACGCACCCGGCGATCTGCCGCTCCGGGTCGCCGTAGAGGAAGAACTGCCGCTCCCGCTCGATCTGGGAGCGCTTTTTCTTGCTCATGGCCCGGCGCACCATGTCCGCCTGGCCCAGGGAGTACCCCGCCAGCCGGCGGAAGATCTCGATGACCTGCTCCTGATAGACGATGCAGCCGTAGGTGATGGAGAGGATCGGCTCCAGCGCCGGGTGCTTATAGGTCACCAGCTTGGGGTCGTGCTTGCAGGCGATGAACCGGGGAATGGAGTCCATGGGGCCGGGGCGATACAGGGCCACGATGGCGGTCAGATCCTCGATGGACTGGGGCTTCAGCCCCACGCAGACCCCGGTCATGCCGGCGGACTCCATCTGGAACACGCCGCTGGTCTTGCCGGCGGTGAGCATATCGAACACGTCCTGGTCGTCCTCGGGGATGTCCTCCAGGCGAAAATCCGGCTTCTGCCGCCGGACCATCTTCACCGCGTCGTCCAGCACCGTCAGGTTCCGCAGGCCCAAAAAGTCCATTTTCAGCAGGCCCAGCTCCTCCAGGGTGGTCATGACGTACTGGCACACCAGGGTCTCGTCGTTTTTCGCCAGGGGCACATAGGTCACCACCGGGTCTCTAGTGATGACCACGCCGGCGGCGTGGGTGGAGGCGTGGCGGGGCATCCCCTCCAGGCTCTTGGCGGTGTCGATGAGCTTTTTGATCTGGGGGTCCGCGTCGTACATATCCCGCAGGGGCTTGGAAAGCCGCAGGGCGTCGTCCAGGGTGATGTGGAGGGCGCCGGGCCCGCTGGGCACCTGCTTGGCCACCACGTCCACGTCGGCGTAGGGCATATTCATCACCCGGCCCACGTCCCGGATGGCCGCCCGGGCGGCCATGGTGCCGAAGGTGACGATGTTGGCCACATGGTCGTCGCCGTACTTGCGGCGGACATAGTCGATGACCTCGTCCCGGCGGGTGTCGCCGAAGTCCATGTCGATATCCGGCATACTCACCCGCTCCGGGTTCAGAAACCGCTCGAAATACAGCCCGTACTGCATGGGGTCGATGTCGGTGATGCCCAGGCAGTAGCTGACCATGCTGCCGGCGGCGGATCCCCGTCCCGGTCCCACGGGGATCCCCGCCTCCCGGGCGAAGCGGACGAAATCGGACACGATGAGGAAGTAGTCGGTAAAGCCCATCTTCTCGATCATATCCAGCTCGTAGTCCAGCTGGTTGTGGTACTCCGGCTTCTCCCCCCGGTATTTTTCAGCAAAGCCCTCCTCGCACAGGCGGCGGATGTAGCTCTGAGCGGTCTCCCCCTCCGGCACGTCGAACCGGGGCAGGTGGTACTTGCCGAAGGTGAACTCCAGGTTGCATGCCGCCGCGATCCGCTCCGTGTTGGCGATGGCGTCGGGGTACTGGGAGAAGAGGGCCTCCATCTCCTCCGTGGAGCGGACGTAGAAATTCCGGGGCTCATAGCGCATCCGGTTCTCATCGTCCACCATCTTCCCCGTCTGGATGCAGAGAAGCACGTCGTGGGCCTCCGCGTCCTGAGGCGTCAGATAATGGCAGTCGTTGGTGCATACCAGGGGGATTCCCGTCTCCTCATGGATCTTCAAAAGGGCCTGATTCACCGCCGCCTGGTCCCGGATGCCGTGGTCCTGCAGCTCCAGGTAGAAGTTCCCCTCCCCGAAGATGTCCCGCATCTCCAGAGCGTACGACTTCGCGGCGTCATAGCGGCCCTGAAGGATGCGTTTGGGGATCTCCCCCGCCAGGCAGGCGGACAGGGCGATGAGGCCGCCGCTGTGGGCCCGGAGCAGCTCCATGTCCACCCGGGGCTTGACGTAGAAGCCCTCGATGAAGGCCATGCTCACCAGATAGCTCAGGTTCTGATAGCCCTCCTGGTTTTTGCACAGCAGCACCAGGTGACGGCTCTCGCCGTCCAGGTCGTGGACCCGGCCGAACCGGTCCCGGTCCGCCGGGGCCACATAGACCTCGCAGCCGATGATGGGCTTGACGCCCTCCTTTTTGCAGGCCCGGTAGAAATCCACCGCGCCGTACATCACGCCGTGGTCGGTGATGGCCACGGCGTCCTGGCCCAGCTCCCTGACCCGCTTCGCCAGACCGTCGATGCGGCAGAAGCCGTCCAGGAGGCTGAATTCCGTATGGACATGGAGATGGGTAAAGGACATGGCAAGGCTCCTTCCTCGGCGTTAAACTTCGATGCTCTCCCCGCAGGAGAGGTAGCGCATACGGGGCACCCGATCGGCCAGGAACCGGTAGGCCCGGTCCCCGGTGCAGTGGCAGGTATAAAAGTCCGTATCATACCGCCGCAGCTCCCCGGCGATGCCCTCCAGAAGCTCCTCCGGCACGCTCTTCCCGGAGGCCGGGATCATCAGATGGTACCCGCCGACGCACAGATCGGGCCGGTACGGCTTTGCCCGCTCCAGGATGTTCACCACGCCGCAGTGGCCGCAGCCCATGATCAGCACGTTTTTCGGCCCGAAGATCATCAGGTCCTGTTCATGGGAAAAGGAATCCCGTCCCCGCTCATCGTACAGCGTGTCATTGGCCGGGGAGTAGAATTTCGACGTATCCGGCGTCGTGAACAGCAGCAGCTCCTCATCGACGGGGCAGTCCCCGTCTGTCAGAACCACTTGCGGATGGTCCATCAGCTTCCGGTCCAGCCCGATAGGCGCCTTGATGAACCCCAGCAGCTTGGAAAAATGCTTCTCGAAGGCGGCGCGCTGGACGTAGATCTTCGCACAGTGATTGACCTTCAGAAACGCCTCCAGGGCCCCGCCGTGGTCCCCGTGTCCGTGGGAGATCACCACGGTGTCCACCTCCGTCAGGTCGATGCCCCGCTTCGCCGCGTTTTTCAGGAGCGTGTCATCGGGCCCCAGATCAAAGAGCAGCTTGTGCTGCTCTGTCTCAACATACAGAGACAGGCCGTGGACCGGCGTCAGGTCACAGTCGGACTTGTTTTCTACCAGCGCGGTGATCTTCATAGGCGCTCTCCTTTCTTCTTCCGCCGGTTCAGCCCCGGCTCAGCTCCATCAGCTTCCGCAGCCGGTGGTTGAGGCAGCTCTTGGTGATGGGCGGGTCGAACTCCGCCGCCAGCTGGCTCAGGGTCAGCTCCGGGTAGGTCTCCCGCAGAACGATGGTCTCCTTCAGCTGGGGGCTGAGGCCCTCCACCGCTCCCGCGGCGTACAGCCGCCGGATGGCCTCCAGCTGATCCTGGGCGGCGTCCACCGCCTTGTCCAGATTGGCGCTCTCGCAGTTCACCCGGCGGTTCACGCCGTTGCGCAGGTCCTTCTCCGCCTTGGCGTTCATCATGGCCATAGCGGCCTGGGGCGCGCCCATCAGCGTCAGCAGGTCCTCGATCTGAGCGCTGTTTTTGTAGTAGGTCACCTGGCAGCCCCCCCGGGCCACCATCTTCGGTTCCCGGCCCATGTCCGTCAGCAGGGCCGCCAGCTCCCGGCTGGCCTGGGCGTGGCTGGTCTCCAGCTCCAGATGGTAGCGCTTGCCGGGGTCGGTGACGCTGCCTCCCGCCAGAAAGGCCCCCCGGAGGAAGGCGGCCCGGCAGCACTCCTCCTCCAGCAGGGCGAAGTTCACATGGAGCACCGGGTTCTGCCGGGGGTCGAAGCCCAGATCGTCCACGATCTGCTCCAGCTTGTCCGCCCGGGCGATCTGGAAGATGAACTTCTGCTCCAGAGCGCTGGGCATCCGGTCAAAGTCCAGGCCGAAGGCACGGTGAAAGAGCCGGGGCAGGCGGATGGCCAGCTCCTCGCACTCGGTGATGATCCGCACCTCCCGGCCGGTAAAGGTATTGCAGTAGAGCAGGATGCCGTAGGCCTCCGCCCGGGCGCAGCACAGGCGGTTGACGGGAATACGGCACAGCTCGTTTTTCACGTCCCCCGAAAAGGACATTGGGTTTTCCCCCCTTTCCCGACAAGATGCCAATTGCATGATTCCCGGGCAGAGCGGCGCTTTGCCCGGGAAAATCTCTTTAGGGACGCCGCCTAGGATTCCGGGCGGTAGCGGCCCAGGCCGGCAATGCGGACGGAGCGCTGGGCGTGGAGGTCCAGCAGGGCGTCCGCCAGCTTTTCCGGGTCGTGGCGGACCATGCCGTCGGGCCGGACCTGGGCCACGGGGCGGCTGACAAGCTCCACCCCCAGCTCCCGGCAGGCCTCCCGGTCCCAGCGGAGAGGCTCCGCCCCCTCCAGCGCGTAACGGGCCACCACATCCTCCGGAATGGGGGCGCTGTTCACCAGGCACAGAGAGAAGAGGCCCGGCCCGGAGTGCCGGAACAGGGCCCGGATGTGGTCGGCGCAGGTGCAGCCCTCCGTCTCCCCCTCCTGGGTCATGATGTTGGCCACATAGACCTTCAGGGCCGGGGAGGCGGCGATGGCCTCCCAGATGCCGTCCACCAGCAGATTGGGGATCACGCTGGTGTAGAGGCTGCCGGGGCCCAGGAGGATCATGTCCGCCTCCCGGATGGCCTCCAGAGCCTCGGGCAGGGCCGGCGGCTTCTCCGGCAGCAGGCGGACTTTCAGGATCCGGCAGTCCTCCCGCTTTTTGCAGTAAAAGATCTTGGACTCCCCCAGCACCCGTGTCCCGTTTTCAAACTCCGCCTCCAGCCGCACGTCGCTGGTGGTCACCGGCAGCACCGCGCCGGTGATGGCCAGGACCTGGCTCATCCGGCGCACCGCCTGGTCGAACCGCCCGTCGGAGATCCCGTTGAGGGCGGCCAGAAACAGGTTGCCGAAGCTCTGCCCCCGCAGGCTCCCCTCGGTGAAGCGGTAGTGGAGCAGCTCGCTCATCACCGGCTCCACGTTGGCCAGGGCCTCCAGGCAGTTGCGGACGTCCCCCGGCGGCAGCATCCCCAGCTCCTGGCGCAGCACGCCGGAGCCGCCGCCGTCGTCCGCCACCGTCACGATGGCGGTCAGCTCGCCGGTGTGGGTCTTCAGGCCCCGGAGCATGGTGCTCAGGCCCGTTCCGCCGCCGATAGCGACGATGCGGGGCCCCCTTCCGCTGGGGCCCCGGTACAAGGTATCCTCCATTTGCTTCCTCCGTCAGCTCCGGGTCATATCCCGGTGGTTCTCCGCCACCTGATAGCCCAGAGACTGGATATACTCCGCCAGCGCGTGGGTCACCGCCACGGACCGGTGGTGCCCGCCGGTGCAGCCGATGGCCACCACCAGCACCGTCTTTCCCTCCTCCCGGTAGAGAGGCAGCACAAAGCGCAGCAGGTCCGTGACCTTCTCCATGAACTGCTCCGTCTCCCGGAAGCTGAACACATAGTCCCGCACCGGGGCGTCCAGCCCCGTCTGGCGGCGCAGGGCGTCGATGTAAAAGGGGTTGGGCATGAACCGCACGTCCAGCACCAGGTCCGCCTCCAGGGGCAGGCCGTGCTTGAAGCCGAAGGACACCAGGCTCACGGTCATCTCCCCCTTACCGCTGGGTCCTCCGAACAGGCGCAGCAGCTCTCCCCGCAGCCGGGCGGTGGAGTAGTTGGTGGAGTCGATGACGATGTCCGCCTGACGCCGCACCGGGGCCATCAGGGCGATCTCCCGGTCCACCGCCTTCTCCAAAGTACCGAAGCGCTCCTGAAGGGGGTGGAGGCGGCGGGTCTCCTTATAGCGGCTGATGATGGTCTTTACGTCCGCCTCCAGGAACAGCAGCTTCACCTGGTAGTCCTTCTGCCGCATGGCGGCGAGGACGGTCAAAAACTCGTCGAAGCTGTCCGCCGTGCGCACGTCGTAGACCAGGGCCACCCGGCTGTACCGGCTATTACCTCCGGCGCAGAAGTCCGCGAACTTCAGGATCATGCTGGCCGGCATATTGTCCACGATATAAAAGCCCATGTCCTCCAGGAAGGAGGCGGCCTTGCTCTTGCCTCCGCCGGAGAGGCCGGAAATGATCAGGATCTCCATGTGCTGTCCCCCGCTTTCTCTCTCTCTTGCGCCCTCAGCGCAGTACCCGGATCTCCGGCTCCAAGGTCACACCGGTACGCTCCTTCACCGTCTTTTGGATGTGGCGGATCAGCGCCTCCACATCGGCGCAGGTGGCCCCGCCGGCGTTAATGATGAACCCGGCGTGCTTTTCCGACACCTGGGCCCCGCCGATCCGGCAGCCCTTCAGGCCGCACTCCTGGATGAGCCCCCCGGCGAAATGGCCCTCCGGCCGCTTGAACACGCTGCCGGCGCTGGGATACTCCAGAGGCTGCTTCTCCCGGCGGCGGCGGCTCAGCTCCCGCATTTGCTCCCGGATGGCCTCCGGGTCCCCCTTGGCAAGCCGGAACCGGGCGGACAGCGCCGCGCTGCCGGGGCGGTCCATGAGGACGCTGCGGCGGTAGCCGAAGGCCATCTCCCCGTTTGTCAGCGTCCCCACGCCCTCCCCGGGGAGGTACGCCCGGGCGCTTTCCACCACCTGCCGCAGCTCCCCGCCGTAGGCCCCGGCGTTCATATAGAGTCCGCCGCCTACGCTGCCGGGGATGCCGTGGGCGAACTCCAGCCCCGTCAGGCCCCGGCGGAGGGCCTCCTCCGCCAGCCGGGCCAGGGACACCCCGGCCTCAGCCGTCAGCGTCAGGCCGTCGGCCTCCAGCTTCATGTCCTTCAGGCCGCCGGTATGGATCACCAGCCGGTCCAGGCCCTCGTCGGCCACCAGCAGATTGGAGCCGTTGCCCACCACCAGAAGGGGCCAGTTCTCCTCCTCCGCCAGCTTGAGCAGAGCGGCCAGCTCCTCCCCGGACCGGGGCCGGACCCACCGCCGGGCGGGTCCCCCGATGCGGAAGCTGGTGCGCTCCGCCATGGGCGCGTCCCGCAGGACCTCCAGCCCCGGCAGCCGCTCCGCCGCCAGCTTGTCAAAGCGCTCGTACCAGGTCATGGGCAATTTCTCCTCACCAAAAATCAAAGATCGCGCCTAGCGCTCCAGGCCCAGCAGGGCCGCGCCGATGATGCCCGCGTCGTTGCCCAGCTTCGCCTTCACCAGCCGGGTGTGGCGGTCCGCCTCCCGGCCGAAGCACATCTCCAGAACCATCTCCCGCAGGGGCAGCAGCAGGTCCTCGTCCCGGGCGCCGCTGACGCCGCCTCCCAGGGCGATGACCTCCGGCTGAAAGATATTGATATAGTTGGCCAGGCCGTCGGCCAGATAGTCCCGGTACCGCTCTACCACCGCCTTCGCGGCGGCGTCGCCCCGGTGCATGGCCTCGAAGGCCGTGCGCCCGTCCACCCGGTCCAGACTGCCCTCCGACACGTCCCACATGGCGGAGTCCCGGTGGGCCTCCATGGCGGCTCTGGTCTGGCGGATCAGGGCGTTGGCAGAGGCGTAGCGCTCCCAGCAGCCCCGGCGGCCGCAAGTGCAGGGCTCCCCGCCGTGGACGATGACGATGTGTCCCCCCTCGCCGGCACAGCCGTTGATTCCGGTGTGGATGCGGCCGTTGAGGATGATGCCGGTGCCGATTCCGGTGCCCAGGGTCACCAGGATCAGGCTCTCGATGTTCTTGTCCTCGTAGTGGTAGTATTCCCCCAGGGCGGCGCAGTCCGCGTCGTTGCCCAGATGGACGGGCACCTCCGCCCAATGGCGGTGGAACATCTCCGCCACCGGCATGAAGCGGATGGGGATGTTCACGGTCTTGATGACCACGCCTTTTTTATCGTCCACCGGGCCGGGAAAGCCCATACCTACGGAAGCCACCTGGCTTTTGTCGATCCCCGCCTTTTCCACCAGCGTCAGGGCCATCTTCGCCAGAACGTCCCCCATCTGCTCCATGGAATGGAAGTCCAGCCGCTCCCGGTGGGTGGCCACGATGCGGTAGCCCTCGTCCACCAGCCCGGCCTTCAGATTGGTGCCGCCGATGTCGATGCCGATATAGTACATATCCTATGTCCCCCGTTTCTCTCTATTCATCCGCCGGTCCGGGTCAGCCGCCCTGGACCCGGCGCTCGATCTCGTCCGCCAGCTTCTGGGCGGCGTTGTAGCCGAATTTCTTGTGGCGGTTGTTCATGGCGGCCACCTCCACGATGACGGCCAGGTTCCGCCCGGGCTGCACGGGGATGGTGACGGTGGGCACCTCCACTCCCAGGATGTTGGTAGTCTCCTCGTCCAGGCCGAAGCGGTCATAGAACTTGTCGTCCCGCCACCGCTCCAGCTCCACCACCAGGTCGATCTGGCTCTCCTGCTTGACGGCGCTCATGCCGAACAGCTGCTGTAAGTCGATGACGCCGATGCCCCGCAGCTCCATGTAGTGGCGGATCAGCTCCGGCGCCTGGCCCAGGAGCTTATTGGCCACCAGGCGGATGTCCACCGCGTCGTCCGCCACCAGCCGGTGGCCCCGCTTCACCAGCTCGATGGCGGTCTCGCTCTTGCCGATGCCGCTTTCGCCGGTGATCATGACGCCCTCGCCGAAAATATCCAGCAGCACCCCGTGGCGGGTGGTGGTGGGGGCCAGCCGCTGGCTCAGGTACTCGATGACCCGGCTGGTGAGCATCACCGTGGTGTCGGCGGTGTGCAGCAGGGTGCGCTTGCACTTGCGGGCCATGGCCAGGCACTCCGGGTACACGTCCAGGTCCCGGGACACCACCAGCGCCGGGATGTCATAGGAGAAAAACTGCTGAAAACTCTCCAGCCGCTTCTCCGGGTCCATGCCCTCCAGCATCTTGTTCTCCGCCATGCCGATGACCTGGAGCCGCCGGGGGTCGAAGTAGTCGTAATAGCCCACCAACTGCAGGCCGGGGCGGTTCACGTCCATGATCCCCACCAGGGCGGTATCGTAGTCCTCCCCCCGGTTCAGCACCGCCAGGCCCAGCGCGTCTACCAGCTCCTGCAGATGGACGCCGCCCTTCATCTCGTCTCTGACCATTTTTTGTTCCTCCCCGTCCCCGGCGGCCCGCCGCCGGAAGATCTTCTTAAAATATTATAGTATAAACGGCGGTCCTTGACAAGTACCAGGGACCCCGGGGAAAAACTTTTGAAGATTTGGCAATTTGCTCTTGCATTTTGCCGCGAACTCTGTTATTATATCAGTCGGTGCCTCATGGGCACATGTGATTTCTGAAACAGCAAGGAGGTGCAACGGATGGCTAAATGTCAATTCTGCGACAAGGGTGTTACCTTCGGCATCAAGGTCTCTCACTCCCACCGCCGCTCCAACCGGGCTTGGATGCCTAACGTCAAGCGGGTCAAGGCGATCGTCGACGGCAGCCCCCGCCATGTGTACGTTTGTACCCGGTGTCTGCGTTCCGGCAAAGTTACCAGAGCTGTCTGATATAAAAAAGCAGGAGCCGCCGGCTCCTACTTTTTTTACAGTAAGATTTGAAGAAGAGGCGCTTTCCCCCGGGGGAAAGCGCCTCTTCTCCTGCCCCGCTCACTCTTCCCGCTGCGTCCCGGCGTACTGCCGGGGGGAGACGCCCTTGATCTCCTTGAACACCCGGGAGAAGTAAAACGGGTCCTCAAACCCCACGGAGTTGGAGATCTCCTGGATGGAGCAGCTGGTGGTGGTCAGCAGCACGCAGGCCCGCTGGATTCGGTACTCCAAAAGAAAGCGCTTGGGGGACATCTGATAGCGCTTGACGAACCGCCGGTACAGGCTGGAGTGGCTGACGGAGGCGTAGTCCGCCAGGCCCTCCACGGTAATGGGCGTCTCATAGTGGTCGATGATGTACTCCGCGGCCAGCTGGGCGCAGTCCAGCTGCTCCCGGGGCTGTCCCCGGCTGCCGTCGGCGGTGCGCACCAGAAAGGCCACCAGCTCATACAGCCTCGCGGTCATGGTCAGCTCCTCCCCCACCGACGGACCGCAGCTATGGTAGACGGCCTCCATCAGTTCCCGGATCTCCCGGGAGCTGCGCTGGCACAGCACCGGCTCCTGAGGGGAAAAATCCGTCAGCTCCACATAGGCCGCCGCGTCCAGCCCGCTGAAGCCCACCCAGACATATTCCCACGGCTCCTGGGCGGCGGCGCAGTAGTGGATGGTGGTATTGGGGTAGATCAGGAAGGTGTCCCCCGCCTTCAGGGCATAGCGCCGGTCGCCGCAGGCAAAGACGCCGCTCCCCGCGATCACATGGTGCAGCAGGAAATGATCACGGACCCCCGGCCCCCAGCCGTAGTTGGGGGCGCACTGCTGGCTGCCCGTGTTCTGGACATAGAGGGACGCGGTGCGCCGCTCCAGCTTCATGGAGTTCTTATATAGGCCGTTTCGCAGATCCTTCATCTTAGTCACCCTTTCTCCCACATCAAGCGTCTGTCTCCTTAATTGGGTAAGACCGTCAGGAACATGGGGCATCCCCGGCGGAAAGGTGCTGCTCAGGCCGCCCACCGCGCCGCCCCGCCGCGAAAGCAGTCCTCTTTTGTCTATTATACACGGCAATTTGAAGGTTTGTCCATATATTTTGTAAAGATTGCTGAAAATATCAAGGAAATCCTATGGTTTTCTCCAGGTCGCACCCCGTATTTGTGAAAACCGCATGAAAATCAGGCCCATTCTTCGGCAAAATCATGGAGTTTTCCTCTCCCTCTCCCCCTTGACTCTTTCGTACTACTGTGTTATCATGCTAAAGTACGAAAGTAAGGAGGCGACGCCATGAATCTGTTTGACAACCCCGGTGGGGAGATGCTGGTAAAGGCCATGCTGAAGCTGGAGACCGAGGAGGAGTGCCGGGCCTTTCTGGAGGACCTGATGACCGGGCGGGAGATCGCCGACTGCGGCCAGCGGCTGTGGGTGGCGAAGCTCCTGGATCAGCAGCTGGTCTACAGCCGTATCGCTGAGATCACCGGCGCCTCCAGCGCCACCATCAGCCGGGTGAACCGGAGCTGCACCTACGGTCCCGGCGGCTACGCCGTGGTGCTGGAGCGTCTGAAGGAGGAGGAAGCCAATGGAAATGGATAGCAGCCGCTCCATCAGCCGCCGGCTCCGGGAGCTGTACCGCAGCCGGGGCTACAGCCACTACCGCATGAGCCGGTTCGAGCCTTACGACCTGTACGCCGGAAATAAGCGTTTTCTGGTCAGCGAGGACATCCTGACCTTCACCGACACTGACGGGCGGCTCATGGCCCTGCGGCCGGACGTGACCCTGTCCATCGCGAAAAACGCCCCCGCCCCCGGCGGCGCTCTCCAGAAGGTCTATTACCACGAGACGGTGTACCGCACCTCCCCCGCCGGCCCCGGCTTCCGGGAGATCCCCCAGACGGGCCTGGAGTGCATGGGGGAGCTGGACGATTACGCCATGGGCGAGGTGCTGGCCCTGGCCGCCCGCAGCCTGGCGGTCATCAGCGGGGACTACGTCCTGGACCTGGGCCACATGGGCCTGGTCTCCGCCGCTCTGGAGGGGATCGATCCGGAGGCGGCGGGCCCCATCCTCCGGGAACTGGGTCGGAAAAACGTCCCCGCTATCCGCGCTCTCTGCGCCCGGGCGGACGTGCCGCCGGAGCGGCAGGCGGCCCTGTGCGCCATGGCCGCCCTCTACGGCGGGCCGGACCAGGTGCTGCCCCGGCTGGAGGGCCTGCTCCCCGGCAAAGGGGCGAGGGAGGCTCTGGCCCAGCTCCGCCGCCTGTGCGCCCTGCTGGCGGCGGCGGGACTGGAGAAAAACCTGCGGCTGGACCTGTCCCTGGTCAACGACACGGGCTACTACACCGGCGTCCTGTTCCAGGGCTGCCTGCCCCAGATCGCCAGCCCCGTGCTGGCCGGCGGGCGGTACGACAACCTCCTGCGGCGGCTGGGGAAGGCCGGCGGGGCCGTGGGCTTCGCCGTATATCTGGACCGGCTGGACCGGCTCTTCCCCACCCCCCAGCCCCCGGCGGCGGACACCCTGCTGCTGTATGGCCCCGGCGACGACCCCGCCGCCGTGGCGGCCATGGCGGAGAAGCTGGCCGGTCAGGGCGGCGTCCGGGTGGAGCGGGAGGCGCCGGAGGGCGTCAGCTTCCGCCGGGTGGTCCGATTTGAGAAGGGAGGGTCGTTCTGATGGACGCGTTTCTCAATATCGCCCTGCCCAAGGGCCGTCTGGGCGAAAAGGTCTACGGCCTCTTCAAGGCCGCGGGTTTCCCCTGTTCCTCCATCGAGGAGGAGAATCGGAAGCTGATCTTTGAAAACCCGGAGGCGGGGGTCCGGTACTTCTGGGTGAAACCCTCGGACGCGGCCATCTATGTGGAGCGGGGCGCCGCCGACATCGGCGTGGCCGGGAAGGACATCCTGCTGGAGTACGACCCGGACGTCTACGAGCTGGCGGACCTGGGCCTTGGCCGGTGCCGGATGTGCGTGGCCGGAAAAAAGGGCTTTCGCGACAGCCGGGAGCGGACCCTGCGGGTGGCCACCAAGTTCCCCCGCATCGCCGCCGGGTACTACGCCGCCCAGGGCCGGGACATCGACATCATCAAGCTCAACGGCTCTATCGAGATCGCCCCCATCCTGGGGCTCAGCGACGTGATCGTGGATATCGTGGAGACGGGCAAGACCCTGCTGGAAAACGATCTGGAGCCGAAGGCGGACATTGTGGAAATCTCCGCCCGGCTCATCGCCAACAAGGTCAGCTACAAATTCAAACATGAGCGGATCGTGGAGCTGTGCCGCCGGATCGAGGCGCAGAGCCGGAAAGGAGCGCCATGATAAAGATTTTAGACGCGTCCCGGGTCTCTCTCACGGAGATCCTGGCCCGGCCGGAGGGGCAGCGGGACGTATCCGCCGCGGTCTCCGCCATCATCAGCGACGTACGGCTGAACGGCGACGCCGCCCTGCTGCGGTACGCAAAGGAGTTCGACAAAGCCGATCTCACCGCCCTGGAGGTCCCTCCGGCGGAGCTGGACGCCGCTCTGGCGGCGCTGGACCCGGCCCTGCGGTCGGTGATGGAGGAGGCGGCGGACAACATCCGGGATTTCCACCGCCGTCAGGTCCGCCAGAGCTTCGTCGTCAGTGAGAAGGACGGGGTGGTCCTGGGTCAGAAGATCACTCCCATCGAGAAGGTGGGGCTGTACATCCCCGGCGGCACCGCGCCCCTGCCCTCCACGGTGCTCATGAACTGCATCCCCGCAAAGATCGCCGGGTGTCCGGAGATCGTGATGGTCTCCCCGCCCTCCCGGGAGGGCGACATCGCCCCCGTCATCCTGGCGGCGGCCAGGATTGCCGGCGTGGACCGGGTGTTCCGCTGCGGCGGCGCCCAGGCCGTCGCCGCCCTGGCCTACGGCACGGAGACCGTACCCAGGGTGGACAAGATCGTGGGGCCGGGCAACGCCTATGTGGCGGAGGCCAAGCGCCAGGTGTTCGGCCAGGTGGGCATCGACATGATCGCCGGACCCAGCGAGATTCTGGTCATCGCCGACGGCGAGAGCGACGCCCGTCTCGTGGCGGCAGACCTCCTCAGTCAGGCGGAACACGACAAAAACGCCAGCGCCGTGCTCATCACCGACTCGCCCTGCCTGGCCCAGGCCGCGGCGAAGGAGATCGAGGCGCAGCTTGCCTTGCTCCCCCGCCGGGACATCGCCCGGGCCTCCATTGAGACAAACGGCAGGATCATCCTGGTCAGGGACATCCGGGAAGCCGTCGCCATCGCCAACGCCCTGGCGCCGGAGCACCTGGAACTGTGCGTGGCCGCCCCCTTCGACTACCTGGACCAGATCAAAAACGCCGGGTCCATCTTCCTGGGCCGCGCTTGCCCGGAGGCGGTGGGGGACTACTTCGCCGGGCCGAACCACACCCTGCCCACCGGCGGCACGGCCAGATTCTCCAGCCCCCTCAGCGTGGACGATTTTATCAAGAAGTCCCAGTTCCTTTATTACACCGGCGAGGCTCTCTCCGGCGTCAGCGGCAAGATCGCCGCCTTCGCCCGGCAGGAGGGATTGGAGGCCCACGCCCGCAGCGCCCTGGCCCGGGGGCTGGACTGAGGGCGGACGAACGGGCGAACGAATGGGCATACATCCTTTTTCTTGAAAGAAAAAGGATCAAAAAGAACTTTAATCACAGAAAATCTTCGATTTTCTGTGGCAATCTTTGGGTCCTATACGGCCGCGGGGCCTCCGCCCCGCTGAAGGGCCCCTCCGAATGGGAGTGTTCTCATGAGCAGATTTTTAAGCCGGCGCTTCGCCGGGCTGGAGGCCTACGCCCCCGGCGAACAGCCCCAGGACATGCGCTATGTCAAGCTCAACACCAACGAATCCCCCTTCCCCCCCTCCCCGGAGGTCATCGCCGCGGTGAGCCCCCGGGAGGTGGAACGCCTCAACCTGTATCCGGACCCCACCTGCGCCGTTCTCCGCCAAAAGCTGGCGGACCTCTACGGCCTGGCCCCGGACAACGTGTTCGTCTCCAATGGGTCCGACGATATCCTGAACTTCGCCTTCATGGCCTTCTGCGACGAGAGCCGCCCTGTGGCCTTCCCCTCCGTTAGCTACGGCTTCTACCCCGTGTACGCCCAGCTGTACCGCCTGCCCTGCGAGGCCGTCCCCCTGCGGGAGGGCTTCCGGCTGGAGCCGGAGGACTACTGCGGCATCGGCAAAAACATCGTCATCGCCAATCCCAACGCCCCCACAGGCCGGGCCATCTCCGTCGGCGATATTGAGCGGATCGTCCGGTCCAACCCGGACCATGTGGTGCTCATCGACGAGGCCTATGTGGACTTCGGCGCCGAGAGCTGCCGGGGCCTGATCCCCCGGTACGAGAACCTGCTGGTGTGCCAGACCTTCTCCAAGTCCCGGTCCATGGCCGGGGGCCGCCTGGGCTTCGCCCTGGGAAGTCCCGCCCTCATCGACGATCTGAACCGGATCAAGTTCTCCACCAACCCCTACAACATCAACCGTCTGACCCTTGCCGCCGCTCAGGCCGCCGTGGACAGCAACGACTACTACGTGGAAAACGCCGCCCGCATCGCCCAAAACCGGGCCTACACCGTGGACGAGCTGGCGAAGCTGGGCTTTGAGACCGTGCCCAGCCTGGCCAATTTCATCTTCACCCGCTGCCCCCGCATGGAGGGTGGAGCCCTTTACAGGGCGCTGAAAACCAGGGGCGTGCTGGTGCGCCACTGGGACAAACCGGAGATCTACGACTACTGCCGGGTCACCATCGGTTCCCGGGAACAGATGGAGGTTTTTCTGGAAACCGTCAAAACGATTTTGAAGGAGGCGGACGAATATGCGCGTTTCTGAGATCACCCGCAAAACCGCCGAGACCGATATCCGGCTCCGGCTGGATCTGGACGGCACGGGCCGGAGCGATATCCACACCGGCTGCGGCTTTCTGGACCATATGCTCACCCTCTTCGCCCGCCACGGCCGGTTTGATCTGACGGTGGCCTGTCAGGGGGATGTCTGGGTGGACGACCACCACACGGTGGAGGACGTGGGCATCTGCCTGGGGGACGCCTTCGCCCAGGCCCTGGGGGACAAGCGGGGCGTGGCGCGCTACGGCTCCATGGCCCTGCCCATGGACGAAGCCCTGATCCTCACCGCCGTGGATCTCAGCGGCCGGGGAATGCTGTGCTATGGCCTTTCCATCCCCACGGAGAAGGTGGGGTCCTTCGACACGGAGCTGACGGAGGAGTTTCTGCTGGCCTTCGCCCGCCGCTCCAGCATCACGGTCCATGTGACGCAGCTGGCGGGGAAAAACAGCCACCATATCATCGAGGGCGCTTTCAAGTCCCTGGCCCGCTCCCTGGGGCAGGCAGCAGCCATCGACTCCAGGTACGCCCAGGAGATCCCCTCCACCAAGGGTCTGCTGTAATAAGTCTGTAAAGGAGAAACGCCTGTCATGATTGCTGTGATCGACTACGGCGTGGGGAACCTCTTCTCCCTGAAAAGCTCCCTGAGGGCCGTGGGGGCGGAGGCCGCCGTCACCGGCGACCCGGCGGTGATCCGCGCCGCGGACAAGCTGATCCTTCCCGGGGTGGGGGCCTTCGCCGACGCCGCCGCCCTGCTGCGCCGGGACGGTCTGGATCAGGTGGTGCGGGATGAGGCTGCCAGGGGCAAGCCCCTCCTGGGCATCTGCCTGGGGATGCAGCTTCTCTTCGACGAAAGTCTGGAGTACGGCCGCCACCCGGGGCTGGGCCTGATCCCCGGCAGGGTGGAGCCTATCCGGCCGGTGATCCCCGCCGGGTACAAGGTCCCCCACATCGGCTGGAACGCCCTGCACTTCCCCAAGGACCGGCCCGTCTCCCCCCTGTTCCGCTACGTCCGGGAGGGGGACTGGGTCTACTTCGTCCACTCCTACTACGGCGCGGGCTGCGGTCCCAGCGTCATCGCCACCGCCGAGTACGGCCCGGAGCTGACGGCGGCGGTAGGCCGGGAAAACATCCTTGGGGTCCAGTTTCACCCGGAGAAAAGCGGAAAAGTGGGCCTGGCCATCCTCCAGGCCTTCTGCGAGGGGGTGGAGTCATGCTGATCTTTCCCGCTATCGACCTGAAGGATGGTAAAGTTGTTCGCCTATACAAGGGCGATTTCGCCACGGTCCACCAGGTGGCCGACGACCCGGCGGCCACGGCCCGGGCCTTCCGGGCTGCCGGGGCGCGGTATCTGCACATGGTGGATCTGGACGGCGCCAAAGACGGCGTCCGCCGGAACAGCGCTATGGTCCGCGCGGCGGCGGAGACGGGCCTGTTGGTAGAACTGGGGGGCGGCCTCCGCTCCATGGCGGATCTGGAAGCGGTGTTTGACCTGGGAATCTGGCGGGCCGTCATCGGCTCCGCCGCCGTCAGCGACCCCGACTTTGTCCGCCGGGCCTTGGCGGCCTACGGACCGGAACGGATCGCCGTGGGCATCGACGCCAAAGGCGGCAGCGTTCGCACCGCCGGCTGGACGGAGGACGCAGGACTGGACTACATTGAATTTGCCCAGTCTATGGCCGCAATCGGTGTAAAGTATATTATCTTCACAGATATCGATACAGACGGGACCCTGTCCGGTCCCGCCTGCGGGCGGCTGGAGGCCCTGCAGCGGGCGGTGCCCTGCTCGGTCACCGCCTCCGGCGGCGTCAGCTCCAACGGTGACGTCCGCCGGCTGCGGGACATGGGGCTGTACGCCGCCATCATCGGCAAGGCGTGGTACGCTGGCGCCGTGGACCTGGCCCAGGCGGTGCTTGACGGCGGACCCCAGGAGGAGGCGGAACCATGATCACCAAGCGCATCATCCCCTGCCTGGACGTGAAGGACGGCCGGGTGGTCAAGGGCGTCAACTTCCTGGGGCTCAGCGACGTCAGCTCCCCGGTGAAGCTGGCGGAATTCTACAGCGGCTGCGGGGCGGACGAGCTGGTGTTTTACGACATCACCGCCTCCTGCGAGGGGCGCGCCCTCTTCACGGACATTCTGCGGCAGGTGGCCGCCACCATTTTCATCCCCCTGACGGTGGGGGGCGGCATCAACACGGTGGAGGATTTCGACCGGGTGCTGAAGTGCGGCGCGGACAAGGTCAGCGTCAACTCCGGGGCCATTCGGGACCCGTCTCTCATCTCCACCGCCGCCCGAAAATACGGCGACCAGTGTGTGGTGCTGTCCGTGGACGCCAAGCGGGTGGACGGACAGTTCCGGGTGTTCGCCAAGGGCGGGCGGGAGGACACGGGGCTGGACGCCATCGACTGGATCCGGCGTGGCGTGGCCGCCGGGGCCGGGGAGATCGTCCTTAACAGCATCGACACCGACGGGGTGAAGGGCGGCTTCGACCTGGAGATGCTCGCCGCCGTCTGCGACGCGGTGGACGTGCCGGTGATCGCCTCCGGCGGCGCGGGCCGGGCGGAGGATTTCGTCACGCTCTTTCGCGCCCTGCCCAAGGTGGACGCCGGCCTTGCTGCCTCCATCTTCCACTTCGGGGAGGTATCCATCCCCGACCTGAAGCGCCGGCTCGCTGACGCCGGCATCAACGTGAGACGATAGGTATGCCGCCTTTTCTTCCGGAAAGCGGATCGACAACTGACTGTGAGGTGTGTATGGTAGAACTCAGCGAACTGAAATTTGACGAGAAGGGGCTGATCCCCGCCATTGTGGTGGACGCGGAGAGCCAAAAGGTCCTGACCCTGGCCTACATGAACCGGGAGAGCCTGTCCGTCAGCATGGCCGAGGGCCGGACCTGCTTCTGGTCCCGGTCCCGGCAGGCCCTGTGGCGGAAGGGAGAAACCAGCGGCAACGTCCAGCGCATCGTGGACATCACCGCCGACTGCGACCGGGACGCGCTGGTAGTCCGGGTCAATAAGGACGGTCCCGCCTGCCATCTGGGGACCGACTCCTGCTTCAACGACCGGGTCTTTGCGGGAAACGAACCGGAACCCTTCTCCGTGGAGGGCCTCTACGGCCTGCTGAAGAGCCGGAAGGCGGACCTGCCCGAAGGGTCCTACACCACCTACCTGTTCCAGAAGGGTCTGGACAAGATCCTGAAAAAGGTGGGCGAGGAATCCACGGAGGTCATCATCGCCGGCAAGGCCCGGGACAGGGCGGAGACGGTCTACGAGATCGCGGACCTCATGTACCATGTGATGGTGCTGATGGTGGAGCTGGGGATCCCGGTGGAGGACGTGAGGAAGGAGCTGGCCTCCCGCCACGTCATCGACCACAAGGTGAAGCAGGAGAAGATGACCGAATGATTCTGCAAAATCTCCACACCCATACCAACTTTGGGGACGGACGGAGCACGGCGGAGGAGACGGTCCGCGCCGCCCTTCGCCTGGGAATGACCTCCCTGGGCTTCTCCGAGCACAGCCCCCTCCTCCCCCCTCTGGACCCGGACGGCTGGACCATGCCCCCGGAGGACGCGGACGCCTACCGGGCGGAGGTCCTGCGGCTGCGGGAGGAATATGCCGGGCGGCTGGAGATCTTTCTGGGGCTGGAACAGGACGTGGACTCCCCGGCGGACAGCTATCCCTACGACTACGTCATCGGTTCCGTCCACAACATCTGGGCGGACGGCGCGTATCTCTCCGCCGATCACACCGGGGAGGATTTTTCAAACAGCGTGGCCCGGCACTTCGGCGGCGATCCCTACGGCTTCGCCCGGACCTACTTCCGGCGGATGGCCTCTGTGGTGGAGGACACCGGCTGCCAGATCGTGGGCCACCTGGACCTGGTGGCCAAGTTCAACCAGGGCGGGCGGTACTTTGACGAGGCGGACCCCCGGTATCTCTCCGCCGCCCTGGAGGCGCTGGAGGCTATCATGGCCCACGACGTGATCTTCGAGATCAATACCGGCGCCATGGCCAGAGGCTACCGGCAAGAGCCCTACCCCTCCGCCGCTCTGCTCCGGGCCATCCACGACCGGGGCGGGCGGATCTGCGTTACCAGCGACAGCCACAGCGCGGATACGCTCCTCTTCGCCTTCCCCCAGGCCCGGGAGCTGGCCAGAAGCTGCGGCTTTCGGGAGACCTGGGTGCTGACGAAGGACGGTTTCATTTCCCAGAGGCTGTAGGAAGTGAGTCAGGGGGGGCAAAACAAAAAGCAAAGGCGCGGAGGAGAGCTGCCATTCGCTCTCTCCTCCGCGCTTTTGTTTTTTGCGCTATCGCTGTTCCCAGGCGGCCAAAAGTCCCAGGATCGCGTCCATAGCCGCCGAAAAGTTTTCTTTTGTTTTGAACTTAGATACAGAGAAGTCCTCCGCCCGGCGGTTGATGCTGAACATCCCGCTGACGCCCAGCTCGTAAGCGCCCTCCGCGCCGTCGCCCACCGCGCCGGCCACCACCGTCACCGGTACGCCGCGGGCCTTGGCCCGCCTGGCTACGCCGGACACCACCTTGCCCCGGAGGCTCTGGCCGTCTATGCAGCCCTCGCCGGTGAACACCATATCCGTTCCCTCCAGCAGATGGTCGAAGCCCACGCAGTCCAGCACCGTCTCGATGCCGGAGCGCAGCTCGCCCCCCAGAAACGCCGCCACACCCGCGCCAAAGGCGCCGGCGGCGCCGGAGCCGGGCATGTGGGCGATATCCCGGCCGCTCTGCCGCTCCATCAAGCGGCCCAGGGAACGCAGCCCGGCGTCCAGCCGCTCCACCTGCCGTCCGTCCGCCCCCTTCTGGGGCGCGAAGACCGCCGCGGCTCCCTGGGGACCGTACATGACATTGTCGATATCGCACATGGCCGTGATCCGGCAGCCGTCCAGCAGCTCCCGGACCGTGGCGGTATCATATGACGCGATATCTCCCAGCGTGTCGCCTGTGGGAAGAAACGTCTCTCCGTCCGCTCTGTAAAACCTGGCGCCCAGCGCGCAGGCCGCGCCGGTACCGGCGTCGTTGGTACAGCTCCCTCCCAGGCCCAGTACGATGTGTCCGCATCCCGCCTTGACCGCGGCGCGGATCACTTCCCCCACCCCGTAGGTGGTCGTCTGTCCCGGGTCCTTTCGATCTCCCACCATGGGCAGCCCCGCGTTTTGGGCCATTTCCACGAACGCGGTATCCCCGGAACGGGCATACTGAGCCTCCGTCCGCTCTCCCCAGGGGCCGGCGGAGGAGACGCTGAAGCGCTGAGCGCCCAGCGCCTCCGCGAAGCAGTCCACGGTCCCCTCGCCGCCGTCCGCCACAGGAATACACAGCACCTCACACGCCGGAAAGCGGCGCAGCACCGCCTCCCTGCCCAGACGGCAGAACTCCATAGCGGACATGGTCCCTTTATAGGAATCCGGTATGATGATGCACCTTTTCACAGATCTTCCTCCTGCTTCTGCCTCACGATCACGGATACGCCGTCAGGAATGGCGGTCACGGAGGCGTTGGGATCTCCCAGCAGCTTCTCCGCCAGCTCCAGCGCCTCCTCCAGCGAATGGGCCGGAATCATATGCAGCGCGCGCACCATGTCGTCCGGCGCGTCGGAAAGGAAAATGACCCTCGCCTTCCGCAGCACCCGTATCAGGATCTGGGCCTGCCACTGATCCGGGACCGTCTCCCGGCGGGAGCGGGCCATGATTCCGGCGTAGAGCCCGTCCATATCGTCTCCCGCCGCCATCTCCCGGAAAAACGCCTCGCCTCCGTGGCCGTCTCCGGACTGCGCCAGCATGATGATGACGCCGCCGGGACGGACGGCCGCCTCCGCCGCCGTCATCCCTTTCACCGCCTGGTAGATGTTCTGATCCAGCGGATACCCGCCGTTGGTGGTGATGACGATATCCGACGGTCTGGCCTCCACGCCGCAAAGCCCCGACAGGAAGCGGCAGCCCGCCTCATGGGCCGCCCGGCTGTCCCCGGCCACGGCGCAGACGATCTCCTTGCGCTCGTTGAGGACCACATTCAGGATGAAGGCAAGTCCAGCCTTTTCCGCCGCCCACACCATATCCTCATGGATGGCATTTCCGGCAAGGACGCCCGCCCGGGCGCGGGGACTGTCGATAAACTCCGCGCAGTGGTTGGCCAGCACCGTCCCGCGGCCCGCCACGCCTGGCAGAACGGACTTGCGGCCGCCGGAGTAGCCGGCAAAAAAATGGGGCTCGATGAAGCCCTCGGAAACCAGCAGATCCGCCTCACAGGCCCAGCGGTTCACCCAGCACTGGCCGCCTGACGGCAGGAGCCCCAGGAACCGCAGATCCCCGCCGCTGTCGCAGTCATGGACAACGATGCGCTCCCGCTCCACGATCTCCGGCCCGAATTTGTCCGCCAGCTCCCGGCGGGTCGTGCCGCGGTGGCAGCCGGTGGCGATCAGTATGGTGATCTCCGCCCCGGGGTTCCCCCGGCGGATCTCCCGAAGCATCGGCGGGATCAGCAGTCTGCTGGGTACGGGACGGGTGTGGTCGGAGGCAATGATGGTCACGCGGTCTTTGCCCCGACTCAGCTCCGCCAGTCCCGGCGAGCCAATGGGGCGGCGCAGAGACTCCTCCACCAGCTCCTCCTGGCTTTTTCCCGGATCATAGGCGGCAATCTGTCCCCGCAGGATCCCCTGTACCCGCTCTCGCGGCAGGTCCAATGTATTATACACCTTTCCATAGGGAAATTCCATATGTATCATCACTTTTCCGCCCCTTCCTCCGAATGTTTCGTCCGGTTCTCTCCGCCGCCGGTCTTCTGCGGAGGCTCCCTATTTGGTCAGTATGCGCTCCATCTGGCCGGGACGCTCCTGGTCGGCAAACGGATAGAACGCCCGGGGCAGACGCCGGAACGGCAGGCTGGTCAGACGCGCCGTAGCGGAGCAGCCGGTATCAATGACCAGCATCTGTCCCGCGAATTTGCCGTAGGCCGCCCGGAAGGACGTGCACGCCTTGACGATCACCACGTCATACAGGGTCGGCTCCACCCCGAAGTGGCGCAGCAGCTGGGGGTCGCCGGTGGTGGCCATACTGTGGCAGACGACCAGTGCGGTATTCCCCATCTGGAGGGTCGCCGTGGGGCCGATGCGCTCGCGGAGGAACCGCATGGACGGCCCCTCGATCATGTACCGGCCTGTGTGGAGGCTCTCCACGAAAAAGGTGCCGGGATAGGAGCGGGAAAACTTCGGGTCCAGCGTCCCCCCTACGCTGGCCTGGAAGGTGCTCCCCAGGCCCTCGGCAAAGGCCCGGTCCGCCAGCGCGGGATCGTTGATGATCGTGCCCACCCGCAGTTCCGGCGCCTGCCGCGCTATGGCATAGGCAATGTCGAAATTGTCGCCGGCCGCGCCGGCGTTGGGAGAATCGGAAAAATCGGCGACAACGACAGGCCTGCCGTCCTCATGGCGGCGGGCCGCCGCCACGGCGTCCTCCACCGTCACGGTCTGAGGCGTCATGTCGTGGCGGATCCGCCACAGCTCCTCCATGGTCGCGCCCACCGCGTCCCGGACCGCGCCCTCATCCGCGCCGATGGCCACGACGGCGGAGCCGCCGCAGGATACGTCCAGCCAGGGCTGCATCTGGAAGGCGGACATATCCAGCACCCGGCCGCCGTCCACCCGCGCGAGCATGTTCCGCATCACACGGCCAAGGGCGCCCCCGGTGGTGGTATAGCCGCTGGCCGGCTGGATCATGGGCAGCAGGCCGTAGGCCATATGGAACCTCTCGCCCCGCAGCATCCGGTTGCCGAACTTGGCGGCGCGATACCCCGTGGCGTACTGATCCACATGGGGATAGGTCTGATAGCCGCAGATGATATCGGCCATTTGGAACATGCGGGGCGTAATATTGGCGTGCAGATCATAGGAGGTGGCTATGACCACGCCGCTGCCCAGCAAGCGCCGCGCCTCCTCCAATACGTCGCCGCAGACATCCTCGTGGGACTCCGCCTGGGTAGCGCCGTGCATAGAGATATAGCAGCCGTCCACCTGCCCGGCGGCGGCCGCGTATTCCCGCAGCTTGCCGATAAAGAAGTCATAGATCTCGTCCGTCAAAACGCCGCTGGCGTTGGCCCGCATACACAGTCCCGGAACGACCTCCACGCCGTCCTCCCGCAGCGCCTGGAGCATCCCTCCTACCGCCACCTGCTTTCCCGCGATATTCGCGGGGATCTCCCCGCCCTCGTACAGGCAGCAGTTGCGGTAATTCTCCAGCGTATTGCTGGCCGCGCAAAAGCTGTTGGATTCCTGGTTGATCTCCATCAGCAGAACTCTCATATTCCTCTCTGGTCCCCCTTCTGCTTTTCCTCTTTTCCAGCTGCCGGACAGGCAAGCCGCAGCTTCCCGCCGCCGGCCCGCGTTCTGTCCCGCTCCATGTGCCGCTTACACGGTCACTTGTAATAGTCGTTGATCTCGAGAGAGTCCGCCGTGACGGCCGCTTCACCATCCTTCAGCGTGGCGAAGACATTTCCATTCATCCAACTGGCGTAAGTCGCGCACCCCGCCTCGGTATAGTGCCGGTAGGACACATTGGTCATCACATGGTTGCCCTCCATCACCGCGTATCGGGGGGAAACCGCCTGGATAAAGTCGATATTCACCGCGTTTTCATAGCCGTGGTGCGGGATCTTCAGAATGTCCGCTTCCAGCGCGGGCAGATCGCCGGCATAGGCATCCAGGATATCCCGCTGCGCCTGCTTATAGATATCGGCAGTCATCAGCACGGACACCCCCTCCGCCTTCAGGCGAAATACCAGCGAGCGGTTGTTGGTGTCGATGACGCAGTTGGTATCCGACGCGTCCAGCGTCGGGTTCTCCGCCACCAGCTCCGCCAGGGGCCACAAAACGTCGATCTCCGCCGTTCCAACGGTAAAGGTATCCCCCGCCCGCAAATAGGTATACGGGATCTTCCGGGCCGCGATATCCTCCTCCACCCACGCGAACTGCCGGGACACATAGCCGGGGGAGCAGATTTGGCCAATGGGAAATGTCTCCGCGATCTTCCGATAGCCCCCCACATGGTCGGCGTGAAAATGCGTCAGTACCAGCACGTCGATCTTCTCCACGCCCCGGTCCCGCAGATCCGCCGCGATGATCTCGCCCGCCGCCGCCGTGCCGCAGTCCACCAGCAGATTGCTGCCGTCCGGGAAGGTGAAGAACGTGCAGTCGCCCCACTGGCCGTCCAGCTCCGCCACATCGTAAAAATGGACCGTCACGCCCTCCCGGTGCAGGCCTCTGTACAGCAGCGCGCCTGCGCACAGCACGATCGCCAGCACGCACAGCGCGCGGACAGCATGCTTTTTCATTTCTCCCTCATTTCCGCCGCCGGAGAGACCCGCGGCTTGTTACTCTTCCAGCAGATCTTCCATAAATACGGGCTGCGACCAGGCCACGCCGCCGCGCCCGTCCACCACTCTCACACGAAAATAGTTCAGGGCGGAATCCACGGGCCACTCCAGATGGGTCAGCTCCTCGCCAGGCCCCGCATAGCAGGCGCGGCCCCAGCGGGACCCGCCGACGACCTGCGCCATGACCGCCGGTGAGAAATCCATATGGAGTACGCCGTCTTTGACTTCCATGGCGCGCAGCTCCGGTCCGGTGGTAGGATAAAACCGTCCGTTCCTCAGTGCCGTACACAGCCCCTCCCGGGAAAAGTCGTCGGTCAGCGCCACGGTAGCGCAGGCGCCGCAGATACCGTAGTCCGGACCGTAGTGGTGGGTATCGTCGCCCGCCACGGCCCAGATCCGCTTCCCCCGCTCCAGGCAGTAGTCCCATATCCCGTCGTCGGACGCGCCGCCCAGGTCCTTCACCGCGCCGGTGTTCCACACCTCAAGAGCGAAGCACCCCTCCACCGCCAGCAGGGTCTCCGGCGCCACATGGGACCACCCGGGGTGGTTGAAGATCACCAGTTGGTTTTGCTCCCCGCAGGAGCGGATAAGACGGTTCCAGGAGCTGATGCCCCAGTCAATGGGGCGGGGCAGCCGCTCATCGTGGCCGTAGGGGCACGGGCCCGCGGTCACGTCCCAGATGAGGTTCAAGTGGCAATGCATCTGCCGCGGACCGCTCAGGAGGAAGGGATGGGCCTCGTTGGGCCGCAGGGCGCGCTCCGCGCCGGCCAGCACGATAAAATCCTCCCTGTCCTGCTCCCGTGAATTCCAATAGATCTCATGGTCCGTCATCACGCAGAAGCGGAACCCCTTTTCCCGATATTCCGCCAGCGCGCCGGCGTAGGGGACCGTGGAATCCGGAGAGCGGTCCGTATGCATGTGCACGCAGCCCTTATGCTGCGCCGTCTTTCTGTCGATCAATACCAAATCTTTCATCATTTCACCACCATGCCGCTTGGAAACGGGAGACAAAGGCCCTTCGTCTCCCGTTTCCCGGCGTGTTCATTTCTTGAAAACGAAAGAGAACCGCTGCTTACTTGTGCTCAAGGTGCCACAGATCCAGCGCGTCGTTGATCGCGGCCGCCATCTCGGAGATCGCGGTATCGATGTTGTAAGACGGATCGGCGATGACCTTCTCCAGCGCCTCGATGCCCGCGGCCTGGAACTCCGTATTGATGGGAGTCAGCGGATGATAGGACCGGATATCGGAGGAGCTCTGCTGATCGATCAGATACTGGAAGTCCAGAGTGTCGCTGCTGATATAGTCCTTGTAGATGCTGGAGTTGTAGCAGCCGTCGGAGATGGGCAGATAGCCGGTAATGGTGCACCAGGTGGCGGCGTTGTCATCCTGGGAGAAGTACTTGATAAACTCCCAGGCGCCTTCCCGGGCGGCCTCGTTGGTGGCCTTGGTAATATAGAAGCCGTTGCCGGAGGCGGGCAGTCCGCTGGACCGGCCCTCGCTGGTCACCGCCTGCCAGGGGATGAAGGCGATGTTGCAGGGGGTGTCGTGGTTCTCGTTCCAGGCATTGGCCAGACGGGCGTAGCCGCCGATGGTGCCGGTCACCAGGGCCAGATCGCCGGAAGCGAAGGCGGGCAGCACCTCATTGCCCCAGGAGGCCCCCAGATTATAGCAGTAGCCGTTATCGCTCAGGTCGCGCCAGAGCTGGAAGTAGCGCTCCACATACTCCTTGGTGCCGGGCTGGTCATAAAAGCACTTGGTCGGCGCGGCGGACTTGCCGTTGTCGTTGTCCACACTGTCAACGCCCTCGATAGACAGAGCGTAGTTCAGATAGATGTTGGACCAGTCGGCGCCGATGCCGTAGGTGCAGATCTTGCCGTCCACCAGATTCTTGCAGATGTCATACAGGTCTTCCAGGCAGGTGATATCCTTGTAAGGATCCACGCCCAGCTGCCCCACCAGATCCATGTTGAAGAAGATACCGGCCATGCTGTTGCCCATGGGATAGCCGACCATGTTGCCGTCCAGGTCGCCCCAGGTGGACACCAGATTGCCGTACAGCATGGAGACCGCGGGGTCGGAGGTGGAAGCAAACTCGGACACAGGCACGATGAAGTCAGAATACATATAGGTGCCGGCCTGCTCTGTCGTGGCGTTCACCAGCGCCGGCAGGTCCGCCTCTGAGGTGATCTGGAGCTTGGCCAGCAGGTCGTTCATGCTGCCCACATACTCGTAGTGCATCTCGTACTTGTCCTGAGAGGCGTTGAACTCAGTCATCAGCTTCTCAATGTACTCCTGCTTCTCAGCGCCCCAGGTGCCCCAGTAGACCACGGGGACTTTCTCCTCGGGCACAGGATCCTTCGCGTCGTCCGCAGGATCCTTGGCGTCGGTCACAGGGTCCTTCCGGGCGTTATCCGCAGGGGGATCCTCCGAATCGCACCCCACGCACAGCGTCAGGCACATCATGGCCGCCAGAAGAAGCGCTAACAGTTTCTTTCCCATCTGAATTCTCCTTTTTTGTTTTATTTTTTGCGGAAGTCTTTCCGCTGGGATACAAAGTCATCAGCCCTTGATACCGCCGGCCACCATGCCGCGGATGATATATTTCTGGCCAAGCGAGAATACCAGCACCACCGGCAGGATGCAGATGATGGCCCCCGCCAGAATCACCCCCAGGTGGTCGGTCTCAGCTCCCTTGAGCATGGCCATGCCGATCTGCACCGTGTACATCTTCTGAGAATTGCTGATCAGCAGCGGCCACAGGTACTGATTGTAGATGATAACGAACTCATAGATCGCCAGAGCCGCGATGGAGGGCATGGACAGCGGCACGGCGATCCGGTAGAAGAAGCCCAGCGTGCTGCATCCGTCCAGGGTCGCCGCCTCCTTGAAGTCCTTGGGCAGGGACGAATAGAATTGGCGCATCATGAAAATACCCATTCCAGACACCAGAAACGGCAGCGTCATGCCGGCAAAGGTGTTTGTCAGTCCCCAGTTCTGGATCTTCAGGTAGTTGGCCACCAGCGTCACGTCGCCGGGAATCATCATGGTCACAAGAATGAGGTTGAAGAAGAACTTCTTGCCCTTGAACTCATAGAACACAAACGCGAAGGCTGTCAGGCTGCAGAAGATGACCTGCGCCGCAATGATGATCGCGCAGCAGATAAAGCTGTTGAGCATATAGCGGCCGATGGGGATATACTTCAGGACATACTCGTAGTTCTCCAGCGTCGGTTTGGCCGGGAAAAGCGTCAGGGTGGAGGTCATGATCTCGCCGTCCGTGCGCAGGCTGTAAGAGAGGCCCAGCAGGATGGGTGAGATGACCAGAAGGCCGATCAGAATTCTGACGGCCACCGCCAGAACGCGCTCAACTTTTCTTTTCACATGCAGATACATCGCTCTCTCCTCCCTTAGTCGTAGTGGATCACGCGATTCTCCGTCAAAAGCTGGACCCGGGTCACTGCGAAGATCGCGAAGAACAGAATGATGGAGTAGCAGCAGGCAGTTTCGAACCGGCCGTTGAGGATGGCCTCCTTATAGATGGCGTATACCAGCGTCTCCGTGGAATTGGCCGGACCGCCCGCCGTCAGCAGGCGGATTTCGCCGAAGGCCTTGAAAGCGTTGGTAATGTTCAGGAATACCACAAAAAAGATCTGCGGGGAGGCAATGGGGAACATGATCCTGAAAATACGCGTCATCTTGCCGGCGCCGTCTATCCGGGCGCTCTCCAGCAGGGTCTCCGGCACCGCGCGAAATCCCACCAGCAGAAAGAGGAAGCTGGAGCCGATGCTCAGCCAGACCGTAGCCGCCGCCACGGAATAGATGGCGAACTTGGAGGAAGTCAGCCAGGGGTAGCTGGTCCCCAGCAGCATATCCAGCACGCCGCTCTGCTTAAAGATAAACAGGAACAGCGCGGCCGCCGGCGCCGACGCGATGGCCATGGGGATGGCGTACATGGTCTGGTAGATACGGCTGAACCGCTTCTGCTCCACGCACAGCAGCGCCAGGATGATGGCCAGCGCGAAGGTGAACACCGCCACCAGGGCGGCAAAAAGAAACGTGTTTTTCAGGACCTGCAGAAATTTTGGCTGTGCGAACAGCCGGGTAAAATTGCTGAGCCCGGCCCATGCCACCGCCTCGCCCTTTTTGTTGGTCACCGTCATGGCCAGATAGAAGCTTTTTGCAAACGGCCAGAAACTGAACAGGGTAAACAGCGTCATAGCGGGTATCAGCAATACATAGGGCATGACCCGATCCACTTGTTTTGCCGTGAGAGGCTTCTTCATGCGTTCCACTCAATATCCTTCCTTTCTGTATTGCTTTTATGATGAACGGTCTCCCCGCGCCGCCTCACGCCGGCAGGGAGATCGAAATCCCGCTGACGTCCGCCGCCCTGACCCGCGGCGTCCCTCAGGCCGCCTATACCCGCAGCGTCGTCAGGCATTCGCCCACCACGCGCAGCATGTTGCGGCAGTCCTCCTCGTAGATCTCGCCCATATTGGCGATCTGGATCATGTTCTGCCTGGCGTAATCGCCCTTACCGATGTAAAACACATACCCGCGCTTCTCCATCTCCGCCAGAAAGGCCGGCGCCTCGACGCCCTCCGGCAGAAACACGGAGGTAACGGTATTGGACATGTGCTCCGTAAGCAGCATCCGCATCCCAAGGGCCCTCACGCCCTCCCGGATGATCTGGGCGCAGCGGCGGTACCGGGCGATCCGCTGGTCCAGGCCCTCCTCCTGGATGTTGGTCAGGGCCGTGTTCAGAGGCCAGAAGAGGTTCACATTGGGCGTATTGGGCGTCTGGCTGGTATCCCGGGCGCTGACGTAGTGCTTATAGAGGCTGAGGTATACGTTTCTGCACTGGCCGGGGGTCAGCGCCTCCAGCACGTCCCGCCGGGCGCAGATATAGGCCGATCCGGGAAACGCCCCTACGCACTTTCCTCCCACGGATGTGGCGATGTCGATGTGGTTCGCCGCAACGTTCACATACTCGCCGCCCGCCGCGGAAACGCAGTCCGCGTACAGCAGCTTGCCGTACTTCCGGCACAGCTTTCCGATCTCCCCCGCTGGATTGATCATGCCCG
This sequence comes from uncultured Oscillospiraceae bacterium, assembly GCA_958423465.1. Lineage (GTDB taxonomy): Bacteria > Bacillota > Clostridia > Oscillospirales > Oscillospiraceae > Pelethomonas. Next base: position 13,797 of record CATZRD010000010.1, on the reverse strand, counting down.
TGCAGGTCTCGTGGAATACCATGGCCACCGCCTTGACCGAAGGATTGGCGGCCAGGGCCTTCTCAATAACGCCCAGGTCCGGATAGGTCCCCCAGGGGAAGGCTACGTCCACTTTGGGAATCCCATATTTGTCGATGATCTCCAGCAGTCTTTCGCCAAACATACCGTTGCGGATCAGGAGCACGCTCTCCCCCTCCCGGAACAGTGAGGACAGCACCGTCTCGTTGGCCGACGTGCCGGAACCGGAGACGATGACCGAATAGTAGGTGTCGTCCGCCTGGAACAGATTCTTGATCTTCTCCTGGGTATCCGCGAACATCGCCTCGAACTCCTTGCTTCGGTGGCAGATGTCGTAGTGGAGCAGAGCGGCGCGCACGTTGTCCTTTACCATCACAGGGCCGGGGGAAAACAGCTTGGGAGCACTCATTTGTAACAACCTCCAATTTGAATTTTTGACTGTTTGTTTTGTTGTCTTGTGGTGTTGTTACCTTATTTTGCTCCGTTCTTGTTGGTTTGTCAACATGTTTCGTGTGGTTTCTTTGATTTTCTGTGTTTTTTACACATTTGCGCCTGTGGATTTTGCTAATATGTACAAAAATGCAATTGTGTTCTTGTGCTTTCCTCCGGTTTCCTGTATAATGGTACCACATCGAATGAGGGAGGAAAACGACTATGCTGGCGCAAGAGAGACAGAACGCTATCCTGGAGATTCTGGTCCAGCAGGGCGGCATTATCAAAATGAAGGATATCGTGTCGCGTTTCAACGTCTCCAACGAGACGGCGCGCAGGGACCTGGAAGCTCTTCAGGACCAAAACCTGGTCACCCGGGTCTACGGCGGCGCTATTCTGGTGGACCGCCGGGAATCGGTGAATCTGTCCGTTCCCCAGGTCACCAACTCCCCCGGCCAGGATAAGCGGGCCTCCATCGGAAGGACTGCCGCTCAGCTGGTCCACGAGGGGGAGACCATCATGCTCGCCTCCGGCTCCACGATCCTGGAGATCGCCCGAAACCTGAAGCATCTGCACAACCTCACCGTCCTGACCAACTCCCTGGCGGTGATCAATGAGCTGATCGACACCAATTTTGACGTCTATGTCCTGGGGGGCAAGCTGGACTCCAACGAGCTGAACATGTCCGGCAGCATGGCCCTGCGGGCGATCCAGGGGGTGTTCGTGGACAAGGCCTTTATCGGCGCCGGCGGCGTCACCTTCCAATACGGGATCTCCGACTACGCCAGCAGCGACGCTGCCATCCGCTCGGAGATGCTCAGCCGCGCCAACCAGACGATCCTGGCCGCTCAGAGCGACAAGTTCGGCCGCAACGCCTTTTCTCTGGATACGCCTCTGAGCAAGATCAACGTGATCGTGTCCGACGCAGACCTCTCCCCGGAGTACGCCGCCGGCATCCGGGAGAGAGGGATCGAACTGATCCTGGCGGAACCCTGACTTCGGCGGAAAGGGAGGCAGCAGCGGGGCTGCCTCCCTTTTTTCATCCCTGCAGCTCCCGGAAAACCGGGTCCAGCGCGGGGTACAGCCCGATGAACGCCTGGTACATGCGGCGGTACGCCTCCCAGTGATCCCGGTCCGGCTCATATCTCGCGGCGATCCGGACTCTCTGCCGAAGATCGGACAAGTCCCGGCAGACGCCCAGCCCCACCAGGGCGCAGCAGGCCCCTCCGATGGCGCCGGTGTGCTGATTTGCCCGGGGCACCAGCACGGGAATCTGCAGCACGTCCGCCAGCATCTGCATCCAGTGCCCGCTGCCGGCGCCGCCGCCCACGGCGGTGATCTCCTCCAGCGGACGGCCCAAAAACGTCTGACACGCCTCCACCCGCTGCCGGATGGTATAGCATACGCTCTCCATCATGGCGTTGACGAAATGCCGCCGGTCGTGGACGGCGCTGCCGTTGAGAAACACCACCCTGGCCCGCTCCGACAGAGGCGGCAGCTCTCCGGAGAGCCAGGGGGTGGCCAGCAGACGGTCCGACCCCGCCGGGATGTCCGACAGCTCCCGGTCCAGCAGGCTGAAGACGCCTTTCCCCAGCTCCTCCCGCTCCCGGCGGTAGAACTGGGCGATGGTCCAGTCCAGGGCCAGCCCCACGGACTGCATCCCGAAGAGAAGGATGTCGTCCTCCCGGCGGAAGGAAACGGAGGGAATGTGGATATGGGCGCTTCTGTGCTCCGCCACAGCCCCCACCCATCCGGAGGTGCCCAGGTAGACATGGGCCATTCCCCGCTGGCCGCAGCCCGCGCCCACGGCTACAGCCGGGATATCACAGCATCCCGCAAAGACCGGGGTCCCGGCGGGCAGCCCCATCTCCCGCCCCGCCCCGGGGGTGAGCTCCCCCACCCGGTCCGTGCTCTGGACCAGCGGAGGAAACTTGCTCCGGTCGATCTCCGCCGCCGCTAAGATCCGTTTGAGGTAATCGTCCGCCGCCGGATCGCAGGCGTGGATGAAATCGTTGCTGAGGTCCATGGCCGCCGCGCCGGTCATCTTCCAGCGCAGAAAGGAATTCGCCTCAAAGATGGTCTCCGCCCGCCGGTAGACCTCCGGGCAATGACGCTTCAGCCACATCAGCCGCGCCCAGTAGCTCTGGCCGGTGAACTCCTCTGTCTCCAGTCTGGCGTTGAGGAACCCCGCCTCCTCCTCCGCCCGGGCGTCCAGCCAGAGGATGCTGTTGTGCAGCACATTCCCCGCCCGGTCCACCGGGATGATCCCCTTCCACTGGGTACACAGAGAGATCCCCGCCACCGCCATGTTCCGTCCCAGATCCGCCGTCACCTCCCTGGCGCAGGCGCAGAGCGCCGCCCAATAGGCCATGGGGTCCTGCTCCGCCCAGCCGGGCCGCGGCGTCACCAGGGGATACCCCCTCTCCGCGCCGGCGGCCAGCTCTCCCTCCAGTGACACCAGGGCCGCCTTCACGCCGCTGGTACCCACGTCAAAGGACATGATGTACTCCGTCATAATAAGTCTCCCTCTTTCACTTGTGTGTTTTTGCAACCAATATTGACATAATACCACATTTGTGCTAGGATTGCAATGTGGTTTTGTGGTGTTGTTTGCCTGTAATTTTTCTGCTCAAGGGAAACATGACGGAGGCATGACATGAAAGAAAAGCTGTTTGTCCTGTCCATGGACGCCATGGTCCATGAAGACGTGGCGTATCTGCTGCATAAGCCGAACTTTTCCAGGCTGATGGCACAGCGAGCCGAAGTAGAGCGGGTCCGCACGATCTACCCCAGCATCACCTATCCCGCCCATACCTCTATCCTCACCGGATGCCGCCCGGGCCGGCACGGCGTCATCTCCAACACCTCCTTCAAAACGGTCAATGATGGAATTGACCACTGGCACCTCTACGCCGGCGCGGTCCGCGCAGAGAATCTGTTCGCCGCGGCCAAGCGGGCCGGCTGTACCACCGCCGCCGTCTACTGGCCGGTCACCGGTCTCGATCCCCATATCGACTGGCTCATCAACGAATACTTCTTCCCTGATCCTGACGAGCCTGTACCGGAGGGCTTTGCCCGGTTCGGCGCCAGCGAGGATACCCTGGATGTGATCCGGGAAAATATGGACCGCTATCCCCTCTGTCATGCCAAGTCCGAGCCGCTGAAGCTGTCCAGCACCTTCGACAACTTCATCAACAGCTGCGCCTGTTCCCTGATTCGCCGCTTCCAGCCGGATCTGCTGATGGTCCACAACTGCTTTATGGACAGCGCCCGCCACCGGTACGGCGTCTTTCACGAGGAGACCATGGCCTGCCTGGATCAGATGGACCTGTGGCTGGGGGAGCTGATGGAGGCCATGGCGGACGCCGGGGTCTACGACCAGACCAATTTTGTCATTCTCAGCGATCACGGGCAACTGAATTTCGCCCGCCGCATCAAACTGAACGTACTGCTGGCCCGGGGAGGCTATATCGACGTACTGCTGGACGGCTCTGTGCGGGGCTGGCTGGCTTTCGCCCAGTCCAACGGCATGTCCGGCACGATCTATCTGCGGGACCCCCATGACCGGAGGCTCTGGCAGGAGGTATACAGTTACCTGCGGCAGCTTGCCGCCGACGGCGTATGGGGCTTCCAGGATGTTTTTACCGCGGAGGAGGTCCGTCAGCGGTACGGCACCTACGGCAGCTTCTCCTTCATGGTGGAGTCGGACGGCTACACCGCCTTCGGCGACGGCTGGACGGAGCCGCTCCTCAGCCCCATCGACTTCTCCGATTACCGTCTCGGCCGGGCTGCCCATGGCTATCAGCCGGAGAAGGGGCCTCAGCCGGTGTTCCTGGGACGAGGCCCCGCCTTCCGCCCCGGCGCGATCCTTCCCTCCGCCCAGATCATTGACGAGGCCCCCACGCTGGCCGCTATTCTGGGCCAGGAGATGCCCCAGGCCGAGGGCCGCTGTCTGCGCGAGCTGCTCACCTGACAGGTTCCGCAAAAAAGAGGAGCGTACCAGGGGAAATCCCCTATCGGTACGCTCCTCTTTTTCATTGTCTGCGCTGATACGCCGCTAGCCCGGCGGGCTATATGCCGGGGTCGCCTCGCTCCAAAGGAACTTCGCTCGGCTGGCTCAACGGCAGATGTTGAGTCGCCTCGCTCCAAAGGAACTTCGCTCGACTGGCCCGGCGGGCCATATGCCGGGTCAGCCCGGAGGCCAGGTCATATCCCGTCCCGCCAGCACGTGGAAGTGGAGGTGGGGCACAGACTGCTGGCCCGCCTCGCCGATATTGGACACCACCCGGTAGCCGGCCTGGGCAAAGCCCAGCTCCTCCGCCAGCTTGGCGATGACGGAGAAGATGTGCCCCACGATGGCCTCATTCCACTTGTTGATCTCCGAAACAGACTGGATGTGGGCCTTGGGCACCACCAGAAAGTGGGTAGGCGCCTGGGGGTTAATGTCGTAGAACGCGTAGCACAAATTGTCCTCATAGACCTTGCTGGAGGGGATGTCCCCCTTGATGATCTTGCAGAACAGGCAGTCGGGGTCAAAGCGCAGTACGTCGGACATAGGTCAGCCTCCTTTTCAAATGTTATGTAAACTGATTTTGGTTGGGATCGTAGGTATAGCCGATGGCCGCCAGGGCCGACCGCAGAGCCGCCTCATCGGCGTCCAGGGCGGCGCACAGCTCGGCCAGGCTCTCATACTCGTCCCGGAGCCTGGTGTTCACGAAGCTCAGCAGGATGGCGGGATCGGTGGGGATCATGGGATCTCTCCTTCTTCGGCTCAGTTGGCCTTCTCCGCCACAAAGTCGTCCAGGGCGGCCAGGGCGTCGTCCAGCTTCAGCAGGTCGCTGCCGCCGCCCATGGCGCTGTCGGGCTTGCCGCCGCCCTTGCCGCCGCAGATGGGAGCAATGGCCTTGATGATATCCCCGGCCTTCACGCCCCGGGCCACGGCCTCCTTGCCGCAGACCGCCAGGAAGGTGATCTTCTCCCCGCTGACGCTGGCCAGCAGGGCCGCCACGGCGGGCTCCTTGTCCCGGAGGAAGTCGCCCATCTTCCGCAGATCGTCGGCGCTCAGGCCGTTTTTGGAGAAGGATACCACCTTCAGGCCCTTCACCTGCTTGGCGTTCAGCAGGAACTGGTCCGCCTGGGAGACGAACTCCCGGGCCTTCATCTTTTCGATGGCCTGCCGCAGCTCCCGGATCTCCCCGGTCATCTGGCCGGCCTTCTCCCGCAGCTCCGTGGGCTTCACCTTCAGGGCGGCGGCGGCCTGGAACAGCATGTCCTGGCTGCGGTTCATGGCCTCCAGGGCCTTGCGGCCGGTGGTGGCCTCGATCCGGCGGACGCCGGAGGCTACGGAAAACTCGCTGTCGATGTGGAAGATGCCCACTTTGGCGGTGTTGTCCAGGTGGGTGCCGCCGCAGAACTCCACGGAGTAGCCCTGGCCCATGTCCACCACCCGGACCACGTCGCCGTACTTCTCGCCGAAGAGGGCGATAGCCCCGGTCTTTTTGGCCTCCTCGATGCCCATGACCCTGGTGTCGATGGGATACCCCTCCAGAATGGAGTCGTTGAGCACCCGGGAGACCTCCCCCAGCTCCTGGGCCGTCATGGCGGAGAAGTGGGTGAAGTCAAAGCGCAGGTGGTCCTCCTCCACCAGAGAGCCCGCCTGATGGACGTGGTCTCCCAGCACCGTGCGCAGGGCCTTGTCCAGCAGATGGGTGGCGGAGTGGGCCCGCATGATGGCCTTCCGCCGCTGGAGGTCGATCCTGGCGCTGACGGCGTCGCCCACCTTCAAGCTGCCCTCGGTCATCCTGCCGTAGTGCATATACTTGCCGCCCTTGTTCTTCTGGACGTCGGTGACTTCAAAACTGGCCTTTGCGGCGGCGATCACGCCGTGGTCGGCCACCTGGCCGCCCATCTCCGCGTAGAAGGGGGTCCGGTCCAGCACCACGATGGCCTCCACGCCGGAGACGATCTCGTCCACCTGCTGGTCCCCGGCCACGATGGCCACCACCCGGGCCTCCGTGGCCCGGTCCGTTCCCTCGTAGCCCACGAACTGGGTCTCGGGCACGTCCTTGCCGAACTCCACGCCGGCCCAGCCCAGGTCGCCCAGGGCCTCCCGGGCCTTCCGGGCCCGCTGGCGCTGCTCGTCCATCTGCCGGTGGAACTCGGCCTCGTCCACAGTCATGCCCTGTTCCGCCACCATCTCCAGGGTCAGGTCGATGGGGAAGCCGTAGGTGTCGTACAGCTTGAAGGCGTCCGCGCCGGAGAAGGTGGTCTCCCCCTTCTCCTTGTGGCCGGCCAGCATCTCGCTGAAGATCCGGATGCCGCCGTCGATGGTCCTGGCGAAGTTCTCCTCCTCCACCCGGATGACCTTGGTGATATAGCTCTGGCGCTCCCGCAGCTCAGGGTAGTGGCCCTCGTTCTCGCGGATGACGGTGTCGCACACCTCATACAGGAACGGGTCGTTGACCCCCAGGAGCTTGCCGTGGCGGGCGGCCCGGCGGAGCAGCCGGCGCAGCACGTAGCCCCGGCCCTCGTTGCTGGGCAGCACGCCGTCGCAGATCATGAACGTGGCGGAGCGGATGTGGTCGGTGATGATCCGCAGGCTGACGTCCCGCTCCCGGCTCTCGCCGTAGTGGGCGTGGGTGATCTCGGAGACCTTGTTGGTGATGTTCATGACGGTGTCCACATCGAAGAGGGAATCCACGTCCTGGCACACCACCGCCAGGCGCTCCAGGCCCATACCCGTGTCGATGTTCTTCTGCTTCAGCTCGGTGTAGTGCCCCTCGCCGTCATTGTTGAACTGGGAGAACACCACGTTCCAGACCTCGATATACCGGTCGCAGTCGCAGCCCACGGTGCAGCCGGGCTTGCCGCAGCCGTACTTCTCCCCCCGGTCGTAGTAGATCTCGGAGCAGGGGCCGCAGGGGCCGCTGCCGTGCTCCCAGAAGTTGTCCGCCTTGCCGAAGCGGAAGATTCGCTCGGCGGGAATCCCGATCTCCTCGTTCCAGATGCGGAAAGCCTCCTCGTCGGCGGGGGTGGTCTCATCCCCGGCAAAGACGGAGGGATAGAGCCGGTCCGGGTCCAGGCCCACCCACTCGGGGCTGGTCAAAAACTCCCAGGCCCAGGGGATGGCCTCCTTCTTGAAGTAGTCCCCGAAGGAGAAGTTGCCCAGCATCTCGAAGTAGGTGCCGTGGCGGGAGGTGTGGCCGATGTTCTCGATGTCGCCGGTGCGGATGCACTTCTGGCAGGTGGTCACACGATGGCGGGGCGGCTCCGTCTCGCCGGTGAAATAGGGCTTCATGGGGGCCATGCCGCTGTTGATGAGCAGCAGGCTGGCGTCGTTCTGGGGGATCAGGGAAAAGCTGGGCAGGCGCAGATGCCCCTTGGATTCAAAAAATCTCAGGAACATCTCCCGCAGTTCGTTCAGGCCGTATTTCTTTTGCATGGGGTCTCTCTCCTTTTTTCTTTTAGTTTCTTATAATGAAATGTTAATTTGCGATAGAATGTTGGGCTTCGCCCAAACCCACCAGAGGCTCCGCCTCTGGACTCCGCCGCCTTTTGAAAAAGGCGGGCGAAAACTTTATTTACGCTCCCACCGGCGTAAAGCCGATGTTGTCCATGCTCACCTGGCCGCTCCCCTCGAACCGGAAGCTGATCGCCGTCACGGCGGCGGGGTCGAAGCCCGCCTCCCCGGCGAGCGCCTCCACAGGGATGGACACGGTAGACATGGCGTATTTCCAGCTCGGTGTGTCAAAGAGAACATCCAGCTTGTCCGAACGCACCGCCAAAATGGGGAACACGGCGGCGTAGTCCCGAATAGAGGCGGCGGCCTCCCGCCCGGCCTTATCGGTGAGGATCACCTGACCGTCCAGCAGGGCCCGGGCCTCCCCCTTCTCCGCGGCCTTGGTATCCCGGTCGCAGATGTCGAAGGTCAGCGCCTGTCCGGTGAGGTCCAGCGCCGGGGTGTGCAGGGTATAGCGCCCGGCATTGCCCCACCGCAGCCGCAGGGCGTGGGTGTCGTAGGCAGTGTCACCGGCGAAGTTCAGCAGCTCCTCCGCCCACCAGTTGACGCCGCTGGTCCGGGCCGTGACCCCCGCCATGGTCCCGGTCTCCAGATCGGAGTCCTCCTCAAAATCGGCGATGGCGGTAAAGCCCGCCTCCTGCCAGCTCTGAAAATACACCGTTTGGGGGAGCTGGGCGGCATAGCGGTCCCAGTCCGTCAGGAGGGGCCGGCAGCTCTCGTCCCCCCGGAGGGTCACGTCCAGGAACACCTTGATGAACACCTGGGCGATCCGCTGCTGGTCCTCCTCCGCCAGCAGCCCCTTCACGTTCAGAAAACGGCCGGCGGGTCCGGTCTGGTCGCGGGCGCCCCAGAGGGAGTTGAACTGCCCGTGGTTGGCCCCGCCGATGTACAGGGCGGACTTCAGATAGTCCCCCTTCCCGGTGAAGGTGATGTTCTCGTACTGGCTCATGCCCATAAAGCGGGTCACGTCCCGGTCCGCCGCCCCGTGGAGCAGCAGGTAGTTCACATCCTCCAGCGCCACGCTGTGGCCGGCGGGCTTGTACTGGTTCACCGTGGGGGCAATGGCGATCACGGACTTGATATCATAGTGGTAGTTAAAGCGCACCGCCCCGTTTTCCGGGTAGCGGTCGTAGCCGTTGAAGAGATAGGCGGTGGCGGCCATCTCGCCGCCCCGGCTGTGGCCGGCAATGGCGATATTGCCGCTGTCCAGCCGCCTGTAAAGGGGATTTCCTTCCCGGCCATTGAAGTCCAGCAGCAGGCCGATATGCTCCAGCAGGAGCACCGCCCGGCCGTCGTTCTCGTTGGTCAGCAGGTTACAGGCGTTCTGATCCACCGAGGCCACCGCGTAGCCGTGGCTGGCCAGGTACTCCCCCAGGTAGGCGTAGCCCAGGTAGGAGTCGGTGGTGATCTCATGGTTCCCGTGGGCGATCACCAGCAGGGGGCAGTTCTCCCCCTCCGCCGGGTACCACACCCGGCCCGTCAGGGGCGTCCGGTCCAGCTCGTAGTCCAGGTAGGCGTCCACATAGTTCCCCGCCAGATCGCCAGTGTCCCGGTCCATGTAGGGAGTCAGGTCCACCGTGCCCGCCTCCGGCAGGGCACCGCCGGGCCCGTAGTCCAGGGTCTCCACGGCGTAAGGCCCCATGCCCAGAGACGGCTCCAGAGCGCTCTCCCCCGGGCCGGAGACCTCCAGCAGAGCCGCGTCCCGCCGGAGGGCGTCGTCCGAAAAACCGTCGGAGGCCAGCAGCGCCGCCGTCAGCACCGTCACAGCACCGGACAGCAGGAGGCACAGCACCGTAGTGGGCGTCGCCCGCCGCCGGACCGCCAGAGCCCAGAAGCTGGCCGACGCCAGCAGCACGGCTCCCGCCGCGGCGCCGGTAAAGAGCCACACCCGGACCGTCCAGCCCTCCCCCGCGCCCTCCGCCGCGGCGGCGGCCAGAACGCCGGTGAACACCAGCGCCGCCGCCAAGGGTCCCGGGTCCCGGCTCAGCAGGCGGCGCAGCAGCTTTCGCAGCAGCCAGAGGGCCAGCTCCGCCGCCGCCAGGGCGGCCAACGCAAAGACGGCGCAGCCCAGAGGGCCGGGCCAGGTCAAAGACGCCAGCGTCCAGCCCAGCAGCAGGGCGGCCAGCGCCAGGGACGTATGGCAAACCGCCGCCGCCGTCCCCGCGAAATTTCGTACACCCCAGTCACGGCAGCGGCCCCGAAGGGCCGCCCCGGATCGGGCAAGCTTTATGGTCAATCTCCGTTCCTCCGCTCATATGTATCTCGGTCATTGCTTTTTGACCTCCAGGCCGATGAGCGCCATATCCGGGTCAAAAGCCAGCCGGAACAGCACGCTGTCCTCGGTATATTCGCAGTAGAGCACCGCCACGCCGAAGGATTCCCCATTGGCGGTCTGGCCGGTGGCCATGGCGTCCTCCACCTGGCGGTACGCGCCGGCGCCCTCCGTCTGGCGCAGCATCAGGTCCCGGAGGCTGTCGGCGGTGATGGTCTCCCGCAGGTCCTCCCGGACCAGGGCCGCCACGGCGTCGTACTCCCCGCCGGCCAGCATCCGCGCCGTTTTCCGCCCCTGGGCGATGAGGGTCTCCTCGTCCATCCCCGCCGGAAGGGGTTCTCCCTGACAGGCGGTCAGGGCCAGGCAGGCCAGCAGGGCCAGGACCAGGGCTGTCATCCGTTTTTTCATCGCAGGTTCCTCCTATTCACGCCGGGGCAAAAAAAGAAAGACCTCGCCGCCGCATAGGGGCGAAGATCTTCGCGGTACCACCCTAATTATCCCAAAAGGGATATCTCGAGCGCCCGATAACGGGGGCAAAACCGTGCGGCTCGTCGCCGCCCACTGGGAAGTGGCTGCTGCCGGGACGCAGGCCGCGGGGCTTCCACCCTCCCCCGCTCGCTGAGGCCGTCCGATGGCCGCTGGTTTCCTCGTGACGCGTTTTTCATGGTTGTAAACTGATTATAGCACACTTTTTCCCCTTGTCAACAGGGTTCGCCGGGGAAAAGCCCCGGAAATGGTCCCCAGATATGGGAATAGGGCCGCGGACATTTCACCGCGGCCCTTTCTCCCTTTCAAAAGCGAACGTTCCCTCAGAACCAAGCGGTGAAGAGCCACCGCAGCCAGGGGAGCCGGCCACCCAGAGCCTCGGCCACCGCCTGACGGATGGCGTCTCTGGTGGCCCGGTCCACGGGGACCCCCTCCATGAGGCGGAACCGGGTGGTCCCCTTCACCGCGCCACCGATGGCCAACGGGCCATTGGCCACGCCGCCCAGGGCGATCCGGGAGGCCACGGCGACGCCGCCGATGGCGTAGCGGCCGAAGGTCACGGCCCCCAGGGCCAGCCAGCCGAAGGCGAAGCAGCCCAGAGACAGGGTCCCCGCCGACACGCACCCGATGGAGAGCAGCACCCCCAGGGAGATCACCCCCAGGGACAACAGCCCCGCGGAGAATACCCCCAGCGACACCAGCCCCGTGGCCACATTGCCCACGGCTATGATCCCCCTGGCCCGGGCCAGCCCCCGCCCACTGATGTGGACGTGGACCAGAGGCAGGCCCCACAGGGTCCGCCTGCTGACGTACTCGTAGTCCCCCCGCGGGCGGAAGAAGTCCCCGCACTCCCGGTAGTAGTGCTTCTCAATGACGGTAGGGCTCCCTGCCGCCGGGGCGGGCGGCTCCTCCCCGGTGATGAGGTAGTCCAGCGTCACCCCAAAATACCGGGCCAGGGCGGTGAGATTGTCCATGTCCGGGCGGCTGGCCCCGGACTCCCACTTCTGCACCGCCTGACGGGTGACCCCCACCACCTCCGCCAGTTCCTCCTGGCTCAGGCCCTTCTCCCGGCGGAGGGCGTACAGTCTCTCAGCAAAATCCATGGCAGACCTCCTGTGCTTGATGGCTCCATCCTACCGGATTTCCCGGGAAAGCGCCACCAAAAACAGTGGATAATTTGACAACCAGCGGTTGCGCCGGCGGTTTTTCCGGTATTTTCCGCCGGTGCGTCAGTCCAGCGCCACCAGCTCGTAGTCCCGGCTGCCCACGCCCAGCTGCTCCGCCGCCTCAATGGTGTGGACGCCGCGGCGGGTCTCCACCCGCTCAATGAAGTGGTCCCGGCCGGGATCGTCGGACCGGTACACCAGGTCCAGGCACGCCTGATCCAGGGCCACCGGGTCCAGAGAGGCCAGCACGCCGATGTCCCTCATGCAGGGGTCCTCCGCCACGGCGCAGCAGTCGCAGTCCACGGACAGGTTAGCCATGACGTTCACATACACCGCGTTCCCCTTGAAGAAGTCCACCACGGTCTTGGCGGCGTCTGCCATGGCCTCGCAGAACACGTCCTGCTCCGCGCAGTGGTCCCAGATAATGCTCTGATCGTCCACCGTTCCGCCGGAGTGGATGAGGCATTTGCCGGCGGTGGAGGCGCAGCCGATGGACAGCTGCTTCAGCGCGCCGCCGTAGCCGCCCATGGGGTGGCCCTTGAAGTGAGACAGCACCAGCAGAGCGTCATAGTCCGCCAGATGCTTCCCCACCAGATTTTCCTTCAGCACCAGGCCGCCCTTCAGCGGCAGGCGCAGGTCCGGCCCCTCTCCGTCCATCAGGTCCACGTCGAAATACCTGCTCCAGCCATGGTCTGCCAGCAGACGGCGGTGCTTCTCCGTCTCGTTGCGGGCGCCGTCATAGGCGGTGTTGCACTCCACCACCGTGGCCCCGGTCAGGTCGATCACCGGCCGGAAAAACTCCGGGTGAAGGAAATTCTGATTCCCCTCCTCGCCGGAGTGGACCTTGGCCGCCACCCGGCCTGTCAGGGGCCGGCCCGCCGCCCGATACAGCTCTACCACCTTCTCCGGGGTGATGGTCTTGGTAAAATAAACTTTGCTTTTCATGGTCTCTTCCTTTCCCCTCCCCGACGGGGAGGCGTCGCTCATAAAAAGCGCCCCTGCCGAATGGGTCCCGGCAGGGGCGCGGTCAGACATACCGCTGGACGGGAGGCTCAGTCCTCCTCATCCTCGTCCGCATCGTCGGCGCAGGAACCGCAGCGGCCGCAGCAGCCCTGATCGTCCAGGTCGAACTCCAGCTTCTCCCCGCAGTTGGGGCACTGGACCTCGCCGTCGGCCAGGATAGTCTCGTCGAAGAAGATGTTCTCCTCGCAGTTGGGGCAGGTGGTCTCGTAGACCTCGCCGTCCTCCTCCTCGTCGTACTCGTCCTCTTCGTCCTCGTCCTCATCATCGTCTCCGCACATATCGTAGACGACGGACTCCACGTCGCTGAGATCGTCGCTGACGGCGTCCAGCCCCCGCTCCAGATCCTCCTGCTCATCCCGGATGTCCTGCAGCTCCAGGGCGATGTCGTCCAGAACGTCCATCATCACGGTGAGGAGCTTGCCCTCCTTGGTCTTGGTGTCCAGGCCAAGGCCCTCGGCCAGGCCCTTCATATACGCGACCTTTTCCAGAATTTCCATTGCTCTTCTCCTTTCAAAGCTCATAGCGTTATGCCGCCGGGACAGATCGATCACACGGGCATTCAGCGGATTCCCGCCTCCGGGCGGGTTTTTTGCGGGACCGGGCAAAAAAACCATCTCGCGGCGCGGGCATCGACACCCGCCGCTGCCTCCACGCCGGTTCTGTCAGGAATCCTTTCAGCTCTTGCAGCGGGCCAGATACTCGCCGGTGCGGGTGTGCCCCAGCAAATTTACAATTTGCCGGGGACCCCAGATGATTTAAATTCCTCGGGGCAAATGAATTGCCCCTGCGGCAAGGTTTTGCTGCGCAAAACGCTTGGACGCGCCTCCGGCGCGGGCATCGACACCCGCCGCTGCCTCCACGCCGGTTCTGTCAGGAATCCT
>CATZRD010000009.1 GCA_958423465.1 uncultured Oscillospiraceae bacterium | reverse complement strand
CGGCCGGTTCCAGCAGATGCTCCGGGATTTCCCCGCCGGCACCCTCCACGAGACCATCCCCCACTTCCACGACACCCCGGACCGCCTGCGGAAGTTCCGCCTGGCTCTGGAGGCTGACCGGCTGGGCCGGGCGGCGGAGGTGGAGGCGGAGACCGACTTCATCCTCCGCCGGGAGGCGGACTGCTCCGTGGCCATGGACGCCCTGCGGGCGGGGAAGCTGCCCCTGCGGGTCACCCACAACGACACCAAGCTCAACAACGTGCTGCTGGACGAGGACACCGGCGAGGGGGTCTGCGTCATCGACCTGGACACCGTGATGCCGGGCCTGGCCATCAACGACTTCGGCGACGCCATCCGCTTCGGCGCCAACCACTGCGACGAGGACGAGAAGGATCTGAGCCGGGTCAACTTTGATCTGGACCTGTTCGCCATCTACACCCGGGGGTATCTGGAGGGTACCGGCGGCAGTCTGACGGACCAGGAGCTTCAATACCTCCCCTGGGGGGCCAAGCTCATGACTCTGGAGTGCGGCATCCGCTTCCTCACCGACTATCTGGAGGGGGACGTGTACTTCAGCACCAGCTACCCCGGCCAGAATCTGGACCGCTGCCGGACCCAGCTGAAGCTGACGGCAGACATGGAGCGCAGCTGGCAGGCCATGGGAGACATCGTGGAGCGCTGCCGCGTCCGCTGAGCCTGGGCGGCCTCCTTCATCTGACCGAAACGCTGTAAAGGCGGCGGCCCTGTCACGGGCCGCCGCCTTCTTTTTTCCGATCTGACTCCCCGTTCGCAGCAGGAGACAAGGGAAAGCACTTGACAGATACCGCCATCGTGCTATCGTAAATGTACCGGCGCGGCAGGACCCGCCGGACATCAGAAAGAGAGGTATGCTTCCTATGGCGAGAAAGACTTTGATGACCAACGTCTCCTACGACACCCAGCGCAGCTGCTACTACGCCGTCCTGTACACCTACGACGGAGGCAGCAGAGCCTGCCGCCACACCCGATGCTTCCCCACCCTGGAACAGGCGGTGCAGGCCCGGGACGCCAACCGGATCACCCGCAGTCTGGCGCTGGATCAGGCGGCCCCGGGACTGACCGTGGGAAGCTGGCTGGACTACTGGCTGGAGCAGATCGTCCGCCCCGCTCTGGCCGCCTCCACCGTCCACGGCTACACCATGATCGTGCGCAACCACCTGATTCCCGGTCTGGGGTCCATCCCTCTCCGGGAGCTGTCCCCCGCCCAGGTCCAGCGCTATCTCAACGACAAGCAGCGGGAGGGCCTCTGCGGCAACACGGTGCGCAAGCACCAGTGTCTGCTCCACACCGCCCTGGAGCGGGCCGTGCAGCAGAAGCTGATCCCTTCCAACGTGTCCGAGCTGGTCCAGCTCCCCTCCTTCCGACTCCCGGTCCACCACTACTATGACGCGGAGACCATGGGGCGGCTCTTTCAGGCTCTGGAGGGCACCAGCCTGGAACCGGTGGTAAAGCTGGCCGGATATCTGGGCCTGCGGCGCAGCGAGATCTGCGCCCTGAAGTGGAGCAACGTGGACCGGAAGGCCAGGATCATCACCGTGGCGGAAGCCCGCACGGCGGTCAACGGCAGGAGCGTGGACAAGGGGACCAAAAACACCTCCTCCGCCCGCCGCCTGGGTTACGGCGGCATCACGGACCTGGAGCGCACCATCGATCAGCTCTGGCACAAGTACCAGCGGGAAAAGCGGGAGATGGGTCCCGCCTATCAGGACGCCGGCTTTCTCGTCTCCCACCACGGCGGCCGCCCCTATCAGCCGGATTATGTCAGCAACCAGCTCCAGCGTCTCCTGCGGCGGACGGGTCTGCCCTACATCACCCTCCACGGCCTGCGCCACAGCTTCGCCAGCATCGCCGGCAGCCGCAACGTCTCCCTCTACGGCATCAGCCGCGCCCTGGGCCACAGCAACACCGCCACCACCGCCCGGATCTACATGCACCTGTTCGACGACACCCACCTGTCGGTGGTCCAGCAGGTTGGCCAGGCCATCGCCGCGCCGCCGGCCGGCCTGTAGCCCGGAAAGCAGGTGACAAAGGAGCGCCCCCGCCGGCGAACCGGCGGGGGCGCTCCTCTTGTTTTACTGGGCGGAGAACTGGTCCTTGCCCACGCCGCACAGAGGGCACTCGAAATCCTCGGGCAGGTCCTCCCACTTGGTGCCGGGGGCGATGCCGTGGTCAGGATCGCCCAGGGCCTCGTCGTACTCGTAGCCGCAGACGTCGCAGATATACTTCATGGTGGCAGCTCCTTTCTCATTCGGCTCACGCCGTTGTGGTCGCACTTAGTATAGCCTATCTTTCGGAAAAAGTATAGTTGTAAATGTCACAATCAGCAAAAGTTCAGCTCAGTTCCGCCTGGCCGGTGTACAGCTGATAGTACTTGCCGCCCTGGTCCAGCAGATCCTGATGGTCGCCCCGCTCGATGATCTCCCCTTGCTCCAGCACCATGATGGCCGCCGCGTTGCGGACGGTGGACAGGCGGTGGGCGATGACGAACACGGTGCGCCCCGCCATCAGACGGTCCATACCCTTCTCGATCAGCTTCTCCGTGCGGGTATCGATGGAGCTGGTGGCCTCATCCAGAATCAGCACCGGCGGGTCCGCCACGGCGGCCCGGGCGATGGCCAGAAGCTGCCGCTCGCCCTGACTCAGGTTGCCGCCGTCGTCGGTGAGAACAGTGTCGTAGCCCTTGGGCAAATGGCGGATGAACGTATCGGCATTGGCCAGCCTGGCGGCGGCGCGGACCTCCTCGTCGGTGGCGTCCAGCTTGCCGTAGCGGATGTTGTCGGCGATGGTGCCGGTAAAGAGGTGGGTGTCCTGCAGCACGATGCCCAGAGACCGGCGCAGGCTCTCCTTGCTGATGTCCCGCACATCGATGCCGTCGTAGGTGATGGTCCCCTCCTGGATCTCATAGAACCGGTTGATGAGGTTGGTGATGGTGGTCTTGCCCGCGCCGGTGGAGCCCACGAAGGCGATCTTCTGACCGGGCTTGGCGTACAGGCTGATGCCGTGGAGGATGGTCTTCTCCGGCACATAGCGGAACACTACGTCCTTGAACCGCACGTCGCCGGCCAGGGGCGTCAGGGTCCCGTCAGGCTTCTTCCAGGCCCAGCCGTCGCCCCGGGAGGCCTGTTCCACCAGCTTGCCGCCGGCGTCCCGGCGGACGTTCACCAGGGTAGCCCTGCCCTCATCCACCTCGGGCGCGGTCTCCATGACCTCAAAGACCCGCTCCGCGCCGGCGATGGCGGCCAGGAGGTTGTTGACCTGCTGGCTCATCTGGCTGACGGGCTGGCTGACCCGGTTGACATAACCCAGGTACACCACCAGGGAGCCCAGATCCACGCCCATGGCGATGGACAGCAGGGCGCCGATGCAGCAGGTCAGCGCGTAGTTGATATGGCTGATGTTGCCCATGAAGGGCATCATGGAGCTGGCGAAGGCCTGGGCGTTGGTGGCGCTGGTCTGATAGGCCTCGTTCCGCTGCCGGAAGCCCTCCCTGGCGGCGTCCTCGTGGTTAAAGACCTTGATGACCTTCTGGCCCTCGATCATCTCCTCGATGTAGCCGTTGACGGTTCCCAGATCCCGCTGCTGGGCCACGAAGTACCGGCGGCTGCGCTTGCCGATGGTCATGATGACCACCATCATCAGCCCCAGAGAGAACAGCGTCACCAGAAACAGCAGGGGGTTGAGGTACAGCATCACCGCCACCACGCCGGCGAAGGTCAGCGCCCCGGACGCCAGACTCACCAGGCCGTTGTTGAGGATCTCGTTGATGGTATCGATATCGTTGGTATAGCGGCTCATCAGCTCCCCGTGGGTATGGGCGTCGAAATAGCTGAGGGGCAGCCTCTGCATCTTGTCGAACAGGTCCTGCCGGATGGCGTAGGTGGTCTTTTGGGAGATATGGACCATCAGGCGGGAATAGGTGTAGCTGAACAGGGCGCCGCAGATGTAGATGCCCGCCATCATCACCAGCATTTTCGCCAGCTTCCCGTAGTCTCCGGGGATGATGCAGTCGTTGATGATGGGCTTGATGACGTAAGCGCCGCCGATGCTGCACACGGTATTCAGCACCACGCACACCGCCACGATCAGCAGCAGCCACTTGGAGCCGCCCAGATAGCCCAGCAGGGTGCCAATCGTCTTGCGCATATTCTTCGGCCGTTGATAGCCGTGCTTCGCGTTGCCTTTAGCCATCGATTCCCACCCCCTCCTGCTGAGACAGATACACGTCGCGATAGATCTCGCTGCTGGCCATGAGCTGGTCGTGGGTCCCCGCGTCGGAGATCCGCCCGTCGTCCATGACCACGATCAGATCCGCGTCCATCACGGACTTGATCCGCTGGGCAATGATGATCTTGGTGGTGTCCGGAAGCTGTGTCCGGAACGCCTGCCGGATCTTGGCGTCGGTGGCGGTATCCACCGCGCTGGTGCTGTCGTCCAGAATCAGCACCCTGGGCTTTTTCAGGATCGCCCGGGCGATGCACAGCCGCTGCTTCTGCCCGCCGGAAACATTGACGCCGCCCTGGCCCAGATCGGTATCTAGGCCCTCCGGCATCCGCTGGATGAACTCCGAGGCGCAGGCCGCGTCGCAGGCGGCCATGATCTCCTGATCCGTGGCCTTTGCGTCGCCCCACTTCAGGTTGTCCCGGATGGTGCCGGAAAACAGGGTATTCTTTTGCAGCACCATGGCGCAGGCGTCCCGCAGATGCTCCATGGTATAGTCCTCCACCGGCCGGCCGCCCACCCGGACCGTGCCCCGCTGGACCTGGTACAGGCGGGGAATGAGCTGCACCAGGGTGGACTTGGCGGAGCCGGTGGCCCCGATGATGCCCACGGTCATGCCGCTTTTGATATGGAGGTCGATGTCCTCCAGGTTCCACTCCCCGGCGTCCTCGCTGTACTTGAACCAGACATGGTCAAAGTCCACGGACCCGTCGGCCACCTCTGCCGCGCCGCCGCTGACGGCCGCCTCGTCGGTAATGTCCGGCTCCTCGTCCAGGACCTCAATGATACGCCTGGCGCAGGCCACGGACCGGGTCACCGTCATCATGATCATGCAGACCATCACCAGGCTCATGAGCACCTGAGAGATATAGGTGAAGAAGGTGGACAGCAGCGCCACCTGCAGCTCGCCGCTCTGGACCATGGGGGCGCCGTACCACATGACGGCGATGATGGTGCCGTTGGTAATGAGCATCATCACCGGCATCCCCACGATCACAAAGCCGAAGGCCCGCTCGGAGATCTGCCGCAGGGCGGTATTGCGCTTTGCGAACTTCTCCTTCTCATGGTCCTCCCGGACAAAGGACTTCACCACCCGGATGGCGTTCAGGTCCTCCTGGACCACCAGATTCATGTCGTCGGTGCGCCGCTGGAACTCGCTGAAAATGGGGCTGATGTGCTTGATGAGCACCGCGGCCAGCACCACCAGCAGCGGCAGCGCCACCAGGAACACCCGGCTGAGCTTCAGGCTGATGCTGGCGGCCAGCACCAGGGCGGAAATCAGCATCACCGGGGCCCGGACCATAATGCGCATGCTCATGGTCAGCGTCTGCTGCATCGTGTTGCAGTCGTTGGTCAGCCGGGTGACCAGCGACGCGGTGGAAAACTTCTCAATATTGCGGAAGGAGAACTTCTGGATATGGTCGTACTGGGCCTGCCGCAGCCGGGCGCCGAAGCCCTGCCCGGCCTTGGCCGCCACGAAGGCGGCGGAAACGCCCAGGGCCATGGAGACCAGCGCCATAAGCACCATCAGCGCGCCCTTCCGCAGAATGTAGGACGTGTCGCCGGCGGGAATCCCGTTATCCAGAATGTCCGCCATCACCAGAGGGATCAGCAGCTCGAACACCGCCTCGCTGGCAGAGCACGCGATCCCCAGCGCCATCCATTTCCGATAGCCTCTGGTATAGGGCCAGAGTTTTTTGATCATGTACCATTCACCTCATTTTCCAAGTTCGCGATCATGCGGCACAGAAGTGCGCGCATCTGGCGCTGCTCCTCCTCCGACAGGTCCGCCTGAAAGACGGCGTCTGTCTCGTCCAGCGCCGAGCGGAAGGTATCCGCCATGCGGCGGCCCGCCTCCGTGGCGGAGATGAGCCGGCACCGGGCGTCCTGGGGGCTGGGGCGGCGGACCACAAAGCCCTTCTCCTCCAGCCGGTCAATGATGCCGGTGACGGTAGAGGGCCGCAGGCGCAGCTCCTCCTCCAGCTTCCGCTGGGTAACAGCCTTCTGACAGCAGGTCAGATACAGCAGGGTGCGGGACTGCACCGGCGTCACATTGTACCGGTTCCGCCGCAGCCGGGCGTCCAGATACTGCCGCTCCAGATGGCTGCAATAGCCGATCAGCCGGCCCAGGCTCGGGGGATCTTCCATACCGCGCTTCTCCCTTCTCTTTCCGTCAATTAGTTAGCCTGCTAAATATACACCATCTCTTTCCTGCTGTCAATATCGTTCTTTGAACCGTTCTTGAACCGCCTGTGAACAATTCGTGAATTGTCGCCGGAGGCTGTTGACTTCTTTGGCGGGAGCGGTTATGATGACATTGTCAGGAATGAAGTTTTTCTTTTTCTCCCTCTCTCCAAAAAAGCAGGGCCGGCGCGAAAGCGCCGGCCCTGCTTCCTTTTAATCATGAGGCCCTTTTCCCCTTACAGATCCCGCACCCGGTAGAGGGCGTTGAGCACCGTCCAGCCCTGAGGGTAGGGCCGCATCAGGTTCCAGTAGCCCGCCCCCCACAGTCCGTACTCCTGAATGAGCCGCAGCTTGGCGGACATACTGCGGGCGTCCTCGAACCACACCTGATGCTCCACCCCCTCCCGGGTATAGCGGAACCAGGGGCTCTGCGCCCTCTCATCGAACTGGATCTCGGCCCCGTTGGCCACGGCGATGGCCACTGCCTCCTGGTTGGAGATGGACCTGGCCCGGGTCTCCCCCTGCACGAAGGGCAGGGGCCAGTCGTAGCCGTAGTTGGGGATCCCCAGATAGATCTTCTCCCGGGGGATGACCGTAACGGCGTAGTCCAGCACCTGCCGCACGTTGGGCAGCGGCGCCACCGCCATGGGCGGACCGTAGGTGTAGCCCCACTCATAGGTCATCAGCAGCACATAGTCCGCCGCCGCCCCCAGCAGGGCGTAATCGTGGGCCTCATAGAGGAGGCCGGGCTGATCCGGCCGGGTCTTGGGAGCCAGGGCCGCCAGCACCGGCAGGCCCAGGGGCGCCAGCCGCTCCCGCAGGGCCGTGATGAACGACGCGTAGGCCTCCCGCAGGGCGGCGGGGAGATACTCGAAATCCACGTCCAGCCCCAGGTAGCCCTTCTCCGCAATGGTGGCCAGTACCTGATCCGTCAGCGCCGCCTGCCGGGCCGGGTCCTCCAGAAGGCTGGCCGCCCGCTGGCTGGAGAACTGTCCGGCTTCCGTCAGGGTGGACAGGTGCATCAGCGGCGCCGCTCCCAGGCGGCGGGCCTCCGCCAGCAGCGCCCCGTCATCCAAAGGCAGCAGGCCCCCCTCCTGGTCGATCCCGTAGGTAAAGGGCGTCAGATAGCTCATATAGGGCAGCGTGGCCCCCAGCTCCTCCGGGGAGATAAAGGGATAGGCGTACCCGTTGGTGGACGCCGTCCCCAGCCGTTCCTCATCGTAGGCGATGACCAGCGTCTGGCCGGGGCGAAGCGCCGGTCTCCCCTCCAGCCCATAGTTGTTCCGGTAGAGCTGCCGCAGGGAGACGCCGTACAGCCGGGCCACGCCGGAGAGGGTCTGCCCGGGCTGGACCACATGAAAGGTCTCCACGGGCTGGATCACCAGCGTCTGTCCCACCGCCAGCGCCCCGGAGTCCGGCACGCCGTTGGCCGTCCGCAGCAGCTCCGGGTCCGCCCCGTACCGCCCGGCGATGGCGTACAGCGTCTCGCCGGGGCGCACTACATGGATCAACATCCTCATCACCTCACAGGAGCCTATGCGCCGGCAGGCGCGTCCTATGAATCCGGGAAGGCCCCCGCCGGTTCGGCGGGGGCCTTCCCCATGTCATATTCAGTTGTCGGTGAAGGGGTCCTCGTTCTCCCCCTGGTCCAGCACGCCGCGGACTACCTGGGCAGCCTCCTGGACCACGTCGCTTTCCGAGAAGGAGGCGGCCTCCGCCGGAGCCTCCGGCCCGGGGGTCCCGAGGGCCGTCCACTCCAGGTTCAGGCCCGTCTCCGGGTCAAACACATGGGCGGCGCTGCCCCGGAAGATGTACCGCACCTGGGTGCCCATGGGGGCGATCTGAGCCTCCTCGTCCTCGCTCACCGGGACCACCACCACCACGTCCCGGTCCAGGGAGCGCAGATGGATATGGACGGCGCTGCCCATCATCTCCGACACGTCCACCTGACCGGGGATGCCGTCGGCCTGGTCCGTCAGGAGCATATGCTCCGGACGGACGCCCAGCTTGACCTCCCGGCTGGGGACGTCCCGGGCCAGGAGCCGCTGGACCTTCTCGCCGCTGAGCTCCACCGCCGCGCCGCCCACCTCCACCCGGTAGCCGCCGTCATGGCGGACCAGCCGGGCGTCGAAGAAGTTCATCTGGGGGCTGCCGATAAAGCCCGCCACAAAGAGGTTGGCCGGATGGTTGAACACCTCCCGGGGGGTGCCCACCTGCTGGACGAAGCCCTCCTTCATAATGACGATCCGGTCCCCCAGGGTCATGGCCTCCGTCTGGTCATGGGTCACATAGATGAAGGTGGTATTCACCTTCTGCCGCAGCTTGATGATCTCCGAGCGCATCTGATTGCGGAGCTTGGCGTCCAGGTTGCTCAGCGGCTCGTCCATGAGGAACACCTGGGGCTCCCGTACGATGGCCCGGCCGATGGCCACCCGCTGGCGCTGGCCGCCGGAGAGGGCCTTGGGCTTGCGGCCCAGCAGCTCCGTGATATCCAGGATCTCCGCGGCCTCCCGGACCTTCTGATCGATGACCCGCTTGGGGAACTTCCGCAGCCGCAGGCCGTAGCCGATGTTGTCGTAGACCGTCATGTGGGGATAGAGGGCGTAGTTCTGGAACACCATGGCGATGTCCCGCTCCTTGGGGGGCATCTGGTTCACCAGCTTATCGCCGATGTAGATCTCCCCCTCGGTAATGGTCTCCAGCCCCGCCACCATCCGCAGGGTGGTGGACTTGCCGCAGCCGGAGGGCCCTACCAGGACGATAAACTCCTTGTCCGCGATATCCAGGTTGAAGTCCTGGACCGCGGTGACGTTTCCGTCGTATACCTTTTTTACATTGCGCAGACGCAGGTTTGCCATTTACTGCCCCTCGTCTTTCTTTTCAAATTTCTTCTCCAGCCGCTTTTCCCGGCTCTTTTCCACGGCGCTCTCCACCTTGGCGGGGACGGCGCGCTTCATGAACCGGTAGCTGCGGACGATCTCCCGAATCACGATGACCAGAGCGAAGGTCAGCGGGCACACCGCCAGCAGCAGGGCCAGCAGCAGAAGCCCCGCCGCGTAGTCCTCCGTCAGCCGCGCCGCGTTCTCCCAGTAGGGGTAGATCACGCCGTTGACCCGCATGGAGCGCTGGCCGAAGCCGCCCAGCACGGCGATGAGGTTCTCCAGGGTATAGCGGGCGCTGTTCTCCACCACGTCCCCCTTCCCTGCCGGGAAGCCCTCGGACACCACGCCCATGGCGTAGCCGCTGATGGGGTCGGGCAGCACGATCTCATAGCAGTTGATCGCGCCGTCCGCCTCCTCGCCCTCCAGCCGCTCCAGGGCGGAGTAGGACAGATAGAGGCCCGGCTCGCCGGAGTAGGCCTTCCGGCTGGCGAAGTCGTCCTCCCGGGAGACCACGCCGGAGACCACGAAATGCTCCCCGTTGATGGTCATATCCATCCCCGCCAGGTCGCTGCCGCCGAAGAGACGCCAGGCCAGCTCCTCGTCCAGCAGCACCAGATCGTCCATCAGGTCGTCGTCGGAGAAATAGCTGCCGCTTTTCAGCTCCAGCGGATGGAAGAAGAAGAAGTCGCCGCCCACGGCGATGGCCTCCACGTCGGCGGAGCCGTGGGGCCCCTCGGCCTTGAGGCTGGCCAGAGCGCTGTAGGCGTCCACATAGAGGCTGCCGTTCTCCGGCGCCTCCAGGGACTGCTCCAGAAACTTCCCGTCCAGGCTCTGCCGGAACCTGAGGATATCGCTGGGAGCCGCCTCCTCTCCCACAGGCAGATAGCAGGCGATCTGGGCGAAGCGCATTTCCCCCTCCCCCCGGAACCGCTGGGCGGCGGTCAGGGCGGGAAAGGTCCCGGCGATGGCCCGCATCCCCAGCAGGGAGGCCGCAGACCCCACGACCAGCACGATGTTCAATATCAGCAAAAACCACTGCTTGAAGCCAAAGGCCCGTACAGCGCCGGCGGCCCGCCGGAACACATTCTCCCTGCTCACTGGGACTCCACCAGCCTTACCTGGGTCCCGGCGGAGAGGGGCTTGCTGGAGGTGGTGATGACGAAATCACCGGATACCAGGCCGCTGACGGCGGCGCTGGTATCGTCCTGAGCAAGGATCTGCACATCCGCCCGGGTGGCGATGTACCGGGGTCCCAGGGGGGTGCTCTTCTCGGTGATCACCAGCACGAAGTCGCCGTTGGAGTCGGAGCGCAGGGCGCTCTTGGGCACCACCGTGTCGTAGTTGGCGCTGCGCTGGCCGATGGAGAGGGTGATGTTGGTGCCCGGGTCGATCTCGCCGGAGACCCGGAACACCACCAGCTTGCCCCGGCCCTGAGAGGCGGGGTCAGCGGTGATGGCCTCCACCACCGCCTCCAGGTTGTTGCCCCAGTAGTAGTTGGTGACGTTGGCGGTATCGCCCACCTTGATCTGCTTGGCCTGATCGTTGGTGACGGAGATCTTCACGGTGTAGCCCCGGTCCGTCACGTCGATGGTGGCCATGGGAACGCCGGGGTCGGTCTCCTTGCCGGCGGAGACATTGATGGCGCTGATGGTGCCGGCCACGGGGGCGGTGATCTCCGTGCCCACCGTGTCGGTCTTCAGCTTTTCCACCTTGTCCGCCAGCTTCTGGAGCTCCAGCCGGGCGCTCTGGAGGTCCAGATCGTCGATCTGCTTGTCGATATCCTTGCCGCTCATGGCGTCCTCCAGGGCCTGGGTCTTGGCCTCCACGGTCTCCACCGCCGTGTCATAGGCGGTTTTCCGCTTCTCCAGGTCGGACAGCTGGTTCTGATAGGTCTCCACGTCGGCGGCACGCTGCCGCTTGGCGGCCTCGTAGTCCTTGATCTGGTTTTTCAGGCTGGTATTGTCGCCCTCGGCGCTCTCCAGGTCCCGCTCCGCGGCCCGCAGCTCCCGCTGGGCGGTATCCAGATCGTCCTCCGCCTCGTTCAGCTTCTTCCGGATCTTACGGACCTGGGTATCATAATCGTCGTCGCTGTCCCCTCGATCATCTTGCAGACGTTTCAGCGCCTTTTCTTTTTCGTCCACATCGTTCTGGTCGGCCAGCAGGGTCTCGTAGGCGGTTTTCCCCGGGTCGTCTTTGTCTGTTACGTTGGCGGTAATATACGCCTCGATATAGATTTGGTCATCGCTCTCAATTTTCTGAGGCTCATTAGTAAACTTAGTTTCGTCTAAAACTATCGTATACGTTTTGCTATCTTCAATCGTCTTTATCAGTTGCGCAAGGTCTCCCTTATACGCCAGCCAGTCGCTCTTCCAGTCGTTTCGCGCCTTATCGAGGGCGTTCTCCGCGTCCTCGATCCGCCGGTCCATATCCACCTCGCCGGTCTTTTCCAGCTCGTCCAGCTGGCTCTGGTAAGTCTCCACGGCGGTCTGGGCGGTATTGACCTCCGACGTCCACTTGTCCACGGCGGCCTTGGCCTCCTGGTACTCCTCGCTGTCCGTCATGAGGGCCTCCAGCTCCTCCAGGATCCGCTCAAGCTCGTCCAGGGCCGTTTTGGCCGCGGCCAGGTCGCCCTTGGCGTAGGTCAGCTCCGCGTCGGTGATGAAGTTGGCCTCCACCTGCTCCTGGGCCTTCTCCAGCTCCTTCTGGAGCTGGGCCACGGTGCGGTCCTCGGCGGCGTACTCCTTGCCCAGGCTCAAAAGCTGCTTCTGATAGCTGATCTGCTGGGCCGCCAGCTGCTCCTGGGCGGCGCGCAGCTCCTCGCTGTCCCCGTCCTCCAGCACGAACAGCAGAGCGCCCTGCTCCACGGTGTCGCCCACCTTCACGCAGATGGAGTGGATGGTGCGGGTCTGCTTCAGATTCACCTCGTAGCTCTCGTTGGCGGTGACGGTGCCGCTGCCCCGGATCTTGGCGTTGATGGTGCCGCCCACAATAGACTGGGTGGCCACCTCCGGCAGGGAACGGTTCATGATGGTATTGGAAAAGAAGGTCAGGAGCAGCAGAATCACCAGAAAGATAATGGCGATGGTCTTGATAAGCTCCCTCTTTTTGGATTTCTCTTTCACTTCCATAGGTCTGTTTCCTTTCACATGGGATAGCTCAGCCCTTTACAGAGCCTTGGTGGGCGATGCCCTCCACCAGATAGTCCTCGCCGTGGAGGAACAGCAGCAGGCAGGGCACCATGTAGATGGTGCCGATGGCAAAGGCCAGTCCCACCTCGCTGGCGTTGATGGTGCTCAGATACACCGACAGGGGCTGCTTACTGGCGTCCGGCAGCAGGATGATGGGCTGCTCCACCATGTTCCAGTAGTCGATGAATACCAGAATGGCGATGGAATACAGGGCGCTGCGGCACTGGGGCAGGCAGATGCCGGTAAAGATCTGCCACTCGCTGGCGCCCTCCACCTTGGCCGCCTCGATGAGGGAGACGGGGATCCGCCGCATGAACTTGGTCAGCAGGAACACGGAGAAGGGGGCGAAGATCCCCGGGAGGATAATGGCCCACCGGGTGTTCAGGATCCCCAGCCAGTCGCTGACCAGATAGTTGGGCACCAATGTGACCTGGTAGGGCATGAGCATCAAGATCACATAGAAGAAGAACAGGAAGCTGCGCACCTTTCCCCGCCAGCGGGTAAAGCCGTAGGCGGTGACGGCGGCCAGGCTCACCTGGCCGATCACGATGGGAAGCACCAGAATGACCGAGTTCCAGAACTTCAGCAGGTAGTCCGGGCTTTTGATGAGCACAGTGATGTACTGACTGAGGCTCACCTTCTCCGGGATGAATTTCAGATTCACCGTGTCGGAGATATAGGTGCCGCCGCTGCCGGTAAGGCTGGAGAACACCTGGCCGTAGTTGGCGGCGATCTCGCTCTGGGTCATGAAGGAGTTGGTGATGGTCAGCACCGTGGGCAGCAGAAAGCCAAAGGCGAACAGGGCGGCGATCACCGTCAGGATGGCGCGGGCGATATAGAAATTCTTTCTCATCCCTCCACATCCTTTCCGAATACGTCCTCCGCCTTGAACAGCAGGGCGATGATCACCACCATCGCCAGGGCCATGACCACGGCGGCGGCGCTGAGCTTCTGGTAGTCCAGGCTCTCGAAGGTGTTGTTCATGAAGTGCTGGAGCATATAGATGTCGGGCCAGGGGTACTTGCCCACCAGCAGGTAGATCTCCCGGAACACCTTGAAGGAGTTGATGACGGAGAGGATGGTGACGAACAGCACCGTGGGGGACAGATACCGCAGCTTGATATTGAAGAACTTGTGGGCCGCGCTGGCGCCCTCCACGTCCGCCACCTCCAGCAGGTCCTTGGGGATGTTGTTCAGGGCCGCCATGAACAAGATCATGTTATAGCCCAGGTTTTTCCACAGAAACAGAATGAGAATCACGATCTGGCTGTAGGATGAGTTGAGCCAGTCGATGGCGGTGGCCCCAAACACGCTGATGAACTCGTTGACCACGCCGTTGCGGTGGAACAGCACCTGCCAGATCAGCACCACCGACGCCACAGGCACCATCATGGGGCTGAGGAAGAAGGAGCGGAACATGCTCTTCATGGGGATGCGGCACTCCAGCAGCAGGGCCAGTCCCAGGCTCAGCACCACCGCCAGCGGCACGGCCATGGCGGAGAAGGTGGCGGTATTCTTGGCCGCCGTGCGGAAGGAGGCGTTCTGGAACAGGGCGATGTAGTTGTCCAGCCCCACGAACTCCCGGTTGATGGGGCTTTGGATCAAGGAATAGTACACCACCACGATAAAAGGCACGATAAAAAATACCGCCACCCCCAGCACGCTGGGGGTCAAAAAGGCCACGGACCGGGCCATATCCTTCAGCCGCTCCTTTCCCAGGAGCTCCCGGGTCCCCCTGGGGACCCGGGGCTTCCCGGAACGGAGGGCCGCGCCCTTACTTCTGCTCATTGACGTACAGGCCCACGCGGCTCTGGATCTGATTGACGATCTCCTCCACGGTGGAGTCGCCGTTGAAGTAAGGCTCCGCCATCTTGTTGACGATGTCGTAGATCTCGGTATCATAGGTGTATACTCTGTCGATGGCGTTGTACAGCTCCATAAACTGGTCGTAGTCCTCCTGGCTGACGGCCTTCATCTCCAGCTCCGTGCCGTTGATGTACCAGCCGCCCATGGACAGCTCGATGGGGTTGCCGTTCTCGTCCAGGACGGGGTCGCCGTTCTCATCGGTCTGGTACTCCGGGGTCATGGCCTTCTCCATGACCTTGTCAAAGGACTCCTTGTTGATGGGGAAGCCCCAGTACCCGTACCGGTACTCCTCCTCAGGCAGCGGCAGCAGGGTCGCCCGCATGAAGTTCCAGGCGGCGTCCTTGTCCTTGCACTGGCTGGACATGGCCATTCCGCCGTCCAGCAGGAAGCTGCTGCCCACACCGGACTCCACCGGATAGCCCACGAAGGAGAAGTCTCCGCCGAAAATGTACCGGTAATACTGCATGTACTGCAGATCGGAGAGATAGACGCTCACCAGCATCTGCATCCCCGTCTGGATCATAGTGGCCTCGTCGGTCCGGTCCTCGTAGTCCACCTTGCTCCAGTCAAACTCCAGAGGGAAGCTGTTGCAGAACTCCAGGGCGGAAATGAAGTCCGGGGAGTTGAAGCTGCACTCGCCGGTCTCCCAGTTCACATACCGGTCCAGGTTCATGCCCATGATCTGCTGGAGCATACCGCTCTTGGTGTCGCCCTCGCCGAAGTAGGTGCAGCCCTCGGGCATGGTGGCCAGCGTCTCCTGCATATCCTTCAGGCTCCAGCTCAGCCGGTCGCCCACCACGCTGGTGGCGCCCGCCAGGGTGCGCACGTCAAAGGAGCCGAAGATCTGGTACAGCTTGCCGTTGGTCTGGGACGCCTCCAGGGGGCGGAGCATCAGCTTGTCCCGGCCCAGATCCGGGTCCTTGTCGATATAGGGCCACAGGTCCTCCAGCAGGCCCTTGCCCGCGTACCGGGACACCGGCAGGCTGGAGGTCTGGATCAGGTCGGGCACCTGCCCGGCCATGATCTCGGTGTTCAGCTTGGTGATTCCGGCGGTGTAATCGTCCTCCGTGTTGTACTCGGAGTAGTCCTTGATCTCGATGCGGTGGGTGGTGTTGGCCCGGTTATAGGCGATGATCCGCTCCCGCACGTCGTAGTTGCAGTAGATGCAGGCGTAGGTCAGCACGGTCCTGGGCGGCAGTGTGGAGGCGTCGGTGGGCGTCAGCACCGCCAGCTCCATCTTCATTTCGTCGCTGGACCAGTCCCGGGTCATGGCGGCCACCCGGCCGTCGGGCATAAAGGTAAAGAAGTTCAGATTGTTCCGGTTGATGTCCACGCTGGACCAGGAGAACAGCTTCTCCCCCTTCAGCGTGTTCCTTTTGACCTCGCCGGAGGCGGCGGCGTCGGATTCCTTCACCTCGGCGGCGTCCAGATTCTCCTGCTTGCAGCCGTAGAGAACGTCGCTGGTGGTGTAGTAGAACATATACTCCCCGCTGCCCGGGTTGAAGTCGTTCAGGTTGTCAGGCAGCCAGTACTCCTTGCCCCAGTCCTTGGCCGCCGGGTCGATGGTCCGCAGGATGCGGCCCGTCTCCCCCCAGGCGGACACACCCACCAGGTCGTCGCTGAGCTGCACCAGCTCGCCCCAGTTCTCCATCTCCACGGAGAAGAGGACGTTCAGGTCCTTGTCCGCCATGCTGATGGTGGTGGTGTTGGTCTCCGCCTCCTGGTCCCAGCTGGAGGTCATGACGTACACGTTGCCGGCGCTGTCCGTCACGAAGGAGTCCACATAGTCCACCTCCAGCTTCTCCTGGAGGCCGCTCAGGTCCACCCGGGAGATCTCGTTGCCGGTGGTGTCCAGCTGGCGGCGGATCTCCCTGCGCTCGCTGGAGGACTCGAACTCCCACTTGCTCTGGGTAGTGGGGTCGAAGTCCTCCGGCAGGTCGAAGGTCGTCACATACAGCATCTCCCGGACCCAGATGGTGCCGTCGGCGCCCCGGGACAGGCTCCGCACGTCCACGTTGACGTAGGCGTTGGGGTCCTCGCCGGCGTCGCCGGCGTCCGGCGCGTAGCTGTCCAGCGTGGAGACCTCCTTGGTCTCCAGGGAGATCTTGTAGATCTGATAGGTATTGTAGCCGTTGTACTCGATGATATTGCCCTCGTCGTCTACCGTGTTGTCCTCCACATACTTGGAGCCCAGGAGATAGATGTTCTCACCGTCGCAGCAGCCGCCGGATATGTAGTCCGTGTCTATCTTGACATCCATAAACTCCGGCACATAGACCGTTCCGGAGAGCTGCTGGCTGTCGTCCCCGTCCTTTTCGCCGCAGGCGGCCAGGCCCAGGACCAGCACCAGCGCCAGCAGCAGCGCCGTCAGTCTCTTTCCCATTTTCATCGCAGTGTTCCTCCTTATGTTCCCACATGGTCCATGCTGTCGCCAGCATATGTGCCTTCAGCCGGGACCATTCCCCGCCGCTGCTCCTATTGACGCAGCCGCCGGAAAAAAGTTCCGCCCAGCTTTCTAAGGATACCCTACTCCCCCGCTGCATCATTTTTGTATCTCACGCGTATAAGATTTGTTTAATCTTTCCACTCATATTTTCTTAACTTTCAGCGTCATATTCCCTGTTCAGGTCAGAAATCAGCAACTTTTTCTTCAAACCGCCCCCGGCGCGGGAAAAAGGGGGGCCGCCCTCCGGCGGCCCCCCTGGCTGTCAGCTGTTTCCTTTTTTCCTCCGGCGGTCAGCCGCCGTAGAACTCCCGCAGATAGTTTTCCACGTCCTCCCGGGTGCCGGTAAATACGCCCGGGGTCTCCATCTTCAGGGACACGCAGGCGGTGGCGTAGCGCAGGGCCTGGGCCATATCCGTCCCGGTCAGGCGCATGGCCAGATACGCGCCGAAGGTGGTGTCCCCCCGGCCGGTGCGGCCGGTGAGATTCCGCGCCTTCACCGGGCAGGTCACGAACGCCTTCCCGTCGTAGGCCAGCATCTCGGCGTTGTGGGAGATGACGATCTCCCGGGCGCCCCAGGCGTAGAGCTGCCTGGCGGCCTCCCGGCGGTCGGTCAGGCCGGTGAGGATCTCCGCCTCGGCGGCGTCGGTCTTGAGGAAGTCCATATAGGGCAGGTATTTCTCCTTGTCCGCCCAGTCGTGAAAGCGCATGGTCCCTCCCTCGTTGTGGCGGAGGAAGCCCTGGGCGTCGGCGGAGACCATCCCCTTTTCGTGGAGGCTCTCGATGAGCTCGTTGGGGAAGTCGCCGTACAGAAGCCCCGCCAGATGGTAGAGCTTACAGGGCACGTCCGGGATCTGATCCGGCGTGATGGGGCCGGACTGGGCGGGGCAGCTGGAGTTGCGCCGCTCCCGGTCGGCGGTGAAATACTCGTTGCGCATGAGGGTGGTTTTCTCCGAGGGGAGCAGGGCGACGTCCTCCGGGTCCCCCCTGAACGCCCCCAGGATATCCCGATCCTCCGGGGCGATCTTCACCGCGGCGAACACCCTGGCCCCGGCGGCCCGGGCGGCGGGGGTGCAGAAGGTCACCGCGCCGCCTACGCTGCGGTCCTCCGCCCCGGTATAGTCGATGTTCACGTCCCGGGTGGCGGGACCGACGATCATAAGATCATAGTGTTTCATGTAGACGCTCTCCTCAAAAAGTTTTCTGACGCCGCGATATCCCGCGCCCTTGGGCGCGGGATATCCGGCTGTTTGCTTACCCGAAGATGTGGAAGTTCACCACCAGGGCGGCGAACACGATGGAGACCATGCTCAGCAGCTTGATCAGGATGTTGATGGACGGGCCGGAGGTATCCTTGAAGGGATCGCCGATGGTGTCGCCTACGATGGCGGACTTGTCGTTGTCGCTGCCCTTGCCGCCGCAGTGGCCCACCTCGATGTACTTCTTGGCGTTATCCCAGGCGCCGCCGGAGTTGGACATGAACACCGCCAGCAGGAAGCCGGAGATGGTGGCGCCGCACAGCATCCCGATGACGCCGCTGGGCCCCAGGACCACGCCGGTGACGATGGGCACCACAATGGCGATCAGGGTGGGCAGCACCATTTCCTTCAGGCTGGCCTTGGTGCACAGGTCCACGCACTTGGCGTACTCGGCGTCGGTCTTGCCCTCCATGAGGCCCTTGATCTCCCGGAACTGACGGCGGACCTCCAGCACCACGCTGTGAGCGGCCCGGCCGATGGCGCCCATGGTGATGGCGGCAAAGACGAAGGGCAGGCAGGCGCCGATGAACACGCCCACCAGGACCACGGGGTTCATCACGCTCATATCCAGCACCAGATCGGCGTCCAGAGACTGGACCTTCTCCACATAGTTGGCGATGAGGGCCAGGGCGGTCAGCGCGGCGGAGCCGATGGCGAAGCCCTTGCCGGTGGCGGCGGTGGTGTTGCCCAGGGAGTCCAGCGCGTCGGTGCGCTCACGGACCACGGGGTCCAGACCGGCCATCTGGGCGATGCCGCCGGCGTTGTCGGCCACGGGGCCGTAGGCGTCAGTGGCCAGGGTGATGCCCAGGGTGGACAGCATGCCCACGGCAGCCAGAGCGATGCCGTACAGGCCCATGGCGTTCCTGCCGGCCTCGGGGGCGTTGATGCCGGAGACGTAGTAGGAGATCAGGATGCAGGCGCTGACGATGATCACCGGCATGATGGTGGACATCATGCCCAGGCTGATGCCGTCGATGACCAGGGTGGCGGTACCGGTCTCAGAGGAGGCGGCCAGGTGCTTGGTGGGGTTGTAGGTATCGGAGGTGTAGTACTCGGTGAAGCGGCCGATGAGCACGCCGGCCAGCAGGCCGGAGATAATGGCGGCGTAGAGGCCGATGAAATCCTTGCCCAGCATGAACCACACCAGAGGGAAGGCGCACACGGCAATGAGGATGGCGGAGGTGTTGGTGCCCCGGCGCAGGGCCTTCAGCAGGGTGAGCTGATCGGTAGACTCGCCGGTGCGGACCAGGAAGGACCCAA
The DNA here is from genome assembly GCA_958423465.1 of uncultured Oscillospiraceae bacterium. Classification (GTDB taxonomy): domain Bacteria; phylum Bacillota; class Clostridia; order Oscillospirales; family Oscillospiraceae; genus Pelethomonas. The sequence continues at coordinate 41,327 of CATZRD010000009.1, read as the reverse complement.
TGACGGACGCCAGCACGCCGATAGCGGCCAGAAGCAGAGGCACGGCGAAGGCGAAGGTGCGGTCCACCGCGTCGATGTAGTTGAAGGCCACCACGCCCAGAGCGCAGGCGGAGATCAGGGAGCCCACATAGGACTCGTACAGGTCCGCGCCCATGCCGGCCACATCGCCCACGTTGTCGCCCACGTTGTCGGCGATGGCGGCGGGGTTCCGGGGATCGTCCTCCGGGATACCGGCCTCCACCTTGCCCACCAGGTCCGCGCCCACGTCGGCGGCCTTGGTGAAGATGCCGCCGCCCACACGGGCGAACAGGGCCATGGAGCTGGCGCCCATGCCGAAGGTCAGCATGGCGGAGGTGATGGCCTCCATCTCCAGATGGAACACGAACCGCAGCAGGATGTACCAGATGGAGATGTCCAGCAGGCCCAGGCCCACCACGGTGAAGCCCATGACCGTACCGGCGGAGAAGGCCACCCGCAGCCCGGCGTTCAGGCCGGTGCGGCAGGCGTTGGCGGTGCGGGCGTTGGAGCTGGTGGCGATCTTCATCCCCACAAAGCCGCTGAGGCCGGAGAAGAAGCCGCCGGTGACGAAGGCGAAGGGCACGAACCAGGTCAGAAAGCCCAGGGCAGCCATCACGCAGAGAATCACGAACATGCAGGCGAAGAACACGACAACTACGGTGTACTGGCGGCGCAGGTAGGCGTTAGCGCCGTCGCGGATGAAGGAGGCGATTTTCTTCATCTGCGGCGTGCCCTCGTCCGCGGAAAGCGCCCGCTTCGCCATGAGCACGGCGAAGACCAGGGCCAGCACGGCGCCGGCGGCGGAAAACGCGATAAAAAACTTATCCATCCTTAAACTCTCCCTTTTCTTTTTTTGAACAAGCAGGTCCCAGTCTCCCCAGTCTAGACCCTGCTGCGTTCCCGTTTAATGCTGGTGGTGTTGCTGTCGCCGCTCAGGTCGGCGAAAAACTTCTGCATCCGCTCCTGAGAGTGACGGCCCTGAAAATCCATTTTGAAGGTGATGTGGAAATTCCCCTCCGCCGGCTCGTCGACCTGGATGCTGGTGACGGTGGCGTCCGCCTCCAGGGCCAGGTGGTTGATGAGCTCAAGGGCGGAGGCCACGTTCCCGCAGGTCACCTCAAACATATAGATCTCATAGTGTCCCCGCAGCAGTTTCTTCTGCAGCCACTCAAAGATGACCAGGGTGACCATGATGCAGGCGGCGCCGATCAGGGCCACGGCGTAGTAGCCGCCCCCCGCGGCCACGCCCAGGCAGGCCACCGCCCAGATGCTGGCGGCGGTGGTCAGGCCCTTGATGGTAGGTCCCTCCCGCAATATGGTGCCGGCTCCCAGGAAGCCCACGCCGGTAATGACCTGGGCGCTGAGACGGGCCGGGTCCGGAACGGCCCCATAGGGGCGGTACATCCAGAACAGCAGCTGGCTGGTGATCATCGTGGCGCAGGCGCCCAGGGCCACCAGCATATGGGTGCGCATACCGGCGGGGCGGTGGGTGTACTCCCGCTCCGTACCGATGACGGCGCCCACCAGCATGGCGCACAGCAGACGCAGCAGAATATCCAGCGGCCCCAGGGCCAGCGCGGACACGTCAGCGATCATTTGAGTTTGTGACATGGGGAAAATCCCTCCCTTTTTGATTTTCACAGCCCTTCTCGGGTGGGTGCTCAGCGGTATTGGTCTCCCTTTCCGGATACCAGACAGTCGTAGGCCTTCTGGATCTTGGCGTAGTTGCCGTCCCGATCCAGGGCGATGCCCCGGCCCACGCCGTCCACGATCTGACCCCGGCCCAGCTCCGTGAGCCTGGCCTCCAGGTCCCGCAGCAGGGCGGGGGCGCTGCCCGGCTCGGTGCTGCGGCCGTCAAAGATGATGTGGAAGTAAATGTTCTCCACGCCCTCGGCCATCTCCGCCAGCATCAGGGGATACTGGATGCAGCCGTGGCTGGATTTCTCCGTCAGATAGGCCAGCAGGTGCAGATCCGCGCCGGGCTTTTGGGCGTTGGCGATGGTCTCCAGGAACACGGGATTGCTGCGGAAGGAGCCGTCCCTGATGGCGGCGTCCATGCGCACGTCGTCCTGGGCCACCACCCGGCCCGCCCCCAGGTTGGAGTGGCCGGCCTCGGAATTGCCGGCCTTGCCGGCCTGGAGGCCCACATCCTCGCTGCAGGCCTTCAGCCTGGTGTTGGGGTACTTCTCCAGCATGGCGTCCCAGGCGTGGGTGTCCGCCAGGAAGATGGCGTCATTGTCGTCGGCGGAGCCGTAGCCCCAGCCGTCCAGGATGATGAGCATCATCTTCTGACTGGTGACGCCCTCATTGACGATGAGGCTCTCGCCGGTCATCTCCGGGGGCTGGGCCAGCCCCAGCACGGACAGCACCGTGGGCGCCACGTCCCCCAGGCGGCCGCCCTGGCGAAGCTCCACCTTCCGGCCCTGGGGGTCCAGGACCACGAAGGGCACCAGATTGGTGGTATGGGCCACATGGGGCTTGCCCTTGGCGTCCCGCAGGGTCTCGATATTGCCGTGGTCGGCGGTGACGGCCACCAGGTAGCCGTGGTCCCTGGCATAGTGGGCCACCCGGTCCACATACTCGCTGACGGTGGCGGCGGCGGCCAATTTCGCCTCGGAGTTGGAGGTGTGGCCGATGACATCGCCGTTGGCGAAGTTGGTGAGAATGAAATCGTACCCCTCGTCCACGGCGCCCATCACCTTGTCCGCCACGGTGGGCAGGCTCAGCTCCGGCTGCTGATCGAAGGGGATGCCCTTGGGAGAGGGAACGCACAGGTCCGTCTCTCCGGGGAAGGGCTGATTGCAGCCGCCGTTGAAGAAGAACGTCACATGGGCGTACTTCTCGGACTCGGCGCAGTGGAACTGCTTCAGGCCCGCCTCGGAGAGGACCTGAGCCAGGGGCTTTTGGACCTTTTCCGGGGCGAAGGCGATGGGCAGGTCCTTGAACTTCTCGTGGTACATGGTCATGATGACGAACCGCAGCTTCTCCATGTACGCCCGGTCGAACTTGTCGAACTTAGGGTCGGTAAAGGCCTCGGTCAGCTCGATCTCCCGCTCGCCCCGGCGGCAGCAGAAGATCACCTGATCGCCGTCCTTGATCTTGCCCACAGGCGCGCCGGTCTCGTCCACCCGGGCCATGGGTTCCAGATAGTAGTCGGTCTGTCCCTTGGCGTAGGCGGCCTCCACCGCCCTGGCCAGGGCGAGACCGCCGTGCAGATCTTTCTCGCTCATTGCAATGCCTCCTTCTTATACCAGCGGGGGAAACAGCTCCAGCAGCTGGGAAAAATGACTGATGAACCGGTCGGGGCGGTTGGCGTCGGTGACGGTCTGGGGCTTTTTGCCGGGGTACTGGACCCCTACGGTCATGCCCAGGCCCGCGGCCTTGGCCCCCACGATGTCCCGGTCCAGGTTGTCGCCCACATAGCAGGTGCGGCCGGCTTCGGACCCGGTCTCCGCCAGAGCGTAGTAGTAGATGGCGGGATGGGGCTTGCGGATGAGGCAGACGGAGGACTGCTGCACGCTCTTGAAATAGGGCCGCAGGCCGTCCCGGTCCAGCCACTCGTCCACCTCCTGGGTGCCCACCAGATCGCTGACGATGGCCAGGGTGTAGCCCCGCCTGTAAAGCTCCTTCACGGTCTCGATGCCGCCGTCGGTGACCACCCGCTCCCCCTTGGTCTTGCGGTAGGCGTAGGTCATCTCGTCGGCGTGGGCCTCCACCTGCTCCCGGGGAAAGTCGTAGGCCAGCCAGCGGGTCCACAGCTCCTTCACCGGGGCCTCGCAGTAGAAGGTCAGCGCCCACTCCCGGTACTTGTCGTACCGGGGCTCGATCACGTCCCGGTAGAATTCCACCGGGTCGGCGTCCGCCCCCAGGCACCGGGTGATGACCGCCTTGGCCTCGTACTGATACGCCTCGTCCTTGCGGATCACCCGGAAGGTGTCCCCCAGGTCGATAAAGATCGTATCGATGGTTTTCTCCATGTTCTCTCCTCCCTTACGGCAAGATGGGCAGGTCCAGGATGTCCAGGAACCTGTGAACGATGTAGTCCGGCCGGTTGGCGTCGGTAATGGTTTTCTTTTTAAGCTTCTCGGGGCTGATGAACAGCACGTTGGCCCCGATGCCCGCGGCCTTGGCCCCGGTGATGTCCCGGTTCAGATTGTCCGCCACGGACACGCACTCCTCCGGCCGCAGGCCCAGGGCATCGCAGCCCATCTGGTACATCCTGGGGTCCGGCTTGCGGATATGGCACACGGAGGAGAGGACCACCGCGTCAAAATACCGGTCCAGCCCGTCGTCCCGCAGCCAGTTGGGGATCTCCTCCTCGCCGATGAGGTTGGAGATGATGCCCAGCTTGTAGCCCCGGCGGTACAGCTCCCGGATGACCTCCACCCCGCCGTCCACCACATGGCGCAGGCCCTTGACCTGGCGGTACTGGAAGGTCATCTCGTGGCAGATCTCCCGCAGCTTCTCCTCGCCCAGCTCCGGCAGCAGCCACTTGCTCCACAGCTCATAGTCCCCGGACTCCCGGTTCTCCGTCAGCGCCCACTCCCGGTAAGGCTCGTAGCGGGCCTCCACCATATCGATGAAGCCCTGCACGTCCTGGTATCCGGCCAGCTGGGCCATGCGGGCCTTGGCCCGCTCCTGGTGCTCCGGGACCTCCTCCGCGATGCGGAGAGTGCCGCCCAGGTCAAAAAATACGCCCTTGATCGCCGCCATGGTCCACCTCAGTTTCTGGGGGGGAACAGGTCCAGCAGCTCGGGGATGGACTTGATGCGGTAGTCCGGCTTCACCGTGGGGGCCTTGCCCTCCCGGTCGGCGGTGCCGGCGTCCTCAAAGAGGACCATGGCGCCGTAGCCGGCGTCCACAGCGCCCTCCACGTCCCTGACCGGGTTGTCGCCCACATAGGCGCAGTTCTCTGGAACGGAGCCGATGCAGCGGGCGGCCAGCAGATAGATGGCGGGGTCGGGCTTGCGCAGGCGGACCTTGGAGGACAGGATCACGGTCCTGAAGCAGTCCGCCACCTGGTCCCGGCACATCCAATCGGGAATTTCCGTCTCGGTGATGGTGTTGGCGATGATGCCCAGCTTGTAGCCCCGGCGCTTCAGCTCCCGCAGGGTCTCCAGGGTGCCCTCGTGGACCACCCGGCGGCCGTCGTGGTCCCGCCACAGGCGGGTCAGACGGGCGGCGTTGGGGGCGATGCGCTCAGCGGGGTAGTCGGGCAGCAGGTACTGCAGCCACAGCTCCATCTCGGAGCAGTCCAGCAGGCTGTCCTTGGCCAGCTTGCGATAGGCCTTCCAGTTCTTGTTCAGCTTCTCGAAAAACACGTCGTGGGGCTCCTCTGCGCCCACAAGCTCCATCAGCTCCCTGTCCGCGGCGGCGGCGAACTCCGGATCCTCCACCACATAGCGCAGGGTGGCTCCCACGTCGAAAAACACGGTGTCGATGTTGCGGTTCATGGCTCATCCTCCTCTTTTCTTCTCCTGAGTCAGGCGGTCGTTGACCACGCTTGGTCATCTGTGTCGATCATCTGCGGTTTGCGGTCCGCATGTTCAAATTCGGCCCCTCCGGGGCCGCGGTCTCAGGTCTCGCGCTCCCTCCGGATGATCTCGGGAATCTCCCGGAGGCTGTCGATGAGGTAGTCGGGGCGGCAGCCGCAGTTCTCAAGGCCCCGGTCCCGGTGGGCGGCGGCGGGGTTGCGGATCTGGATCATCAGCCGCCAGCCGGCGTTCCGCGCGCCCCGCACGTCCCGGGAGATGGTGTCGCCCACATAGGCCAGCTCATCCGGCCCCAGGCCCATCTCCCGCTCCGCGATCCGGAAGATCTCCGGCGACGGCTTTCGGACGCCGCAGACGGAGGACATGACCTGGCACTCCATAAACCCGTCCAGGCCGTACTCCTTCAGCAGGTGCGGCACCAGAGAGGTGGAGATGATGTTGCTGATGATCCCCAGGCGCAGCCCCATGGCCCGCAGCTCCTCCATGGTCTCCCGCAGCCCGTCCCGGCGCATCAGCTTCACCCGCTCGTAATCGTAGAGGAAGCTCAGCTCCTCCGCCATGGGCTCCAGCTGCGGCCGCTCCACCCCGTATCCCCCGAGGTAGTAGTCGCTCCAGATCTCCGCTGGCGGAAGCTCCCGCAGGGTCTCCTCCGACGCGTGCTTGTAGATCTCGCTGCTGACCGCCAGACGCCGGGCCAGCTCCTCCGCCGTGGTATCCAGGCGCACGCCGTAATCGGCCAGCCGCTCCAGGAGCCGCCCGGCGAACCAGACGTCCCGCCCGGGAGGGGAACCGGCGGTATGCAGCGTACCGCCCAGGTCAAACAGGACCGCTCGAATCACTGGCGGCGCCTCCTCTCTTCCGCCGCGGATCGCGGCGAATACTTGGGTGCATACGTTTTCGTTTTGTTTACGCTATGATTGTACCGTCTCTTTTCGGTTTTGTCAACCAATTTTTGCACTTCAAAACCGTCATTTTTAGTTTTTTCGCCGTCAATCAATGTCTTTTAAAATGATTTCGGTTATTTCCCTCCCGTTTTCCGGTTCTTATCGGAAAGTTTTCGGCTCCATGCCGCTATTTTGTCGCATTTTCACCGTTGCACCGCCGTTTTTTGACCGCTTTCACGGTTTATCACCGTCCACTCCAAGAAATTTTAGAAAAATGAACAAAAATCTCTTGCATTTTTTGGAAACATCCCGTACAATGAATTTACGGAAATCACCGAAACTTTTTGAGTGGAGGAGTTTATGTGAAAAACGTAACCATCAAAGATGTCGCAAAGGCCGCCGGCGTTTCCTATTCCACCGTATCCCGGGCCCTCTCCGGCAGCCCGGAGATCAGCGCCGACACCCGGGAGCGCATTTTGCAGGTCTGCAAGGAGATGAATTACACCGCCAACACCGTGGCCCGGGCCATGGTGATGAAGAGCACCCGCCTGCTGGGGCTGATCCTCACCGGCGTCAACAACCCCTTCATGTCGGAGCTGGCCTACCATGTGGACCGTCAGGCCAGGGCCAGGGGCTACAACATCATCCTGTGCAACTCCTCCCGGGACCCGGAGCAGGAGCGGGAGCTGTTTGAGCTGATGATCGGCCGCCAGGTGGACGGCGTGATCCTGTGCCCCTCCGGGCCGGAGAGCTACGAGACCCTGCGGCCCTACCTGTCCCGGATCCCCACGGTGTTCGTGGGAGAGAACCTGCGGGAGGCGCCGGAGAGCTATGTGTCCGTGGACAACGCCCGGGGGGCCTACATCGGGGTGGAATATCTCTACCGTCTGGGCCATCGGGACATCCTCTACTTCGGCCGCCGCCGGGGCAGCACCACCCACCAGCTCCGCTGCGAGGGCTACGCCGAGGCGTGCCGGGACCTGGGGCTGACGCCTCAGTACTGCAACAACACCTTCCCCATCACCTCCATCAAATACGGCTATCAGCTGGCCAAGCAGCTCTTCGCCCAGGAGCGGAAGTTCTCCGCCATCTTCGCCGCCACCGACACCAACGCTCTGGGCATCATGCAGGCGGCGGAGGAGAACGGCATCCGCATCCCGGAGGACGTCTCCCTGCTGGGCTTCGACAACATCCGGGACAGCGGCCTGCCCCGGATCAACCTGACCACGGTGGAGCAGCCCAAGAAGATGCTGGCCTCCGTGGCGGTGGACAGCCTGCTGGACAAGATCCAGAACGAGCTAGAGGGCTACACCCACCGGATCCTCACCCCCACTCTGGTGGAGCGCTCCTCCTGCGCGCCCTACCATGGCCGGTGACCCCAGACGGCGAAAAAGCAGCGCCCCCGCCGGGGCGCTGCTTTTTTATGTTCCTTTTACCGGCCCAGCAGCTTCTGGACCGTGGGCAGCACGTCGTAGATATCCTCCACCATCACGTCCGGCTCAAACTCCCGCTGGATGCCCTGATCCTTCTCCCGGGTCAGCTTGGAGCAGATCTGGATGGCCACGGCGAAGCCCGCCCGCTTGGACCCGATGATGTCCCGGGAAACGGTGTCGCCGACATAGACGCACTCCTCCGGTCTGGACCGGATCTGCCGCAGGGCCACCTGGAAAATATCCGGACTGGGCTTGCGCATGCCGGTGACGGAGGACAGCGTCACATCCTGGAAGTAGTCCCGGATGCCGTACTCCTCCAGAATGTCGAACACCTGGTACAGCGCGGCGGTATTGCTGATGATGCCCAGCTTCAGGCCCAGGGCCTTCAGCCCCTCCAGCATCTCCGCCACCCGGGGCCGCAGCCGCCGGTGATAGTGGGTGACCTCCCACATGTGGGCGATCTCCTCGCAGTAAGGGGCCAGCTTCTCCCGGGGAAAGCCGAAATCGGAGAGGGCGTAGTCGCACCAGATCTCCACCGGCTTCAGCTCCACATCGCAGCTGTCCCGGTACTTGCCGTAGCGTACCCAGCCGTCGTCCACCCGGCGCTTCAGCTCGTCCAGGCCCACCTGGGGGTCCAGACCGATCCGCTCCAGGATGCCGCTGAGCTTGACGATGGCCTCGCGCTCGGACTGGGCGTCCACAAAGATGTCCTCCAGCGTGCCGCCCATATCAAACAGAACAGAAGTGATCATTGTTAACCTCCCGACGGAGGATCCGGGACCTGGATGGTCCCATCCTCGTGGATTTGAAATAGGATCGCCCGCTGCCAGCCAGGCGGATGCCAGGGGGCGGAAAAGGCGTCGGTCATCCAGACCCTGGCGCCCCGCGCCTCCAGCAGCTCCGCCGCCTGCCGGCTAGGCCGGTCCTTGCGGGGGATGTACTCCGCCCCGCAGGAGATCACGGCGTGGGCGGGCCGCAGCTTTTCCACCAGCAGCGGCGTCAGGGAGAGGCGGTCCCCGTGGTGGGGGACCTTCAGGATATCGCAGGGGGCCAGCTCCTCCCCCTCCCAGACCTGGCCGTAGCAGTCGCCGGCCAGCTCGATCCGCCGCCCGGCGTAAGTGAGCCGCAGCCGCAGGGAGTTGGGGTTCCTGGACTTGGAGGCCCAGTACTTCAGGCCGGGGGGCAGGGGCTGGTTTTCCAGCATGGCGTCCCAGGTCAGGCGCTGGACCGCGTTCACCTCCCGGCTGGGACAGATGAAGTCCGCCCGCAGGTCCCCGGTCAGCGCCACGTTCTCCAGAGTCTGGGCGACGCTGACCGTCTCGCAGCCGGTCCGGGCCATGATCTCCGCGTCGGCGCTCCACAGATTGAGGCACTCGATGAGGCCCCGCACGGTCTTTTCCGCCTCCGGCTCAGGGGCCGCCCGGTCCCCGGGCCGGCCCGGGAAAAAGCCGGCGTAGATCCGCCGGACGGGCACGGCCTCCAGCAGATCCGGCAGCGCGCCGAAGTGGTCCACATGGAGGTGGGTGATGACCAGGGCGTCCAGGCTGTCCGCGCCGGCCTCCCGCAGATACTCCACCACTCCCGTCCGGGGCGAATCGGAGGTCCGGCCCACGTCCTTCCGGCCGGTATCCACCAGCATCCGGAACACCCGGGTCCCACGCCGGTCCTCCGCCAGGATGGCGTCGCCGTCCCCCACGTTGATAAAATGCAGCGTCAGCATACCGTCACTGCCGCCGGGTGTACTTCTTCCACTCCGGCTGAGAGCCGTCCTTCTTCCCCCGGCCCCTGTCCTTCCGGTAGAGGAGGCCGGTGACCAGCAGGCCCAGGACCAGCGGCAGCCCGGCAAACCAGGCAAAGAACGTGAGCATGGCGCCGGTGGCGCCGGTGCCCCGCAGCATGACGGCCAGGGTGATCACCGCGGCGACGACATACAGGGCCAGCCACAGATGGGTCCCCAGCATCAGCCGCTTGTCCGGCAGCAGCAGATGCAGCGCCGCCGCCAGCACCAGCCCCACCGCCGAGGCCGCCAGAGACTGGAGCAAATTCCCCAGAAACACCGGCAGTCCCGCCAGAGGCTCCGCCAGCAGCTCAATGGACAGGTAGTATCCAAGAATGTACACCGCCAGGAACACCAGGCTCAGGCAGAAGGTGTAGACCATAAAGCCGCTTTTGGGCTTGCCGTCCTCCGTGAAAAGGAAGGCCTTCCAGAAGCCCTTCTCCCGCCTGGCCCACCTTTCCTTCCGCTCCTGCTTCCGGCGCTGGCGGTCCGCCTCCTCGATGGGATTGTAAAAATCGTTTTTTCTGCTCATCACCGCGACTCCTTATCCGCTGGGGGTCCTGCCGTCTCCGGTAACAGAATTCCCCCGCGGGGCGGGCTGCACCCGTCCCGCGGGGGAGCTTTGGTCTATGCCGTTACGCGGGAAGTGGGAACTTTCTTACTTGGTGTAGGGGCTGATATCCAGCCAGTAGGTCCACAGATCCTGGGTCATACCGAAGGACCCGTTGATCGCGGCCAGATCCGGCTCGATGGCGCCGCACTCCGCCAGAGTGGCGGGGTTCCAGTCGCCCTCCACGTCGGAGCGGACGGGCCAGTTGCCTTCCTTGGAGAAGGGCTTCAGACCGCCGGACTTGCCGTCAACGCCGCCGGTGACCCAGCGGATGAACAGGCGGGCGGCCGCGGGGTGCTTGCAGTTGTTCACAACGTACAGGTACTCGCAGTTCTCCAGGCCGGTGTAGGGAGCCAGGTTGGTCAGCCACGCGATATGGAAGCCGGACTCGTCCCGGTTGCCGATCTTGCCGCCGGAGGCCAGAGCCAGGGCGGGATCGTCGGCGGTGGAGTTGTCAACAGCCTTGACCAGCTCGTCGCCGTCGCCGATGAAGGTCATCTTCATCTGGCTGAAGCGCCACATGTACTCCAGGCCGGCGTTGTTCTCGGGCACGTCGAACTCAAAGCCGCTGCCGTCGTAGGTGTACTCCAGGTCGGTGCCGTAGAGATCCTTATAGGCCTGCTCCATCTGGTCGGCGTTGACCACGAAGCTGGCGAACAGGCTGAGGTAAGCGGTCTCAGTGCCGATCTCCTTGGTGAACAGGCGGTACTTCTGGCTGCCGTCCTCGTTCTTCTCGATGATCTGCCACCAGTTGGTAACAGGCTGGCCGTCGGGGAAGGCTTCGTCGTTATAGTACCAGAAGCTCTGGGAGGCGTACAGGGGATAGCCGTAGCGCAGCAGGTCCTCGTCGATGAGGGCGGAGATGTCCTTGGGATAGAAGGCGGTGCAGTAGCCCTCCTCGTAGTAGTCGAAGAACACGTCGCCGTTCACGTCCTTGGCCTGGAGCACGTCGCCCAGGATGTTGCCGGAGTCAGACTCCAGCACGCACTTCTCCAGCACCTCGTCCTGATCCAGGTCCATGATGACCAGGTCCAGACCGGGATAGGTCTCCTCAAACTTCTCCTCCACCTTCAGCATCTTGGAGGAGGTGGCGTAAATGTTGATCTCGGGGTTCTCCTTGACCTCCTCCAGAGCCATCTGATACAGCTCGTCGTCGGTCTTTTCGCTCCACTCGTCGTAGATGGGGCCGTAGAACTCGGAATCCGTCACGTCTACGGGCTCCTGGGTATCGCCGCCCTGCTGGTCCTGGGCGGGCTCCTTGCCGTTGTCAGCGGGATCGCTGTTGTTGCCGCAGGCCGCCAGGCTCAGCAGCATGGCCAGTGCCAGAAACAGTGCCAAGAGTTTCTTCTTCATGATCCGTTCTCCTTTCAAATTTCAGGGGGTGCGTTTCTTGGGGAATACCGGGGTCACTATTTCATCGCCGCCGGGGCGGCGGTGGAACCGTTGGTTCAGCGGGCCCTCTTGATGAGGCGGGTGCTCTTCGCGTCGTAAATATTGATCTTCTCGTCGGCGATAGCCACATACACCGTCTGGTTGATCTCGTAGTGGGCCAGGCCGATCTCCTTGGAGAGGAAGTCGCTCTTGCCGGCCTGGAGGGACACCAGGGTCTCGGAACCGGCGGGCTGGCTGGCGTAGACGTTGACGGGCAGGCGGCCCTCGCCGGGCTCGGTGTAGATGTGGACCTGCTCGGGACGGATGGCCACCACGCAGGGGAACTCGCCCTGAGGGATGGGCTCGTCAGTCATGTCGGCCTTGTCGAACACCCGCTCGCCCAGCTCGCTCCTGACATGGAGCTTGCCGCCGTCCATACGGGCGGTGCCCTCCACGAAGTTGATCCGGGGATTGCCGATGAAGTCGGCGGCCTCCAGGTCGATGGGGTTCATGTACAGCTCCATGGGGGTGGCCACCTGGCTCAGCTCGCCGGCCTTGAACAGGGCGATCTTGGTGGACATGGTCAGGGCCTCCACCTGGTCGTGGGTGACGTAGATGATGGTGGTGCCCAGCTCCTTGTGGATGCGCTGCAGCTCGGAGCGCATGTCGATGCGCAGCCGGGCGTCCAGGTTGCTCAGGGGCTCATCCAGCAGCAGGAGCTTGGGGTTGGAGGCCACGGCCCGGGCGATGGCCACGCGCTGCTGCTGGCCGCCGGACAGCTCGTTGGGGTAGCGGTCGATGTACTCCTCGATACGCATCATCTTCAGGGAGTCGTGGACCCGCTTATCCACTTCCTCCTTGGGCAGCTTCTGGATCTTCAGGCCGAAGGCGATGTTCTCCTTGACGGTCATGTGGGGCCACAGGGCGTAGGACTGGAACACCAGGTTCAGCCCCCGCTTGCTGGGCTCGGCGTAGTAGGCCAGATCGGCGTTGATCATCTCCTCGCCGTCGATGGTCATAATGCCGTTCTGGGGCTTCTCCAGGCCGGAGACCACCCGCAGAGTAGTGGTCTTGCCGCAGCCGGAGGGACCCAGCAGGGTCATGAAATCGCCGTCCTCGATGGTCAGGTTGATGTCCCGCAGAACGTGGTTGTCGCCGTAGAATTTATCGATATGCTTCAGTTCGATTCTGCTCATTGCTTTACTTCCTTTCTGTTTCCCAAGTTGTCAGATTACCAGGCCTTGCCGATGTCAGCGCCGAAGTGGTTGGCGATGATGTAGCACACCAGGATGAACAGCAGCACGCACACGGAGATGGCGTCGGCCATTTGGTTGTAGCCCTCCTGGGAATAGGTGAAGGCCAGATAGGACATGGTCTGGGTGTGCTTATCCATCATAATGATGATCAGGTCCAGCTCCTTGGCGATGCTGATGAAGGTGAGCATGAAGCCGGAAATAAAGCCGTTCTTGGCCAGGGGCAGCACGATCTTGCCCATGCGCTGCCAGAAGCTGGCGCCGTTGATATCCGCCGCCTCCTCCAGCTCCACGGCGATCTGCATCATGTTGGCGGTGCCGGAGCGGCTGGCGAAGGGGAAGTGCTTGACCACGGAGGTCAGGACGATCAGGGTGAAAGTGCCGTACAGAGAGGGGATGAGGCCGCCCAGATGGGGCTTGTTGAACATGGCCACATACATGGAGGAGAAGGCCACGCCGCTCATCAGATAGGGCACGAACACCAGCTGCTCGGTGGCGGAGCCGTACCACTTGCCACGGCCGCGGGTGGAGATGTAGCCCAGGAACTGACCGCACAGAGCGGTGAGGATGGAGCCGATGAAGGTCAGGCGGATGGTGTTCCACACAGCCTTGCCGAACTCGGGATTGCGGAAGATGCCGGGGTAGTTGATGTACTTCTCGATCTCGCCGTCCCGGCCGACCCAGTTATAGAGAGTCAGGTTGTCCAGGCCGTAGCCGTTGCCGGTATTGATCTGGAAGGTCTCCATGACCAGCACGAACATGGGAGCCACCATGGCGAAGAAGAGGAAGAAGACCAGGAAGACCATCAGAGGCGCCTTGGCCTTGCCCAGGTGCATCTCGTTGGAGCGCCCGCCCTTGCCGCCGATGGTGGCGTAGGATTTGCGCACGCCGATGATCTTCTGGTTGGAGAAGATGATCAGGGCGGCCAGGGAGATCAGCACGAGGCTCATGGCGTAGCCCACGCCCTGGGGACCGCCGTTGATGAAGGTCTTCATCTTGGTGGCCAGGGTGAAGTAGCCGATACGGGAGCCCAGGTTGGCGGCCACGCCGTAAGTACCGATGGACTTGCTCAGGGTCATGACCAGGGCGGACAGAACGCTGGGCAGCACCAGGGGGATGGTGATGGACTTGAGGATCTGGACCTTGCTGGCGCCGCAAATCTCGCCCATCTCCTCCAGCTCCGAGTTGATGGAACGCAGGGCGGAGGACACATGGATGTAGGAAAACGCGTAGTAGTGCAGGGACATGCAAAGGACGATGGCCACAGGACCGTAGGCCAGCCAGTCGGGAATGGGGATGCCGAGACCGGCCAGGAAGCCCAGGGAGCCGGAGGTCTTGTTCCGGAACACGGCCAGCCAGGCCAGGGCCTTACACCAGGAGGGGATCATATAGGGGATGACCACCAGCATACCGATGAGCTTCTTCCCGGGCAGATCTGAGCGGACCACCAGCCAGCCCAGAACGGAACCCAGAGGCACGCTGACCAGGACGGTGAAGAAGCCGCAGACCAGGGAGTTCTTCAGGGGGCCCCACAGCGTCGCTCCCGCCAGCTTGCCCACCAGGATGTACTTCCAGTAGTACAGGGTAAAGTCGCCTACCTGACCGCCGTAGCGCTTGGCCTCGGCCTTGGCCAGGGTAAAGGTGGAGGCGATCATCTGCAGCAGGGGAATCACGATCAGGCAGAACAGGATCACCAGGCTGATGGCGACGATCATGTTAAACGGGTTTTTCACCACGTTCAGAATCTGATTTTTTAGTCTTGTCTTATTGAAGGGACGACGCTCTCTCTTGCTTTTCACATCAGTGCTCCTTTCACGAATTGGTCTCTGCGCTGGTTCCCGCGGACGCCGGGGGATACGGCGGCGCGGTGTACTATTCCCTTATGGGCGTCCCACCTTTCGTTCGAACACGTTTCCGCAAAATGATCTACAATGAGATTATAGCAAGATTGTACAGTTTCGTCAATCGATTTGCTGGAAAAAGGATGTAATTTGACGTTTTGCCCATTTATTGGCCATAAATATTGTTGGAATTCACGACGAATATTCCATTCAGCGCCACATAAGCGGCATATTATCCGCATTTGCCGCACATATTTTCTATTTGTTTGCGGAAATTTGCGTTCCTCCCTCTGAAAATTCAGGGCGCAAACCCGGCGCGGGCCGGGCCTAGCCGGGCAAAAAGGAGGGGCCTTCCCACTGGGAAGGCCCCTCCTTTTCAAACGGTTTACTTGTACATCTCCGGCTTTTCCATGGTCTCCACCTTGAGGAACTGGGAAGTGCCCCGGGAGGCGTTCAGCGCGTCGCCGGCCACGCAGGCCACATAGCCGTCCCAGGCGGAGGGCCCGGTGAGCTTTCCGGCGTGGACGGACTCCACCCACTTGCAGAACTCGATGTCGTAGGCCTCGATGAAGCGCTCCTTCCAATCGGTCATGATGGGCATGGACTCGGCGGGGTTCAGGCTGTCCCAGCCGGCGGGGCGGGAACGGCGGACCACGGCGTAGGGGTCGGGGAGCTTCACGGTACCGTTCTCGCAGACCACCTCACACTGGATGTCGTAGCCGTAGCCGTCGGCCACCTGGACCTCCACGTCGATGAAGCAGCCCTTCTTGGTGCGCATGAGCATTACCTGGGGGTTGTCGTAGCCCTTGTTGGAGTTGGCGGACTGGCGGACCTTGACGCACTGCACGTCCTCGTACTCGTCATCCAGCAGCCACCGGCAGATGTCCAGCTCGTGGATGGCCACGTTGGTCACGCCGTTCTCGGTCTTGAAGCCCGGGCCCTGGCTGACGTTGCGGTGGCAGGCCTTGATGACCAGGGGAGCGCCCATCTCGCCGGAGTCGATGATCCGCTTCATCTCCGCGTAGCCCCGGTCATAGTGGCGCATGAAGCCCACCTGGACCAGCCGGCGGCCGATCTCCTGCTCCCGGGCGATGATCTCCTCGCAGTCCCTGGCGTTCTGGCTCAGGGGCTTCTCGCAGAAGCACCACTTCTCCTCCGCCAGGACCTTCATCACATAGTCGTGGTGGGTGGGGTCGATGGAGGTGATGACCACGGCCTCCACCTCGGGGTCGCGGATCATACCGTCGCAATCGTTTCCGAAGGAGCGGATGCCATATTTGGCGGCGGTATCGTCGGCGGCGGCGGCCACATAGTCGCTGACGGCCACCACGGTGGCGCCGGGGACGGTCTCGATAATGCGGCGGCAGTGGTCCCGGCCAATGGCGCCGCAGCCGATAATGCCGATTTTCAGAACCTTGTCCATGATAATCAACCTTCCTTTATCGTAAAAGTCAAGGTCGGGCTTTGCCCAAACCCACCAGGGGCTTTGCCCCTGGACCTTACCGCCTTTTGAAAAAGGCGGGCGAAAACTTTTTCCTCTCAGTACTTCCGGGCGGTCTCCACGTGCTTGAGGTGGTCGGCGTAGGCCTCCAGGTTCCTGGGGTTCTCCGAGACCTCGGTGTCCCCCACCCGCCACCAGGAGCCGTAGCCGTCGGTCATGGTCTTGGGCAGCACCTTGATGTCAAAGAGGACGGGCGCCGTCTGCTTTTTCGCGTCGGCGAAGGCCGCTCGCAGCTCCTCCATGGTGCGGCAGCGGTAGCCCTTGCAGCCGTAAGCCTCCGCCACCTTGGCGTAGTCGATGTTGAGGAAATTGCCGGTGAGGCCCTCCCCGTCCCGGTAGCGCAGCTCGGTGCACAGGGTGTCGTTGCCGTGGCCCACCTGGAGGTTGTTGATGCAGCCGAAGCTGGCGTTGTCGAAGAGGCAGATGTTGATCTTCCTGTGCTCCTGGGCGGCGGTGATCAGCTCGCCGTGGAGCATGTTGAAGCTGCCGTCGCCGCAGAAGGCGTAGACCTCATGGTCCGCTCCGATGGCCAGCTTCACCCCCAGAGCGCCGGCCACCTCATAGCCCATGGT
Organism: uncultured Oscillospiraceae bacterium; assembly: GCA_958423465.1. Taxonomy (GTDB): domain Bacteria; phylum Bacillota; class Clostridia; order Oscillospirales; family Oscillospiraceae; genus Pelethomonas. Next base: position 24,575 of record CATZRD010000009.1, on the reverse strand, counting down.
GGAGTAGCCGTACTCCATGTTGTAGGTGTCGATGCCGGTAGGCCGCCACATCCGCTGCATATCGCCGGGCAGGGAGCCGGCGGCGCCGATGGCCACGTCCCCCTCGCTCATCATGTGGTTGATGGCGCCCAGGGCCGTGGTCTGGCACAGCTCCGCCTTCAGATCGTGGGCGAAGCGCCGGGCGGAGCCGGCGTTGGCGTCGTTGATGATGGGGGTCCAGTCCGGTGTGTCCTCAAAGATCACGCTGTCCAGACGGTCCAGCTCCCGGAGCCAGTCCGCCCGGGCGGCCTCGATCTCCCCGGCGTAGGCGCTCTTGTAGCCCTCCAGCAGCTTCTCCAGCCGGGGCAGGGCCTCCTTGGCGTCGGCCACCACGGGAACCGCCTCCATCTTCAGCGCCTGGAACTCGGAAACGTTGATGTTGACGAACTTGCAGCTGTCGCTCCACAGCCACTTGGAGGAGGTGGTAAAGTCTGTGTAGCGGGTGCCCACGCCGATGACCAGATCCGCCTCCTTGGCGATGACGTTGGCGGCGGAGCAGCCGGTGACGCCTACGCCCCCCAGATTCAGGGGGTGGGTCCACTCGATGGCGCTCTTGCCCGCCTGGGTCTCCGCAAAGGGGATGCCCAGGGTCTCGGCGAAGTGCCGGAACTCCTCGTGGGCCTCGGAGTAGCGCACGCCGCCGCCGCAGACCAGCATGGGCTTCCTGGCAGCCCGGATGGCCTCGGCGGCCTCATGAAGGGCGGCCTGGGTAGCGGGACGGCGCTCCAGACGCCACACCCGCTTACGAAGGAAGGTCTCGGGGTAGTCATATGCCTCGCCCTCCACGTCCTGGGGCATGGCCAGGCACACCGCACCGGTGTTGGCGGGGTCGGTGAGGGTGCGGAAAGCGGAGATGCAGGCGCTCATGAGCTGCTCGGGCCGGACGATGCGGTCCCAGTAGCGGCACACGGCCTTGAAGGCGTCGTTGGTGGAGGTGGTCAGGCCGTTGATATGCTCCACCTGCTGGAGCACGGGGTCCGGCTGGCGGCAGGCGTAGGTGTCGCCGGGCAGCACCAGCAGGGGGATGTTGTTGGCCGTGGCGGTGCCGCAGGCGGTGACCATGTTGGCCGCGCCGGGGCCCACGGAGGAGGTGACAGCGAAGATCTGCTTGCGCTTCATCTGCTTGGCGAAGGCCACCGCCGCCTGGGCCATGCCCTGCTCGTTTTTGCCCTGGTAGATCTCCAGGCGTCCCGCCTCCTGGCTCAGGGCCTGGCCCAGACCCACCACGTTGCCGTGGCCGGGAATGATGAACAGGCCCCGGACAAAGGGGGTCTGGACGCCGTCCACCTCGATGTACTGGTTCTCCAGGAACCGGACCAGGGCCTGGGCCATGGTCAGTCGAATGGTTTTCATGGGAAGCTTACCTCCTACTCAATGATTGGGGTAAATATGCTCGTTGGCATCCGGCTTCCAGAGCCACTCATGCTCCTTGTCGTCGATGCGGGTCTTGTCCCAGGGGTCCCCCGGCAGATGCCGGATGCCCCAGGCGTAGCACATGGCGTAGCCCGGCGCGGCGGTCTGGGAGTGGAAGCCGCTGGTGATGACGGCGCAGCCGTTGTGGCCGGTCTTGTAGATCTCGCCGTTGGCGAAGCCCGCGCCAAAGCCGTGGGGATAGTCGAAACGGTAGAAATAGACCTCCGGCTGGGGGTGATGGTGGGGGGGATAGGAGGACCACTTGCCGGGCAGGTTCAGCACCTCCCCCAGGACCATGTTGGAGAAGGGCGCGTTGTCCAGATCGAAGAAGGTCTTGATCTCCCGGGACATACAGCCCATCAGCTCGCCGGAAAACCCCTTGTGCTCCGTCTGCACGGTGTCGGGGGTGTACAGGACGGCCTCGTAGGGCTTGTCGTTCAGGGTCTGCTGGATGTACAGCTCGCTGTGGCCGTGGGCGGTGAGGACGATCTCGGTGTCCTTCCCCGCCAGCAGACAGTACGCCTCGTGGTGGAAGCAGTCCGGACGGCTGGCCTCCACGGTTTTCCCGTCCCACTGGTAGGTGACGCAGCCGGCGAACAGCAGCACCGCCGTCTCCTTCTCCGCCTCCCGGATGGTGTAGACGTCCCCGTCCTCCATGACCAGCAGTCCTACGTCCATCTGGGTGCCCATGTCGTCCTTGGCGGCGTCGATATAGGCGTTATAGCCCCGCTTGAGCTGATCGTTCTTGCTGAAATACGTCATAGCGCTCTCCTTCTTACAGGCCGGTGTGCCGGCGGATGTAGTCCCGGGCCTTCTGGGCGTACGCCAGGGGGTCCGCCTTGGCGGGATCCTGCTCCGCCTCCACCAGAAGCCAGCCCTGATAGCCCGCGTCCGCCAGGACCTGGAACACCGGGTCGAAGTCCACGTCGCCGTCGCCGGGGACGGTGAAGGCCCCATTGCGGACGGCCTGGAGGAAGCTCCAGTTGTTCTTCCGGGCCTCCTCCACCACGTTCAGCCGCATGTCCTTCAGGTGGACGTGGCCCACCCGGTCCACATACTTCTTCAGCATGGCCAGGGGGTCCTCCCCGGCGAAGGTGAAGTGACCGGTGTCGTAGCAGAGGAACACATACCGGGGGTCGGTGTTGGCCATCATCCGGTCCGTCTCCTCGCTGGTCTGGACCACGGTGCCCATGTGGTGGTGGAAGCAGAGCTTGAAGCCCCGGTCGGCCGCCGCCTTGCCCAGCCGGTTCAGGCCCTCGCAGAAGCGGTCCCACTCCTCGTCGTTCATCACATGCTTGTGACCGCCGGTGAGGACGGGGGTGTCCATCTGGCCCTGGATGGACCAGCTCTGCTCGCTGACGTTGATGCGGTCCGCGCCCACGGCGGCCAGGAAGTCCAGATTGGCGATAAAGTCCGCCTCCACCTCCTCGTAGGGCCTGGTCAGCAGAAAGGAGGAGAACCAGCGGCTGGCGATACGCATGCCCCGCAGGTCCAGCTGCCGCTTCAGCTCAGCGGGGTCGGAGGGGTACTTGTTGCCGATCTCGCAGCCGGTAAAGCCCGCCAGAGCCATCTCGCTGACGGTCTGCTTGAAGGTATTCTCCGCGCCCAGCTCCGGCATATCGTCGTTGCACCAGCCGATGGGGGCGATGCCAAGTTTCACAGTTTTCGGGTCGAACATAGTGGTGATCCCACTCCTTTTTTATTAGTCGATGATTCTGGGCAGGGTGGAGCCGCCGTAGGGCATGGCCAGCACCGTGGCGTCCGGACCCAGCTTCTCAAAGGCCCGGTCCAGAGCGGTCTGCGCGTCCGGCATGGGGGTCAGGAAGATGGAGCGGACGAAATCGGGGTCCATCTCGGACACCAGGTACACGTCCGCCTTTTCCAGTGTCATGGCGATGGCGGCGGCCTTATGGCCTCCCAGCTGGAAGTCCCGGCCAATGCGGTCGATCATGGCCCGGGGGGACTCCGATCGGGTCATCCACTCCTCAAAGACCCGCTCTCCCAGGCCCTCCCGGCAGGAGCCGATAAGGATGATGACGCCGCCGGGGTTCACCGCGTGGCGGGCGTTGTCCAGGGCCTTCTGGGTCTGGTAGAGGTTCAGGTCCTTGGGCGCGCCCCCCTGGCTCACCAGAACGATGTCCGCCCCGTGGGGCAGCTCCTTGAGATACAGGGTATCCAAAAAGGCGCAGCCCGCCCGGTGGGCCTTCACAGGATGGCCCGCCACGGCCCGGATGATCTCCTTGTGCTCGCTGAGCACCACGTTGACGATGAAGTCGATGCCGCAGATGGCCCCGGCCTCCTCAATGTCCATGCGCAGGGGGTTGGTCTCCAGCGTCCCGGCCCGGGCCTCGGGCCGCACCATCATGGAGTGGTTGCACTGGATGGCGTCCCGGGTGGAGACGCCGGGCATGATGGCCTTGGCCCCGCCGGAGTATCCGGCGAAATAGTGATACTCGATGTTGCCCAGGCAGATCCGGCGATCCGCCTCCGCCACCACCCGGGTCACGTCCACCGGGGTGCCGGCGGCGGTAATGCCCATGCGGACGCAGTCGGCGGGATCCCCGTCCACGCAGGCGATCTCCCGGAAGGCCCGCTCCCCCGCCAGCTTTTTCCGCTCCTCCTCCGTGTGCTTCCGGTGGCTGCCCAGGGCGAACACCAATGTGACGTCCTCCGGCTTCACGCCGGCGGCGTACAGCTCGTCCAGCAGGGCGGGCATGACCTTGTAGGTGGGCATGGGGCGGGTAATGTCGCTGGTGACGATGGCGATCTTCTCGCCGGGATGGACGATCTCCCCCAGCCGGGGGGAGCCGATAGGCGCGGCCAGGGCACGGCGGACCTCCGCCTCCCCCGTCAGGCCCAGCTCCACCTCGTTGGCGTGGAGCACGCCCATCAGGTTCTTATCAGGCGCCTGGACCTCCTGGGTCCCGGCGCCGAAGCCGAAGCGCAGAAGCATGGCTCAGCCCTTTCTGGCCAGGACGGCCCGGACCTGCTCCGCCACATGGGCGGCGGTGAGGCCGAAGCGCTCCTGGAGGTAGTCCTGGGGACCCACCTCGCCGAACTCGTCCTCCACGGCCACGCAGGCGGCGGGCACAGGGCACTCCTCCGCCAGTACCTCGCTGACGGCGGAAAACAGTCCGCCGTAGCGGTTGTGGTTCTCCGCCACCACCACGGCCCCGGTCTTTTTGGCCCAGGCGGCCACGGCCTCCCGGTCCAGGGGCTTGACGGTGAAGAGGTCCACCACCGCGGCGCTGACGCCCTCGGCGGCCAGAGCCTCGGCGGCCTTCATGGCCTGATCGATCATGACGCCGGCGGCGAAGATCACCGCGTCCGTGCCCTCCCGGAGGGTGACGGCCTTGCCGATGGGCAGCTCGCTGCCTTCCTCATAGACCTTGGCGTACTGCTTGCGGCCCACCCGGATGAACTTCACGCCGGGGCGGTCCACGCACTGGCGCAGCACGCTCTCCAGCAGGGTGGGGTCGGTGACGTCGATGACGGTGGAGCCGGGCAGGGCCCGGTACAGGGCGATGTCCTCGAAGGGCATATGGGTGCCGCCGTTCATGGTGGCGGTGACGCCGGGGTCGGTGCCGATGACGGTGATGTCGTTTTTGGCGTAGCCGGCGCTGAGGAACACCTGGTCATAGCACCGCCGGGAGGCGAAGGGACCGAAGGTGTGGACGATGGGCTTGAACCCGGCGGAGGCCAGGCCGCAGGCCACGCCGATCATATTGGCCTCGGCGATGCCGCAGTTGATGGCCCGGTCCGGATTGCTCCTGGCCCACTTGGCGGTGCCGATGCAGCTCATCAGGTCCGCGTCCAGGTACACCACGTCCGGGTCCTCGGCCACCAGCTTGGGGATCACCTCGCCCAGTACGGATTTGCACATCCGGGGGTCCATCTCTCCGTTATATACGATCTTCATGGCTTAACCCTCCCATGCGCCGATCTCAGCGTTGAGCTGGGCGCTCCACTTCTCAAATTGCTCGTCACTGATGGAAATGCTGTGGTTGGCCTCGGTGTCCTCCACGTCCTTCACGCCGGCGCCCTTCACCGTATCCATGACGATGGCGTAGGGTCTGCCGCCGCCCTGACGGGTCCGCTCCAGGGCCTGGGCCAGGGCCTCCACGTCGTTGCCGTTGACCTTTACGGTGTCAAAGCCGAAGGCCTCGAACTTGGCCACATAGTCCCCCATGGGGTAGATGTCCCGGGTCCAGCCGTCCAGCTGCCGCTTGTTCCAGTCCAGCAGCACCACCAGATTGTCCAGCTTCTTGGCGGAGGCGAAGGCGAAGGCCTCCCAGACCTGGCCCTCGTTGCTCTCGCCGTCGCCCACGATGAGGAAGGTGCGGCTGGCGTAGCCCCGGAGCTTATCGCCCAGAGCCATGCCGCAGGCCAGAGAGGTGCCCTGACCCAGGGACCCGGTGGTCATGTCCACGCCGGGGGTTTTGAGCCGGTCGCAGTGGCTGGGCAGGCGGGTATGGGGACGGTTCAGGGTCCGCAGCTCCTCGTAGGGGAAGTAGCCCTTCAGCGCCAGGGTGCCGTACACCGCGGGGCCGGCGTGGCCCTTGGAGCACACCAGCTTGTCCCGCTGGGGCCACTTGGGATCGTCCACCCGGATGTTCATTTCCCGGCCGTACAGCACCGCCAGAGCGTCGGCGATGCTCAGGGCGCCGCCCACATGGCCGGACCCCCGGGAATGGATAGCGTCCAGCGCTGCGATGCGGATACGGCAGGCGAACGCCTTGAGCTCGTTTATCGTTTTCTGATCCATAGCTGTCTCCTTTTTGTTTATAGCTGGGCGCCGTGGCGCAGGGCCTTGACCACCGGCAGCTCCTCCCCGGTGAGGAACCGGATCAGCGCGCCGCCGCCGGTGCAGATGTAGCCCATCCGCGCCTTCAGATCATACTTCTCCGTAGCGGTGATGCTGTCGCCGCCGCCCAGGACGGTAAAGCCCTCGGTATCCGCCAGAGCCTGCCACACCGCCTGGGTGCCGTACTCGCTGGGAGCCTGCTCAAAGACGCCCATGGGGCCGTTGACGAACACGGTCCTGGCCTCCAGAATGATCTGCCGGTAGGCCGCCGCCGTCTCATGGCCGATGTCGATGGCCCCGATATCTCCGGGGACCTCCCCCAGCCGGGCCTCATGGCGCTGGCCGTCCGCCGCCCAGGCCAGATCCGTGGGCAGAACGATCCTGTCGCCGTACTGCTCATAGACCTGGCGGGCCTTTTCGATGTACTCGCCGTAGTTGGACTTCATGATGAAGTCCACGCTGCCCCGGCCGATCTCCTTCCCCAGGGCGGTAAGGAAGATGTTCCCCACCAGGCCGCCGGTGAGGATCCGGTCCGCCACGCCCCGGCTGAGAACGGTGTTCATCATCAGGAAGGCGTCGGAGATCTTGGCCCCGCCCAGCACGAACACGCAGGGCCGGTCGGGGGCTTCCATCACCTGGGACACGGTGCAGAACTCCTTCTCGAAGAGGCGGCCCATATAGGAGGGCAGCACCTGCTCAAAGCCGCAGAGGCTGGGCTGGTCACGGTGGGCGGCGGCGAAGGCGTCGCAGACGTACAGGTCCGCCAGAGGGGCCAGCTTCTCCACCAGCAGGGTCTTGGCCTGCTGCTCATGAGTGAGGCGCAGCTTCATCTCAAAGAGGGTCTGCTCCTCGGCGACGAACCGGACGTTGTCCAGCAGCAGGATCTCCCCGTCCTTCAGGTCCTTGATGGCCTGGCGGGCGGCGGGGCCGCACACGTCGTCGATCCACTTCACCTCCCGCTCCAGCAGCCGGCTGAGCACGGCGGCGTGGGGCCGGGTGGTATAGAAATTCTTATATTCGATGTCGCTGCCCTGGTGGGCCAGCAGCACCACCTTCGCCCCCTTGTCGCTGAGCTCCCGCACCGTGGGCACGCAGGCCTCAATGCGGTTGATGCTCTTGAGGGCGTCCTTTTCCCGGTCCACCGGCTGGTTGATGTCCACCCGGCACAGCACGGTCCTGCCCTGGACGGAAGCCTCGTCCAGGGTCCTGATCCCAAAGCGCATGTTGGCAGCCTCCTCTTACTTGAACCGGCCGATCTTCAGATACTTGTTGGTCTCGGCGGTGCCCTCCTCACGGGTGAGCTGCATCTTCAGCGCGGCGCGGATGGCGTCCATGGTCTCGGGGATGGTGACGCTCTCCTGGGGAATGTTGATGGCGTACATGATGTCGTTGCCGCTCTCCACGATGGAGTCCTCCCACAGGCCGATCTCGTACATATCGCCCCGGCGGTTGCCCAGGTCACGGGCGTACTTGAAGAAGCTGGCGTTGCCCTTGAAGCCATCGTCGATGGTGACGGTGCGGATCCGGGGATGGGCGCGGAAGGCGGCCAGGGCCTCCTCCCGGGTGATCTTCTTCCCGTCCCGGCCGGAGGCCAGCACGGTGATGATGTGGCCGTGGGTCACGGGGGTATGGACCAGGATGCCGGTGGCGTCCACATGGGGCATAATGGTCATCAGGTCCACCGCCTGATGGCTGGGAGCCTTGTCGATCTGCAGGGCGTTGGTGAGGCCCCGGTGATAGTCGCCGGGATCGGCCACCCGGCGGATGATGGTGATGGCCACCTTGGACACGCCCACCGCCCGGTCCAGGCAGTCCACCGTGCGGATGAGGCCGGTGGTGTTGCAGCTGGTCAGCTTCAGATAGTTCTGGCCCAGGCCCTTTTCGTAGTTGGCGTAGCCGTGGAAGAACACGTCCGCCACGGAGTTCTTCTCGCCGCCCTGGAAGATGGCCTTCACGCCCAGCTTCTCATAGATCAGCTTGTTCTTGGCGCCCACGCCGCCCGGGGAGGAGTCCAGCATGATGTCCACCTTGCCGCACAGATCCTCGAAGGAGCCGGCCACGGGGATGTCGTGGGCGTCAAAGGCCGCCTTGTCGGCGCCCTCCACCAGATACAGGTCATACTTGACGCCATTGGCGCCGATCATGTCGTTCTCGCGCAGCGCGCGGATGGCCAGGGTCGGGGCCAGATCCGCGATGCCCACCAGCTCCATGTCGCCCTGCATGGCCACGCCGTCCGCCAGTCTCTGGCCGATGGTGCCGTAGCCCGCTACGCCTACTCTTACCTTTGCCATTGGTTCATTCCTCCGCTTTCTGAAATTTAACAGGGGTTGGGTCCTACTCATGGTTCGATTGTAGCATCCGTTCCCCTTATTGTCAATTTCAAACAGCAATTTTCTGTGAGTTTTTTGCGTTCTTCTCCGAAGAGTTCACAGAGTTAACAAAACAGTTGACAATTTTGTGGCAATACGGTATAGTGGACACAGGACCCCGCCAGTTGGAGAGGGAGGAGGCGCGTGCCATGAAGGACGCCCGGAGAAAGCAGATGGAGGCCATGATCGCCAAGCGGCAGACCATGACCATGGAGGAGCTGTGCCAGGCCTTCGGCGTGTCCATGAACACGGTCCGCGCCGACGTGGCGTATCTGGTCCAGACCGGCGCGGTGGAAAAGGTCTACGGCGGCGTGCGTCTGGTGCGCCACCAGGAGGTGCCTCTCTTCACCCAGCGCACGGGCCTTGCCAGCCGGGAGAAGCAGGCCATCGCCCAGGCGGCGGAGGCGTTCATCGCCGACCAGGACCTGCTGTACATCGACGCGGGGACCACCACCATGCACCTCATCGACTGTCTGGACCCGGCCAAGCGCGTCACCATCCTCACCGGGAACCTCTATGTGGTGCGCCGGGCCTACGATATGCCCAATGTGGAGCTGATCGTGCTGCCGGGGGCCATGAACCGGCGGACCAACTCCGTATCGGACGTGAGCACCCTGGAGTTTCTGGGGCGCTACCACTTCTCCAAGGCGTTCATGGGGGCCTCCGGCATATCCCCCGACGGGAAACTGAACGTGTCCACCTATATCGAGTACGAGCTGAAAAAGCTGGCCATGCGCCAGTGTCAGCGCCCCTACCTTCTGGCGGACGCCGGCAAATTCGGCGGGGCCGGCCTGATGAACTACGGCAGTCTGGAGGAGATGGAGCGGGTCTTTACCGATTCCCGCTGTCCCCAGAGTGTCCGGGACTACTGCGCCCAGCGGGACATCCGCCTGACGGTGGCGGGGCAGACGGCCTCCGGTATCTCCGCTCAGGGGTGAGGGCCCGGCCCCCGGGGACTGTCTCTATGCTTTTAAGATATATATATGATAGTAAGGAGAGGGAGCTATGTATAAGATCGAGACCCATATGCACACCAACCATGTCAGCAAATGCGGCTGGCTCACCGCCCAGGAGCTGGCCGCCGGGTATAAGGCCGCCGGCTATGACGCCGTGGTGGTCACGGACCACTTCAACCGCACCACCTTTGACTATCTGGGCATCGACACCACCGCCCCCGGGGACAAGGTCCACGCCTTTCTGGAGGGCTACCGCCGGATGGCGGAGGCCGGTGAGAAGGTGGGGCTGAAGGTGTTCAAGGGCGCGGAGCTGCGCTTTGACGAGAGCGAGAACGACTACCTGCTCTACGGCTACGCCGACGGGCTGCTGGCGGACCCGGAGGCGATCTTCCGCATGGGCATCGCCGCCTTCTCCCCCATCGCCCGGGGCCAGGGGGCGCTGATCGTCCAGGCCCACCCCTACCGGAAAAAGTGCACCCCCGCCATCGCCTGCTATCTGGACGGGCTGGAGGTGCGGAACATGAACCCCCGCCACGAAAACCGCAACGCTCTGGCGGAGGAGTACGCAGCCCAGTTCGGTCTGCTGCCTACCGCCGGGTCCGACTGCCACCGGACGGAGGACATCGCCGTGTCCGGCATCCTCTCTCCGGAGATGCCCGGCGACTCCATGGCCATGGCCCGCCTCCTCCGCTCCCGCCGGTACACCCTGATGGGGGACTGAACAGGCAAAAACCGCAAAAAACAGCGCCAGGGCAACGCCCCGGCGCTGTTTTTTCTCATTCTATCATGATGACCTCCGGCCCTATGCAGTACCGCCAAACCGGATGCCCGGGCCATGCCCGCTCTGCCTCGGTCTCCTCTTTCCCTGCCGGCTCACGAGGCGCGGACGCCGCGGTTTTAAGCGCAGCGAAGCAGGCAAATACCGCAAGCGCAGCGATCACAATCAACGTTATTCCCCTGCATATCGCTCTGCTTACTCTACGCATTTGCTGCCCTCACATACTTGTATGGTGTGCTGGTCATTTAAATTTATTATAAATCTCAGGTTCAGGTTTGTCAATATGATTTGCGTATTGAGCTTTTGATTCGCCATAGCAACAGGAGGCGGGGCGGAAACTTTCCTTACTTCCCGTAATACGCTTTCAGGTACATCTCCCGGATCTCGCTCATCAGGGGATACCGGGGGTTGGCGCCGGTGCACTGGTCGTCGAAGGCCTGCTCCACCATGGCGTCCAGGGTTTCCAGGAAATAGGTCTCCTCCACGCCGTAGTCCCGGATGGTGGGCTTGATGCCCACGGCGCGCTTCAGCTCCTCGATCTTCTCAATGAGCTTTTTGACCGCCTCCCCGTCGGTCTCCGCGCTGATACCGCAGAACCGGGCGCACTCGGCATACCGCGCCATAGTGTGGGGGTACTGGTACTGGGAGAAGGTGCCCATCTTGGCGGGGCGCTCGGCGCTGTTGTACGCCACCACCAGAGAGATCATGAGGGCGTTGGCCACGCCGTGGGGCAGGTGGTGGAAGGCCCCCAGCTTGTGGGCCATGGAGTGGCACACCCCCAGAAAGGCGTTGGCGAAGGCCATGCCCGCCATGCAGGAGGCGTCGGCCATCTTCTGCCGGGCGGCAAGGTCCGTGCCGTCGGCGTAGGCGGCGGGCAGATAGTCGAACACGTTCTTCATGGCCTTCAGCGCCAGGCCGTCGGTGTAGTCCGTGGCCATGACGGAGGCGTAGGCCTCCAACGCGTGGGTGAGAACGTCCACGCCGCTGGCGCTGGTGAGTCCCCTGGGCTGGCTCATCATATTGTCCACGTCCACAATGGCCATGTTGGGCAGCAGCTCGTAGTCCGCCAGAGGGTACTTCACGCCGGTCTCCTGGTCGGTGATAACGGCAAAGGGCGTCACCTCGCTGCCGGTGCCGGAGGAGGTGGGAATCGCCACGAAATAGGCCTTCTCCCCCATCCTGGGGAAGGTGTACACCCGCTTGCGGATGTCCGCGAAGCGCATGGCCAGATCCTGGAAGTCCGCCTCCGGGTGCTCGTAGAGCACCCACATGATCTTCCCCGCGTCCATGGCGGAGCCGCCGCCCAGGGCGATGATGACATCCGGCCGGAAGGCCGCCATGGCCCGGGCGCCGGCCTGGGCGTTGGCCAGGGTGGGGTCCGGCTGGACGTCGGAGAACACAGTGTACACGATGCCCAGCTCATCCAGCTTGTCGGTGACGGGCCTGGTGTAGCCGTTCTGATAGAGGAAGGTGTCGGTGACGACAAACGCCCGCTTCTTCCCCATCACGTCCCGCAGCTCGCTGAGGGCCACGGGCATACAGCCCCTTTTGAAGTAGACCTTCTGGGGCGCGCGGAACCAGAGCATGTTCTCTCTCCTCTCAGCCACGGACTTGATGTTCAAAAGGTGCATGGGGCCCACGTTCTCGCTGACGGAGTTGCCGCCCCAGGAGCCGCAGCCCAGGGTCAGGGAGGGCCGCAGCTTGAAGTTGTACAAGTCGCCGATGCCGCCGTGGCTGGAGGGGGTGTTCACCACCACCCGGCAGGCCCGCATGGCGGAGACGAACCGGTCCAGCTTCTCCCGCTCCTTGGGATCGATATAGATCGAGGCGGTGTGGCCCACGCCGCCGTCCTCCACCAGCCGCTCCGCCTTGGCCACGGCCTCGTCAAAGGTCTTCGCCCGGTACATGGCCAGCACCGGGGACAGCTTCTCGTGGGCGAAGGGCTCGCCGGCGTCCACGCGCTCCACCTCGCCGATGAGGATCTTCACGGCGGGGTCCACGGTGATCCCGGCCAGTTCCGCGATCTTCGGCGCGCTCTGGCCCACGATCCTGGCGTTGACGGAGCCGTTCACCAGCAGAATGGACCGGACCTTCTCCAGCTCCTCCCCGGTGAGGAAGTGGCAGCCCCGGGCGGTGAACTCCGCCTTCACCGCCTCGTACACCGGCTCCAGCACGGTGACGGACTGCTCGCTGGCGCAGATCATGCCGTTGTCGAAGGTCTTGGAGTGGATGATGGAGCTCACCGCCATCTTCACGTCGGCAGTGTCGTCGATGACCACGGGCACGTTTCCCGCGCCCACGCCCACGGCGGGCTTGCCGGAGGAGTAGGCCGCCTTCACCATGCCGGGGCCGCCGGTGGCCAGGATCAGGTCCGCCTCGCGCATCACCAGATCCGTCAGCTCCAAACTGGGCGCGTCGATCCAGCCGATGATCCCCTCCGGCGCGCCGGCCCGGACGGCGGCGTCCAGGACCACCCGCGCCGCCTGGATGGTGCAGGCCTTTGCCCGGGGATGGGGGGAGAAGATGATGGCGTTGCGGGTCTTCAGGGCGATGAGGGCCTTGAAAATGGCGGTGGAGGTGGGATTGGTGGTGGGGATCACCGCCGCGATGAGGCCCACCGGCTCCGCGATCTTTTTGAAGCCGTAGGCCGGGTCCTCCTCGATGACGCCGCAGGTCTTCATGTTCTTGTAGGCGTTGTAGATATATTCAGCGGCGTAGTGGTTCTTGATGACCTTGTCCTCCACCACGCCCATGCCGGTCTCCTCCACAGCCATTTTGGCCAGAGGGATCCGCTGCATATTGGCGGCCTTGGCCGCCTCGAAAAAGATGTGGTCCACCTGCTCCTGGGTATAGCCCGCAAAGACCCGCTGGGCCGCGCGCATGGCCTCCAGCTTGGCGGTCAGGGCCTGGGGCGTATCCACCACAGGGGAAAGCATATCGTCTCGCATTACGCAGTACCTCCTGATGAAAGTTGTCGCCGCAAGTTCGTTAAATGTTTAACGCTCTAGCTGTTCTCAGTATACGCGCTTGTTAAAGTTTTGTCAATACTCCGGGCAAAAAATTTTCCGGTCTTTTTTGGGAAAGAAGTTCTTGACAGACGCCGCCCTCCCTGCTATACTGAATGGGCAAAATAAAGTAGGCTGGTTGCGTCCGCCTCACCCCCAGCATGGCGAAGGGGTCAACATGGTATGCTCACCCTCTCTGGGGGGTGCTGTGCTGCTGCGGACGTGTGGATACGTCCGCATTTTATTTTGCGTCATGTGTATTGGGTATTTGTTGAGGGAGGTGCTTCGGCTATTAGCAATGTAACGCATCAACTGAATGAGGACATTCGCGACAAGGAGCTGCGTCTGATCGGCAGCGGCGGCGAGCAGCTCGGCATCATGTCCGCGGAGGAGGCTCTGCGGATCGCCGACGAGAAGGGTCTGGATCTGGTGAAGATCTCTCCCCAGGCCAATCCTCCGGTCTGCAAGCTCATGGACTACGGCAAGTACCGGTTCGAGCAGGGCAAGCGGGAAAAGGAAGCCCGGAAGAATCAGCACGTCGTGGAGATCAAGGAGATCCGGATGTCCCCCGGCATCGACATCGGAGATTTCAATGTCAAGCTGAAAAACGCCCAGAAGTTCCTCACCGACGGCAACCGCGTCAAGGTCTCCGTCCGCTTCCGCGGCCGGGAGATGGCGCATACCGACATCGGCCGGAAGCTGCTGGATCGATTTGCGGAGCAGTGCGCCGAGGTATCCAACGTCGACAAGGGAGCCAAGCTGGAGGGCCGGAACATGTCCATGTTCCTCTCCCCCAAAAAGTAAACCGCCTATTGCTGTCGCATAGGAAACATACGGAAGGAGTATTGAAGTTATGCCTAAGCTCAAGAGCCACAGCGGCGCCAAGAAAAGATTCAACCTGACCAAGACCGGCAAGGTCAAGCGGGCCAAGGCCTTTAAGAGCCACATCCTCACCAAGAAGGATACCAAGCGTACCCGTCGTCTGCGCACCGGTGGTTATGCCGACGTGACCAACGAGGCCACCATCCGCAAGATGATCCCCTACAAATAAGAAAACTGATACGCTTTAGAATAGGAGGCTTTTACAATGGCTAGAGTAAAAGGCGCGATGATGACGCGCAAGAGAAGAAATAAGGTCCTGAAGATGGCCAAGGGCTACTGGGGCGCCAAGAGCAAGCACTTCAAGATGGCCAACCAGGCCGTCATGAAGTCCCTGACCTACGCCTATGTGGGCCGCCGGCTGAAGAAGCGGGATTTCCGCCAGCTGTGGATCACCCGCATCAGCGCCGCCTGCAAGCTCAACGGTATGAACTACTCCACCTTTATGCACGGTCTCAAGACCGCCGGCGTGGAGATCAACCGCAAGATGCTGGCCGAGCTGGCTGTGAACAACGCCAGCGCCTTTGCCCAGCTGTGCGATATGGCCAAGAAGGCCAACGCCTGAGTCCATACGGTAAGAACGCGCCGCCCGGCATCCGCCGGGCGGCGCTTTTTGTTCAGGCAGGCGCGCCGGCGCGCTTTTGGACAGGAATCCTCCGGACCCGGCCCGGTCCATTTGACTTTTCCGCCGGGGCGCGCTACAATGGTAAAAAACCTTTTGTCAGGAGGAACGCCCTCATGCTGTATTCCGACAATTCCCGCGTCCACTACCGCCGGCCCCAGCTGATGGAAGTGGTCTGCCAGCTCCGCTTCCCCGCCATTCTCTCCATCGGCGCCAGGGAGCCGGCGGATTTTCAGGAGGCCGTCCGGGCCATGTTCCCCCGCTACGCCGCCAAGCAGGAGCAGCCCGCCCCCAGGCTCGCCGGCCAGGGCACGCCCAACGCCAGGCTGGAGCCCCAGAAGCCCGTCACCAATTACTACTTCATCTCCGCCGACGGCAAGTGGAAGCTGAACCTCACCAGCACCTTCATCGCCCTGTCCACCCTGTCCTACCCGGGGTGGGAGGTCTTTGGCCAGTACTTCGACCTGCCTCTGGCCCAGTTCATCCGTATCTACCAGCCCGCCTTCTTCGAGCGCGTCGGCCTGCGGTATGTGAACATCTTCTCCCGGAAGGCCCTGGACCTGGAGGGCACGCCCTGGCGGGAGCTGATCGCCCGGCCCTATCTGGGCGTGCTGGCGGAGGAGGATGTGGACGAGGAGCGGGTCTCCAAGTGCTCCGTGGACGTGGAGATGGCGCTGGACAGCTCCTGCCGGGCGAAATTCCACGCCGGCCCCGGCTTCATCCGGCAGAACGCCCCCAGCGCTCCCCAGGACCAGGAGGTCCGATTCGTTCTGGATATGGACCTCTCCATGTCCGGCCAGATCGACCCCCGGATGGCCGCCGCTACGCTGGAGACCCTCCACGGCCACTCCGCCCCTCTGTTCCAGGGGGCCATCACCGACAAGCTCCACTCCGCTCTGGAGCCCCAGTAAAAACGGCATACATTCTTTCCTTTGAACAGGAACGGCTCAAAGGAAGCTTTGCGGCGAAACGCTGCTTCGCCAGAGGAACGCAAAACGTACCGGCTCTCTTCGGAGAGCCGGTACGTTTTGCGCAGTGAGGGCCGTTATCGCGTTTTCCTCTCCATCATAACGAATCCGGAGCAGTAAGGCAAGCAATGAAAGTTAACACCGGTCAGAAGTGGACCCGGTAGCTGTACCAGTCCGGGGCGATCCGGCGGGTCTCATAGGTATTGTCCCCCTGTTCCTCCCGCCAGGTCCAGACGCCGTCCGACCTCTCCGTCAGGGCCATATCCGTTCCCTGGAACCCGGCGGGGCCGCCGTCCGTGGTGGTATAGATTCCCCAGTAGTCGGTCTGGGAGCCGATGCCCCAGCCACCCACAGAAAAATCCGCCGCCAGCGCCGAGCCGTCCGTCTGGGAGGTCCACAGGCCCACCTCCGCCACTCCGAAGGGCTTTTTCCCCGCCTCCCCGGTCAGGGCCGCCTCCGCCGCCTGAGCAAAGGTGTCCTCCTGGGCGCGGTAGAGCCACACCGCCCGGTCCAGCGGGTCCGCCAGGCACCAGGCCGCCGCCAGCGCCAGCACCACGGTAGCCAGCGCCAGAACGATTCGTTTTTTCCGCATATGGGTCCCTCCCCTCGCCTTACGGCCCCGGCAGGGGCCGTAAGGCGGACCGTCAGTTCTTCCCGCCGCGCCGCAGCAGTACAAGTCCATTCAGCAGAGCCGTTCCCGCCGTCAGAATCAGGGCGCAGCCCACGATCACATCGCGGGTATCCAGCACGTCCTCCCAATGCCGTGCGAAGCCGAAATAGAGAATCTGGAGCAGCAGCGACAGGGCGCAGCTAAAACTGCTGAGCACCGCCATGCTCTCCCGCTTTTCCCCCAGCGCCGGGGAAAGCAGCGCCGCCGCGGGCAGCGCCCACGCAATCAGTCCCAGGAAAAGGCTTCCAAGCTGCAGGGCCGTTGTCATGATGTCTCACCTCCAACGATTTTGTGATGTTGAGCCTTACGGCCCCGGCAGGGACCGCTGGCTGGTCGTCAGGGCGCCGGCGCCCCGGACCAGCGGGCCCCGGTACTCATAGTAGACGTAGCAGGGGTCCAGCCAGGACCGGTCCACCTCCACCACCTTTTGCTCCGGCCAGTCCACCACCCGCTCCTCAGTGGCCAGGGCGAACGTCACAAAGCCCAGCAGCGCCGCCATCAGCAGGAGCCAGACCCCCGCCGCCGACACCGCGGCGGTCCAGCACCGCCGCAGCCACTTCCGGCGCTCCTCCATAAGCTGCCCCAGGCAGCGGACGATGCAGACCATGATTCCGGCCACGCCGGCCAGGGCGGCATGGTACAGCACACAGATCACCCAGCCCCGCCACTCCAGCTCCGCCCGGGCCAGGAGCCATCCGCCCAGCGCCAGCGTCAGCAGCGCCCCGGCAAAAACGCCGGTCCACACCGCCAGGATCTTCCGCAGGCGGCCCCGGCACCGGATCAGGCACACCGCCGCCGACGCCGCCAAAATTCCCCCCGACGCCGCCAGCAGCAGCTCCGGCCCGTCCATCTTCATTCCTTCTTGTCCTCCTCGGGAACATAGGCCAGAAGATCCCCCGGCTGGCAGTCCAGGGCCTGGCAGATGGCCTCCAGGGTGGTGAAGCGCACCGCCCGGGCCTTGCCGGTCTTGAGGATGGAGAGGTTGGCCAGGGTCACATCCACCTGCTCCGACAGCTGGCTGAGGGTCATCTTCCGCCTGGCCAGCATCACGTCCAGATTGACCACGATCGGCATATCGTCACCTCCTAAATGGTCAGGTCGTTATCCGCCTTCAGATCGGCGGCCTTCAGCACCAGATGGCTGAGCAGGAACGCCGCCACGGCGATCATCAGTCCTCCCAGCGTCGCCGCCATGGACAGCAGCATGATCCCCGGCTGTCCCCCGGTGATGGCGAAGATGGTCACGGTCCCCACCACGCAGTAGCCGGTGTCCACCAGGGCGCAGATGCCGACGCCGGTCAGATAGCGGGCATTCCGGTGGCTGAAGGAGTTGTCCCGCCCGATCTCCGTGCAGATCCGCCAGAACAGCGCCATGGCCGCGGCGATGGGCGCCGCGCTGAGGCTCACCGCGATGATGCAGGGCGTCACCAGCCACTCAAATTCCGGCTCCATGGCCCCCATCTCCCGGATGACCTCCGGAAACGCCAGGATATAGAGGGCCGCCGCCATCAGCGCCAGAAAAACGATGGTCCCCTTCAATATCCGCACCAGCCCAACTCGTTTCATTTTCTGCTTCCTCCTTCGATTTGGTATCCCTATCATACCCCCTGTATTTCTGATTGTCAATATATTTTTATTGAAATTCAATAAATTCTTTCTGCTTTACCGGGGCGCAGAATTGTGGTATACTGGGGAAAACCACACTTGGGAGGAACGACCGCCATGAAAAAGATCGCGCTGGCCTACGCTATGGAGGGGGAGATCGAGAGCCTTCTGGCCGCCGCCGGGACCAACGTCATCGACCGGGGAGACGGGGCCCTGCTGGTCTATGAGATCCAGCCGGGGATCATCGCCTACGCCGGGGGCATCGGCAAGGTGAACGCCGCCATGAGCGCCCAGTTCGTCATCGACCGCCACCGGCCGGACTGGATCGTCAACGCCGGGGTGGCGGGCAGCTTTCTGGACCTGCCCATCGGCACGGTGGTGCTGGCCAAGGGGTTTGTCCAGCACGACGTGGACACCACCGCCATGGGGGACCCCATCGGCATGGTCTCCACGGTGAATCAGATCTACTTCCCCACCGACGGACTGAAGCGGGCGGACGCCATTCTGACGGACCTGGGCGTGGCCCACGAGATCGGGGACGTGGCCACCGGCGACGCCTTTATGGTCCGAGGGGACCGGGCGGACTGGGTGGCAAGGACCTTCTCCCCCACCCTGTGCGAGATGGAGGGCTGCGCCATCGCCCAGGTCTGCCTGCGCAGCGGGGTGGATTTCACCGCTCTGAAGTCCGTCTCCGACCGGCTGTGCCGGGAGAACAACGCCCAGGAGTACTTTAACTTCCGCCAGGCCATGGAAACGCTCAACGCCGTCGTCCTGCCCTTCGCCCAGCGGCTGCGGGACGAGTAGGCATACATCCTTTTCTTGAAAGAAAAGGATCAAAAGAACTTTATGGCGAAACGCTGTTTCGCCAGGGAAAAATTATTTTGCCAGATCTTGAATCAAATCGCTCAAGAGCCCGCCGCAGGCGTTTCGCCGCCGCAGCGGCGAAATGATCCTAAATCGTTTTTCCGGCGGCGTGTACGTCGGAAAAACACTTTGCGGGCCGCACTCGGCCCGGTCCCTCCCCTTCAAAAAAGTGCTTGCACTTTTTTGACCAAATCAAGCCTTTTGAAAGGCTTGCGGGGCATGGGGCAGCGCCCCATCGGGGTGCGGGGCGGCGCCCCGCCATTCTGTCGTTACATTTGATCGTCTGATCGCTGCACATAAGGAGAATGTGAACATGGAACGTATCGCCAGCTTTATGGTGGACCACAACAAGCTGGTCCCCGGCATGTACCTGTCCCGCCGGGACGGGGATGTGACCACCTTCGACCTCCGCTTCAAGAAGCCCAACACCGGCGACCTGCTGACCAACGCCGAAATGCACTCCGTGGAGCACATCATCGCCACCCTGCTGCGCAGCAGCGCCGCCAGGGACGCGGTGATCTATTTCGGCCCCATGGGCTGCCAGACCGGTTTCTACTTCCTCTTCGACAGCAGAAAGCTCTCCGATCAGGCCGCCGTGGACCTGGTGAAGGAGGTCTTTGCCGCCGGCGCCGCCTGGAGCGGACCTATGCCAGGGAAAAGCTCCGCCGAGTGTGGGAATTATGTCAATCTGGACGTGGCCCTGGCCCGGGCCCAGTGCGCCCGTTACAGCGGCGTCATCCGGGACTGGACGGCAGAAAACCTGGCGTATTGATGAAAAAGTCGAGGATTTGACGGCAAAATTTGAAAAACCGGTTGACAGCGGCATCTTCCGCTGTTATACTAGGTAAGCCGCTTTGAATGGGTATAAGTGCGCCCATGGGACGCCACCTACGACAGCGAGCCCGTAAAGAAGCGCGGTCAAGTGCTTCATAATAAAGGAAAGCGAGGTGCAAAAGGAATGCACGCAATCATCGTTACCGGCGGCAAGCAGTACAAGGTTGCCGAGGGCGACACCCTGTTCATCGAGAAGCTGCCCGTGGAGGCCGGCGATCAGGTGGTCTTTGACCAGGTCCTGGCTGTGCTGGACGGCGACAGCGCCACCATCGGCACCCCCACCGTGGCCGGCGCCACCGTGGAGGCCAACACCGTGAAGAACGGCAAGGGCAAGAAGATTCGCATCTTCAAGTACAACCCCAAGAAGGGTTACCGCAAGCGGCAGGGCCATCGTCAGCCCTACACCAAGGTGGAGATCACCAAGATTAACGCCTGAGGCATGACGACCGTCACATTCCGCACGGAGGGCGACCGCATCCTGGGCTTTGAGGCCCGGGGCCACAGCGGCTTCGCCGATCAGGGCGAGGACATCGTCTGCGCCGCTGTCACCAGCGCCATTCGGCTCGTCGAGTGCGTGGTCAACGACGTGATGGGCCTCAGCGCCGCGGTGAGGGTCAGCGACAGCGACGCCTCCATCTCCCTGCGGCTCCCCGGCTCCCTGGGCCAGACCGCCGAGAGCACCTGCCAGTCCCTGCTGACGGGCCTCATGGTCTACCTCAGCGAGCTGCACAACGAGTACCCCGACAATATTGAAGTCATGGAGGCCGACTAGGCCCCCTCTCCCCCCGCGAAGCATCTTGCAGAAAGGATGGTATGCGCATCATGATGAACATTGGTCTTCAGTTCTTCGCTCACAAGAAGGGCGTTGGTTCCACCAAGAACGGCCGTGATTCCGAGTCCAAGCGCCTGGGGCCCAAGCGGGCTGACGGGCAGCACGTCCTGGCCGGCAACATCCTGGTCCGCCAGCGCGGCACCCATATCCACCCCGGCGTCAACGTGGGCCGCGGCAGCGACGACACCCTGTTCGCCAAGGCCGACGGCGTGGTCCGTTTCGAGCGTCTGGGCAAGGATCGCAAGCAGGTCTCCGTCTACGAGGCCTGATCCCGTCTTACGAGTAAAGAGCTGCCGCTCACGCGGCAGCTCTTTTTATACCCGGCCCAGCAGATAATCTACCGACGTGCGGTAATAGTCCGCCAGCACAATGAGATACCGGCTGGGGATCTCTCGCTTCCCGGTCTCATAGGTGCTGTATACCCGCTGGTCGATGCCCAGCAGCGCCGCGATCTCCTTCTGGGTCTTATCCGCGTCCTCCCGCATGTCCCGCAGCCGTGGATAGTACATTCACCATCACCTCACCGGCAGTATATCTTACTATCAAATAGTAGTGTTGATTTTACTATCATTTGGTGGTAAATTGGGCGTTCCCGGATCCCCGGTAAAAATCCGGCGGCGGCTTGCATTTTCCCCCCATATCGGGTAAAATAGAACCAATATCAGAGAGACAAGGGAGGCTTCCCTATGGCCACAACATTTATTGACAAGGCCCGCATCACCGTGAAGGCCGGGGCGGGCGGCAACGGCTGCGTGTCCTTCCACCGGGAGAAGTATATCGCCGCCGGGGGCCCCGACGGCGGCGACGGCGGCCAGGGCGGCCACATCATCCTTCAGGTGGACGACAACCTCTCCACCCTGATGGACTTCCGCTACAAGCGCAAATACACGGCGGAAAACGGCGTGGACGGCGCGGGAAAGCGGAAGAGCGGCAAGGACGGCGCTTCCCTCACCATCCGGGTACCCCGGGGCACCCTGGTCCGGGACGCGGAGACCAATGAGATCATCCAGGACATGTCCGGGGACGAGCCGTATATCCTCTGCCGGGGCGGCAAGGGGGGCTGGGGCAACGCCCATTTCGCCACCCCCACCCGGCAGGCCCCCCGCTTCGCCAAGAGCGGCCTTCCCGGCGAGAGCCACGACGTGGTGCTGGAGCTGAAGCTGCTGGCGGACGTGGGGCTGGTGGGCTTCCCCAACGTGGGCAAATCCACCCTCCTCAGCGTGGTGAGCCGGGCCAACCCCAAGATCGCCAACTACCACTTCACTACCCTCTACCCCAACCTGGGGGTGGTGTATGTGGAGGACGGGGTCAGCTTCGTCATGGCGGACATCCCCGGCATCATCGAGGGGGCCAGCGAGGGGGCGGGCCTGGGCCACGACTTTCTGCGGCACATCGACCGCTGCCGCCTGCTGGTCCACGTGGTGGACGTATCCGGCAGCGAGGGCCGGGACCCTGTGGCGGACTTCGACGCTATCAACCAGGAGCTGGCCCAGTACAGCCCCGAGCTGGCCAAACGGCCCCAGATCGTGGCGGCCAACAAGGCGGACATCATGGCCGGCGAGGGCCTGCTGGAGCGGCTGCGGGCGCATGTGGAGGCCCTGGGCTATCCCCTTTATACCATCTCCGCCGCCGCCCACCAGGGCACCCGGGAGCTGATGTTCGCCGTGGCGAACAGGCTGAAGGAGCTGCCTCCGGTGGCGGTCTACGCCCCCGAGTATGTGAAGCGGCTGCCCAAGGTGGATATGAGCGAGCCGCTCACCATCGAGGTGGAGGACGGGGTGTACCTGGTGGAGGGCCCCTGGCTCCAGCGGCTCATCTCCAACACCAACTTCGGCGACTACGAGAGCCGCATGTGGTTCGACCGGATGCTGCGGGAAAGCGGCCTCTTCGACCGGCTGGACGCCATGGGCATCCAGGACGGGGACCTGGTGAGCATGTACGACCTGGAGTTTGAGTACCAGCACTGATCCGCTTTGTTCCATGCGGCGGGCAGCGGGAACCGCTGTTCTCCGGCGGAGCCGCAGCAAAATAGAGAAAATGGTCAAGCTGACATCACCGGGACCTGTCCCGGTGATGTCAGCTTGCATATGGGGTCCTGCCGATGCGCTTCTGATGATTCAGCCCTCAGGAGGGAGCGCACTGCGAATCTGCCGCAGGCCCTGCATCACAGTCTCCCTGGGGCAGGACAGCACCATCCGCATAAATCCGCTGCCGCCCGGCCCCATGTGATAGCCCGGTCTGAGAAGGACCTTCGCCCGCTTGATGAGGAATTCCTCCAGCGCCTTGTCCTCCATGCCCAGCGCACGGAAGTCCAGCCATCCGAAGCAGGTGGCCTGCCCGGGCATCAGCTTGATTTCCGGCATAGTTTCCGCCAAATACTTCTCCATCTGCCGGCGGGTCTCCACAACGTAGCCGACCTGCTGTTCCAGCCAATCGTCGCACTCATCCAAAACGCACTGGATCGCCACCGTGCCGAAAAGATTCGCGCCAAAGTTCATATTCATCCGGATCAGGGCCTTCTCATAGCGCTGGAAGTACGCGGGGTTCTCCGTAATGACCAGGGAATCCTTGATGCCTGTCAGGCTGAATGCCTTACTGGGGGAAAAGCAGGTGATCGTATGGGCCGATACCTCCGGGGAGAGAGACGCCATGGGAACAAAGGTCTGTCCCGGATGGACCAGCGGAGAATAGACCTCGTCTGAAACGATCAGGACATTGTGCTTGATGCAGATCTCCGCCAGCCGGCTCAATTCCGCTTTTGTCCATACGCGGCAAACCGGGTTGTGCGGACTGCAAAGCATAAATATCCCCACATGGTTTCGAACGATCTTTTCTTCAAAATCCTCGAAATCGATCTGATATCCATTCTCCGTGAGCAGCAGCGGATTT
The DNA here is from genome assembly GCA_958423465.1 of uncultured Oscillospiraceae bacterium. Lineage (GTDB taxonomy): Bacteria > Bacillota > Clostridia > Oscillospirales > Oscillospiraceae > Pelethomonas. Next base: position 1,049 of record CATZRD010000009.1, on the reverse strand, counting down.
TCCACAGGCCGCCTGCCGTTCGCTTCAATCACGGTCCAGAACACCTCATGGACCGGCGTTTGGAAAATGATCCCGTCGCCCGGCCTGGTAAACTCTTGAATCATAAGGCAGATCGACGGATAGATCCCATAGCCCTTGGAGATCCATTCCGGGCGAATAGACCACTGCGCATGGCGGCTGTACCAATTGACCACCGCCTCGTAAAAGCTGTCCGGCCGGTATGTATAGCCATAGTGCGGCTTTGACGCCCGCTCCGTCAGCCGTTTCACCAGCTGCGGCGGCGCGCAGAAGTCGCTGTCTGCCAGGCTGTAGCACAAAAGGTCCTTATGCTCCCGATAGCGCGGCTCCCATTTCATGGTCTGAAGCTGTGTCTGATCCACAGGAAGATTGAATTGATACTCCATTTCATCAATCCTCCGCGTCCGCCTGCAGCTCTAAACCCTTATTGGGATCGATCTTCGCGATCTTATAGTTGCAGAACACAAGGACCAGCGTGACCAGCGGCGTAATATAGTTTTGGAATGCCCAAGGCGCATACTCAAACGCGGAAACGCCCAGGGTGCCGGTGGCGAAGCCCGCGCCCACGCTCCAGGGCACCAGCACGTTGCCTAAGGTGCCGCAGTCTTCCAGCGCCCGCGAGAGGTTCTCGGATTTCAAATTATATTTTGCGAAGATGGAGGGGAACAGCGTGCCGATCATGGCGAAGGCGAAGTTGTTCGTGGCGATCACCGTAACCGCAATCCAGGTGATGACCATTGTGATAACGATCAGCCCCTTGCCGGATTTTACGCGGCGGGTCAGAGCGTCCAGCAGCGGCTGGATCAAACCGACCTTGTTCAAAATACCGCCCAACCCCAGCGCGCCGATAAACGTGGCCACCAGACTGAGCATTCCCTTCATGCCGCCGCGGTTCAGGAGGCTGCGCATGATGGCGTCCTCGCTGTCCACGGAAAATCCGTCCATCATATACCCTCCCAGGGCAGCCACAGGAATTCCCTGATAAACAACGGCGATCACCGCCGCGGACAGGGCTCCCATCAGCAGGGACA
>CATZRD010000008.1 GCA_958423465.1 uncultured Oscillospiraceae bacterium | reverse complement strand
AGCACCGGCGCCGTCCACAGCAGCAGGTAGCACAGCAGCAGCAGAGGGGAGAGCACGCTGTAGCTGCCGGCGAAGGCCAGGTAGAAGCTCACCAGGCACCCGAAGATGCTGCCCAGCACCGCCAGGAGCGTTCCCAGGCGGATGATCTGACACAGCCGGCGGCTGCCGGAAACCAGCTCCACATAGGGGTAGAGGCCCTCCCGGTACAGCAGGCCGTTGGGCCCGCCGGCCTCCCGCTCCGGGTCGCTGTAGGCCAGCCGCTCGCTGCGCTCCAGCAGCACGGCGTCGCCGTCGGTGCCGAAGCGGCTGCGGAGGAGCTTGGGGCCGATATTCCCGTCCCGGGTAGCCAGGGCCAGCCGCATACCGTTGCGGCCCAGGGCGTGGAGGGCGGCCTCCACCGGCTCGCCGGCGGCGTATTTGATGGAGAACACCGCTGTCAGCGTACCGTCCACCGCCAGACACAGGGAGGTCCTGGCGGGCATGGTAGCGGGTAGCTTCACCGCCCGGTGCCGCATGAAGATGGGCGGGCCTACCAGCACGGTCTCCCCGTGGATGATGGCGCTGAGGCCCCCCTCGTCGTGGATGTGGAAGTGGTCCAGGGGCTGCAGAGGGATCCGGTCTCCCCGGCACTGCTCGTCAAAGACCCGGGCCAGGCCGCCGCCGCCCTGGATCACCAGAGATCCGGCGTAGGAGAGGGCCCGGTCCCGCTCCTCCCCATAGAGCTTCAGGCCGTTGAGGGCCACCGTCCCTCCGGGGAACAGGTCCTGATCCGTCACCACCAGCATGGAGGACGCGGCCAGCGCCTCCGCGCCGTACTCCCCGGCCAGGGCGGCCCCGCTGCGGCCCAGCCTGGCGCTGAGCTTGCCGAAGGGGATGTTATAGGCCAGGGGAAAGACCAGGGACGCGGCGGCGCACAAAATGGCGGACCAGCACCAGAGGATATCCTGCCACCGCTCCCGTCCCACAGAGGAGAGCACCGCGAATACCAGGGACGCGGCGGCCAGCACAGGCATCAGCAGCCGCTGCCACTGGTGGGGAGAGTCCTCCATGGCCGCGCGGGTGTAGAAGCCCGCCACCGTGCCGCGGCCTTTGGCCACGCCCTCGCCGGCCAGATCCACAGCGTACACCGGCCGGCCCAGGCCGGCGGTGCGCAGATTTTCTCCCATGCCCTGGTGGAAGCGCTCCAGCCCCCACAGGTTAAAGTACAGCCCCGCCGACGCCACGCCGCCCAGAGGCGGCACGCTGGCCCGTCCCGGCAGGAACAGGGCCGTCACGGCGTCCAGCAGCGTCACGATGCTGCACAGGGCCGAAAAGACACAGCCGGACAGCTCCCCGGCCCGCAGGTCCTCCACCGCGGCCCGGAACAGCGGCCAGCACACGCCGCACATGACGGCCTGAAACGCCAGGACCGTCATGGTCTGGGCGTCGCCGCCGCTGCTGAAGTAGGGAAGCTCCACTCCCAGCCAGTCCAGCAGCCAGGGCGCCCACATGAGCAGCAGCACCGGCAGAGCGGCCCGCCGGCTGGCCCGGTAGCTGAGATACCGGCGGCGGTAGCGGGAGGCCGCCTCCTGGAGGGACGGCTCCTGGATCTCCGGCAGGGGCCGCTGCTTCGGCTCCCGGCGCCTGACCTGCCGGTTCTCCTTCTTCCGCTCCCGCTCCAGCTTCCGCTTCCACTTCTCCTGGCGCTTGGCCAGATCGTCCTTCACCGCGTCCACCGTGTTGGCCACCACATCCTCCATGGTGACGCTGATGGGGACCTCTTCGCCGGAGGAAGCCGGCTCCCCGCCGGTCCCCGCCTCCGGCGGGGCTTCCCGCTCCGGCGGGACGCTCTTCCCGCCGGGGGCGGCGGCTTCCGCCGCCGGGGCCTCAGCGGCGGGGACGCTCTCCCGCCGGGGCAGGCCGAACATCTCCTCCGGGGAGATGCTGTCCAGCTCCGGGTCCGGCTGCAGGGTGTGCCAGGGCGGCGGGGCGTCCTCCTCCGGCGGCTGAGCCGCCGGGACCCCGGAGGGCGGAGCCTCCCCGGGGGAGGAGCCGTACTCCGCCAGAATGGCGTCCACGTCGTAGTGGGTCTCCAGCCCCTCCGTCCCCCGCAGCAGCTCCTGGGTATCCATGATATCGCCCTCGCCGGGCTTCTTGCTTCGCTGATCTGTCATGACGACCTCTTTCCTGATTTCGGGAGATGCTCTCTCCGGTCCGGTCACGGCTGCCCCATCCTTTGACGCAGCGCTTCATACAGCAGAATGGCGGCGGCGGCGGACGCGTTGAGGGAGGAGATCCGCCCCCGCATGGGGATGCTCACGAGAAAATCACAGTTCTCCCGGGCCAGGCGGCTCATGCCGTCCCCCTCGCTGCCGATGACGATGGCCGCCGCCCCCTTCAGATCCGCCTGATAGAGGGAGACGTCTCCCCCGGCGGCGGCGCCGAAGATCCACAGGCCCTTCTGCTGCAGCTCCTTCAGCAGGGCGGGGATGTTGGGCACCCGGGCCACGGGCATGTAGCTGACGGCTCCGGCGCTGGTCTTGGCCACCACGGCGGTGAGCCCGGCGCTGCGCCGCTTGGGGATGATGACGCCATGGGCGCCGGCGCACTCGGCGGTGCGGATGATAGCCCCCAGATTGTGGGGGTCGCTGATCTCGTCGCAGACCACCACCAGGGGCTTCTCCCCCCGCTCCCGGGCGGCGGCCAGAATGTCGTCCACCGTGGCGTAGGCCTGGGCGGCGGCCACGGCGATGACGCCCTGATGGCTGTGGGTGACGCTCATGGCGTCCAGCTTCCGCCGGTCCGCCTCCACCACCACGATCCCGGCCTTTCTGGCCCGGGCGGCGATCCGGCCCAGGGTGCGATCCGTCTCCCCCCTGGCCAGATAGAGCTTATCGATGGGAGCGCCGGCCTGGATGGCCTCCGTCACCGCGTTGCGGCCCTCGATGAGCCCCTCGCCGTCCCGCTCCTGGTCCTTATGATATTCGCCCATATGTTCCGCCTCCCGGCAAGTCATTTTTGATGATTATACCACATCCGCCCCCGGCGGACAAGGGTGGTTCTGCGCCCCGAGGGGGGTATTCACAGAAATTTCATAGAAAAGATCCAGTCTGTTCTTGTGAAACCGGCCTGTTTGTGATAGGATGCATACTAGTGTATTGGCTGAACACCGCTCTCAGCGGGCGGCTTTTGCCCATAGATGGAAGGAGTACGCCATGAACAACGACCAGAAGAACAACAAAAACAACAATCCGAACAAGCGGAATTTCAACGGCCTGATCATCCTGCTGGCCTGGGCCGCGATCCTCACCATCGGATTGAATTACCTCACCTCCTACAGCCGCCAGGCCTCCGCCGCCGGCTCCACCCACGAGATCCCCTACAGCGAATTCAAGGAGATGGTGGAGGCCGATCAGGTGGCCAAGGTGATCTTCACCGATGGGAAGCTGGAGATCACGCCGGTGGAGGGCTTTGTCTACACCGACCAGGACGGCAAGACCTACGACAGGAACTATACCCTCTTCACCAATCAGCTGGGCATCTACGGCATCGGCCTGACGGACCTGCTGGAGGAGCACGGGGTGGAGTACACCAACCCCTATGTGCCCCAGATGTCCCCCATTCTGGAGTTCATGCTGACCTACATTCTGCCCATGGTGCTGATGGTGGGTCTCTTCCTGCTGCTGATGAACCTGATGACCAAGCGGGGCGGCGGCATCGGCGGCATCGGCAGCGTGGGCAAGGCCAACGCCAAGGTCTATATGGAAAAGACCACCGGCGTCACCTTTGCCGACGTGGCGGGTCAGGACGAGGCCAAGGAGTCCCTGGCGGAGATCATCGACTTCCTCCACAACCCCGGCAAGTACACCGCCATCGGCGCCAAGCTCCCCCGGGGCGCGCTGCTGGTGGGCTCCCCGGGTACCGGCAAGACCCTCCTGGCCAAGGCCGTGGCCGGGGAGGCAGGGGTCCCCTTCTTCTCCATCTCCGGCTCCGGATTTGTGGAGATGTTCGTGGGCGTGGGCGCCAGCCGGGTCCGGGACCTGTTCCAGGAGGCGGCCAAGGTGGCCCCCTGCATCATCTTCATCGACGAGATCGACGCCATCGGCAAGACCCGTGACACCCGTTTCGGCGGCAACGACGAGCGGGAGCAGACCCTGAACCAGCTGCTGGCGGAGATGGACGGCTTTGATCCCAGCAAGGGCATCATCGTCCTGGCCGCCACCAACCGGCCGGAGGTGCTGGACAAGGCTCTGCTGCGGCCCGGCCGGTTCGACCGGCGCATCACCGTGGACCGGCCCAACCTGGCCGGCCGTCTGGCCACCCTCCAGGTCCACACCCGGAAGATCAAGCTGGCGGAGGACGTGGACCTGAACAAGATCGCCCAGGCCACCGCCGGCTGCGTAGGCGCGGACCTGGCCAATATGGTCAACGAGGCCGCCCTTCGGGCGGTACGGCAGGGCCGCCACGCCGTGAATCAGGAGGACCTGCTGGCCTCCTTCGAGGTGGTCATCGCCGGCGCGGAGAAGAAGGGCACCGTCATCACCGAGCAGGAGAAGCGGATCATCGCCTACCATGAGGTGGGCCACGCCCTCACCGCCGCCAAACAGAAAAACGCCCAGCCCGTCACCAAGATCACCATCGTGCCCCACACCGAGGGCGCTCTGGGCTATACCCTCCACCTGCCGGAGGAGGAGAAATTCCTCATGAGCAAGGAGGATATCCTCACCGAGATCCGCACGCTGCTGGCGGGCCGGTGCGCCGAGGAGCTGGTGTTCAACACCCAGACCTCCGGCGCGGCCAACGATATCGAGCGGGCCACGGAGCTGGCCCGGAACCTGGTGGCCCGGTTCGGCATGAGCGACAAATTCGGCATGATGGCCCTGGGCTCCGTCCAGAACCAGTATCTGGAGGGGGGCTACAGCATGAACTGCGCCCAGGAGACCTTTGCCGCCGCCGACCGGGAGGTGGTGGAGCTGCTCCAGCGGTGCCACAACGAGGCGCTGGAGCTGCTGCGGGCCAACCGGGAGATGCTGGACGCCATCGCCGCCTACCTGATCCAGAAGGAGACCATCACCGGCGCGCAGATGATGGCCATTCTGGAGGGCCGGGACCCGGACCGGGAGGAGTACTACGGCATCGCCCCGGATTCCACCATCGAGGCCCCCGCCAAACATATCAGCATGATCAGCGAGCCGGTGTCCATGCCCACCGCCGGAGACGGCTCCATGCCCGCCGCCGGGGATCCGGAGCCCCAGGACGGCCAGCCCCAGCCCCCTCAGGGCTGACGCCGGGGACCCCTTTCACCCCTGAGACCCGCCGCGGCCCGTCCTCCGCTTTTTGCGGAGGGCGGGCCGTTCTTCTTTCCGGGAAAACAGCGGCGGAGCGGGCGTCTGTTTTGCCGTAGTTTGTGTAAACTAACTAAATTGCGAAAACTGGAAAATTTCAGTTGACAACCGGCTTTCGCCGTGGTACTCTAAGCCTGAACCGGGAGTTAGCCTTATCTAACTCCAAATTTTACGGCAGGCAGTTAGTCTAAACTAATTGCCGGAAAGGAGCTTCATGATGCCCCTGACAATGGCAAAGCCCGGGGAGACGGTGACCATCCGCAGGATCACCGGCAGGGATGAGGTCCGCCAGCACCTGGCGGAGCTGGGCTTTGTGGTGGACACCGACGTGACCGTTGTGACGGTCATGGGCGGCAGCCTCATTTTGCAGGTGCGGGACAGCCGGGTAGCCCTGGACAGATCCATGGCCAGCCGGATCATGCTGTAAGGAGGAGGAGACGCATGAAAACACTGAAGGACGCGAAGGTGGGCGAGACGGTCACGGTGGCGAAGCTCCACGGGGAGGGCCCGGTGAAGCGCCGGATCATGGACATGGGAATCACCAAGGGCGTGGAGATCTACGTCCGCAAGGTGGCTCCCCTGGGGGACCCCATGGAGCTGAACCTGCGGGGCTATGAGCTCAGCGTCCGCAAGGCCGACGCGGAGATGATCGAGACCCGGTAAGTCATGCAGGCGGCGAACGCCGCCTGATTTTAAGATCAAAGGTTAGTTAACACTAACCTCAAGAGAGGAGAAGCGGCATGGACATTAAGATCGCGCTGGCGGGCAATCCGAACTGCGGCAAGACCACCCTGTTCAACAGCCTGACCGGCTCCAACCAGTACGTGGGCAACTGGCCCGGCGTCACCGTGGAGAAGAAGGAGGGCAGGCTGAAGGGCCGCAGGGACGTGGTCATTCAGGATCTGCCCGGCATTTACTCCCTGTCCCCCTACACGTTGGAGGAGGTGGTGGCCCGGAACTATCTGGTCAATGAGAAGCCCGACGCCATTTTGAACATCGTGGACGGCACCAACATCGAGCGCAACCTGTACCTCACCACCCAGCTCATCGAGCTGGGGATCCCGGTGGTGGTGGCGGTGAACATGATCGACCTGGTCCGCAAAAACGGCGGCCGCATCGACCTGGAGAAGCTGGGCGGCGCCCTGGGCTGCGCGGTGGTGGAAATGAGCGCCCTGAAGGGCGAGGGCGGCATGGAGGCGGCCCTGGCCGCGGTGGACGCCGCCAGGGCCGGGAGGACCGGGGAGCCGCCCCATGTGTTCACCGGCAGCGTGGAGCACGCCCTGGCTCACATCGAGGAGTCCATCCAGGGCAGGGTGGACGCCGGGTATCTCCGCTGGTACGCCATCAAGCTCTTTGAGCGGGACGAGAAGGTCCTGGAGGAGCTGGCCCTGGAGCGGGATCTGGCGGCCCATCTGGAATCCCACATCGCCGACTGCGAGAAGGAGCTGGAGGACGACGCCGAGAGCATCATCACCAACCAGCGCTACGCCTACATCAACGCCGTGGTCACAAAGGCGGTGAAGAAGAAGTCCGTCCCCGGCAGCCTCTCCGTGTCGGACCGGATCGACCGGATCGTCACCAACCGTATCCTGGCCCTGCCCATCTTCGCCGGGGTCATGTTCCTGATCTATGCCATCGCCATGGGCGGCTGGCCCATTTCCATCGGCACCATAGGCACCGACTGGGCCAACGACGTGCTCTTCGGCCAGTGGGTCCCGGGCCTCTTTGACCGCCTGCTCACCGCCGTGGGGGTGGCCGAGGGCACCTGGCTCTACGGACTCATCCAGGACGGCATCGTGGCCGGCGTAGGGGCGGTGCTGGGCTTCGTGCCCCAGATCCTGGTCCTCTGCTTCCTGCTGGCGATTCTGGAGGACGTGGGGTATATGGCCCGGATCGCCTTCGTCATGGACCGGATCTTCCGCCGCTTTGGCCTCAGCGGCAAGAGCTTCATCCCCCTGCTGGTGGCCACCGGCTGCGGCGTCCCCGGCATCATGGCCACCCGGACCATCGAGCAGGACCGGGACCGGAAAATGACCATCATGACCACCGGGTTCATCCCCTGCGGGGCCAAGCTGCCCATCATCGGTCTCATCGCCGGCGCTATCTTCGACAACTCGGTCTGGGTGGCGGTCTCCGCCTTCTTCATCGGCATCGCGGCGGTGATCGTCTCCGGCATCATGCTGAAGAAGTGCAGGGCCTTTGCCGGGGAGCCCGCCCCCTTTGTCATGGAGCTGCCCGCCTACCACGTGCCCAGTATGGGCAACGTGCTCCGGGCCACCTGGGAGCGGGGCTGGAGCTTCATCCGGCGGGCCGGCACGGTGATCCTCGTCTCCTCCATCGTCCTCTGGTTCCTTCAGGGCTACGGCTTCGCGGACGGCTCCTTCTGCGCCGTGGAGGACAACAACCACTCCCTGCTGGCCGCTGCCGGCAGCGCCGTGGCCTGGATCTTCTACCCCCTGGGCTGGAAGGGCGAGATGGCCTGGAAGGCCACCGTGGCCACCTTCACCGGCCTCATCGCCAAGGAGGAGGTCATCAACACCTTCGGCGTGCTCTACAACTACCTGGGCGAGGAGCTGGGCGACAACGGCGAGGCCATCTGGGCCCTGGTGGGGGCGGACTTCAACGCCATCACCGGCTACTCCTTCATGATCTTCAACCTGCTGTGCGCCCCCTGCTTCGCCGCCATGGGCGCCATCAGGCGGGAGATGAACAGCGCCAAATGGACCTGGGCCGCCATCGGCTATATGTGCGGCTTCGCCTACGCGGTCTCCATGATCGTCTACCAGATCGGCGGGCTCATCGCCGGCGTGGCTCCCTTCAGCGTGTGGACCGCGGCGGCCATCGCCGCTCTGGCGGGTCTGCTCTATCTTCTGTTCCGCAAGGGTCACCAGGGGGATACGGAGCATCACAGCCTGTCCTCCGTCTCCGCCGCCAAGTGATCTGCCGCCCTTCCCCGTTCTGTCCGGACGGCGCAGCCGCCTGGCGGAGTCCGTGCCCCCGGGCGCGCTTTTGAACGGCTAAAGGGGTCCCGGCCTGTGCCGGGACCCCTTTCCATCGCTGTTCGCTTATTCCGCTCCGGAGGCGCCGCCATGTCCGCCGCCCCGGTTCCGGGAGCGGTAGCGCCGGCGGCGGCGCTGGCCCTCCCCGCCGGCGGGAGCGGCGGCGCTGGCCCGGTCCGCGGCGGCCTTCTTCTCGGCGGTGGTGCTGGTGACCATCCGCACCGGCAGCTTCTCCACCGACTTCTCCGCCTTTCCGGGCTGTTTGGCGGGCTTGTCGCTCCGCTTCTGCCCCTGGACCTTTTTCTCTGGTCTGGGGGCCTTTTCCGTCTTTACGGGCTGGGCTGCCGCCTTCTCCGCGGGCCTGGCCTTTTCGCCGGTCCGGCGGCCGCTCCGCTTCCGGCGGCGGCCGGCGCTCCGGGCCTCCTCCCGCTCCTCCTCGCCGGAGGAGAGAACGTCGGCCAGCGGCTCCCGGCTCACCGGCGTCCGGCGCAGGGGACGGGACTCCCAGGTCTCCTCCTCCGCCTCCGCCGGCGCGCACCGGGCAGGGCGCTCCTTGGGGATCTCGATGCCCTCCCGGCTGCCCTTGCCATTGCGCAGCACTCGGATCTCGCCGGCCTTATACCGCTTGGGAGCCTCGGGGGCGCTGTCCAGCCGGACCTGCACCTCCTCCCGCAGCATATCCACGCCGCTGACGTTGCCGATGCCGTCGGGGGTGTCCACGAAGCTGTCGTTCTTGGGCAGACGCTTGGCGGCGTCCTCGTAGGCGTTCTGCTCGTACTTCAGGCAGCACATGAGCCGCCCGCAGGCCCCGGAGATCTTGGTGGGGTTCAGGCTCAGGTTCTGGGTCTTGGCCATCTTGATGGACACGGGGATGAAATTCTCCAGAAACTGGCTGCAGCACAGGGGGCGGCCGCAAATGCCGATGCCCCCCAGCATCTTGGCCTCGTCCCGGACGCCGATCTGCCGCAGCTCGATCCGGGCCCGGAACACGCTGGCCAGATCCTTCACCAGCTCCCGGAAATCCACCCGGCCCTCGGCGGTGAAGAAGAAGATGATCTTATTGCCCTCGAAGCTGCACTCCACGTTCACCAGCTTCATCTCCAGGCCGTGGGCGGCGATCTTCTCCTCGCAGATGCCGAAGGCCTCCTTCTCCCGCCTGCGGTTGTAGGCGGCGGCCCGGTGGTCGTTCTCCGTGGCAATGCGGTGAACGCTGCGCAGGGGCTGGATGACCGCCTGGTCGGGGACAAAGTGGTTCCCCTCCACACACTGGACATACTCGATGCCCTGGGCCGTCTCCACCACCACATACTGGCCCGGCTCCACCGTCAGACCCCTGGGATCGAAATAATAGTTCTTGGTTCCGCCGCGAAAGCGGACGCTGACAACTTCCGTCATGGTACTGCTCCTTTTTCTGCCCCGGCGGGGCAGGGATCTCGTCTGATTCAGGCGGGCCTCAGCAGCCCTCCAGGGCCACCGCCAGCGCGCCGGTCAGCAGCCCCACGTTCACATTATATCCGCACTGGCGGGAGAGCCGGTCCAGGATCTCCGCGGCCCCGGCCAGCCGCTGGCGGCCCGCCTCCCGGGCCAGCCGGAGGGAGAGCGCGTCCCCCGGTCCCGCGCCGTAGCAGGCGGCCAGCCCCGCCGCCGTCAGGTCCCTGGCGTCGGAGAGCAGCTTCTGCAGCTCCTCCCGGCTGGGCTTCCGGTTTTCCAGTTCGGCGCAGAAGGCGGCGGCCGCCGCCGGGTCCCGGCGGCACAGCAGCCGGCAGAGCCCCTCGGCCCCCGCGTCCGTCCCCGGACCGGCCTCCCCGCCGGTCAGCTTCCACTCCGCCGCCCGGGACCGGATGGTGGGCAGCAGCGCGGCGCTGTTGCGGGCGCAGAAGAGAAAGGCCGCGTGGGGCGGCCCCTCCTCCAGCACCTTCAGCAGAACATTCTGGGATTTGGGGTCCAGCAGGCCGCAGTCCGGAAAGATATACACCTTCCGCTTCCCCTCGTTGGGCAGGATATAGGCGTCGGACCGGACGGCGCGGAGGGTCTCCATGGAGAGGTTCTTATGCTCCGGGTCCGAAACGGTGATCACGTCCGGGTGGATGTCCCGCAGGACCTTCCGGCAGGCGGGGCAGACCCCGCAGGGCGCGGCGGCGGCGGAACACTCCATGGCGGCGGCGGCGAACCGGGCCGCGGCGGCCAGATCCCCCTGGCCGCTGAGGATCACGGCGTGGGGCATGGCGTCCCGCCGGGCGGCGGAACGGACCCGCTCCGTCAGGCGGGGCTGCCCGGGTATGACCAGATTGTCCTCCATGGCGGTCCCTCGCCTCCTCCGCTGTTCCTCCCCGGCGGACGGCCAGTATGCCGGAGGAAAAATCAAAACTATTTTATCATACCCAAAGGGGAAAAATCAACAGCGGATCGAAAAAGATGAGAAGAAAACTTGCGGCAGGCAAATCCGCCGAAAAATTCAGGTAAAATATTGAAATTTGCTCTTGCAAACGTTGTAAAATGCTCTTATAATAAAACCCTCTGATAGGCTGAAACAGGCGGGATACATTGAATATACTTGTACAGGAGGAAAACGTAAAAGTGAGCAAGAAGTATTGTTATCTGTTTACCGAGGGCCGCGCCGACATGCGCGAGCTTCTGGGCGGCAAGGGCGCCAACCTGGCTGAAATGACCAACATCGGTATGCCGGTGCCTCAGGGCTTCACCATCACCACCGAGGCCTGCACCCAGTACTACGAGGACGGCCGGAAGATCAACGACGAGATCATGGACGAGATCATGACCTACGTGGCCAAGATGGAGGAGATCAACGGCAAGAAGTTCGGCGATCTGAAGAACCCCCTGCTGGTCTCCGTCCGCTCCGGCGCCCGGGCCTCCATGCCCGGTATGATGGATACCATTCTGAACCTGGGTCTGAACGACGACGTGGTGGCCGCCATGATCGCCGGCAACCCCGATCCCAAGTTCGAGCGCTTCGTCTATGACTCCTACCGCCGGTTCATCCAGATGTTCTCCGACGTGGTCATGGAGGTGGGCAAGAAATACTTCGAGCAGCTCATCGACCAGATGAAGGAGCGCAAGGGCGTCCAGTACGACGTGGAGCTCACCGCCGCCGACCTGAAGGAACTGGCCGAGGAGTTCAAGGCCGAGTATAAGCAGCAGATCGGCCAGGACTTCCCCACCGACCCCAAGGTCCAGCTCTACGAGGCCATCCGGGCCGTGTTCCGCTCCTGGGACAACCCCCGGGCCAACGTGTACCGCCGGGACAACGACATCCCCTACTCTTGGGGCACCGCCGTCAACGTCATGCCCATGGTGTTCGGCAACCTGAATGACAACTCCGGCACCGGCGTGGCCTTTACCCGGGACCCCGCCACCGGCGAGAAGAAGCTCATGGGCGAGTTTTTGACCAACGCCCAGGGCGAGGACGTGGTGGCCGGCGTGCGCACCCCCATGCCTATCAGCAAGATGGAGGAGAAGTTCCCCGAGGCTTACGCCGAGTTCGTGAAGGTCTGCGACACTCTGGAGGAGCACTACCGCGACATGCAGGACATGGAGTTCACCGTGGAGAACGGCAAGCTCTACATGCTCCAGTGCCGCAGCGGCAAGCGCACCGCCCAGGCCGCGCTGAAGATCGCCTGCGACCTGGTGGACGAGGGCATGATCGACGAGAAGAAGGCCGTCACCATGATCGACCCCCGGTATCTGGACACCCTGCTCCATCCCCAGTTCGACGCCGCCGCTCTGAAGGCCGCTGCCCCCATCGGCAAGGCGCTGCCCGCCTCCCCCGGCGCCGCCGCCGGCAAGATCGTTTTCTCCGCTGAGGACGCCAAGGAGTGGGCCGCCCGGGGCGAGAAGGTGGTCCTGGTCCGTCTGGAGACCAGCCCCGAGGACATCGAGGGCATGAAGGCCGCTCAGGGCATCCTCACCGTCCGGGGCGGCATGACCAGCCACGCCGCCGTGGTGGCCCGTGGCATGGGCAAGTGCTGCGTGTCCGGCTGCGGCGAGATCAAGATGGACGAGGCCAATAAGAAGTTCGAGCTGGCCGGCAAGACCTACGCGGAGGGCGACTGCATCTCCATCAACGGCTCCACCGGCAACATCTACGACGGCATCATCCCCACCGTGGACGCCACCATCGGCGGCGAGTTCGGCCGGGTCATGGCCTGGTGCGACAAGTACCGCACCCTGAAGGTCCGTACCAACGCCGACACCCCCCACGACACCGCCCAGGCCGTGAAGTTCGGCGCCGAGGGCGTCGGCCTGTGCCGCACGGAGCACATGTTCTTCAACGAGGACCGCATCCCCGCCATCCGGGAGATGATCTGCTCCGATACCCTGGAGCAGCGGGAGGCCGCCCTGGCCAAGCTGGAGCCCATGCAGCAGGGCGACTTCGAGGCCATGTACGAGGCCCTGGAGGGCCGGCCCATGACCGTGCGCTTCCTGGATCCCCCCCTCCACGAGTTCGTCCCCACCGAGGAGGCGGACATCGAGAAGCTGGCCAAGGATATGAATAAGTCCGTGGAGGACATCAAGGCTATCATCGCCGGCCTCCACGAGTTCAACCCCATGATGGGCCACCGGGGCTGCCGTCTGGCCGTCACCTATCCGGAGATCGCCGCCATGCAGACCCGGGCCGTCATCAAGGCCGCTCTGAACATCAACGCCAGACATCCTGATTGGAACATCGTGCCCGAGATCATGATCCCCCTGGTGGGCGAGGTCAAGGAGCTGGCCTTCGTCAAGGGCGTGGTGGTCAAGACCGCCGACGAGCTGATCCAGGCCGCCGGGTCCTCCATGACCTACCATGTGGGCACCATGATCGAGATTCCCCGGGCCGCCCTCACCGCCGACGAGATCGCCAAGGAGGCTGAGTTCTTCTCCTTCGGCACCAACGACCTGACCCAGATGACCTTCGGCTTCAGCCGGGACGACGCCGGCAAGTTCCTGGGCTCCTACTATGACCAGAAGATCTACGAGAGCGATCCCTTCGCCCGTCTGGATCAGACCGGCGTGGGCCGCCTGGTGGAGATGGCCGTCAAGCTGGGCCGTCAGACCCGCCCCGACATCAAGCTGGGCATCTGCGGCGAGCACGGCGGCGACCCCTCCAGCGTGGAGTTCTGCCACAAGGTGGGTCTGAACTACGTCTCCTGCTCCCCCTTCCGTGTCCCCATCGCCCGTCTGGCCGCCGCCCAGGCCGCCATCAAGTTCCCCAAGAACTGATCCCATAAAGCAGGCCCCCGGAACAGCCGTTCCGGGGGCCTTGCTTTATAGAGCGAGAACCGGCGCTTCAGTCCTGGGGAGGCGTTTCCCCGCCGGCGTCGGGAGCGTCCTCCTCCGGCCACACCGGCCGGTGAGCGGCGTAGCTGGACGTCTCCGTGGGCATCCCCTTCTGCCGCAGGCGGTAGTTGCTGTAGGCCCGGATGCCCGCCAGAATGCAGGCGAAGATGGGCACGCCCAGGAACATCCCCGGCACGCCCCACAGGCCGCCGCCCACCAGAATGGCCACGATGACGCCGAAGCTGGAAAGGCCCGTGCTGTCCCCCAGGATCTTGGGCCCCAAAATGTTGCCGTCGAACTGCTGGATGGCCAGAATGAAAATGATGAAGTACAGGCACTTGATGGGGCTGTCCAGCAGGATCAGGAAGGCGCTGGGGATGGCCCCCAGGAAGGGCCCGAAGAAGGGGATCACGTTGGTCACGCCCACCACCACGCTGATCAGGGGCGCGTAGGGGAACTTCAGGATGGACGAGCCGATGAAGCACAGCACCCCGATGATCAGGGAGTCCAGCAGCTTGCCCCGGACAAAACCGCTGAAGATCTTGTCCGTGGCCTTCACGCCCCGGATCAGCAGGGCCGCCCGGGGTTCCGGCAGCAGGGCGTAGCACAGCTTGCAGCCCGTGGCGGCAAAATTCTCCTTGGTGGCCAGCAGGTACACGGACACGATCACGCCGATGAGCAGATTTTTCAGAAAGACCACGATTCCCACCACGCCGCCGGTGATGGCCTCCAGGGCCACCTGGAGCTGGGGCACCAGCTTGTCGTTGACCCACGCCAGGGCGTCCTGGTAGTACTCGTTAAAGACCTCGCTGGCCTTTTCGGCGAACTCCGGGTTGTTCTCCAGCAGCCGCTGGACCCAGTCCGCAATGGTGTAGTAGTAGTCCTTGGCGTTGGCGGCCAGCTGCAGCACACTCCGGTACAGCTCCGGCAGCAGCACCCGCAGCAGCGCGTACAGGAACAGCAGCACCACCAGCCAGGTCAGGAGGATGGCGCCGCCCCGGATCCACTTGCGGCCCCGGCGGAACTTCCCGCCCCGCCGGTCCTCGCAGCGGAAGAGGAACTTCTCGAACCAGTTGACCAGGGGGGCCAGCAGATAGGCCATGGCAAACCCGTAGAGCACCGGCGCCAGAATGACCAGCAGCTTTCCCACATATTGCAGCAGCATACTTTTCCGAAAGACCACGTCGTAGATCAGCATGATCGCGCAGACCACGCCCACGGCGGTCAGTCCCCACTGGAAATAGTGATTTTCCCGCTTCACAGCGCCACCTCCTGTTCGACATGCTTTTATCTTACTCGGCTTTCCCGGCGATTGCAATAGAATTTATTCTATGTTATACTCTCTTAAGGAAACTTTTAATCTTTTGCGAGGCAAATGGATATGAAACAGTCTCTCATGCTCATCGTCAACCCCAGGGCCGGGCGCGCCCGCTCCGCCGCGCCCCTGTTCGAGGCCGCCGCCCTGCTGTGCCGGGACGGAGAGACCCTGCTCTCCATCCGCCAGACCGCCGCCCGGGGCGACGCCACCCGGTTCGTCCGGGAAAGCGGCGGCGCCTTTGACCGGATCGTCTGCTGCGGCGGCGACGGCACACTCAACGAGACGGTGGCGGGGCTGATGGAGCTTCCCGCCCCGCCGCCTCTGGGATACATCCCCGCCGGCAGCACCAACGATTTCGCCGCCAGCCTCCACCTGCCGGACCGCCCCCAGGAGGCCGCCGCCGTCATCAGCGCCAGCGCCGGGCGCGCGCTGGATATTGGGACCTTCAACGGGCGGCCCTTCGTGTATGTGGCCTCCTTCGGGGCCTTTACCCGGACCTCCTACGGCGCCCCCCAGTCGCTGAAAAACGACCTGGGGCATCTGGCCTATATCCTGGAGGGGGTCAAGGACCTGTCCACCCTGCGGCCCTATCCGGCGGTGATCACCGCCGGGGACGAGGTGTTCGACGGGGAGTTCCTCTTCGGCGCGGTGACCAACGCCACCTCCGTGGGCGGTCTGGTGAAGCTGAAGGAGGAGCAGGTGGTGCTGGACGACGGCCTCTTTGAGCTGCTGCTGATCCCCAACCCCCAGAACGCCCAGGAGCTGCAGGCTCTGCTGCGCAGTCTGCTGCTCCAGAATCTGGGGGGCGAGGGCATCATCCTGCGCCATGTGTCTCGGCTGACGGTCCGGACGCCGGAGGCTTTTTCCTGGACGCTGGACGGGGAGTACGCCCCCGGGACCCAGGAGGCGGAGATCGTCAACCACCCCCGGCGGCTGACCTTTCTGCTGTAGGATCCCTCTGTTTTTTAAAAGCGCCGTCCCCGGTGAGAGTCTGGGACGGCGCTTTTCTTTTCCGCGATTCCGGGCGGCCCCAAATCCGGCGTGGATTCCGCAAAGATGGACAGACCGTCTTGCGTTTTGGGGAAAAAGACGATATGATAGCATCAGAAGAACGGGGATGCGTCCCCATGAAGGAGGCAACGCCATGCAAGTAGAACTGGGCCGCGTTCTGCGCGGCTTCACGGTAACGGCCCGGCAGAAGGTGGACGAGCTGGACGCCGTGCTCTGGGAGATGGAGCACCGGAAAAGCGGCGCCCGGCTGGTATGGCTGGAGCGGCCGGAGGAGAACAAAACCTTCGGCATCGCCTTCCAGACCCAGCCCTGGGACGACACCGGCGTGTTCCACATCCTGGAGCACTCCGTGCTCTGCGGCTCGGAGAAGTACCCGGTGAAGGAGCCCTTTGTGGAGCTGCTGAAAAGCTCCCTGAACACCTTCCTCAACGCCATGACCTTCCCGGACAAGACCCTGTACCCCGTGGCCAGCCGGAACGATCAGGATTTCGTCAATCTGCTGCGGATCTACATGGACGCCGTGTTCCGCCCCCGCATCCACCAGAAGCCGGAGATCTTCTATCAGGAGGGCTGGCACTACGAGCTGGACGAGAACGGCGTCCCCAGCTACAAGGGCGTGGTGTTCAACGAGATGAAGGGAGCCATGTCCTCCCCGGACCGCCTGCTGGAGAGCGAGATGAGCCGGGGCCTGTTCCCGGACAACTGCTACCGCTGGGTCTCCGGCGGCGACCCGGCCCACATCCCGGAGCTGACCTATGAGCAGTTCGCCGCCGCCCACAAGCGGCTCTACCACCCCTCCAACTCCTATATTTTCCTGGACGGGCGCATGGATATCGACCGGATTCTGGGGATTCTGGACGGGGAGTATCTGAAGGACTACGACCGCGCCCCCGTTCCCGGCCCCATCCCCATGCAGCGGCCCGTGGACGGCGGCGTCGTGTATGCCGACTATGAGCTGAGTCCCCAGGAGGCCCTGGAGGGCCGGACCATCCTGGCCGACGGCATGGTGCTGTGCACCTTCCGGGACCGGGAGACCATGACCGCCCTCAACGCCCTGGCCGACGTGCTGTGCGGCGGGAATCAGGCCCCCCTGTGCCGCCGCCTGCTGGACGCCGGTCTGGCCAAAAGCGTCACCCTGGAGCTGTACGACGGCGTCCAGCAGCCCTGGATGCAGCTGGTGGCCCGGGACATCCCCGACGGCAGGATCCAGGAGGTCTCCGACGCCGTCTACGGCGAGCTGGAGCGGCTGGCCCGGGAGGGGCTGGACCACCGGCAGATTCTGGCCACCCTGGACAACATGGAGCTGCAGGCCCGCCAGCGGGACTACGGCCGCTATCCCCAGGGCCTGATGTTCAGCTTCCAGGTGCTGGAGAGCTGGCTCTACGGCGGCGACCCCGCCGCCAATCTCAGCGTGGGGACCCTCTTTGACGATCTGCGGCAGAAGTGCGCCGATGGCTATTTCGAAGAACTCCTGACCCGGCTGGTCAAGGCGGGCCACCGCTGCCGGGTGATCCTGCGGCCCTCCCACACCGTGGGCCAGCGGCGGCAGGAGGAGGAGCAGGCGCGGCTGGAGCGGGCCAAAGCGGGCTGGAGCCGGGAGGAGCTGGAGGCGCTGCGCCGGCGGCAGGCCGCTCTGGAGGCGTGGCAGAGCGCCCCGGACAGCCCACAGGCCCTGGCCACGATCCCCATGCTGCGGCTGGACCAGATCCCGCCGGAGCCGGAGGCCCTGCCCCTGACGGAGACCCGGGTCCGGGACCTGCCCCTGCTGCGTCACGAGCTGAACGGCGGCGGCATCTCCTATGTGAACCTCTACTTTGCTCTGGACGACATGACCGACGGGGAGCTGAACCAGATCGGCTTCCTCTGCGGCCTGCTGGGGGCGCTGGATACCGCATCCTTCCCGCTGGAGGACCTGCAGAGGGAGCTGCGCTCCCGCCTGGGCGCGCTGGACTTCTCCGTGGAGGCCTATGACCGGGCGGGACAGCCGGGGCAGGGCCGGGTGCTCCTGTCCGTCAGCTACAGCGCTCTGGACGCCAAGGCGGCCACGGCGGCGGAGCTGGTGGCGGAGATTCTGGCCCGCACCGATCTTCGGAACGACAAGAAGATCTTCGACCTGCTGTGTCAGCAGCGGACGGCCCTGGCCCAGCAGCTGGCCATGAGCGGCCACACCGCCGCCGCCAACCGGGCCGCCGCCTGCTACACCCTCAGCGGCGTGGTCCGGGAGCACACCGGCGGCATCGCCTATCTCCAGTGGCTGAAGGATCTGGAGAAGAACTTCAAGGAGCAGGCCCCCGCTCTGGAGGCGGCTCTGGAGGACCTGTGCCGGCGGATCTTCGTCCGCAGCCGCCTGACGGTCAGCGTCACCGGCGGGGACCGGGCCGTGGAGGACGCCGTCGCCGGGACGCTGGCGGAGCGGCTGCCTCTGGGCGGCTTCACGCCGCCCGCGGTGCCCGCCGTGCGGCCCTGGGGCCGGCGGCGGGAGGGCGTGGTCATCCCCGCGGGGGTGTCCTTCGCCGGGATGAGCGGCCTCTTCCCCCAGGCCGGGCAGGGCGCGGCTCTGGTCATGTGCAAAACCGCCAGTCTGGCCTGCCTGTGGAACACCGTCCGGGTCCAGGGCGGGGCCTACGGCGTGGGAATGCTGGTGAACAGCGCCGGTACGGCGGGCTTCTACTCCTTCCGTGACCCCAGCGCCCACCGGACCCTGGGCTGCTACCGCCAGGTCCCGGATTTTCTGGAGGGACTGGCCGGTCAGGACCTCACCGGCCTGATCCTGGGCACGGTGGCGGAGGCCGATCCTCTGCTGACCCCCCGGATGAAGGGCAGGACCGCCGACGCCCATTACTGGCGGGGCGTGACGTGGGAGGAGCGCTGCCGCCTGTGGCGGGAGATGCTGGCCGCCCGGCCGGAGGATGTGGCCGCTTTGGCCCCGGCGGTGCGGAAGGTGACGGAGGAGGGCGCTGTCTGCGTCCTGGGCCCCCAGCGTCAGATCGACGCCTGCGCCGGCGAGCTGGACACGGTGATCGTACTGTAAAGGAGGATGCGGAGCATGGATATCCAGCGTCAGGAACTTTATCTCTCCATTCTGGCGGAGGAGCTGATCCCCGCCATGGGCTGTACGGAGCCCATCGCTCTGGCCTACGCCGCCGCCCGGGGCCGGGAAGTCCTGGGCTGTGAGCCGGAAAACATTCTGGCCCGGTGCAGCGGAAACATGATCAAAAACGTGCGCTGCGTCCAGATCCCCAACTCCGGCGGCATGACGGGCATCGAGGCCGCCGTGTGCCTGGGGGCTTTCGGCGGTGACGCCGCCCGGCGGATGGAGGTGCTGGAGGCCGTCACCGGCCCCAACCGGGCCCAGACGGCGGAGTTTATCAGGCAGGGCCGCTGCGCCGTGGAATATCTGGATTCCGACATCCCCCTCCACTTCATCGTGGTCCTCACCGGCGGCGGCAGCCGGGTGGAGGTGGAGGTGCGCTACGCCCACACCAATATCGTCTCCATCGTCAGGGACGGCGAGACGGTGTTCCAGGGCGGTACAGGCCCCCAGAGCGGCGGGACCGACCGGTCCGCCCTCAGCGTGGAGCAGATCAAGGAGTTCGCCGACACGGTCCCGCTGGAGCGGATCCAGCCCATGCTGGAGCGGCAGATCCGCTGCAACATGGACATCGCCTACGAGGGCATGAGCGGGAACTACGGCGTGGGCATCGGCCGGGTGATCCGCGCCTCTTACACCGACAGCGTGGTGACCCGGATGCGCGCCTACGCCGCAGCCGCCTCCGAGGCCCGGATGGAGGGCTGCGACATGCCCGTCATCATCAACTCCGGCAGCGGCAATCAGGGCATCGCCTCCTCGGTGCCGGTGATCGTCTACGCCCGGGAACACTGCATCCCCCAGGAGCGGCTCTACCGCGCCCTGGCTTTTTCCGGGCTGCTGACCATCCATCAGAAGGAGTATATCGGCAAGCTCTCCGCCTTCTGCGGGGCGGTGTCCGCCTCCTGCGCCGCCGGAGCGGCGGTGACGTATCTGGCGGGAGGCAGTCTGGAGCAGATCAAGGCCACCATCGACAATACCCTGGCCAACATCCCCGGCATCATCTGCGACGGCGCCAAGGCCAGCTGCGCCGCCAAGATCGCCTCCAGCCTGGACGCGGCCATGCTGGCCCACCACCTGGCCATGGCCGGGAAGAGCTACGGGGCCCGCAACGGCATCCTCCGGGAGGACGCCGAGGAGACCATCAGCTGCGTGGGACACATCGGCAAGGAGGGTATGCGCCAGACGGACCGGGAGATCATCCGTCTCATGCTGCAATAAACAGCCCAAAAGGGGAAGGCCGGCGCGCAGCGCCGGCCTTCCCCTTTTTTCACTGTGCGTTTTCCCGGGGACCAGGCGCGGCAAACGCCAAAAACGTCTGTCCCCTCTTGCTCAGCCCGCCTGGAGCTTCATGGTCAGGTCCAGGTATTCCCCGTTCCGCCAGACCCGGAGGGGGACCAGATCCCCCACGCTGTGCTGGTGGCGGATGACCAGGAGCTCCTCCATCCGGCCCACCGCCTGCCCGTCGAAGGCCACGATGCGGTCCCCCGCCAGGACGCCGGCCCGGTCGCCGCTGCCGCCGGACGTCACCTCCGTCACCCGCAGGCCCGTGGTCCCGTCGGGCAGGGTCTCCGGGACGCGGTGGATGGTGATGCCCAGCACCGGCTGGGGCAGGATCTCGCCGTAGCGGATGATCTCGTTGACCCACTTGGCCGCCCAGGAGGTGGGAATGGAAAAGCCCAGGCCCTCGATGGTGTCGTAATCGCTCATCATCTTGATGGTGTTGATGCCCACCACCTGGCCGTACTGGTTCACCAGCGGGCCGCCGGAGTTGCCGGAATTCAGGGCGGCGTTGGTCTGGATCAGGGTCATGGTCACGCCGTCCACGTCCACGTCCCGGTCAATGGCGGAGACGATCCCGTTGGTAAAGGTGGCCCGCAGCTCCACCCCCAGGGGGTTGCCGATGGCGTACACCGGGTCCCCCACGGCCAGCTGGCTGGACTGGCCGAACTCCGCCGTGGGCAGGTCCGTGCCGTCGATCTTCAGCACCGCCAGGTCCTGATCCTCGTCGCCGCCCACCAGCCACGCGTCGTAGGGGGTGTCCGCCCCGTACTGGTCCGTGAGGCGCACCTCGCACTCGCTGCTGCCGGCGATCACATGATAATTGGTGAGGACGTAGCCCTCGGCGTCAAAGATGATCCCGGTGCCCACGCTGCCCCGGTCCTTCTGATAGCCCAGCACCGTCACCGTGGCCGGCCGCACCCGGCTGTAGACCTCCCCGGGGGTCAGGGGCTCCAGTCCGTCGGCGGAGGACAGCTCCAGCGCCGCGCCGCCGCCCACCGGGCGGTAGGTGTGGATGGTGGTCTCGCCGGGGTCCCCGGCCTGGTCCTCCCAGTAGTAATCCCGGGGGGGACCGTCGTAGTCCCTCCAGCGGGACCCCTGGCCGGAGCGCAGGATGAACCAGAGCCCCAGGCCGATGCACACCACGCCGACCAGCAGCAGCGCCACCGCCGCCGCCCAGACGCCCCGGCGGCGTCTGCCCCCGGCCGGCGTCCTCTCCGCCCGGGTCTCCAGATCTGTCAGCCGCCGCAGCACGTCCTCCGGTTCCGGTTCCCGCTCCATCCGCCGCGGCAGGGGGCGCTCATAGCGCAGGCGCACCTCGTCGGCCTGGGGGCGGTAGGTGAGGACGATCTCCTCCGGCCCGCTCCGCTCTGTCCTGTCTGTCGTTTCCATAGGCATATCCTTATCCATTCTTGCTGTTTCGCTCTTCCTCCGCCAGTTGGACGGTGAAGGTAAAGGTGGTCAGTCCGTTCTCGCTGGTGACATTGATCTTCTCCCGGTGCTGCTCCAGAATCGTCCGCACGATATAGAGGCCCAGGCCTACCCCGTCCTTGTCCTCGCTGCGGGACCGGTCGGTCTTGTGGAAGCGCTCGAACAGCAGGGGCAGCTCCTCCGGGGGGATAGTCTCCCCGTAGTTGGACACGGTGACCACCGCCTTCTCCCCCCGGGTGGTGAGCCCCAGCAGGAGCTGGGTCCCCGGGGAAGCGAACTTGGCGGCGTTTTCCAGCAGGTTATAGACCACCTGGGTGAGCAGATCATTGTCCCCCAGGACGATGACCGGCTCCTCGGGGATCTCCACATCCACGTCCAGGCCCCGGTCCGTGATCTTCTTCTCCATGCTCACCAGCACCCGGCGCATGGACTCGCTGAGGTCGAAGGGCTGCTTCTGCTTGATGAGGTCCATGCTCTGGAGCTGGCTCACGTCCAGCATCCGGCGGACCAGCCGGCTCAGCCGGCGGCTCTCGTCGGAGATGATGGTCAGATACTGCCGCTCCTCCTCCGGGGAGATGACCCCGTCCAGGATGCCGTCGGCGTAGCCGGCGATGGTGGTCATCGGCGTTTTCAGCTCGTGGGAGATGTTGGCGATGAACTCCCGGCGCTGGCGCTCGGTCTGCTGGAGGGAGTCGGCCATGGCGTTGAACGCCTCCGTCAGCTCGCCCACCTCGTCCTTGCGGCCGGTGTCATGGACCCGGGCGTCAAAGTTGCCCTCGGCGAACCGCCGGGCGGCGGCGGCCATGTCCTTGATGGGCTTGGTCTGCTGCATGGTGGTGGTGGCGGTGGCCACAAAGGCGATAAGCAGCACGGTAACGGCGGTCATGCCGAAAATGCTCAGAAACGCCCGCCACATACCGGTCATGGCGCTGCTGTCCGTCACCGCCAGGATGGGGCCCACTACGGCGTCCCCGCTTTTGGCGGGGATGGCCACCACGAACCGGGCCCGCTGGTAGATCCCCAGATCGCTGCTCCCGGCGTAGGTCTCCCCGGCCTGGAGCTTTTTCCCCATGGCGGCGGGCAGGGTCACCTCCTGGCTGCCGGCGCTGGTGTCGGTGCTGATAAACCCTCCCAGGGAGGGCACCCAGATGAAAAAGTCGATATCGCTCATCCGCTGGGCCACGCCCACCATCTCCCGCAGGTCCTGATTCCACTCCAGGATGGAGGGCTTGGAGTAGGCGCTCTCCGCCATCTGGGCGATGATCTCCGCCTTGTCCTCCAGCTCCTGGCGCTTCTCCGACAGGATATAGCTGTAGGACAGGGCGAAAAAGGAGGTGCCCAGCAGCACCAGCGTCAGGGCCACCAGCCCCACGTTGATGCTGAACTGCCGCCAGTAGATTCCCCTGAATCGTCCCTTGAACCGGCTCATACCTTCCTCCTCGTCAAAACGCCCGGGAAAGAAAGCGCCTCTCCCGGGCGGCGCTCCGCTGCCGGGCGGTCACTGGGCCTTGGCCGCCACCTCGAACTTGTAGCCCACGCCCCAGACGGTTTTCAGCGCCCACTGGTCGCTGACGCCCTCCACCTTTTCCCGCAGGCGCTTGATGTGTACGTCCACCGTGCGGCTGTCGCCGAAGTAGTCGAAGCCCCACACCTCGTCCAGCAGCTGGTTGCGGGTATACACCCGGTTGGGGGTGGCGGCCAGATGGTAGAGCAGCTCCAGCTCCTTGGGGGGCGTATCCACCTTTTTGCCGTCCACCGTCAGCTCGTAGGAGTCCAGATCGATGATGAGCTTGTCGAACACCAGCCGCTTGCGGGTGTCGTCGGGGATCTCCGTGCGGCGCAGCACCGCGTTGATCCGGGCGATGAGCTCCTTCATCTCGAAGGGCTTGACGATGTAGTCGTCCGCCCCCATTTCCAGGCCCTGGATGCGGTCGAACACCTCGCTCTTGGCGGTGATCATGATGATCGGCGTGCGGCTGGTCTCCCGGATCTTGCCGCACACCGCCCAGCCGTCCATCACCGGCAGCATGATATCCAGCAGCACCATATCCGGCTGCATGGCGCGGAAGGTCTCCACGGCGGAGCCGCCGTCAAAGACGTTGCGCACCTCGAAGCCCTCCTTCTCCAGATACATACGGATCAGATCCGCGATATTGCGGTCGTCCTCCACAACCAGAATCTTTCTGCCCATAGGCTACCCTCCCGGGGCGATAAGCGCCCCTTCTGATGTCTTTCAACAGCATTTTACCCCAAATCACGGAACTTGCTTGAACTTTTTGTAAATTACCCGGCCACACGCCAGGCGCACACGCTGTATTTCCGGAGGGTCAGCCCCTCCGCCAGGGTCTCCAGCCCGCCGGCGCAGGCGGCGTCCTCCCCCAGAAGCACCGCCAGATCCTCCCGGTAGCGGCCGATGGAGGCCATGAGGCTGTACGCCTGGGCGGGAGACGCCAGGCCGGAGCCGCTCTGGTCCAGTCCGGCGGAGAGGCGGAGGCACCCCAGGTCCTCCAGCATCCGGTCCACGTCCGCCGGCCCGTCGTACCAGACCAGCTCCAGCCACAGGCAGGCGGCCCGCCACACCTGTTCCCGGGCCAGCTCCAGCTGGGCCTGCACCGTCTCCTCGGCGTCTCCCTCCGCCGCCAGAGCCAGGGCGTGGCCCCCCGCCGTCACGGCCCGGACCAGGTCGCCGTCCTCCATCAACTCCGGCGGGAGCAGGAAGGTGGCCTGGGTCTGGCCCAGCTTCTCCAGCAGGGCCATGGTGTCCTGGGCGGAGGTGGCCTCGATCAGCAGAAAGACCTTCTGCCCCTCGGCGGCCTGACTGATGGGCGGCACGTCAGGCGTCTGCTCCGCCAGGGTCCGCTGGTAGGCGTTGTACCGGTCGGTGAGGATGGTGGTGGCGGAATCGATGAACCGGGCGTCCCCTAAAATGACGCTGTCGCTGGTGAGGCGGATCAGGGGGGCCAGCTCCGTATCCGTGTAGCTGTACTTCAGGCCGAAATACCGGCACACCAGGTCCACGGGAAAGAACACATAGTCCCCCTTTTCCACCGCGTGGCCGGTGTAGGTGTTCCCCTCCCGGTCGTATACGGTGTCGCCCACAAGGTCAAAGCGCAGGTCGGTGGAGTTGGTGTACAGCACCGCCAGGCCCATGGTGTTGTTGCGCACATAGCTGACCCCCAGCTCCCGCCCCAGGAACAGGGCGTTGGAGACGTACAGCTCCCCGTCGGACCAGAAGGGCATGGTCTCCGCCAGCAGGTCCATAACGTTTTCGTTGGCGGCGGTAAAATAGACGTCGGGCGCGGCCTTTCCCTGCTGAGGGCAGAGAATCGCCGTCAGCGCCAGGACGCACAGGAGCGCCGTTCCCCGCCGCAAAAGTCTTTTCACCGTTCATCCCTCCCCGCCCCGGCGAATCTCATCTTACAGTACAGTATACCACAGCCGCCGCCGGGACACAATGAAAACTTGCGGAGGGACCCCTCCGCCGGGCGGGAAAAAGGTTGACAGCGGAAGAATCTGAGTATAATATATTGTATATACCCGGTAGGTAAGGCTACCGCAGGGATACGGGTCGCTGCCGCGGAGCCGTGGAGACACGGTGAGAGGGTTTGAGCAGGTCATGTCGAATGCAAGGCGTGACATAACGCGATTTCATTGCCCTGTGATGCTAAAGCTTGTACGGTAACGGCGCCGCGAGGTGGCGCCGGAGGGGCGCCTGCGCGCCCGGACCGCCGCCGGTATCTTACCGGGGGCTGTTTTTATTTTTTGGGAAGATCCGGCTTAAGGAAAGGAGGGCGTTTCCAATGATCGATTTGGAGGACGGCGTGTTTTTGGAGCGGGTCGAGGACCTGGTGGAGCGAAAGCGATGGCCCCAGCTGCGTTCTGAGCTGGTCCGTCTGGAGCCGGCGGATATCGCCCTGGTCCTGGACGATCTGCCGGAGGACCGGCTCCCTCTGCTGTACCGGCTGCTGCCCAAGGAGCTGGCGGCGGAGGTGTTCGTGGAGATGGAGCCGGAGCTGCAGGAGCTGCTGATCCGCACCTTCTCCGACGCGGAGCTGAAGGAAGTGCTGGACGAGCTGTACGTGGACGACACGGTGGACCTCATTGAGGAAATGCCCGCCAATGTGGTCAAGCGCATCCTGAAGCACGCCGACCCGGAGACCCGCCGGAGCGTCAACGAGATATTAAAGTATCCGGAGGACTCCGCCGGGTCCATCATGACCACGGAGTTCGTGGATCTGAAGCGGGACATGACCGTGGAGGACGCCTTCAAGCGCATCCGCCGCACCGGCGTGGATAAGGAGACCATCAACATCTGCTACGTCACGGACCCCAGCCGCCACCTGCTGGGCCTGGTCTCCATCCGCACCCTGCTGCTGGCGGAGGAGGACGACATCCTGGAGGACATCATGGAGACCAACGTGGTCTCCGTGGACACCCTGGACGACAAGGAGGACGTGGCCCAGGACCTGAGCCGCTACGACTTTCTGGCCATGCCGGTGGTGGACCAGGAGGGCCGTCTGGTGGGCATCGTCACCATCGACGACGCCATCGACGTCATGGAGGAGGAGGCCACCGAGGACATCGAAAAGATGGCCGCTATCACCCCCTCCGACAAGCCCTACCTGCGCACCAGCGTGCTCTCCACCTTCGCGGCCCGTATCCCCTGGCTTCTGCTGCTGATGGTGTCCGCTACCTTTACCGGGATCATCATCTCCTCCTTTGAGGACGCCCTCAGCGCCTGCGTGGTGCTCACCGGCTTCATCCCCATGCTCATGGACACCGGCGGAAACTGCGGCTCCCAGGCGTCCGTCACGGTGATCCGCGGTCTGAGCCTGAACGAGATCGAATTTTCAGACCTGCTGAAGGTGGTCTGGAAGGAGATCCGGGTGGCGGTGCTCTGCGGCGTGGTCCTGGCCCTGGCCAACTTTGTCAAGATGATGCTGGTGGACCGGCTGCTGCTGG
Source organism: uncultured Oscillospiraceae bacterium (assembly GCA_958423465.1). Classification (GTDB taxonomy): domain Bacteria; phylum Bacillota; class Clostridia; order Oscillospirales; family Oscillospiraceae; genus Pelethomonas. The sequence continues at coordinate 47,064 of CATZRD010000008.1, read as the reverse complement.
GCAACACGGCCCTGACCCCCATGGTGGCCCTGGTGATCTGTATGACCCTGGTGTGCACCGTGTTCTGCGCCAAGGTCATCGGCTGTACGCTGCCCATGGCGGCGAAGAAGCTGGGCTTCGATCCGGCGGTGATGGCGTCCCCCTTTATCACCACCATCGTGGACGCCATCTCCCTGGCCATCTACTTCCGGTTCGCCACCATGCTGCTGGGGCTGTAGGCGGGCATCAGGAAGATTGGTATGGTGATTCCCCGGCCAGACAAAGCGAGCCGTGAGACCGAACGGTCTCACGGCTCGCTCTCTTGTCTCCAACGCGAATCTTCTGTGGACAGGGGGCGGGACTTGCGATATACTATAGGAAAAACCGGACGGGCGTCCATGCCGCCCGGAGAGGAGGGCGGAAACCACATGGCCTATTACATCGGCGTCGATCTGGGGACCTCGGCCTGCAAGCTGCTGCTGGTAGATGAGGGCGGTGCGGTCCTGAACGAAGTGACGAAGGAGTACCCCCTTTATTTCCCCCGGCTGGGGTGGAGCGAGCAAAACCCGGAGGACTGGCGGCGGGCTGTCCGGGAGGGCGTCCCTGAGCTGCTGGCGGGCTTTGACGCCGCCCGGGTGGCGGGCATCGGCTGCGGCGGCCAGATGCACGGACTGGTGGCGCTGGATGATAAGGACCGGGTGATCCGCCCGGCTATTCTGTGGAACGACGGCCGCACTGCCAAAGAGGTGGACTACCTCAACGACACCGTGGGCCGGGACTTTTTGAGCGCTCACACCGCCAACATCGCTTTCGCCGGCTTCACCGCCCCTAAACTGCTGTGGCTGCGGGAAAACGAGCCGGAGAATTTCGCCCGTATCCGCAGGATCATGCTCCCCAAGGACTACATCAACTACGCGCTCACCGGTGTCCACTGCACCGACTATTCCGACGCCTCCGGGACGCTGCTGCTGGATGTGGCAGCCAAGCGATGGAGCCGGGAGATGCTGGATCTCTGCGGCGTCAGGGAGGAGCAGATGCCCCGGCTCTATGAGAGCTGGGAGACCGTGGGGACCCTGCTGCCGGACACGGCGAAGGCCCTGGGTCTGCCGGAAGGGGTGAAGGTCTGCGCCGGGGCCGGGGACAACGCCGCCGCGGCGGTGGGGACCGGCGTGGTGGGCGCCGGCGGCTGCAATATCTCCCTGGGCACCTCCGGGACCATCTTCATCAGCTCAGACCAGTTCGGGGTGGACCCCCACAACGCCCTCCACGCCTTCGCCCACGCCGACGGGGGCTGGCACCTCATGGGCTGTATGCTCTCCGCCGCCTCCTGCAACAAGTGGTGGTGCGAGGACATCCTGGGCACGGCGGACTACGCCGCCCAGCAGGCGGACATCACCGACGGCCGGCTGGGCCGGAATCACGTCTATTTCCTGCCCTACCTCATGGGAGAGCGAAGCCCCATCAACGATACCAATGCCCGGGGGACCTTCATCGGCATGACCATGGACGCCGCCCGGTCCGACCTGACCCAGGCGGTGCTGGAGGGGGTGGCTTTCGCCATCCGGGACAGCTTTGAGGTGGCAAAATCGCTGGGCGTCTCCATCCCCCGGAGCCGTCTCTGCGGCGGCGGAGCCAAAAGCCCCTTGTGGCGGAAGATCTTCGCCAACGTGCTGAACATCCCCCTGGACCTGCCTCAGACGGAGCAGGGGCCGGGGTATGGCGGCGCCATGCTGGCCATGGTGGCCTGCGGGGCCTACCCCAGCGTCGCGGCCGCGGCGGAGGCTCTGGTCCGGGTGGCGGACACTGTGGAACCGGAGGCGGAGCTGGCGGCCCGGTACGAGGAGCGGTATCAGACCTTCCGGCAGATCTATCCCAGCGTCAAAACGCTGTTTCAAACATTGCATTGAGGAGGATATGACTATGAAGAATATTCCAGAGATCAAGCTGGGCATCGTGGCCGTCAGCCGGGACTGCTTCCCCATCGAGCTGAGCACCCAGCGGCGGAAAAACATCGTGGCCGCCTACGGCCAGGGGCTGTACGAATGCCCCGTCACCGTGGAGAACGAACACGACGCCCTGGCCGCCCTGGCGGACGTGGAGAAGGCCGGGTGCAGCGCCCTGGTGGTGTTCCTGGGCAACTTCGGCCCGGAGACCCCGGAGACGCTGCTGGCCCAGCGCTTTGACGGGCCGGTGATGTACTGCGCCGCCGCCGAGGGGGACGGGGACCTCATCAATGGCCGGGGGGACGCCTACTGCGGGATGCTGAACTGCTCCTACAACCTGGGAATGCGCCATCTTCGGGCCTACATCCCCGAGTACCCCGTGGGCACGGCGGAGGAGATCGCCGGCATGATCCGGGAGTTCGCCCCCATCGCCCGGGCCATCGTGGGTCTGAAGAAGCTGAAGATCATCACCTTCGGCCCCCGGCCCCAGGACTTTTTCGCCTGCAACGCCCCCATCAAGGGCCTCTACGAGCTGGGGGTGGAGATCGAGGAAAACTCCGAGCTGGACCTGCTGGTGAGCTACAGAGCCCACGCCGGCGACCAGCGCATCCCGGCGGTGTGCGAGGACATGAAGCGGGAGATGGGGGAGGACCGGTGCTGCGCCGATCTGCTGCCCCGGATGGCCCAGTTCGAGCTGACTCTGCTGGACTGGGCGGAGCAGCACAAGGGTGCCCGGGAATATGTGGCCTTCGCCGACAAGTGCTGGCCCGCCTTCCCGGAGCAGTTCGGCTTTGAGCCGTGTTATGTCAACTCCCGCCTGGCGGCCCGGGGCATCCCCGTGGCCTGCGAGGTGGACATCTACGGGGCCCTCAGCGAGTACATCGGCGCCTGCGTCACCGGCGACGCCGTGACCCTGCTGGACATCAACAACTCCGTGCCTCAGTACATCTACGACGAGGACATCCGGGGCAAGTTCGATTACAGGCTGACGGACACCTTCATGGGCTTCCACTGCGGCAACACCCCCAGCTGCAAGATGTGCGACCACTGCGCCGTGAAGTACCAGCTCATCCAGCACCGTCTGCTGGAGCCTCAGGGCAGCGAGCCGGACTTCACCCGGGGCACCCTGGAGGGGGACATCGCCGCCTCCGACGTGACCTTCTACCGCCTCCAGTGCGACAGTGAGGGGAACCTCCGCTCCTACATCGCCCAGGGGGAGGTGCTGCCGGTAAAGACCCGCAGCTTCGGCGGCATCGGCATCTTCGCCATTCCCGAGATGGGCCGGTTCTACCGCCATGTGCTGATTCAGAAGCGCTACCCCCACCACGGGGCCGTGGCCTTCGCCCACTGCGGCAAGGCCCTCTTCGAGGTGTTCAAGTATTTCGGCATCCAGGACATCGCCTACAACCAGCCCAGGGCTCTGCCCTATCCCACGGAGAACCCCTGGGGCTGAGCGGAGAGGCCGGGTCATCGCCGTTTCGCGGAGCGGTGGGACAAAAAGGGCCGCGGACGGTTTTCAGAAACCGTCCGCGGCCTTGCCATACGCGCATCATGGGTCAGCGGGAGCGAAACCTGCCCAGGTGGGTCAGGCTGGGCTTGGGCGTCCGCTTCTGGGTGGAGCGGTCCACGGCGACGAGGCCGAAGGTCATGGCGTAGCCCTTCTGCCACTCGAAGTTGTCCATGAGGCTCCAGTGGAAGTAGCCCCGGACAGGAAGGCCGTCCCGGATACAGGCGTCTACCCCGGCCAGGGCGGCGTCGATGAAGGCGACCCGGCGGCTGTCGTCAGCGGTGGCGATGCCGTTTTCTGTGACGTAGAGGGGCTTGTGGAAATCCTTGGCCACCCGGCGCAGGACGTGCTCCAGCCCCTGAGGGTAGAACTCGTAGCCCGCCTGGGTAAGCTCCGCCCCCTCCGGGGCGGGCAGCAGCCCCTCCGGGCCGATGAGGGAACGGGTGTAGTTCTGGACGCCCAGGTAGTCGTCCTCCTGAAGGTAGGGCAGGTAGTGGAGAAACTCCTTGTCCCACTCCCGCTCCGCCGCCGCCTCGGCTCCCGGCGCCGGCTGGAAGTCGTGGAAGGAGAGGCTGAGGCCAACCTGCAAATGGGGACAGATGGCCTTGATGGCGTCCCGGGCCGCCGCGTGGGCCCGGCAGATCAGCTCGTCCCCTTTGGCCGTACAGGCGGACTGGAATACATGGACGCCCTGGGGGTCGGAGAGACCGAAGGCCTGAGCGCCCTCCACGGCGGCGAGCTGCTGCTGTTCCAGCAGGGCCTTCATGTTCATGCCCATCTGAAGGGCGCTCTCCGCGTCCCTGGCGGCGGCCTGGGCCTGCCGGGCCTGAAGCATATAGCGCTTCATGATATCGGCGATCTGAAGGCGGATGTTGGCCTCGTTGATGGTGCAGACATAGGTGACCTCCCTGCCCAGCCGCTCCATCACATAGCGGCAGTAGCGGACAAAGTCGTCCACCACGCTCTCAGCCTCCCAGCCGCCCTTGGCGATGAGCCAGGCGGGGCTGGAGAAGTGGAACAGGACGATCATGGGCTCCACGCCGTGGGCCTTGCAGCAGCGGATGACCTTCCGGTAATGCTCGACCTCCTCCTCCACGAATTCGCCCTCCCTGGGCTCGATTCTGGCCCACTCGATGGAGAAGCGGTAGGCGTTGAGCCCGGCTCCGGCCAGGAGCCGGATGTCCTCCTCATAGCGGTGATAGTGGTCCACCGCGTCGCCGGAGCGGTCGGCGTAGGCGGTGTGAGGAATGTTTTCCAGGGCCCAGCAGTCGCTGTGGACGTTGTTGCCCTCCACCTGGTGGGCGGCGGTGGATGCGCCCAGGAAAAAATCAGCGGGAACTGTCAGCATGATGGGGATTCCCCTTTCTCAAGTAAGCTGCTTTCATTATAGGACGCGAAGCTCTCCCGCCCGTGTCAATAAATCGATCCGTCTGTCAAAAAATAGCTTTTAGCAAAAAGAGGAGCGAATGATTGAGAACAAAAGCCAAATCGCAACAGTCTGCGGACCTATGCCGCGATTACAATGGGATCCAGAAAGGGTCCTGTCTCCCCAGGGCCGAAATGTGATAGGAGGTCCTCCCCATGGCAAAAGAGAAGCGCACTTCCAGCGAGATCGACGGCGTGCAGTACCGCCGGGCCAAGCTCTGGCAGATCATTCTGTACGCGTGCAATTCCCTGGTGGGCATGAGCGTTTATTCCCTCATCGGGCTGGCCAGCTACTCGGCCAGCATCGGCTACGGCATCGCCACCCTCACGGTGGGCTACATCCTCACCGGCACCCGCATCCTGGACGCCATCACCGACCCGCTGCTGGCCTTCGTCTACGACAAGGTCAACACCCGCTTCGGAAAGCTCCGGGTGCTGATGGTCAGCGGCTTTCTCATTGAGGCGGCGGCCCTGCTGGCCATGTTCAACTTCATGTCCAGCAAGGGCTTTGGCTGGGTCATGTTCACGGCGCTCTATGTGGTCTATGTCATTGGCTACACCATCACCAACATGACCGCCCAGACCATCCCCGCCATCATGACCAACGATCCCAAGCAGCGGCCCACCATCGGCGTATGGACCACGGCCTTCAACTATCTGGTGCCCATGGTCATGATGGTCCTGCTGAACATGGTGCTGCTGCCCGGCTTCGGCACGCCGGTGGAGAAGATCGTGGACGGGGCCGTCACCGTTTCCTATGACTACAACCAGGCGTTCCTGTCCGCCGCCTGCTGGATCTGCCTGGCCATGGGGGCCATCGGCACAGTCCTGGTGTGCATCGGCGTCAGCGCCTTTGACAAACCGGAAAACTTCCGCGGCACCCGGAAGCAGGAGAAGCTGAAGCTGCGGGATATGTGGGACGTGCTGGCCCACAACCGTCCGCTCCAGTGCTACATCGCCTCCAACGCCTCGGACAAGATCGCCCAGCAGACCGCCAGCCAGAGCATCATCCAGACCCTCCTGTTCGGCATCGTCATCGGGAATATGGGCATCTCCACCATTCTGATGGTGATCAGCATGATCCCCTCCATCCTCTTCGCCGCCGTGGGTGCCAAGTACGCCGGCAAGTGGGGCAGCCGGAAGGGCATCGTCACCTGGACCTGGGTCAGCATGATCATCTCTGTTGTGACGGTGGGCTTCTTCCTCGTGGTCAACCCCAGAGACATCGCCCATATGGGGCCGGCCATGATCCTCTATGTGCTGCTGACCCTGGCGCTGAACGGCTCCAATATGTGCATCACCACGTCCAACAACGCCTTTATGGCCGACACCATCGACTATGAGCTGGACCGCAGCGGCCGTTACGTCCCCGCCGTGGTCACCGGCACCTACAGTCTGGTGGACAAGCTGGTCTCCTCCTTCTCCGCCGCCATCGCCACCGGGGCCGTGGCCCTGCTGGGCTACACGTCCACGATGCCCCAGCCCGGCGACACCTGCACCACGGCCATTTTCGCCATGACCATGTTTGTCAAGTATGGCCTGCCCATTCTGGGCTGGCTGTGCACCCTGGCGGCCATGCGCTTCTGCAGGCTGGACAAGGCCGAGATGGTCAACGTCCAGAAGCGGATCGCTGAAAAGAAGGAGCAGGCCAGGCGGCAGGTCATCGAGGAGCATATGCAGTAAAGAAAAAGCCCTTCGCCCGGGGAACGCCCCGGGCGAAGGGTATAGGCTTCACTGCGCCAGGTCCTGGCGGTACTGGCCGGGACTCATGCCGGTGATCTCCTTAAAGACCTGACCGAAATAGCTCTGGGTGGAAAAGCCCAGCTGTTCGGAGATGTCCAGAACGGACAGCTCCGGGTCCCGAAGGAGCGCCTTGGCCCGCTCGACCTTCGCGAATTTCACATAGTCGTTGATGGAAAAGCCGGTCTCCCGCCTGAACTTCTTCGTGATGTAGTACTCGCTGTAGCCCACCAGATCCGCCAGGTCGGCGGCGTGGATGGGGCGGATCAGGTTCATCTCAATGTAGTCGCAGCACTTCTGGACGGCGGCGGACAGCTTGGGGTTGGTCCGGCACCGGTGGACCCGGCGGATAAAATCGTCATACATCTGGACGGTAATGGAGCCCAGCTCGTCCAGACTGTCCGCGTCCTCCATGCTTTGGATATAGGCGTCTCCCAGAGAATAGCCCTCCTCCGGGGAGAGACCCCCCTCGATGGCGGCCCGGCATACGATAGAGCAGAATACAATGCCGGAATCTTTCTTCTGCCGCAGAGGGGCGCTGCCCTGGAGGTGGACGCCGTTGCTGAGCATGGCGGAGGCGTGGAGGGCAGCCTGGTAGTCCAGATCGCCGTTGCGGACCATGTGGAGGAGCGCCTGCTCGCTGCTCCAGATGCGGTGGCGGTCCCGGTGGATGGCCGCTTCTGAGGGGTCGCTGACCGGAACCAGGTCCGGCCGGTTGACGGTCAGGTCCGCGGTAGTCAGCCGTTCCTCCTTCACACAGTAGTGGAGCATGAGGAGATACTGGGCGAAGATGAGGTGCTGGGACATGGGAATCTGGGAGAGCCGGTCAATGAAGCGGGATTTCCAGCCGATGTCGGTCAGCGTCTGATCGCCGGCCAGCCAGGAGCGGATCTGCTTGATGGAGATGTCTGAGAAAAATACCGGTCCCAGGACATAGGCCCGGTAGAGCCGCCCCTCCCGATGGTCGAAGGCCGCGCCCCACACCAGCCCCACCGGGGAGCCCAGCATAACGGGCCGTCCGTTGGCAGCGTGGGCCAGCATACGCTCCCGGCAGCCCAGAGCGGTAAAGGCGGTGTCAAAGACCGGCTCCTCCGGACAGTTGGAGGAGAGGAGCCGCCCCTCTCCGTCGTATCGCCAGGTGTAGATCTCGCTGCCGCAGCGCACCAGCTCCTGAAACAGCTCCAGGTTGCGGTCTATGTCCATAAAATCGCCCCCCCTTTTTTTGTCTCTATCCTCTATCATACAACAAATTTCCAAATTTGCAAACTGAAAACCCAAAAGGAAGGAAACCCTTATGAGAACGATCCAGCCTTTTTGTGACAACTGGTCCTTTGCCAAGAGCGCCCAGATCCCGGCGACCCTGCCTGCCGGCTGGGAGGCCGTGACCCTGCCCCACACCTGGAACGCCGTGGACGGTCAGGACGGCGGCAACGACTACTGGCGGGGCACCGCCATGTACTGCAAAGCCTTTGATAGGCCCGAACTGGAAGCGGGCGGCAGGGCCTACCTGGAGTTTTTGGGCGCGGCCATGACGGCGGAGGTGTGGCTCAACGGCCGGAAGCTGGCCTGCCATGAGGGCGGCTACAGCACCTTCCGGGTGGATATCACCGACGCCCTGGCGGAGGAAAATCTGCTGTGCGTCTCGGTAGACAACAGCGACAATGATCGGGTCTACCCCCAGAAAGCCGACTTCACCTTCTACGGCGGACTGTACCGGGGGGTGAACCTGATCGTCGTCCCGGAAAGCCATTTTGAGCTGGGGTACTGCGGAACGCCGGGCATCAAGGTCACACCGGTGGTATCCGAGGACCTGAAATCCGCCATCGTGACCGTGGAGACTTGGCAGAACAGAGGAAATGTCACCTTTACCGTGGGCGGACAGGCGAAAACCGTCCCCAGCGTGGACGGCCACGCATCTGCTGTATTCGCCCTTGAAAACGTCCATCTGTGGGACGGCGTGGAAGATCCGTTCCTCTACGCCGCCGAAGCCACGCTGGACAGCGGGGACGCGGTCTCCGCCCGGTTCGGCTGCCGGAAGTTCGAAATCGACCCCCAAAAGGGCTTTCTGCTCAACGGGCGCAGCTATCCCCTCCGGGGCGTCAGCCGCCATCAGGACCGAAAGGGTCTGGGCAATGCCCTGACCCTTGCTGAGCACAAAGAGGACATGGAGATCATCCGGGAGATCGGGGCCAACACCGTGCGGCTGGCCCACTACCAGCACGCTCAGGAATTCTACGACCTCTGCGATGAGAACGGTATCGTGGTCTGGGCGGAGATCCCCTATATCACCATGCACATGCCCGGCGGCCGGGCCAACACCCTGAGCCAGATGGAGGAACTGGTGGTCCAAAACTACAACCACCCCAGTATCGCCGTCTGGGGCCTCAGCAACGAGATCACCGCCGCCAGTGCGGTGAACGAGGAACTGCTGGAGAACCATCGTCAGCTCAACGATCTCTGCCACCGGCTGGACCCCACCCGGCCCACCACCATGGCCAACGTGTTCATGCTGGACATCGACAGCCCCATTCTGGAGATCCCCGACGTGAACAGCTACAACCTCTATTTTGGCTGGTATCTGGGGGAATTGGAGCAAAATGAGGAATTCTTCGACGAATACCACGCCAAATATCCTGATCGCCCCATCGGCTTTTCCGAATATGGGGCCGACGCCAATCCCCGGTTCCAGTCGCCGGCTCCGGAGAAGGGGGACTACACCGAGGGCTACCAGTGTCTCTACCACGAGCACATGCTGGGCATGATCGAGCAGCGCCCCTGGCTGTGGGCCACCCATGTGTGGAACCTCTTCGACTTCGCCGCCGACGGCCGGGACGAGGGGGGCGAGCACGGGGTGAACCAGAAGGGCCTTGTCACCATGGACCGGAAGCTCCGCAAGGACGCTTTTTATCTCTACAAGGCCGCGTGGAACAAGTCTGAGCCCTTTGTCCACCTCTGCGGGCGGCGGTACGCCCACCGGGCGGAGGACGTGACCGAGATCAAGGTCTACTCCAACCAGCCGGAGGTTTCGCTGTACGCGGACGGCAAGCTGCTGGAGACCCAGACGGGCAAGACCGTGTTCCGATTCTCCGTCCCCCTCACCGGCGAGCATCAGATCGAGGCCGCGGCGGGGAACTGCCGGGACGAAATGACGATCCGCAAAGTGGCGGAGCCCGACCCGGACTACGCCTTCCGGCAGAAGTCCGCCGTGGTCAACTGGTTCGATCAGGAGGACTACGACCCGGCGTGTTACTCGGTGGTGGATAAGCTGGCGGACATTCGCCAAAACCCGGAGGCCGGGGCCATCGTGGATCAGATGATGGCTCAGGGCGCATCCGCCCGGGGCGACGTGGCGGACGCGGTGAAGGACAATCCCGCTCTTCAGCGGATGATGGGCCGCATGACCCTGCTGAGCCTGCTCAAGCAGGGAGGCGCCGAGGAGGCGTCCATCCGGCAGATCGACCGGGTCCTGCAAAAAATCAAAAAGGGGTAAGGAGCAGCTCGATGAAAAAGTGTACCTACTGCAATCCGCTGGATCTGGAATACCGCTACCAGCACATGCGGGAAGGCAAGCCCGCCGCCCACCGGGAGGGGGCCGACCCCACGCTGGCGCTGTTCAAAGGGACCTATTATCTGTTCGTCTCCATGAGTGCGGGATTTTGGTATTCAGACGACCTGCTGAACTGGAGCTTTCACGCAGCCCCTGACCTGCTCATCTACGACTACGCCCCCGATGTGCGGCAGATCGGCGACTACCTCTATTTCTGCGCCTCCCGCCGGGAGAAGAACTGCCCGATTCTCCGCACCCGGGACCCGCTGAACGAGGAATTTGAAGCGGTCAGCGCGCCGTTCCCCTTCTGGGACCCGGACCTGTTCCAGGATGACGACGGCCGGGTGTATCTCTACTGGGGCTGCACCAACACCCAGCCGATCTGGGGCGTGGAAATGGACCCGGAGACCATGGAGCCCATCGGTGAAACGATTCCGCTGATCTATGGCCGGGAGACGGAGCTGGGCTATGAGCGGCCCGGTGACAACGGCGTGACGGACCGGGAGAGCAGCGTGGTCTATCAGCACCTGAAGCGCCTGTTCAACCCCGAGACAAACCGCATCGAGTTCCCGGCGGGGATGGAGAATCTGGGCGGCTACTCCGCCGAGGCCATGACCGCCATGTTCCTCTCCGTGGGCAAGCCCTATATCGAGGGGGCGTTCATGACCAAGCACGGCGGAAAATACTATCTGCAATACGCCTGCCCCGGCACCCAGTACAACACCTACGCCGACGGGGTGTATGTGGGGGACGGCCCCCTTGGCCCCTTCACCTTGCAGCGGAGCAATCCCTTCTCCTCCAAGCCCGGCGGCTTCATCACCGGGGCGGGCCACGGCAGCACCATTCAGGACCAGTACGGGAACTGGTGGCACGCCTCCACCATGCGCGTCAGCGTCAACCACGATTTTGAGCGCCGGGTCGGCCTGTTCCCGGCGGGTTTCGACCGGGACGGCGTGCTGTTCTGCAACCAGAATTTCGCCGACTATCCTCATGAGATCCCCGCGGGGAAATTTGACGCCGCCTCCCAAATGCCCAAATGGATGCTGCTGAGCTGCGGCAAGGCCGTCACCGCCTCCTCCGGCGCCAACCCGGAAAAGGCGGTGAACGAGAACATCCGGGACTGGTGGAGCGCGGAGACGAATGAGCCGGGCCAGTGGCTCTGCGTGGATCTGGGAACGCGCGCAGACGTCCGGGCCATTCAGGTGAATTTTGCCGATGAAGCCCTTTCCCCCGAATTTCCCGCTGAGGAATACGGCAGCGAGCGGGGAGACCGGCGAATCGAGCTGACGCCCCAGATCTCCCGCTACAGGCTGGAAGCCAGCCTGGACCGAGAGGCGTGGACTGTTCTGGAGAACGCGGCCCGGGAGTGCTCCAACGGCTACTATGAATATCCCGACGGGCTCCGCGCCCGGTATATCCGGGTCACGGCGGGGGCGCTGCCCTACGGGCAGGTCATGCGGATCAGCGGTCTGCGGGTCTTTGGAAACGGGAGCGGCGAAAAGTGCGCCCAGGCAAAGGCCAAGGCGACACGGCTGAACGATCTGGAGGCGCTGGTGAGCTGGGACCATATCCCGGACGCCCAGGGCTGCAACGTGCGCTACGGCGTGGCCCCGGACAAGCTCTACATGAGCTGGCTGGTCTACGGCGCGGACGAGGTGAAGCTGACGACTCTGATCGCCGGGCAGAAATACTATGCGGCGGTGGACAGCTTCAATGAAAACGGCATAACCGAGGGCCAGGTGTTCGCCCTGGAAAAGGAGTGAGCGGAGATGGCGCAAAAAGCAGTCCAGCAGTTCATGCTGGGAACGGTGCTGAACAACGAAAAGCAGGCCCGGGAGACCCTGGCGGCCATCCGGGCGGCGGGGTATGACGGCATTGAGCTGTGCGGCTTTATGATCCGCCCCACGGGGCTGATGGTGCGTCTGCTGACCAAAGCGGCGGGCATGCCCACCGGAAACGGCGGCAGGCTGGACTGGCCGGGGCTGGTCCGGGCGTCCGGGCTGAAGGCAGTCAGCGTCCACGAGGATCTGGGGAGCGTGGAGCGGGACCCGGAGGCCATTCTGGCCGAGGCCGGGACCTACGGCACGGACAGGATCGTCATCACCGGCATGTACCGGTTTGACTACGGGGACGAGGGGCAGGTCAGAGCGCTGGCCGGGAGACTCAACCGGGCGGGAGCGGCCCTGTCCAAGGGCGGCGTCCGGCTTTTCTACCACAACCACAACTGCGAGCTGCGGCGGGTGAACGCGGAGAAACGGGCCTATGACATCCTGCTGGAGGAGACCGACCCGGCGCTGGTGAACTTTGAGTTTGACAGCTACTGGATGGCCGAGGGGGGAGCCGACCCGCTGGCCCTCATGGGGCGGCTGGGCGCGCGGATGAAGCTCTGGCACATCAACGACCGGGGGGCCCGGATCGCCGGCCCCGCCATGACGCCGATTCTCAAGACGGACAGCATGGAGCTGGGCGACGGGAATATGGACCTGGACGCCCTCGCCGCCCAGGCCCTGCAAAACGGCGTTGAAGCGGTGATTCTGGAGAGCCACCGCAACTGGGTGGACAAGTCGCCCGTCAAAAGTCTCCAACGCAGCGCGGAGTACCTGAACAGGCGCTTTTAAGGGGATATGGATATGACAGATGTAAGACAGCGTTTCATTACCACCCGGCGTCCCTACACCGAGGGAGCGGTGGAGGTCTTTGAGCAGCCCCTTCAGGGCAAAGGCGCGGTGAAGGCCACCCTGACCATCACCGCCCTGGGGGTCTACGAGGCGGAGATCGACGGGCAGAAGGTGGGAGATATCCTCTTTGCCCCCGGATATACCTACTACCCCAGGGAGCTGCAGGTGCAGACCTACGACGTGACCGCCCTGCTGAAAGACGAGAGCGTGCTGCGGGTCTATCTGGGCCAGGGCTGGTACTGCGGCCGGTTCACCTGCGACAACAAGACGCAGATCTACGGTGAGCGGCCCGCCGTGGCCTGGGCGCTGACCGTGGAGCGGGCCGGCGGCCCGGCGGAGGTGTTTTCCAGTACCGACCCGGCGGTAATGGCCGTTCCCAGCCCCTATGGCTACGCCGGATTCTACGATGGGGAGGTCTATTACGGCGCCGGCGCGGTCCGGGAGGAGCCGCCGGAGGTGTTTCCCCCTGTCCCCTGGGAGGGAGATCTGCCCGAGGTTTTTGACGAGACCATCCTGTCCGTCCGGCTTCGGGAGGAGATGCCGGTGCGGTCGGTGACCCGGCATGGCGCGGCGTCCATTCTGGACTTCGGCCAGAACTTTGCCGGCGTGGTGGAGATCGACCCCGCCAGACTGCCCCAGGGGGCGGTGCTCCGCCTGCGTCACGGGGAGATCCTGAACGCCGACGGCAGCCTCTACACCGCCAATCTGCGGAAGGCCAAAGCGGAGATCGTCTACCACCATGGGACCGGGACGGAACCGTACCGCCCCCGGTTCACCTATATGGGCTTCCGCTATGTGGAGCTTACCGGGGCGGAGTATGTCCCCGGCCTGATCACCGCCCGGGCTATCTACAGCGACATGGAGCGGACGGGGGAGTTTGCCTGTGACGAGCCGGCGGTGGACCAGCTCTACCGCAACCAGGTCTGGGGCCAAAAATCCAACTACGTGGAAGTGCCCACCGACTGCCCCCAGCGGGACGAGCGGATGGGCTACACCGGGGACGGCCACGTGTTCGCCCGGACGGGGATGTACAACTTCGACACCGAGGCGTTCTGGGCCAAGTTCCTGCGGGATATCCGCTATTCCCAGATGGACAACACCGAGGGCTATGTGGCCCCCACCATTCCCGCCCAGGGGAAGGCCGGAGTGGGCTTCATCAATATGCTGGGCTGGGGCAGCGCCGTCACCATCCTGCCCGAGCTCCTCTACTGGCAGTACGGCACGGACCGCTATCTGCGGGAGCAGTACGAGAGCATGAAGGCCCATGTGGCGTGCGAGATCCGGCACATGGGCGGCTTGATGGGCAAGAAGGACCTGTGGATCGGCCCCAATCTGGGGGACTGGCTCATGCCGGACCGGGACGTGAAGTGGATGGCCATGCACAACGGCCCGGTGTCCAACGCCTTTATCGTCAACGACCTGCGGATCCTGTCCGAGACCGCCCGCCGTCTGGGCCGGGAGGAGGACGCCGGGCGCTGCGCCGGTCAGCTGGAGCGCACCCGGGCGGCCTACCTGAAGGCCTTCGTCAGGAAGGACGGGACCATGAAGGACGACTACCAGGGGGCCTATATCATGGCCCTGCGGTTCGTGGTCCCCAGGGGCGCGCTGTGGGACAGCCTCTTTGCTCACCTGGTGGAGCGGCTGCGGCGGGACGGGATGCAGACCGGGTTCTTCTCCACCCAGCATCTTCTGCCCCTGCTGGCGGAGAACGGACAGGCGGAGCTGGCCTACGACCTGCTTCTTCAGCCCAATTGCCCCGGCTGGCGGTATCAGGTGGAGCGGGGAGCCACCACCATCTGGGAGCGGTGGGATTCCCTGCGGCCTGACGGCACGGTGAACGAGAGCAAGATGAGCGGCGACAACATGGTGTCCTTCAACCACTACGCCTTCGGCAGCGTGGGAGAATTCTATTACCGCTATATCCTGGGGATCCAGCCGGAGGAGCCCGGCTTCCGGAAGATCCGGATCGCTCCCGTTGCGGACCGGCGGCTGGGACGGGTCTCGGGCAGCTGCCGGACCCGGCAGGGCACGGTCCGGGTGGCCTGGCGTTACACCGGAGACCGGGTCAGCCTGACGGCGGAGACCCCGGCGGAAACGATCGTGTGCCTGCCGGACGGCCGGGAGAGCTGGGTCCAGCCGGGCCGGGCGGAGTTTTCCTGGACGGTATAGGGGGAAGGGAGAGCGCCCCACTCAAAATCAGCACAGCTATACAAAAAAAGAGTCTGCCGCCTGCAAATTGCGGGCGGCAGGCTCTTACTTTTTCCCACTATGCAAAGCCGCGGGAAATTGGGTACAATAGAGAACACCCAATTTTTCAAGGGAGGAACTGCCATGAAAGGGAAGCTCATGACCGCCGAGACCATCGCGGCGTACCGCCAGAAGCTCATAGCGGAAGAAAAAAGCGCGGCCACCGTGGAGAAATATCTCCGGGATGTCCGCGCGTTTTTCGCCTTTGCCGGGGAGGCGGCCCTGACCAAGGAGCTGGTGATGGCCTATAAGCGCCGCCTGGTAGAGCGGGGCTACGCCCTGCGGTCCGTGAACTCCATGGTGGGCAGCGTCAACAGCCTGCTGGAGTTTCTGGGCCGGGGGGACTGCCGGGTGAAGGCCCTTCGCCAGCAGCGGCAGATCTACTGCGCCGAGGAAAAGGAGCTGACCAAGGCCGAGTACCTGCGGCTGCTGGAGGCGGCGAGGAAAAAGCCCCGGCTCCGCCTGGTCATGGAGACCATCTGCGGCACGGGCATCCGGGTGTCGGAGCTGCGGTATTTCACCGTGGAAGCCGCCCGGCGGGGTGAGGTAACGGTGAACTGCAAGGCCAAGATCCGGACCATCCTGCTGCCGAAGAAGCTCCAGCGGCTGCTGCTGGACTACGCCCGGAGCCGCGGCCTCAGCTCCGGGGCCATCTTCCTCACCCGCCGGGGGAAGCCCCTGGACCGTAGCCATATCTGGCGGCAGATGAAGAAGCTCTGCGAGGAGGCCGGGGTGCGGCCCGGCAAGGTCTTTCCCCACAACCTGCGCAAGCTCTTCGCCCGGACGTTCTACGGGCTGGAGAAGGACATCGCCAGGCTGGCGGACATCCTGGGCCACAGCAGCATCGACACCACGCGGATCTATCTCATGTCCACCGGCGCCGAGCACCGCCGGAAGATCGAGCGCCTGGGGCTGGTCATATAGCGGGCAATAAAAAACAACATAGTTTCTACTATGTTGCACCACGGCGTACACAATGCAAACCTGCAAATTATCGTGTGACATTTTACCATAAGCAGCCTAAAAGCGCAAGTAGAATTCTGGAAGAATCCTCTCCACGCGGGAAAAAATCAAGCTGCGCCGCAGCCTCTCCCAGCAGATGGGCAGCACGAAATCACCCTCGGAGTCGGTTTTCTTGAAAATTTGGCTGAGGGTGTGTTTTCGCGCGCCCAGGAGCCCGGTTTGCCGGGGCTTTGGGCTGTACGCTGCATGGTATGCGCAACATAGTAGAAACTATGTGTATTCCCGCGGCGGGGACGGGAGTGACATATGACCGAGCGGGAACTGAGAAAAATGAGCCGGACGGAGCTGCTGGAGCTGCTGCTGAACGAGCGGCGGGAAAACGAGGTCCTGCGGGAGAAGCTGAAAAAGGCCCTCACCGCCCTGTCGGACCGGCAGATCGCCCTGACGGAGGCCGGGAGCATCGCGGAGGCGGCCCTGCGGATCAACAGGGTATTCGAGGCGGCTCAGGCGGCTGCGGACCAGTACCTGGAGAATGTGCGCCGCCTGACGGAGGACAGCCAGCCATGAAAAACCGCGGCGTAACAGAAAAGCCCTCCGTGGAGCAGCTGGAGGCGGAGCTGAAACGGGTCAAATACCGCAGGCGGTACCGCTCCGTCCTGCGCAGCACCGTCTATACTCTGGTGGTGGTGGCCGCCATCGCCGTGCTGGTGGCCACTCTGTGGCTGCCGGTGCTCCAGATCTACGGCAGTTCCATGACCCCTACCCTCCGGGACGGGGAGATCATCTTTTCCGTCAAGACCGGAGAGTTCGCGCCGGGGGACATCGTGGCGTTCTACTATAATAATAAGATTCTGGTCAAGCGGGTGATCTGCGGCCCCGGGGACTGGGTGGACATCGACGCCAGCGGGAACGTATCTGTGAACAAGGTCCCTCTTGACGAGCCCTACCTGACGGAGAAAGCCCTGGGGGACTGCAATATCGATCTGCCCTATCAGGTCCCCGATAACCGGTTCTTTGTCATGGGGGATCACCGGTCCACCTCGGTGGACTCCCGGAACACCGCCGTGGGCTGCGTGGCGGATGAGCAGATCGTGGGAAAGATCATCTTCAGGGTCTGGCCCCTGAGCGGGTTCGGGCCGGTGGAATAGGAAGGCTGGTGAGACTGCATGAATTCTGAGAAGTATACAGCGGCGGAGGGGTACGCGAAGCGCCGCCGGCAGAAGAGATGGTGGCTGCGCGCGGTATCGGGTCTGGCCTGCGCGGTGGTGTTCTGCACGGTCTACGCCCTGATTCTGCCCGCCATCACCATGGAGAGGAAGGCCCAGTGTGGGCAGGAGGAGCACACCCATACCGAGGCCTGTTATACCCAGGCCACCCAACAGGGAGAGACCCTGCCGGTCTGCACGCCGGAGGCCCTGGGCATCCACCGGCACACGGCGGCGTGCCGGGGCCCGGAGGGCGAGTATGTGTGCGGCTATGCGGACTTTGTGATCCACCGCCACGACAGCGCCTGCTATGACGCCGGGGGCGTCCTCTGGTGCCCTCTGCCGGAGGTGGAGGAGCACGTCCACAGTGAGGCGTGCCGCGCCGCGCCGGAGCCTGAGCCCGAGCCCATGCCCGAGCCTGAACCTGAACCCGAGCCCGCGGGGCCGGTACATACCCACACGGAGGATTGCTATACCCTGGAGCAGGGGGAGCTGACCTGCACGCTTCCCGAAACAGAGGGCCACGCCCACAGCGAGGCGTGCTGGCAGGAGACGAAGGTCCTGCTCTGTGAGCTTCCCGAGAGCGAGGGCCACGTCCATGGCGACGCCTGCCGGGACGAAACCGGCGCGCTGATCTGCGGCCAGGAGGAGAGCGAGGGACATACCCACGGCGACGCCTGCTGGGAGGTGCGGCGGGAGCTGGTCTGCCAGCAGGAGGAGACCCCCGCCCACCAGCACACGGAGGCGTGTTATGCCCAGAACAAGGTGCTGACCTGCACCCTGCCCACGGAGGCCGAGGCCCCGGCGGCGGGGCCCGCCCCGGAGGAAGCTCCCCAGGGGCCGCTTCCCGCAGAAGAGGCCCCGGCGGAGCCCATCTGCGGCAGGGAGGAGATCGTCCCCCATGCGCACACGGCGGAGTGCTTCAGCGAAGCCGGGAGCCTGATCTGCGGGCAGATCGAGGTCCTGGCCCACCAGCACACCGACGCCTGCTTCCAGACCGTGGAGGCGGAGCCGGAGCTGACCTGTACGATCCCGGAGGGGGAGGGCGGCCACGCCCACGGCGAGGGCTGCTATGACGAAACCGGCGGACTGATCTGCCAGTTGGAGGAGACCGAGGGCCACCGGCACGGTCCCATGTGCTATGGCGTGTGGGAGCTGACCTGCGGCTTGGAGGAGCACACCCACAGCGAAGATTGCTTCCTGAGAGAGGGCCTGACGGAGGAGGAGTGGGCCCAGATCGACGGGGTGAACGCCCTTCTCGACGCTCTGCCCGGCCGGGAGGAGATCGAAGGGAAGATGGCGGAGCTGGCGGAGGCCGGGGACGAGGAGGCCAGGGACGCCTACCTGACCCAGCTCATCCAGACCGCCCAGGAAGCCCAGGCCGCCTATGACGCCCTGACTGACGCCCAGCGGGAGAAGGTCACGGACGCCCAGCGGCTGGAGGACCTGGCCTGGCTGCTGACGGAGGGGCTGCCGGAGAAGCAGACGGACGGCCTTGCGATCACCACGGAGGGCGGCGGTACGGCCGCTGCGGAGCCTTGGCTCGGCAGCGCGGAGCTTCAGGCCCGGCTGGCGGCGGACCTGCTCGCCAACAGCTATACCCTGAAGGCTGTCAGGTATTACACCGTCAGCGGCCTTGCCGCCGGTACAACAGCCACGGTCACATATGATCCCGGTGAATTGGCGGCGGACAATCGCGCGAAGATCTTTGTGTACGCGCTGGGCGCGGACGGCGCGGGCGAGCCGCAAAGCTGCGCTGTCAGCAGCGAGACACAGGCAGATGGCTTCTTTACGTCCTTTGCCTTCGCCGTTCCGACGGAAAACCCGGACAGCGTCTACGCCTTCGTCAGCGCCGCCCCCTCCGGGCTGGAGGAGCTGGGGGTCTATCCGGGCAAGAAGGTGAACGAGAATAACGACAGGGTCTGGGTGGCCTACGACACCGGAGACGAGGAGACGGCCAACGTCAAGGTCACCATCACCCTGCCGGAGGATGCAGCGATACAGGAAAACTGCTATCCCTTCGTCAGCGAGGTGAAACCGGGCGAGGCCTTTTACCCGACCGAGAAAGCCATTGAATACGCCGTAGGCGAGGTCAATGAGGGCGGCGTGCAGTGCTATAAGATCCACTGGGTCGAAGTGAACGGCGACGGCTCTTACAACTTTGACACAGAGATGGAGATGGGCCACGGGAAAAACGCCTCTGTCCATCTTGAATACCTGAAAGAGGAAGCGCGGCTGGGAGGAGAGCAGGGGCAGCGGAAGCTGCGGGTGTTCTCCAGCAAAACAGATCCCAGTGGGAATATGCTGGTCGAGATCTCCGACGCGGTAACGGATGTGGAGCTGGCCGCCGACGGCTACAATGGCTTTACCTTCAACGTCACCGAGCCGTGCCCCTATGTGTTTCTCAGCAAGAAGGTGGCCACATGCTATGTAAAAAGCCTGATGATATCGGACATTAAGGACGGCTCCGATCCCTTTGACAGAACCGACGCTCCCGGCAATGACAAAAGCGATCACAACCGGGTGGTGCGCTCTTACGATACCATCACCTATAATATGGGCATTACCTTCGAGGGGCGGAATAAAGAGATCACGGCAACGGAGGTCCGCGTTTACTTTGAGATGACCCTGCGCAAATCCGCCACTGCCGCCCGGTTCGACACCAGCGGGATGGCGTGGCTGAATGGGGACGACAGCAGCTACTGCATCGAGTATCTGGATGAGCGGGACAACGTGATCATGGTCATGGATCAGGACGGGAAGTATTACCAGCCGGAAGAAAATCCGGATGGCAGCGTTAAAGTGGACCGGTACGGCTTTTCAAGCCCCGACAAAGCGAAGCGGATCTTCCTCAATGCGCAGCTCAACGGGAGCCAGTCCGGCTCGGACAGCTATAAGGTCACTCACAGCGCCGTCGCCAAGCAGCGGCTGGTGGGATACACGAAGATAGTCGCGGAAGAGGGCCAAAGCGTTCTGTCCGGAACGCAGACCAGACTAGCGGCTATTGAGGTGCGAAACGCCGACAACGGGGAGCAGTTCATGCCCGCTTTCCGGCTCTGGGTGGACGGCAACGTCAATAACCTGGGCTCGGAGAACCATGAGAACGGCGCCATGCAGCCGGCCCAGCCCCAAAGCGGCAATGTGGTAGACGTGGAAGCGGAGGCGCGCAAGGGCAATTTCGATCATGTGGTCACGGTATCCGCGGGCACGAACTTCAACCTCCAGCTCAAGAAGAACGGCGACATGAGCTATAAGAACTGGTTCGACTTCTCCACTGGCCGGGCCGTGGCGGAGCCTGCCCGGACGGAGCTGGTGCGGCTGGCCAACCTGCCGGAGAACCACGGCAAGTCCGATCCGGCGGCGTTTACGGAGGACGGGCAGGCGCTGTCCGGAGAGGTAAAGGCGGTGTACCAGAACTACCGGTATGGCCGCATCACCTGCTACGGCATCACCCTCCAGCTCTACAACGACACGGACAATAACCCGAAAACGAACCGCGCCGCCAAGGGGCTGAAGGGCCTGTCCCTGCCGGTGGGGGATATCACCTTTGACCTGAACTTCTGGTCCGAGGCCAAATCCAAAGTATCCGGGCAAACCATTGACCCGAACCAATACACAGCCATCCTATGGGACTACAACGAGAACGTGCCTGCCAACCAATCCTATTCCCATACCTACGTGGACCCGGGCAGAGGCAGGGTCACCACGCCCGGCGATGGTCTGGGCAACGGCAGACGGAACCTCTACTGGGACGGCGAGTCCCGCTCCCCCTACGCCAAGGGCGCCGCCCCCAGCAACTATCTGGCGTATCACAGCGGCTGCTACTACGGCGGCGACTGGGCGCTGGTGGACGGGAACGACAAGGAGCTCAAGAATCTTACGGCCATGAACGGTGTTGCCAGCCCCACTGTTGTCACCGGCACCGGAGCGGACGCCACCTATCACTTCAAGGTCAGCGACTACGATTTCGACTTTGACGACCGGCACTTCCCCACCCAGGATGCGGGCAACAGCGGGAATGTAACGGAGTACGGCACCTACGCCCGGTGCTTCTCCGCCGGCTGCGTCCAGGTGCTCAGCGTGTTCCCCATGGTGCAGGAGGTGAGCGAGGCGGAGATCTTCCTGAACACGGAGGTCAGCAACCTGCGGCTCACCACCCGGGCCGGGCAGGTGCTGGCCCCCGCCGACGGCGGAGACGGCATCAGCCACGAGGTAAACAAGGGGGACAATACCGCGCGGGACCAGATCGTGCTGTACGCCCCCGGCAACCTGACCAAGGGCAGCTCCTTCAATGGGAAGTTCAACGGCAGAGTGCCAAACAGCACTTCCGAGGGCTTCCTGGGAACGGAGTACTGGTCCACCGCCTATGACTGCAGCGCCTTCGCCGGGGACGATATTTGGATCATCAGCTACGGTATGATGAACCCCGGCAGCGACTACCGGATGCGCTCCATGAACCTGCTCCAGCTCTTCGACAGCCGGGCCCTGAGCGTCCGCGATGATCCAACGCTTCAGGGGAATTTTGATCCTGCTGTCGATAAAGAAGGCGTCCCGACCTTCCTCTACGCCGCCGATCCGGGCTATCCTCAGGGCTATGACACCAACACCCCCGGCGTGCTGACGTATATGAACGGGGTCCGGGAGGAGGATCTGGTCTATACTTCAACTAAGCCGGATGAAAACGGTTATATCAAAGTCAGCGGCGAGGAAATGAAGTGCGTGGGCGTCCTGATGGAGCTGCGGGGCTGCGATCTGCTGGGCGGCAAGTATCAGTACATGCGCATCCCCGTCAAGGTCAACGGCAGTGATGAGTCCCTGGTGGGCAAGACCGTGGCCACCGTCAACACCGTCCGGGTCTGGTCCTATGATCTGGAAGACATTTCCTGGGCCAACGGGGTGTGGGACAAGAGGACTGGGAAAAACACGCTGGACGGATACCAAAAGCCGGAAGGCGGCTATGACAACGACAGATACAGCGGCGAGCTGGCCAATGGGCACGTCCCACCCAATTATGTCAAGACCGAATACAATGACGGCCTGCAGGTGACGGGCACCCACGCCGGCGGCACCCTGGCGGGCAACAGCCTGCTGATCCTGAGCTACAAGGCGCACATCAACATGACGGTGGACAACAAGCAGAATATCAGCCGCCCCACCTATATCCAGGACGAGGGGCAGACCATGGTGGACTACCGGCTGAACAACATCAAGACCGAGCTCAGCGACCCCACCGGACAGACAAGCGCGCCCACCACCGGTCTGACGATCAAGGCTGTGCTGGATGAGGAGAGGGAAAGCGGCAGCAAGCGCATCTCCGTTTTCCGTGGCTCCTACTACATGTATACATCGGTAAACGCCGGGCAGGGCGGCGAGAAAGTCCCGATCAGCGACGATCCCCTTGCTCCTACGGAACTGACGTTTACGGACGCGGATAGCAAACCGCACACGATTCGGGTCTACGCGGAGGTCGAAGGATTGGATGAGGAGGCCGTCACATTCAGGATCTCGGGCGCTCCCGTGGGGATCCAGCTTCCGGACATCGTGTTTCAGGCGCGCTTCGCGGAAGTTTCCGCTCTGAAAAACAACGACAGAATCAGGGCCGGCGTCTACATCAGCGGCCAGGGCGACAACCGCGCCTATGACCATGCGAAGGGGAACACGGACAACATCACCGTGCATGTCGCGCTGAACGGCGGCACCAACCTGACCAAGGCCGTGAACACGAAGGTCATCGAGCTGAACGGGAAAATAGTCTATACTGTCTCCTATAAGAACTCCGGAAGCCAGGCCATTCCAACGATGTATCTCTATGACCTGCTGCCCGCCGTGGGAGACATCCGCGCGACCCGGTTCGACGGAGATCTGACACTGAGCAAGGTGGCGGCAGACGCGAAGGACGGCGAGAGCACGGTATATTGCAGCACCACCGGGTATCAGGAGCTGTACCAGACGGTCAGGGTATTCGGCGGGACCTGGAGCGAGGAGCAGCAGAACGCGGAGAACATGAACGCGGACAAAGTAGACCAGATGCTGGCGAGCGGCAAGAACAACGATGACGAGCCGCTGTTTACCAAATTGACGACCAATTCGTGCGACGATCCTGACAGGCTGAAGGGCGTCACCGGCCTGTATGTGGTGGTTAAAAACCTGGGACCGGGGGAGACCTTTACGCTGACTCTCACCATGGAGACCAAGGACAACGAGGCCGGCAACCTGTACGGCAACCTCGCCAACAGCTGGCTCCCGGGTGCAGGGACGGTGCCCATCGCCTCCAACCAGGTGCAGACGCGGGTCATCGAGCGCAGCATCTCCGGCGTGGTGTGGTACGACAAGGACCTGAACGGCGCGCGGGATGATGGGGAGGCCCTGCTCTCCGGCGTCACCGTCACCCTGCTCAAGAAGGAGAAGGGCCAATACGCGCCCTGCACCCAGGACGTGACGGGGGCGGCAATCTCTTCTTCGGTCACCACCCGCGCGGACGGCGCGTACTCCTTCGGCCAGCTGGCGGCAGGGGAGTACATCGTGGCCTTCTCCGGCAATGTTTTGGAGAGCTACACCGGCCCGACGGCCTACCGGCAGGCGCGGGTGGCGTCCAGCATCGACAGCGACGGCGTGCTTGCGAAGGAGCTGAAAATTTCCGGATTTGACCCAAGCGTCTATGCCTACGCGATCCGATACAGCGTGGGCGAGGGGGCGGTCACCATGAAGCCATTGGCGGAGATCACCGGCAACAGGCAGTGGGAGGATCACCTGGACCTGGGGCTGGTCATCACCGGGCCGGAGCTGCCCATGACCGGCGGCAGCGGTACGGCGGGATATGTCCTGGGCGGAATCGTTCTCATGGCGGGCGCGGCCCTGGGGCTGGCGCGGCGCCGGAAATACATCAAATCTTGTCAATCAAAGGAAGAGAGGAATAACGGATGAAGTATTTAAAGCGTGCGGCCAGCCTCCTGCTGGCCCTGGTCATGGCCCTGGCCCTGGCCGCCCCGGCCTTCGCGGCGGGCGAGGGCAGCATCACCGTTGACAACCCCCAGAAGGATCAGGAGTACACCGCGTACAAGATCTTCGACGTGGCCTACAACGATGGCAAGAGCGCCTATTCCCACACCATCGACAGCAGCAGCGAGTGGTTCGGCACCGTTGATGCTTATGCCAATACTACGGACAGCGGCCTGAAGCTGGAGCAGGTCGGAGAGACCACTATCTATAACGTTTCTGTCAATAAAGCCAAATTCAGCGCTGCCCGCTTTGCCGAGGCGCTGAAAGCGGCTGTTGAGGGCAAGGACGGCACGAAACTGACCGCTGACGGAACGGTCGTGTCCGCCAAAAATCTGCCTCTGGGCTACTACTTCGTCACCAGCTCCACCGGCGCGCTGTGCAACCTGACCACCACCAACCCCAACGTCACCATCCACGATAAGAACGACGTTCCTTTCGACAAGACAGATGATAAGCAGAGCGTGGAGATCGGCGAGACTGTCAATTACACCATCACCGGCAAGGTCCCCGACACCACCGGCTTTAAGACGTACAAGTACCAGATCACTGATACCATGTCCACCGGCCTGACCTTCAATAACGACGTGAAGGTGTACGTTGGCGGCACGGAGATCACCGAAAACTTCACCCTCAAGACCGGCGCGGACGCTGGCGGCAAGGCTTTCGTGCTGGACATCGACGTGATGGAGCTGACCGCCGGCGCGAAGATCGAGGTCAAGTACTCCGCCACCGTCAATGAGAACGCCGTCGCCAAGATCGAGAAGAACCACGCCACTCTGGAGTACAGCAACGATCCCGAAAACAGCAGCAAGACCACTCGCCGCGAGGACGAGGAGACCGTCTACAGCGCCAAGCTCGTCATCGACAAGTACGAGACAGACAACAAGGACGCCAAGCTGGCCGGCGCCAAGTTCGTGCTGTACAAGGAAGTCACCGAGAGCGGAACTACCACCAAGCTGTACTACAAGTACACCGAGGCCACTGCCGCCGAAAAGGCCAAGGTGGAGTGGGTCGATGACAAAGCCCAGGCTACCGAGGTGACCACCGGCAGCGACGGCGCCGCCAACTTTGTTGGCCTGAAGGACGGTACATACTATCTTGAGGAGACCGAGGCTCCCGCCGGCTACAACCGGCTGAAGGACCCGGTGACTGTCAAGATCAACGGTGAGAACGCCACCGAAGCTAATCCTTCAGCCCTGACCCACACCGAGGGTGTCGCCAACAACACCGGCACCGAGCTGCCCAGCACCGGCGGCATGGGCACCACCGTTTTCTATGTGATCGGCTCCATTCTGGTGCTGGCGGCGGTGGTACTGCTGGTGACCAAAAAACGCATGACCAGATAAGGAACAGCCGCCCGGCCGGGGAGGGTCCGCCCTTCCCGGCCCCGGCGGCCGGTCCCCGCCGATTTCCGCAGCGGTAAGGAGAACTCTGCATGAAGAAAGACAAACTGTCTACGATGCTGTTGATCCTGGTTTTTCTTGTAGGGCTGTCCCTGCTGCTGTACCCCGGCGTCAGCGACTACTGGAATTCCCTCCACCAGTCCAGGGCCATCACCCAGTACGCCCAGCAGGTGGCGGAACTGGACGGAGCCCAGTACGAGGAGCTTTGGCGGGCGGCGGCGGACTACAACGCCTCCCTGCTGGAGCGAAGCAACGAATACCTTTTGGATGACGCCCAAAAGGAGCGGTATCAGGCGCTTTTGAATATTTCCGGCACCGGCGTGATGGGCTATATCGAGATTCCCGGCATCCAATGCTCCCTGCCCATCTGTCACGGCACCGACGAGGCCGTCCTCCAGACCGCCGTGGGCCATCTGGAGTGGACCAGCCTGCCGGTGGGGGGCGAAGGCACCCACTGCGTCCTCTCCGGGCACCGGGGCCTCCCCAGCGCCAGGCTCTTTACGGATCTGGACAAATTGGCGGTGGGGGACGTGTTTATGCTGCGGGTCCTGGACGAGGAGCTGACCTACGAGGTGGACCAGATCCTCATCGTGGAGCCCTGGGAGACCGCCGCCCTGAAGATCGACCCGGACAGGGACTACTGCACCCTGGTCACCTGCACCCCCTACGGCGTGAATACCCACCGCCTGCTGGTCCGAGGCCGTCGCATCGAGACGATCGAGGAGACCCGGGCCGTCCATGTGACGGCCGACGCCATGCAGATCGAGCCTCTGATCGTGGCCCCCATCGCGGCGATCCCCATGCTGCTGGTCCTGCTGATCGGGCTTCTTCTGCCGAGACCGAAGAAGAAAGTTGGAGGTGAAACCAATGAAGAATAGACGAATCGCCAGACTTTGCCTGACGGCCTTGCTGGCCCTGCTGCTGCCGGTCCAGGCTTTGGCGGCGGGCAGCATCGACCTGGAGCAGGACTGCGGCCTGTCTCTGACCTACCGGGACGGGCAGACGCCTCTGGCGGGAGCGATGTTTTCCCTCTACCGGGTGGCGGACGTGGACGAGTACGGCGAGCTGACGGTGACGGAGGACTTTTCTCAGTTCAGCGTGAACATCCGGGGTGAAAACGATGAGGCATGGAGAGCCTTGGCCTCTACCCTGGAGGGCTATGTCCTCCGGGACAAGATAGCGCCCGCGGACAGCGGGGAAACGGACCGGAAGGGAACGCTTTCCTTCCCCACCCCCGGTAAGACTCTGACGCCGGGGCTGTACCTGGTGCTGGGCCAGCGGCACAGGCAGGACGGCATGATCTACGACGCC
This sequence comes from uncultured Oscillospiraceae bacterium, assembly GCA_958423465.1. Lineage (GTDB taxonomy): Bacteria > Bacillota > Clostridia > Oscillospirales > Oscillospiraceae > Pelethomonas. The sequence goes on along the minus strand of CATZRD010000008.1, from coordinate 20,117 downwards.
CAGCCCTTTATGGTCCTGCTCCCAACCCTGGACAAAGAGGCCAACGACTGGGATTATACTGTGGAGGCCGCGCCCAAGCACAGCGCCCAGCCGGAGCCGGAGGAGGGCGACACCGTGACCCGCAGAGTGTTGAAGGTCTGGCGGGACGCGGACCATGAGACGGAGCGGCCTCATGAGATCGTGGTCCAGCTTCTCCGGGACGGACAGCTCTATGACGCTGTGGTCCTCAGCGAGGCCAACGGCTGGGGCTATACCTGGGACGGTCTGGACGGCGCGTGTCAGTGGCTGGTGACGGAAACCGTGCCCGTGGGCTATACGGCGGAGATCCTCCGGGAGGGCGCCGCCTTTGTGGTGGTGAATACCTGGGACGAGCCGGATTCCCCGCCGTCTGGACCCACGCCGCCGGACGGGCCGGGCATCCCGGAGGAACCGTCCCCAGAAGGCCCCGTCCTGCCCCAGACAGGCCAGCTTTGGTGGCCGGTGCCCCTGCTGCTCTGCGCGGGACTATTCTTTATCGTGGCGGGTCTCATCCGCCGCAGAGGCGCTTCCCATGAAGAAGAGCAAGGGTAAGTGCCTGATCTGGCTGGGGCTGCTGCTGATGGCGGCAGCCCTGTGCCTTACGGGCTACAACGTCTGGGATGCCTTCCGGGCGGAAAAGTCCGTCCGTCAGACGGCGGACCGGTTGGAGGCGCTGATTTCCCCGGCCCCGGAGCCTCAGCCGGAGAACACCCTGCCGGAGGAGATCCTGTATCCGGACTATGTGCTGAACCCGGAGATGGAGATGCCGGAGGAGGACGTGGACGGGGTGGACTATATCGGGACCCTGGGCATTCCGGTCCTGGGGCTGGAGCTGCCGGTGGTCAGTGAATGGAGCTACCCCAGCCTGAAGCTCGCACCCTGCCGGTACACCGGCTCGGCGTACCTGGACGATCTGGTCATCGCAGCCCACAACTACGCGAGCCACTTCGGGCGGCTGAAGGAGCTGGCCCCCGGCGATGAGGTGACCTTCACCGATATGTCCGGGAACGTGTTCCGGTACGAGGTGGCGGAATCGGAGACCCTTATGCCCGCCGCCATTCAGGAGATGACGGGCAGCGGCTACGACCTGACCCTCTTCACCTGCACCGTCGGCGGCAAGAGCCGCTTTACCGTCCGCTGCGACCGGGTGGAGGCGGAGCCATGAGCGCTCCGGGTTCCCGTATGGGTCGGCGCTTGGGTCAGACCTGAAACGCAAAAGCAGCCATCCGAAAAACCACAGAAAACAAACAAAATCCCGGTGAAATCAAGTGATTTCACCGGGATTTTACAGTAACAGATCAAAAATGATTTGCTCTATATGCACACTGAGCCTCTAAGCAACAGACGCTTTCCGGCCCATATGGTGCTGTTCGCTTGGGAGTTGGACCGCCCTTCGTGCTGTCCGCTCCATTGCCTCCACAGAAAAATTTCCTGTTCTGGGTCGGGTTATGGGTCAAGCCGTCATTGGCAATGCAAAAACTTCGCCGCTATACAAAGGCAAGGCCCGCCGGGTGAAACCTCATGGCCGGGCCGCATCCCTTCCTCGGGTCCGCTTCGGCCCTACTTCTGCTCGCCCACGTACAGCTCCGCCCGGCTCTGAATACTCCGGACGGCCTCGTCCAGGGTCACGTCCCCGGCGAAGTACGGCGCCGCCTGGGTCACCACGATATCCCACAGGGCCTCGTCGCGGCCCAGGTCAAACCGGTCCACCTCATCGTAAAGCGCCATAAACCGCTCATAGTCCGACTGCCTGGCCGCCAGATGGTAGACGCACAGGCTGATGGGGTCCCTGCCTATCTCGCTAAAGCCCAGGAGCCCCGGCGACTGGATGGGCTGGCCGTCCTGATCCAGAATCAGCGTCACGTCCTCCGACTGGCCGCCGTGCAGGATCTCCCAGTCCTTGTCCGTGAAGTACGTTGCCTCCATCTCTGCCGCCAGAAACGCCTCAAAGTCCGCCCGGTTCACCGGAAAGCTCTGGATACTGGTATCGATCACACTGCCGTTTTCGTCATATTGGGAGGGCACCGCCGCACCGCCGGGCAGCAGCAGCTCCCGCAGGAACGCCCAGGCTCCGTCCTTGCGCGCCGAGGACGCCGTCATGGCGTAGGGAGCGGACCAGGAGAAGATCCCCGCCGCGCTGCCCTCCAGGGTGGGGAAGCCCACATAGGAGGCGTACTGCCCCTCCTTCAGCGCGCCGAACACCGTGTCGTCGCCGAACACATACCCGTTCAGCTCCAGCTCGGGGATATCCTCGCTGGTGTTGAACAGCGGGTCGATCTCCCCGCCCCATCCGATGCCGTTGTCCCGCAGCAGCTTCTCATAGTCCCACAGGGCCTCCGGCCCGCCGCAGCGGGCTTCCGCGTCCAGAAAATCCCGCAAATTGCCGAACGATTCGTTGGTCAGCAGCTGGCGTCCCGCCCGCAGGGCCCGGCCGCCGTCGTCCAGCCATTCCGTGTCCTGGGGCGTTCGGGCGCACAGCTCCAGCAGCTTGGCGAACTCCGGGCTGTCGAAGGAGCAGGTCCCGGCGGTCCAGTCCACAAAGCTGCCGCCGCACAGGGACAAAATATCCAGCACATAGGCGGGCCCCATACCGGAAGACAGCAGCAGGCTCCCCTCCGGCATGGCCTCGTACCGCGTCAGGACCTCCTCCAGGTCAGGGCGGCTCCCCTCCGGGAACCGGCCTACCGGGGCCGTCAGGCTCCGAATCGAGAAGGTCGCGTCGATCTGATAGAGCTTCCCATCCTGGGAGGCGCAGTCCAGCACATGGGTCATGAGCCTGTCCCGGCCCAGGTCCGGGTCAGCGTCGATCCAGGGCCACAGGTCCTCCAGGATCCCCTTCCCCGCGTACCGCGCCAGGGGCAGGAGCCGACCGTCCAGAAGGTCCGGGACCTGGCCGGACACCATCTCGATCTCCAGCCGCTTCAGAGCGGCGGAATAGCGCTCCTCATAGGTCATACCGTTGTCCATCAGGTCCTCGGCGTAGTCCCGGACCACCACATAGTAGCCGTCATTGCCGCCGTTGAAGCGCTGTACCTCGTGGGTCAGAAAAAGGTTGGGCATGACCGTGCCCAGGGTGATCACCGCGCGGCCGTCGGCGGCGGTGTCCGAGGGCGTCAGCCGGGACAGGACCGTCTTGCCGTTGGAACAGGCCAGCAGCGCCGCCCGGCCCTCCGGCCACAGGGCGAAGGTCTGGACCGCCCCGCCGCTCACCCCGGCGGCGGACCACTCCAGCAGCTTATAGGGGTCGGTCTCCCCCGCCGTGTATCCGTACAGCGCCTCCTTCGTGGCGCAGAAGAACAGGAATGTCCCCTGACCGGAATAGAGCCGGACCGCCTCGGCCGGCGCGGCGTAGACCGTCTCGCTCCAGCCCTTTTTCGCCGGATCGATGACCTTGACCTTCGTCTCCTTCTCCGTGCCGGTCATGACGCCTACGGAGCCGTCGGCCAGCAGAGCCAGGGCCTGACGGCTGCCGCTCAGCAGGTCCGGCTCCTTGACCCGCGCCTCCAGGTCGAACGCCGGCGCGCCCGCTTTGTCCAGTACCGTCACGCCGCCGCCATGGGCCAGGCAGAGCCGCCCCCCGCCGTCCACGGTCCAGTCTCCCTGCCATTGCTCCCAGAAGTCCGGCGTCAGGCCGGTCAGCTCCCGGCTCTCGATCTCCCTGCCGCTGCCGCCGTCCAGCCGCCGCAGAAAGGCGCGGTCCTCCCGGTCGGAGCGGTACTGGTATTTGCTGTCCTTCTCCTCGTCAAAATCCGCCGGCAGGTCATAGGTGAACACGGTCTGCGTCTCCAGCAGCCACAGGCCACCCGCCCCGTCCGGCGTCAGCCCACGGGGGAAGGGCCGCGGCTCGCTGTCCGCCGGGGCGGAGGCAAAGTCCGGCAGCTCTTCCACCGTGTCCGCCGCCAGATCGGCCCGGTACAGGGTCATCGCCCTGTCCTCATCCTCCAGCAGGTAATACAGCTTCTCCCCGTCGCCGCAGCTCCCCGCCACATATCCGGCGCTCTCCGGCAAAAGGATCTCCTCCGCCTGATAAAAGGGCGCCCGCTGAAACCCGATCCCCTCGGGGAGGGCCGCTTCGCCGCCGTGCGTCTGCGTTTCCCCACAGGCGGCCAGGGACAGAAGGAGCGCCGCCGCCAGGATCAGGGACAGCAGGCGCTTGATGATCCTCATAATTGCTTCCCCCTTTCATGCGCGTGTTATAAAAGGTCCGTGCGGAGCGGACGCCCCGCACGGTCACTTCTGCTCGCCCACGTACAGCTCCGCCCGGAGCTGGATGTTGCGGACGGCCTCGTCCAGGGTCACGTCCCCGGCGAAGTACGGCGCCGCCTGGGTCACCACGATCGTGCGGATATTGTAGTCGTACTCCGAAAAGCCCTCCGCGGCTTCGTACAGCTCCATGAACTGGTCGTACTCCTCCTGGGTCACAGGTCCCAGCTTGGCCCGGACGCCAAAGCCCTCAAAGTTTAGAGAAAAATTACTGGCCATCTGCTCGGCGGCTTTGGCCTCGAAATCGGCCTTATTCATCGGGAACCATCCCTCGCCGGCGGCGCGGCCCGGCAGCAGCATCTGGCGGACAAAGGCCCACGCGCCCTCCTTGTCGGCGCACTTGGTGGAGATGGCCAGGCTGGCGCTGTTGCACACGAACTGGCTCCCCACGCTTCCGTCCTCTGTGGGAAACCCCACAAAGGAAATGCCGTCGGAGCGGAACAGTTTTTTGAGGAACTGCACATTCCAGAACTCGGCAAGCTGCGTATCATACAGAAGATGCTGCCTGTTCCGGAGGCAGGCCGCCGTACCCGTCTGGAGAGAGAGGTCCACCTTCTCCGGGCAGTCCTTGCAGAGGGACAGCACGGTCTTGAAATTATCCGTGTCAAAATAGCATTTCCCCGCGGACCAGTCCACGTACCGTCCGTTGTTATACCGAAGGAACCCAAGCAGCAGGGAGGTGCGGCTGACCCCGCTGTCAAAAATCGAGCACCCCTCCGGCATGTCCGCAAGCGCGCGTTCCGCATCGTCCAGGGTCCAGCTCAAGCGGTCCCCCACCACCTCCGTGAGCCCCACATAGGTGGAGATCGCGAACGAGCCGAAAGCGGCATACAGCTTGCCGTCCACGGAAGCGCAGTCCAGCGCGCGGGTCATGAGCTTATCCCGGCCCAGGTCCGGGTCCGCGTCGATATAGGGCCACAGGTCCTCCAGCAGCCCCTTGGAGCCAAGCTGACGCCAGGGCAGAGTCCCAACATCGATGATATCGGGGACCCGTCCGGCGGTCATCTCCGTGACCAGCAGCTTACAGCCGCTCCAGGCGTCGTTTTCATTATCCCCCAGTTCCCGGTAGTCCGTGGCCTCGATCCGGTACTTTGACTGGGAGGTGTTGAAGGCGTGGATGCGCGCCCAGTCCTCGTCGCTCATGCCGTCGGCGGCGTAGGTCAGCACCACCCGCTCCGGCGCGTCGGCGGCGCTCGTTTCCGTGAGAACGCCCAGACGGTAGTAGACGCCTTTCCTGTTCTGGGTCTGGACCAGCACCATCAGCCGCCCATCCGGAAGGACGGCGCAGAAGCTCAGCCCCAGGGCGCTCACATCGGAGGTGTTCCAGGTGAGGAGCTCCTCCGCCTCTCCCGCCTCCCGGCCCCAGCCGTACAGCGTATTGTCCGCCGTGGCGCAGAAGCGGTATCCGCCGCCGCCGTCATGCGCCTGGAACTGGAAACCGCCTTCTACCGGCGGCAGCTCATACGCCGGGCCCCAGCATCCTTTCTCCAGATCCACGGCCCGCGCGGTATACATGTCCACCATCCCCTGGGGATCTTCGCGGGACACCCTGCACAGGGCCGCCACGCCGCCGTCCGCCAGCCGCACCGGCGGCTGCTCCGCCGTCAGAGCCGGGTCCTCCAGGGTCAGGAGCGGATTCCCGCTCTGATCCAGCGCCGTCAGGGAGCCGGGCCTGACCACAAAGCAGCCGCCGTCCCGATCGACGGTCAGCTCGCCGGAGAAAATGCCGCCGCTGTCCGGCTCCAGGATCTGGTCCGTCAGATCCGTACACAAAAGCTCCCGTCCGCCGCTGTCCAGCCGCCGCAGAAAGATCCTTCGCTCTGATGTGTGCTCATAGTTCCAGCGGCTGTCCTCCTGCCTGTCAAAATCCTCAGGGAGGTCAAATGCATAGGTCCGCCGGGATTCCACCAGCCACAGGTCCCCGTCCCCGCCGGGGCAAAGGCTCATGACCTCGCTGGAGGCGGTCTCGCCGGGAACCGCGCTGTCCCACACCGCCTCCGCGCCGGAGGCGGCTGTGATCCGGTACACCGCCGCCAGACGCGTCTCCGTTTCCTCCAGGTAGGCCGATACGCCCGCCCAGATCGTCTCCCCATCGGCGCAGGCCGCGTCCAGCGTGCAGTCCGGCGGCAACGCCAGGTCGTGGTACTCCGCCAGATACACGGCGTCCGTCAGCGGTTCGCCGCCGGTCAGCGCCTCGCCGCCGTCCGTTTCTCCGCAGGCGGCCAGGGGCAGAACCAGCGCCGCCGCCAGGATCAGGGACAGCAGACGATTTTTCTGTTTTCTTCTCATGACAGCACCTCCTGATGGACATATAGACACAATGCGAGGATCACTGCTCCTCGCATTGTGCCAAAATATGATTAAAAATCATCTGCAATGCCCACAACTGTATTCTCTCCCGGTGTAAAAGACCGAAGTGGCTCTGCAGGCGGGGCAAGTTCCCTTGATCTGCGTCACAGTTACCGTATGTTTGCCATCTTCGACGCCGGAGGGGCAGTCCTCCTCATAGGAGTATGTGGACTCAGTTGCCATCATATCTGTCCCGCACTTGGGGCAATTCTCTGAGACAACCCGGCCACGAGTCTCTGCCGCCAGGGCGGGCATGGCCATGAGGGACAGAGCGAAGGCCAGGGCCAGGAACAGGGAGACCAGCTTCTTGGATTTTTTCATAGTGGGATCCTCCTTATCTTCTCTTGTTTTGGTAACAGAGAGGGCCGGCCGGCTCCATCTGGACTTAGCATATCATGAAAATAGTGTTTTGTCACTAGGCATTTTGCGCAAACAATTATTTTTTTTTAAAAAATCTGATTTGCGCAAAACGCCCAGTGACTTTTCCCGATCAGGTGATATGCTGATATTACCCCATATAACAAAGGAGGAACTCCCCATGAAAAAACTGCTTTCCCTGCTCCTGGCGCTGACTCTCTGCATCTCCGCGCTGGCCCAGACGGCGGCATACGCCGCGGATGGACCCGATCCCGAGCCGGACCCCATCGTCATCATTGACCCCAAGGATCCCAAGGACCCGGATGAGCCGAAAAAGCCGATCCCACCCGCAAATGCTGAACTGCCAAACCCATCAGGGGATAGCGTAGGCGATTGATTACCTGAGATCTATTCCCAGACATTTTTTAGCATCCTCGATTAGGCAGGCAAGGTCACTTTCGTTTTCAAGAGCCTTATATAAGTAGTATGCTTGCCGAAACAATCTCTCGCTTTCTTCATCATTTCCAAGATGATGCCTGCACTCTGCCAAGATAGCAAGGAGTCCAGGAAGATGCTGGCAAGAAACGCTGACAACGCAGACCTCCCGGCCCAACTCCGCGATCTTCAGGGCGTCCTCGTACCTCTGAAGATAGGCCAACGCGATGGCGTAGTTGTGGCAGATCAGGGGAATCCTGGCCCGCACCGGGGGGATGTTCCTCAAATGGCCCTGGGCATACCGGAGCAGCTGGTCCAAAAGGCCGGCTGCTTCGGCGTATTCCCCGGCGAATATGTACTCCTGGGCCATCTGGTTGATGATCTTCATCTCCCGGTCCGTGTAGGGGCCCCGCCCCAGATCCTCCGGGTTGAACCGGGGCGCGGTGAGGCGGATGGCCTCCAGCAGCATGGGGACGCTCTGCTCCAGAGGCCAGCGGCCCTCCGGCTTGCCCAGAAGCACCTGGGAGCGCAGAACGAGCTGCCGGGCCAGCCGGTCCTCCGGCCCGGCCAGCCGCTCCAGCTCCGCCAGCGTCTTAAGGGCCTCCTCCCGCAGAGCGGACCTGTCCTCTCCGGTGGCCCGTTCAAAGCGCACGTCGCTGCGGACGATCTCGTTTTCCATCCGCTCCAGCTCTACCTCCCTGTCGCTGAGAAGGGCATAGTAGCGGTCCTCCGGCATGCCCAGCCGCTGGAGAATGGCCACCAACGTCCGGTGGCTGGGCATCTGCCGGTGGTTTTCCAGCCGGGACATGGTGCAGCTGTCGCAGATCCCCAGGCACACCTGCTCCTGGGTCAGGCCCAGCTCCTCTCTTCTCCGTTTGACGGCCTCGCCAACGGGAATTTCTTTCATGGATGCGCCTCCCTGTCTACCGCATATTTTTACAAGTATATCATATAAGTATATCACATATTGGGGAGAAATGCACCTGGCGTTTCGCGCAAATCCCGGCAGAGCGCCCGGCTTGCCGCTTTCTGGTATGTGTTGTGGCTACCAAAAGTGAAGGGAGCGACGCATATGGCCAAGCGCAGAGCCAACGGCGAGGGCAGCATCCGCAAGCAAAAGAACACCCGCCAAATCATTTTCTCTGCCAGGAACTTTGCTATGGACCAGCGCCTGCTGCCGGCGGGCCATCAGCCCGGACAGTGCGCTGCACAGGCTCCACCGGGTCTTGGAGTAGGTGGGATTGCCGAAGGTCAGCTTCCACGATCTGAGACACGGCTTTGCTACAAACGCACTGACCCATGGAATAGATGGGAATACACCGTCCACGATTTTGAGCCACACCTCCGGAAACACAGCACTGAATATCTACGCACACGTTACAGATGCTATGAGAAGAACAGCGGCTAAGAAAATTGACCGCAGGACCGCAAAAGCAGGCGGCGAAATAAGTCCTGAAACAGCAAGGTACCCCCGATAAAGCTGGAAACATTCGAGGCAAATAGTGTGGGGCTCATTCTTGTTGCCTGGTTGCTGCAATGCTATCAAAAAAGCCGCACATCACTTTCAATTGCAGTTGCTGGACTTGTCCAAAGTCATCGTATCCATTTCGATATTCTCTATGCATCATTCTCATATGGGATCTCATAGCCTTTAGCGTGGTAAAGAACAGCAGCGTGCGCTGGCGGTTTAAAAAGCCAGCAGCCTTGCCAGCTTTCAAAGCCGGCAAGGCTGCTGTTGTTACTTCCTCTGCGTGTATCGTGAAACCTTTTATTGCTATCATGCAGTTCGAAAGCATTGAAGCCACCGCAGCAGGTGATCAGCCTTTGATGCCTGTCATCGCCATCGACTGAATAAACTGTTTCTGGAACAGCAGGAACAGTAATAGCACCGGAAGGGTCATCATAGACGCAAAGGCAAAGATCTGACCCCAGAAAACCAAGTATTCATTGGACAAATTGTTGATTGCCTGTGGCAGCGTGCGCAATGCATCAGTCCGCGTTACAAGAGTGGGCCACAGAAGATTGCCCCATGTACGAATAAAGCTCATAATTGCCACCGTCGTGCAGATCGGCTTTGAGAGTGGAAGCATGATTTTCCAAAAGATATTGAAGTGGTTTTCCCCGTCCACCAATGCAGCTTCGATCAGCTCAACAGGCATCCCTTTGAAATGGTTGTAATACAGGAAAATGTACATCGGGTACGCGATCATTGGCAGAGCAAGTCCTGCATAACTGTCAAGCAACCCCAAATCCTTAACTACCATAAAACGGTTGATGATGACCGATTCTGTCGGGACGATTGCCAGTGCCAGCATGAGGGAGACAAGCTGCTTGCGCCCCTTAAAACGGAGAACTGCCAGTGCATAGCCCATCATCGCATTAATAATCGTTCCAAAACATACGGCAATGACTGTTACGATCACTGAGTTTTTAAAGTAGCGGAGGAAATCCAGCTTCTCCAGCACGGCAACGTAGTTATCCAGCGACAACTCACCGGTCGGAAGGAAGGCCCGGAAGGTGGACATATCCGCAATGATCTGCCGGTCTGTCTTCAAAGAAGAGAGGAACAAGTAATAGATAGGTGCGATAAAAAGAAATGCGATCAAAACAAGTACGACATACGACAGCACCTTGTTGAGCGTCTTTTTTCTGGTGCCCACAGTCACTCCCCCCTCTCCAGGAGATAATTTTGAATTTTAGAAATCGCAAACACCACCAAGAAGAACACAACAGAGATAGCAGAGGAAAATGCAAGCTGCTTGTCGGTAAAGCCGGACTGATAGATCTGATAAACCATCGTGGTCGTGGAGCCATTGGGTCCGCCTTGGGTAAGCACGAACACCTGTGTAAAGATCTTCATGGCGGAAATCGTGTTGGATACCAAAACATAGACCAGCGTGTTCTTTAGGCAGGGCAAAGTAATATACAATGTCCTTTGAAGTGCGTTGCAGCCATCCAGCTTTGCGGCTTCATACAGATCCTCCGGGATATACTGCAGTCCGCCAAGCACAATCACCATCTGCAGGCCCAAGGCCTGCCAGATATACATGATCGCAATGCACAGCAGGGCCAGCTTGGGATCTTTCAACCATCGCTGAGGCTCGATCCGCAGCAGATTCAGGATCGAGTTCAGCATACCATCATTACTTGGGGAAAAGATGAAGGACCAAACCACAGCCACGACCGTCATAGTGACAACCTGGGGGCTGAAATAGATGGTTCGGAATATGCCAATCCCCCGCAATTTCTGGTTTACAAATATGGCCAGCAGGGTTGCGAGGATCATAATGAATGGGACACAATGAGCACGTACTTTGTGGTGTTTATGAATGCGTTTTTGACCGCATCGCTCTGGAACAGCTTGATATAGTTGTCCAGACCCTTGAATTGGACGGTGGTGCCAGGCGGCGAAGCTAGCATCTTGTCAGTAAACGAATAGTAAACCGACATAAAAAACGGGATCAGGAAAAAGGCTATGATCAATATAAGCGCTGGTGCGCTCATCAGCCAGGCGAACAGTCCCTGCTGATCGCGGATGTGGTTGGGGTTGCGTTCAGGGAAAAGGCGCTTCATTGTTCAAAATCCTCCTTCGGACCCTGCTGGGGAAGCAGGGGGTGGGATCGGGACTCAGTCGATCCATTGATCCCATCCGTTTTCCAGAATGACCGCATCTACGGATTCGGCGGCCTTGTGCAGCTCCGTGGCAGGGTCGGCACCAAGGAAAATATTGCTCAGGGCCTCGGCCACAGCCGAATAGTTGGTCATATGGGCAGGCGTGCGGGGGCGCAGATAGCTGATACCGGCCTCCAGCTGTTCACGGAACAGGTAGAATGTCTCGCCCGGCTGATAGCCTTCCTTATACTCAAGGACAGATTTCAACCCAGGAATGCAGCCGTTTGCATCCGTGATCTTGCTGACAAACTCAGGGGTCATCAGCATTTCCATAACTTTATAGGCCAGATCTCCAACGCCACGCTGGGTAGCCGCCGTGGTCATGAAGTACACGCCGGATCCGGAGCAGGTGTAAACACCACCGCCGAAGTCAGGAATCGGAATGGCAATGAGGTCATCCCCAAGCTCCGCAGAATAAACCTGATACTGATAGCTGCCGATCAAGGCCAGCGCATTTTCCTTGCGGACATTGAAGCCATCGTCATAATCCACATAGGGATCAATGTAGCCCTGCTCCACCAGCCAAGAAACATACTCGTAAGCTTCGATGGTCTTTTCGCCGTCCAGCGTACCGGAGGTCAGCATGGTGTCCCGATTCATGAAGTCACCACCGAAACTGCGGACCACCGGCAGGTAGGAGAAGTAATTGGTCGACGGATTATTCTGCCGCATATAGAAGGGGTGCTCGATGCCGTTGTTCTGAAGTTTCTGCAGTGCATCCTCAAACTCAGCCCTATCCCATGCGTTGGTGTAGCTGGTGGGGATCCGGATCCCCGCATCCTCCAGCATGGACTTGTTGCCCCACAGAGAGAGTCCAGAGTCCCACATCGCAAGGGTATAGAATTTGCCGTTATAGCTGCACTCATCAATCACAGAGGGAAGCATATCCTCGCGCAGCTCGTCGGATACTCGGTCATCGATGCACTCCACCATGCCCAACGTGTAGTAATACGGAACCTGAAGGTAGTCCATAAACACGATGTCCGGCGTATCTCCCACTTCCTGGGAAACAGTGAGCTTATCCAGCTGCTCCTGCTTGGGGAAGTTTTCAAAGACGATCTCCACATTGCCAAGCTCCTGCTCGATTTCGGCAAACCGCTCAGTCAGTGGGGCCTCCTCCTGGCCGCCCTGCGCCCAAACAGTGATAACCGTTTTCTCCGGGACTCCGCTGTTTTCTCCGGATGAGCCGCTTGAAGCAGACGGACCGTTTGAATTGGTCGGGCTTTCGCTCTGCGATCCACACGCAGTCAACGCAAACAACATGGCTACTGCCAAAAGTACGCTCATAATTCTTTTCATTTTCTCTGGCTCCTTTTCTTTTTTATTTGTGCAGCCAAGACAGGCTGTCTGGCACGAAACGTTAAGCGCCAGCGGCTAGGTCATCCGTTCGACCAAGCGCCGCTCCAACTCAGGCGTCAGTCCTTGCCGGCGCAGATACCGGATGGGTGAACCGAACTTTTCGTTGAGGTAGGATAGCAGCCACTTCATGTTCTCATAATGGGAACCGGAAACATCGTCCGTGTGATCCTCAATATAGGTATGACTCACCTCATAGTCTGCCACGATATCGCACTGGGCGACCCCAGCCAGCGACAGGAGGAACATCGCGATGACGCCGGTGCGGTCTTTCCCGTTGAAGCAGTGAAAGGCTACCGGTCCTTCTGCATCCGCCAGTTCCTGCAAGGTCTGAATGATCAAACTGCCGGAACGATCTACGATCTGCTTGTACATCCCCCGAAGGGTCCGCGTATCCTTTTCCGTGGCAATCACATCGATTTCTCCCGGGCCAATATCCCCCATCAGAGAAACATTTATAACGGTAAATCCATCTGCCTCGCTGACAGCATCCGGTACCCGCTCCAGATCCTCCGGATAGCGCAAATCAACGATCTTCCGCACGCCCAAGCCGCGCAAAACGGCAAGATCCTTGCCGGTGGCGCTGCCAAGATGGGCGCACCGGAAAAATGCGCCATACCGGGTCATGCCTCCGCCCTGTACCGGATACCCACCTAAATCGCGGAAGTTTGTAATCCCCTCAAACGGATAGTGCTTATAATACAGGGTACGCATCTCGTCTGTCTTCCGCTCCCCAGGGGCACAGCCCCAAATACCGTCCATTCCGCTGATTCGGATCCGATCTACGCGGTCTTTAAACTGGAATGATGCGTAGAAAACGCCCTCTCCACTATCCTGATAAAACAGCCTTGTCCCGGCCAACTCCCCATCGTTGACAAAAATTTCCACAAGCCTACGGTCTACAAAAATCTCAAGTTTTTTGATCTCAGCGGCCTCGGCTGAAAGGTTCCTCTGGGGATATGGACCGCCCTGTGTTCGAATCTGGAGGAGCTTTCCCTCCCTGACCAACCGGAGGCTGGCCTCGCCGCACCTCCCGAGAACAAGGTCAAACTCGGTGTTCCCATTGAAGTCCAGCCGTGCGTAGTACGCATTCCGGTTCACACACCGCAGCACAAGCTCCTGCCCCGCTACGTCGCAGATCGTCCGGCCGGTCTGGGAATAGATCTCCCGCGCCGGCCGCTGATACAGCCTGCCATTTTTCACCGACAGCTCCCGGGGGATGGTCATCGCGCCGCAGGAGCCGTTCTCCTCCGGGCGGTGCTCCTTAAAGAAATCGGCCGCCCAGCCGATCGCCAGTCGCCGGCCATCATGCTCAAAGGACTGCACCGCGTAAAAATTCCCGCCAAAATCGTACAGGCCCTTAGACTCTACCTGGAAGGCCCCGTCCTGAAACTTCCCTATGTAATAGCAGGTGGGCTGGAACCGCCCCTGTTCGTCGGTATACTTCATCCAGGAACCCGAGACCACATGGGCACCGTCCAGCTCAAAGAAGTCTGGGCATTCAAAGGTGTATACCCCCTGCGTCTTTTCCTCTAGCAGCAGGCCCTGGTAACGCCATGCTTTCATATCCTCCGAGGAATAGCGGATCAGGGCAGGGACGTTGTTGACCCTGGTGCCCAGCACCATCTGCCAAGCACCCTCAGTAAACGTCACCTTCGGATCTCGGAAATTGTAGGAAAAGGACGCATCCTGCTTTTCAATAATGATTTCTTCCGGGCCAAAGCTCAAACCGTCTTTGGAAGTGACCATGGTTTGATACTGTGTGGTATCTTCTTCCGTATCCTCCTCCGGGCCAAAATGCCGGGTCAGGTAAAACACTATCTCATCGTCCAGCGGCACCGCACACCCGGAAAACGCACCGCCTTTGCGCCCTTCTGTCGCCAGGATTTCCTCCTGGGGTTCCAGTGCATAAGGCAAGTGTACCCAGTGGACCAGATCCCTGCTGGCCGCATGCCCCCAGTACATATGGCCCCACTGCTGTTCATGGGGATTCGCCTGATAGTATAGATGGTAAAACCCTTTGTAGTAGCAAAGCCCGTTAGGGTCGTTGATCCAGTTCTTGAACGCATTGAAATGATACTGCTCCCTGTTGGAAGTATCGTACCAGGATCGGATATCACGGATCTCCGCCCATTCTTCCCCCTGGAACTCCAGAAATAGAACTCCGGTCTCCATCATGTTGGGGGAGCCGGACAGATACGTGATGCCTGCCTGGCAGTGAGAAAGCTCCAGTTCGTATTCTGTATGTGCATCCAACGGGATGCGCCTCAGCCTATATTGGCATCGCCCCGCAGGGTATTCCATCCAGTCCTGTCCCTCTTGCCGGAGACGGAGTCTGCCATCCTCCCCCTCGGGGCATCTCAAGAAGATCTCCAAGCACCGGAACTCCCCAGAGTAAATTTTGCCCATGCCCATATCCTCTCTTTTGCTTTGGTCAAACCGGTTCGATCCTGAGACAAAAAATAAAGCTCGCCTATATCGAACCGGTTTTACGTCATTTATGATAACCCATGTCCTCTTCTGCATCAACCTTTTTCTCGCGGAATCAATTCTTTTCTCCAAAACAGACAAACTTATAATCTGGAATTTATCAATAATCGCCAAATATCGCCCCAGGCTGATAAGACACCGGAAATACCTGCCGCATATTAGGAACTCTCTTCCCCTGCACCAAAAGATCCATGGTTCCGGCGCAGGCATACGCCATTTCCCTAATTGGCTGAACTACTGCATCTATCGTCTGCGGACCCAGTCTGGTGACATAGGTTCCATCGTAGGCCAGCAGCTTCAGCTCCTCCGGGATCTTTCGCCCTTGCCGTATCCCTTCCTTCAGGCTTGCCAGGATCAGTAGGTCTGCCCCAAATATGCCGTCCACATCGGGATAGCGGTCAAAAATCAACTTGGCCGTCTGTTCGAAGTCCTCCTCCCGGAATGCATTGTGGGCCATTTCAATAACATGGGTCTCAATCCCTCTTTCCTTCAGTGCCCGCTTAAAGGACACGTGGCATTGGTGGGCTGGCGTGTTGACGATCAACGCTCCGCTGATTTGGACCACCTTTCGGCAGCCATGCCGCGCAAACATTTCCGCGGCCATCCGCCCGCCGTAGATGTGATCCGCCTGGATTAGGGGAATCCCCTGCCCCAAATCACGATCAAACGCAACCACCGGCTGCTTCAAATGCATATATTGTTCCTGTAGCAAGGAGTGGGCCCCCATGATGATACCGTCCATAGTATGACTTCTGAGCATACTCAAGAACTCCTGCTCCATGTTTTCCTTCTCTACTGTCGCACACAGCATAGTTTTATAGCCCTTTTGGTAAAGAGCTTCCTCTATATATTTCACCAGCGTACCAAAAAACGGGTGTGAGACGTCCGGGATACTGATGCCAATCAGGTTTGTCCTGTTTTTTGACAAATTCCGCCCCAATTGACTGGGCGTATAGTTCAGCTCTTGGATTGCCTGCTCCACCTTGGCACGGGTTTCATCCGAAACATATCCAGTCTGATTGACGACCAGTGAAACCGTGCTTTTTGCGACCTGCGCCCTTTTGGCAACATCCTTGATACTTGCCATAACGATGATCCTCCCACTTCAACGAATTTCTCGCACTTGCCATAAGCCTATCTGCCATTCTCATAAAATCAGAATAATTTTGGTACACTTATTGTATCGCAAGCTCCATTGCGTCGTGTCATTTTTCTTATAATAAAAAGCAAGTATTGCTTCACAATACTGTTCCATGTCAACGGATTTGCCTGTGCCGTGCAACTTTTCCTCACAACAAACCTCGCATAAAGTATATTCTCTTCGTCTGTCGCTTTTCCAACTCGGCCCTGATTTTGACATCCAAGCCGTTTCTGGCGGGGGCGTTCCCTTTCTGGTAACCCATAAGTTTTTCCTTTATGCGGCCCTAATCAAATTGGCTGAACGTGGAAAATCCCGCCCGTATCTTTTGGATGAACTGGGCATTGTGGCACCAGTCTCAATCTTTCCGGTGTACAAGTCATGTCCTCGTCATCATCGCATATGATTCTATCAGATTTGAACCTGGAATTCAATCTGCTATTTAAAAATCCATATCTAGACAATTGAATCTCCACACCGAAGTGCATACTCCATGGGAGAAGCATCGTCGGAACCTCTATGTGGGAGATGGAGCGGGCATACCGACGGAGTGGATACGCCGCAGCAAAACCCAGAACAGGAAAGTGTACAGTGCGCAACCATCAAAATTTCAACAAAGAAATCCAAATGAAAATATACGAGTACAAAAAAGCTATGATGAGTTCCCACTATTCCTCAACGCCGAGGTAGTTCTTCAATGTACTGGATGTATCGCAAAACACAATCCGAGGTGAAAGAAAAGCTGAAAACGGCCATTGAAAACAGCAAACAGCTGGACTTCACCAAGGACAAATACACCGTCCACAGCTGGATCAGGCTGTGGTACGAGGTCTACGCCGAGCCCCGGCTTCGAGAGAAAACCAAAGACTACTATCTGAACTACATCGACAACCATATTATTCCGGGAATCGGAAAAGTCCCACTGGACAAACTGACCACCATTCAGATCCAGAAATTCTGCAACGACCTCCAGAAAAATGGCCGGGTGCAGAGGTATGAGCACATCGAACTCAAGGACAAACGCCTCAGCCCCAGAGTAGTACACGGCGTCCACACCCTGCTGAACAACTGCCTGGAACAGGCGGTGGCGGAGCGGCTGATATTGGTGAATCCAGCAAGGGGCTGCAAGCTGCCCAAAATGGAGAAACGGGAGATGAAGACCCTGCCCCAGGAAAAAATTGGGCCATATCTCATGGAGGCGGACAAACGGGGGCTTCTGGCGGCGTACTATCTGGAGCTGACCACGGGCCTGCGGAGAGGGGAAACTTTTGGCCCTCCTCTGGACTGACCTGGATGCCGAAGCAAAAGCGATTTCTGTGACAAAACAGGTGAACCGTATCAAGGGCGAACTGGTGGTGAGCCAGCCCAAGACACAGAACTCCATCCGGACCCTGGCGGTCCCCCAGCAGGCGGTGGACCTGCTGGTCGAGGAGCACAAATCCGTTTTCCCGTATGGGTCGGTGCTTGGGTCAGACCCAAACCGCAAAAATCCGAGTAAACATTTCAAGTCTGAAAGCAAAGAAAAGGTCCTGATTTCTCACGAAATCAGGACCTTTTGCAGTAATCAGCCAAAAAGATTTTTGTCCGATTTGCACGCTGAGCCTCTAAGCGGCCAAGCCGCCAAGAGGCTCATGTGTGGAACCCGTCAACACTATAGATGCCACCTGAAAGGAGTCAAATTGTTCGATCCCACACCGTGACCTGCGTAATAACATCCCGGAGCCGATCATCCCCTACCATATATTCCAGGACTTCATCAGCGGTATCACACCATTTTTCGGTTGCAACCATGTCATCTACCAAAATTTCTGAAATCAACATTTGGAGAGGGGCATCCGGCGTTTTACGCAGCTTCGGCCAAACTCCATATGACCGACCTTTCCATTCAAATTCCACTTCACCACCGCAATTCACACACCACTTGAAATCGCTGATGGTTTTGAAACGATTCTCTTCCAGGCTGTTTGTGCCCACATAATTCATTTGTCGAATGCCTCCAAATCGTTTGAATTCCGGTGCACCCTCTGGATAATTGATGGGTGGTCCTGGATTTGGAAATCCTTTTGACCAATCAATAATATGGTCATGCGGATCTGTGTGTTTATTCGGGATTCCGTGGTCGGTATAATGGCGTTCTTTTTCTGCTTTACCGTCAGCGCCTATTTTGGTATCGCGGTCATAGCCTCCACGCTTTCCCGTAGAATGAGTGCGTATCGTTTCTCCTGGTTTTCCAATAAAGCGCTCATCTGCTGGCTTTTCGGGTTTCCACTCCCCCCCATAAGCACTTCCACCACCCTTTGCCAATGGCACATCAACGAACGAGTTTATTGTATCATAGGAAGCCGTTGGCTGTCCACCGATTTTGAAAGATTCCAAATCTTCATTCCCACCAGAACGTTCATAACTCATGTATTTCCATGAACTGCGCTCATAATCCACATATACGATGTCGCCTTGCATCTCGGGAAACGGCGTATTGTAGCAGATAATTTTCTCTGGTTCAATGCGCCGTAGCATCTCGTTATATCCGGCCATGAACCATTCCTTCTGATCGCATCTGTTGCCTTGCTCTGATGCCATATAGGTAGAAACGGCCACCACGCTGCCCTTCTCGATTCCTTCAAAGCAGAAATCAAATGTGGATTCATCGCCCCAGTTTACCGTTGGAATCACTCGAATCCCTTTTGAGGCCCAGTAGGCACCGCACCAGCGGTTGCGGAACACATTGTAGAGTTGCATCACGGGAGCCATTTCCAGGTACATGCTGAAATCCGGCGAAAAAACCGCGCGGTATCGGGACAGCTTTTCAAGGTCGTTGTCTGGATTTTTCCAGACACGTTCAAAGCGGTAATCGTAGAGGAAGAAATGAACCATGCGGTTCAGATGATTTTGATCCTCCAGATGGGTTTTATCAAATCCGATCAGAAGAAGATCATCAAAATCTCCAGAGCGAGACTCAAATTTTGGTATGATGGGTATTTCCCATTTGCCTCTCCCGGGGAACTGATTGCGAAGCAATGTTTGACTTGTGCGGTAGTTATAGTTTTCTTCTGTCATATGCTATCCTCCTGCAAATTATAGGGAATACATCCCTCTACTTGTAATCTGCAAAAGGCAGAAAGTTGTATGTCAGTGTGCAAACAATGCAAAAATTTTTCAGAAGCTGAAATTTACTATGAATGACTGTTCAGGTGCTTTAGAGCGTCGCTGCTTTTCCTGTTGCACTGCCAGAAAGTCCTTATCAGAAATAATGGCCTCATGGGAGCCGGTGTAAAGATACCGATCCATGAGACCATTGTTTTCAATTTGAGAAATGCCGGTGCTGATTGTCTTTTGTAGCAGTACGCGCCCGGTATATTTTTCATTGGAGAGCAGCTTGTCGATTGCTTCTCGGCTCCACTTAGGTCTACCTGTTGGGGATGGGATACCTTGCTGCTCCAAGCCAGCAACAATTTTTCCGAGACTGTCGCCAGCCAGATACCTCTCGAATATCCAGCATACCACTCGGGCCTCATCAGGATCGATTGCCAGTTTGCCGTCAGAACCGACTGTGTAGCCATAGCATTTTCGCTTCGCCATTTTGGAGCTGCCGTCCTGAAAGCCTTGCCGCAGACCGGCTTTAATCGATTCACTTTTCTCAAAAGTATTCATTGTATTCTCCTCTCCAAATAAAAATGCCGCAGTGAAACCACTGCGGCGCAACGACTCTGCTGTTATTCTTATCCATAAAAAGCGACAGACCACCCTTGGCGGTCTGTCAACTTATCTTGGTGGAGACTGCTGGACTCGAACCAGTGACCTCCTGCGTGTGAAGCAGGCGCTCTAACCAGCTGAGCTAAGCCTCCGAATGGCGGGAGCGATTCCTCTCCCGTCGTGGTGACGCGTACGGGAATCGAACCCGTGTTACCGCCGTGAAAGGGCGGTGTCTTAGCCGCTTGACCAACGCGCCAAGGGCTGTGACCCATGGGGGTCATGGTAGCGGCGACTGGATTTGAACCGGTGACACTTCGGGTATGAACCGAATGCTCTAGCCAACTGA
>CATZRD010000007.1 GCA_958423465.1 uncultured Oscillospiraceae bacterium | reverse complement strand
ACGCCCTCAGCGACGTGTACGCCATGGGCGGCGAGCCGAAGCTGGCCCTGAACCTCATGTGCGTACCCAGGGACATGCCCCAGGAGGCGGTGCGCCAGATTCTCCGGGGGGGCTACGACAAAGTCTATGAGGCGGGCTGCCTCATCACCGGCGGCCACAGCATCCTGGACCCGGAGCCGAAATACGGCCTGGCGGTGACGGGCTTCGTCCGGCCGGACCGGGTGCTGACCAACTCAGGTGCCAGGCCCGGGGACGTGCTGCTGCTGACCAAGCCCCTGGGGGTGGGCGTCCTCACCACCGCCAATAAGGGCGGCGTGGCGGAGGAGGCGGATATGGACCGGGCCTACCGCCAGATGGCCACCCTGAACCGGTCCGCCCGGAATATCATGGTGAACTACCGGGTCCACGGCTGCACCGACGTCACCGGCTTCGGCTTTCTGGGCCACCTGCTGGAGATGGCCCAGGGCAGCGGCGTGTCCGTCCGGGTGGAGACGGCGAACCTGGCCTTTCTGCCGGGGGCGGAGGATTTCGCCCGGATGGGGGTGCTGCCGGAGGGCATGTACCGCAACCGCCGCTTCGCCGAGAGCCAGGTGGACCCCGGCGGCGTCCCTCTGTACCTCCAGGACCTGCTCTACGACCCCCAGACCTCCGGCGGACTGCTCATCGCCGTGGACCCGGCGGACGCCGATGAGCTGGAGCGGGCCCTTCACGGGAAGGTCCCCTGCGTTCAGCGGGCGGGGACCGTTGGTCCCGAGGGAAACGGCCCCCGGATCTCCCTTCAATAGGCCTTTGCCGTCCGGCAAGGGGACCTCCGCCTCCCTGAGGAGGCGGAGGTCCCCTTTTTTCATATTCTTCTCTTGACAGGGCATAATTCCTATACTAAGATAGGGGATTGAGAGGAAGGTGACGCCGATGAAGATCTCCGCGAAGAGCCGGTACGCTCTGCGCCTGATGCTGGCGCTGGCCATTCAGGAGCCGGGGGTGAACCTGTCGGTGAAGTCCGTGGCGGAGAGCCAGGGCATCAGCGAAAAATATCTGGAACAGATCATCCCCGTGCTGGTCCGGGGGGGCTTTGTCCGCAGCGTCCGGGGCGCCCGGGGGGGCTACCACCTGGCCAGGGACCCGGAGGAGTACACGGTGGGCATGATCCTCCGGGCGGTGGAGGGCAGCATCGCCCCCGTCTCCTGCCTGGACGACGAGGTGAACCAGTGCGCCCGGTGCGGGAGCTGCGCCACTCTGGCCCTGTGGGAGCAGGTGGATCAGGCCATCAGCAGCGTGGTGGACCATGTGACCCTGGCGGACCTGGTGGACAAGCAGCGGCGGATGGACGCCCGGTGCGCCGTCCACCAGAGGGGAAACTGCTGAACCGTGGCAAAAATCCGGAAATGCCCTTGACAAAGCCGCCGGCAGGTCGTATCATAGGAACGGATCAAACCCCTATATTCATATAGGAATTAAGGAAATTGGCCGGAGCCCTCCGGCTTTGACTCAGCTAAGAAAGAAGGGACCTTATGTTCGTATACGCTGACAACGCGGCCACCACCGCTATGAGCCAGGCGGCGGTGGAGGCCATGACCCCCGCTCTCCACGAGCTGTACGGCAACCCCAGCAGCCTCCATCAGAAGGGACGGGAGGCCAACCTGGCCCTGATCGCCGCCCGGGAAACGGTGGCCAAATGCCTGAACGCCCAGCCGAACGAGATCTATTTTACCGGCTGCGGCACCGAGGCGGACAACTGGGCCATCACCGAGGCGGCCCGTCTGGGGGCGCTGGCGGGAAAGAAGCACATCATTTCCGATACCATCGAGCACCACGCCGTGCTCCACACCCTGGCCAAACTGGAAAAGCAGGGCTTTGAGGTCACCTACCTTCCCGTCCACGAAAACGGCGTGGTCCGGGTGGAGGAGCTGGCGGCGGCCATCCGCCCCGACACCTGCCTCGTGACCATCATGTTCTCCAACAACGAGATCGGCACCCTCCAGCCCATCCGGGAGATCGGCGCTCTCTGCCGGGAGCGGGGCGTTCTGTTCCACACCGACGCGGTACAGGCCGTGGGCCATGTGCCGGTGGACGTGGAAAAGGACAACATTGACATGCTCTCCCTCTCCGGCCACAAGTTCCACGCCCCCAAGGGCATCGGCGCGCTGTACTGCAAAAAGTCCGTGAAGCTGAAGAACTTCATCGAGGGCGGCGCCCAGGAGCGGGGCAGGCGGGGCGGTACCGAGGCCATCCCCGCCATCCTGGCCATGGCGGCCGCTCTGAAGGAGAGCTGCGATCACATGGAGGAGAACATGGCCCATATCTCCGCCATGCGGGACAAGCTCATCGCCGGTCTCAGCCAGATCCCCTGCTCCCGGTGCAACGGCGACCCGGACCACAAGGTCCCCGGCATCGTCAGCTTCTGCTTCGAGGGCATCGAGGGGGAGAGCCTGCTGCTGCGCCTGGATATGGCGGGCATCTGCGCCAGCTCCGGCAGCGCCTGCACCAGCGGCAGTCTGGACCCCAGCCACGTGCTGCTGGCCCTGGGCATGCCCCACGAGATCGCCCACGGCTCCCTGCGGCTGAGTCTCAGCGAGTACAACACCATGGAACAGGTGGATTATATCCTCCAGGTGGTCCCCGAGGTGGTCAAAACCCTGCGCCAGATGAGCCCCGTGTGGATGCACATGCTGGAACATATGCCCGACCCCTATCAGAACTGACGAAACAGAAACCATACAGAAAGGAAGCTGACCGACTATGGCAATGGAATACAGCGAGAAAGTGATGGAGCATTTCGCCCATCCCCACAACGTGGGCACCATCGAGGACGCCAACGGCATCGGCGAGGTGGGCAACGCCAAGTGCGGCGACATCATGCGGATGTACCTGAAGATCAACGACGACGGCATTATCGAGGACGTGAAGTTCCAGACCTTCGGCTGCGCCTCCGCCATCGCCACCAGCTCCATCGCCACCGACATGATCAAGGGCAAGCCCGTCACCGAGGCGCTGACCCTGACCAACAAGGCGGTGGTGGAGGCCCTGGACGGCCTGCCCGCGGTGAAGATCCACTGCTCCGTCTTGGCGGAGCAGGCGGTGAAGGCCGCCGTGGCGGATTACTACAAGCGCAAGGGCGTGGAGGCCCCCTCCCCCTGCGACGGGTGCGAGAGCTGCTGCGTCCACGACCACGACCACTGCGGCGACGGCGAGGACTGAATATCCCGCGGGAAAGCGGGCTCCGGGACCCCCCGGGGCCCGCTTTTTGCTCCGTTTACAAAGTCGTTTCCAAATGTTCAAAATATTCCTCAGATTTCTTCATACTCTTGTCATAAATCCCCGTTACTCTATGGCTGTGCAGCGGGGAGAGCACCCCGAAACCACGCGATCTATTTTAAGGAGGCGTTTCCTTATGTATAACGATCAGGATCAGAACAACTCCTGTGAGAATCGGAACGATCTTTACGAGTACGAGTACCACTACCGCTACGATCCCCACGCCGGCGAGCCGGTGCCGCAGCCCACGCCTGTCAAGCCCAGGCGCAGGGGCCTGAAGATCACCGCTCTGGTGCTGTGCGCCGTGCTGCTGCTGGGCGGGGCCTTCGGCGCCGGCTGGTGGGGACGGACCCACATCGCCGGCAGTCAGCGGCAGCAGACAGAGCTGATGCTCAGCGCCCGGCCCAAGGCGGAGGTCTCCACCGTGAACATCACCGGCAGCCAGAAGCTCAGCTACGCCGAGATCTACGCCGCCAACGTGGACAGCTGCGTCAGCATCAACGTGACCTCCACCGCCGGCTACAACATCTTCGGCCAGAGGGTGGAGCAGGCCAGCTCCGGCAGCGGCTTCATCATCACCAAGGACGGCTACATCGTCACCAACTACCATGTGATCAAGGGTGCCAACAACGTCCAGGTCACTCTGGACAACGGCGCCAGCTACGCCGCCCAGGTCATCGGCGGCGACGAGGACTACGACATCGCCGTCATCAAGGTGGACCCCGGCGACACGGAGCTGAAGCCGGTGGTCATCGGCTCCTCCCAGAGCCTGTCCGTAGGCGACGAGGTGGCGGCCATCGGCAACCCCCTGGGCGAGCTGACCTTCTCCATGTCCGAGGGCATCGTGTCCTGCCTGGACCGTGAGATCAACGTGGACGGCACCCCTTTCAACATGATCCAGATCACCGCGGCCATCAACGGCGGCAACTCCGGCGGTCCCCTCTTCAATATCTACGGCGAGGTGGTGGGCATCGTCTCCGCCAAGTACACCGCCACCTCCAACGGCACCGCCACCGAAGGTCTGGGCTTCGCCATCCCCGTGGACGACGTGATGAGCATGATCAAGGACATCATGGAAAACGGTCAGGTCACGACCCGCCCCTACCTGGGGGTCAGCGTGGCCAGCGCCTCCTACTACCCGGAGTGCGGCGTGAAGGCCGGCGGCTACCTGGCTGAGATCGTGGAGGACGGCCCCGCCGATCAGGCGGGCCTCCAGGTGGGCGACGTGATCACCATGATCGACAGCAATCTGGTCTCCAGCCGGGATGACGTGACCAGCGCCATGAGCAGCAAAAGCTACAAGGCCGGGGATACCGTCACCATCACCTTTGTCCGGAACGGGGAGGTCATGACCACCCAGCTGACCCTGGGCAGCAGGGCCGACGCCCCCCAGCAGACCGTGGAGCAGCAGCCCGCCGACAGCTACGGTCCCAGCGGCGGCTACAGCCCCGACAGCGGCTACGGCAGCGGCATGGAGGACTTCTTCGAGCGCTACTTCGGCGGACAAATGGGCTGACAACGGGTGGGGCTTCCCCGCTGACATGAACCTGCTTTCTTCTTTTTCTCTCTTTCTCCTTTCTCTCTTTTCTCTCTACGGCAGGAGGCCGGATGGGCAGCCCATCCGGCCTCCTGTCGATTCGATTCAAAATGGTGTTCGGTATCACGGAATATTATGACTTGTATGCCGAACGGTTTTGTGGTAAACTGGGCACAGAAAAGGCCCGGTCAGGAGCCGGTGGAGCGGTAGTGCCGCACCCCCAGCCGCCACAGGGCGGCGCAGGGAATGAGAAACAGCAGGGCCAGCAGGGGCAGCGCCCCGTACCACCCCGGCCCCCGATCCAGAAGATACTGGAGGGGCCAGTGCTGCACCAGGGCCAGAGGCACCAGGAAGGTCAGCACCAGCAGCACCGGCCTGCCGTAGATGCCGAAGGGGTACTTGCCGTACTCCCGGGGGGCGTCGGTGAAGATGTTCATGACCTCCAGACTCTCGGTGGTGAAAAAGCACAGGGCCGCGTTGACAAGAAACAGCCCGAAGAACACCGCCGCCCCGCACAACACCATGGCGGTCAGGGTCAGGACCTTCCCCGCCGTCCAGGCCACGCCGCCGGAACAGACGCCCCAAATCAGCATCACTGCCCCCTGGAGCACCCGCGCCAGCATCTGGGGCCGCATGTCCTGGCACAGCACCTGGAATACCAGGGACCGGGGCCGGACCAGGACCCGGTCGAACTGGGCCTGGGCCAGCACCTGGGCGAAGCTGTCGAACCCCCGGGCGAAGCACTCCGCCAGAGAGGTGGCCAGCAGAATCACCGCGTAGCACAACGAGAGCTGGGGCAGGGTGTAGCCCCCCACGGCCCCGAACCGGTCCAGAAGGAACACCACCCCCAGAAAGACGTTCACCGTGCTCAGCATGGAGCCGAGACAGCTCAAAAAGAAGGAGCTTTTGTAGGCCATGGCGGACTTGAGATGGACCGCCAGAAATTTGAAATAGAGTTTTACGGTACTCATAATCGATACATTCTCCCATAAAGCCCTCTCTCCGTTACCGTGCGGATATGTGGGAGGCGGCAGCGGGGAGAGAGCGCGTTAAAGTTCTTTTTGGTAACTTTTTCTTTCAAGAAAAAGTTACCCTCCCGCAACCACCGTCCGGCGGACGCCGGAGCGGGTCATCCGCGCCCCCAGGGCGATGAGAAAGACGCACCAGAACGCCTGAAGGCCCATGGCGGCGGCCAGATCCCCGCCGGCCAGATCCCCGCTGTAGATCCGCAGGGGCACGTTCTGCATGGCCCCGAAGGGGCTGAGAGCGGCGAAGGTCCGCAGGGGCTCCGGCAGAAAGGGCAGGGGCACCACGGCGCCCCCCAGCAGGTCCGCCGCCGACAGCGCCAGCCACCGGACGCCTCTGGTGGACTCCATGGTAAAGCCCAGGGCGTAGATCACCAGCACCAGGGCGCACACCACCGTCAGCATCAGGGCCATGGAGACCAGAAAGAGGCCGAAGGCGGCGAGAGACGCAGGCAGGCGCAGGCCATAGGGGGCGGGAATGAAGGCCGCCACCAGCAGGATGGGCCAGCAGCGCAGGGCCGCCCGGCTCAGCCGCAGGGCCATGGACCGGGCCATCCACATGCCGTACAGGTCCGTGGGCCGGGTCAGCTCATAGGCGATGTCCCCGGACTGGACCGCGTCCATCAGGGGCGCCTCCCACTGCCACAGGGAGAAAAAAGCCAGAAACGCCTGCTGGAGCCAGATGTAGGAGGCCAGGGCCTCCATGCCCATGGGGAATTTTTCCGGGCTTTCCAGCCAGAAGGCCCGGTAGACCAGCACCTCCAGAGTCCCCCAGACGAACTGGGTGCTCATACCCGCCAGGGCGGCGGCCCGGTACTGAAGGCCCGCCACCAGGCGCATCCTGAAAAAGGACAGATATTGCTTCATACCGCCGCCCCCTCAGATCCCGAACCGGCGGTACAGGTCCGCCACCGACTCCTCGGTGGAGAGATTTTCCCCCGCCATGGCCCGGATCTCCCGGGGCGCGCCGTCCAGAAGAAGGCGGCCCTTGCCGATGAGGAGCACCCGCTGGCACAGGGCGTCGATGTCCTGCATGTCGTGGGTGGTGAGGATCACGGTGGTGCCCCGCTGCCGGTTCTGCTCCCGGATAAAATCCCGGACCCGCAGCTTGCTCACCGCGTCCAGACCGATGGTGGGCTCGTCCAGAAACAGGACCTGGGGGCTGTGGAGCAGGGCCGCAGCGATCTCGCACCGCATCCGCTGGCCCAGGGACAGGGTCCGGGCCGGGGTCTTCAGCAGATCCCCCAGGTCCAGCAGCTCCGTGAGCATGTCCACGTTTTCCCGGAACCGGTCCTCCGGCACCCGGTAGATGTCCCGCAGCAGCAGGAACGAGTCCATCACCGGCACGTCCCACCACAGCTGGCTGCGCTGGCCGAACACCACCCCCAGCCGGGCCACGTGGCGCTTCCGGTCCTCCCAGGGCACCAGGCCGTTCACCGCGCAGGTCCCGCTGTCCGGCCGCAGAATGCCGCAGAGGATCTTGATGGTGGTGGATTTTCCCGCGCCGTTGGGTCCGATGTAGCCCACGATCTGGCCGTCGGGGATGGTGAAGGACATATCCCGCAGGGCGGGGACGTCCTGGGTGTCGTGGGCAAAGAGGCTTTTCACCGCGCTGCCCAGTCCGGCCTCCCGCCGCCGGACGTGATACGTCTTGTTGATCCCTCGCATTTCGATCACAGATTTTTGCCTCCTTGGTTGAAAGATGCCCCGGGGCGGTCAGACCAGCGGGAGACGATTGGGACGGCTCCATGGCCTTAAAAGCGGTCCGGGAAATATTTCGTCAGGAGAGCGGTCCGCCTCGGCGGACCGGATGGCGGGGGCGGTCACGAGCCTGTCCCCCGCCGGACAAAATACTCTCTTTCCCCAAAAACAGGAAAAGGATATTCAGTATAGCAGACGCCGCCGCGTCTGTCAAACCAAATCACGGCAAAGGAGGAAAAGGCCATGTTGGATCTGTTTGCGGCCCTGAGCCGATCGCTGGAGGAGGGCCGGCGGGCGGTGCTGGTCACGATTCTATCCAGTACCGGCTCCGCCCCCCGGGGCGCGGGGGCGTGGATGCTGGTTTCGGAGGGAGGCCGCCCCCTGGGCACCATCGGCGGTGGCGCGGTGGAGTACGAGGCCGCCCGCCTGGCGGAGGAGCTGCTGCGCTCCGGCGAGAGCCGCCGGAAGCGGTACGTCCTCACCAGCGGCCAGGCGGCGGATCTGGGCATGATCTGCGGCGGCCAGTTGGAGGTGCTGTTCCAGCATGTCGCCCCGGACCGGAGGGAGGAGCTTCTGCCAGTGCTGGCGGAGGCGGCGGAGCGGACCCGCGCCGGGGAAAAGGCGTGGCTGGTCACGACCCTGGAGGGCGGGGACTGGCGCTGGGGGCTGTACGGCGCTGCCGGCTCCCCCTTCCCCGACGGGGCGGCGGCGGACCGTCTGAAGGCCCTGGCGGACCGGCGGTGCCGGTTTGAGGAGGGCTCCCCCGCCCTGCTGGTCCAGCCTCTCTGCCCGGAGGGGACGGTGTACCTCTTCGGCGCGGGCCATGTGGGCCGGGCTTTGGCCCATATGCTGGCCCTGACGGACTTCCGGGTCCTGGTCTACGACCAGCGCAAAGAGTCCCTGGACCGGAGCTTCTTCCCCGACGGGGCGGAGCTGCGCTGGGGTCCCTTCGCCGGGGCGCTGGACCGTCTGCCCCCGCTGACGGCGGAGGACTACGCGGTCATCATGACCCCCGGCCATCAGGGGGACTATGAGATCCTCGCCCAGGTGCTGACCACCCCCGCCCGGTATATCGGCTGCATCGGCAGCCGGAAAAAGGTGGCCGCCACCCGGGAGCGCCTTTTGGCGGAGGGCTTCACAGAGGCGGACATCCGGCGGGTCCACGCCCCCATCGGTCTGGACATCGGCGGCGAGACCCCGGCGGAGGTGGCGGTGTCCGTGACGGCTCAGCTCATCGCCTGCCGCTGGGGCCGTCCCACCCGCCGGGAGGACCGGGCATGACCGGCCGGGAGCCGGGCCGGGTCCAGTCCGTGGTGAAGGCCATGGAACTGCTGAACTGTCTGGCCCAGGCCGGCGGCCCCCTGAGCCTGGGGGAGCTGTCCCGGCGCACCGGCATCCCCAAAGCCACCGCCCACGGCCTGCTGGCGGCCATGCGCCCCTCGTCGGTGGTGGAACAGTCCGGCGAGGACGGCCGCTACCGGCTGGGGACCCGGCTGTTCGAGTACGGCTGCGCCGTATCCAGCGGCTGGAACGTGCTGGAGGCCGCGGCGGAGCCTATGCGCCGGGCGGCGGAGGAGACAGGAGAAACCGTCAATCTGGCGGCGCTGGACCGGGACGGCGTGCTGATTCTGGACAGCGCCGTGGCCCACGGCAACTACCGGGTGGCCTCCCAGCGGGGGGCCAGGCTGCCCCTCCACTGCACCTCCCAGGGCAAGCTGCTGCTGGCCTATCTGCCGCCTCAGCGGCGGCGGGCTTTGCTGCGGACCTGCCGGTTCGAGGATTACACCCCCCACAGCCACAGAAGCGCCGAGGCTCTGGAGGAGGACCTGGCTCAGATCCGGGAGCGGGGCTTCGCTCTGGAAAACGGCGAATTCCGCATCGGCCTGCGGTCCGTCTCGGCCCCCGTGTTCGACGTGGAGGGGCAGGCGGCCTACGCCCTGTGCGCCGTGGGTATGTTCCGGCGGATGGACGCCCCGGAGCTGGAGCGGGCCACTCATCTGGTACGGGACGCCGCCCGGCGGATCTCTTTCGATCTGGGCTACCGGGGCGGGCTTTCCCACGCATAGAGCGGGCTGCGGCCCGGAAAGGAGCGGCGCTATGCTGCAAATCGAGGGAATCAAGCTGAATCTGGATCAGGACGAGGCCCTGCTGCGGGAAAAGGCGGCGGCGGCCCTGCGGGTCCCGGCGGAGAGCATCCGGAAGCTGACGGTCCTGCGCCGGGCCGTGGACGCCCGGGAGGGCGTGCGTCTGGTCTACACCCTGCGGGCGGAGGTCAAGGACGAGGCCCGGGTCCTGAAGCGGTGCCGCTGGGCCAAAGTCTCCCGGGTCACGGAACGGCCCTATGTTCCCCCGGCGCCCCGCCCGGCCCCGGCGGTATCCCCGGTGGTGGTGGGCGCGGGACCGGGAGGTCTCTTCGCGGCCCTGACCCTGGCCCAGGCCGGCCAGCGCCCCATTCTGCTGGAGCAGGGCCAGCCGGTGGAGCGGCGGGCGGAGGACGTGGAGCGGTTCTGGGCCGCCGGCGTTCTGGACCTTCACTCCAACGTGCAGTTCGGCGAGGGCGGGGCCGGGGCCTTCTCCGACGGGAAGCTGAACACCGGCACCAGGGACCTGTGCCACCGGTACATTCTGGAGGAGCTGGTCCGGTGCGGCGCGCCGGAGAGCATCCTCTGGGACGCCAAGCCCCATGTGGGCACCGACTACCTCCATCTGGTCCTGGTCAATCTCCGCCGCCAGCTGGAGGAGCTGGGCTGCGATATCCGCTTCGGCCACCGGCTGACGGGGCTGCGTCTGGCGGAGGGGCGGCTCCGCGCTCTGGAGGTGGAGGGACCGGAGAGTCCCTATATCCTCCCGGCGGAGCAGGCGGTGCTGGCTCTGGGCAACAGCGCCCGGGACACCTTTGAGGCGCTCTACGCCGCCGGGGTGCCCATGGAGGCCAAGCCCATGGCCGTGGGCGTGCGCATCGAGCACCGGCAGGCGGATCTGGACGCGGCGCAGTACAAGTCCATGGCGGGCCACCCCCGTCTGGGCGCCGCCAGCTATAAGCTTAGCTGCCATCTGGCCGGCGGCCGGGGGGTGTTCAGCTTCTGCGTCTGCCCCGGCGGAACGGTGGTGGCCGCCGCCAGCGAGGCGGAGCGGGCCGTCACCAACGGCATGAGCCTCTACGCCCGGGACGGTGAGAACATCAACGGCGGACTGCTGGTGTCGGTAGGCCCCTCGGACTACGGCGGGGAGGGCCCCCTGGCGGGGATCGCCTTTCAGCGGGCGCTGGAGGAGCGCTCCTACGCTGCGGGAGGCGGCGGCTATTTCGCTCCCGCCCAGCGGGTGGAGGATTTTCTGGCCCGCCGTCCCTCCGCCGGTCCCGGCCGGGTCAGGCCCACCTACCGCCCCGGCGTGACCTGGGGCGACCTGTGGCAGGTCCTGCCGGACTTCATCTGTCAGGCTCTGGCGGAGGCCCTGCCCATTCTGGACCGGAAGCTGCCGGGCTTCGCCCAGGGCGACGCGGTGCTGACGGCGGTGGAGAGCCGTTCCTCCTGCCCCCTGCGTATTCTGCGGGATGCGGAGGGGCAGTCCCCGGTCCGGGGCCTCTGGCCCTGCGGCGAGGGGGCGGGCTACGCCGGCGGGATCATGTCCGCCGCTGCCGACGGCATCCGCGCCGCCTGGGCGGTACTGGCCGCAGGAGAATATCTTTCGTCCCGTCCTGGTAGAAAATAAATCGGTGTTTATTAAATTTAAAAACACCAGAAAGTAGGACATATGGAACTGTATCGGCTGCTGGGCGTACAGCCGGGCGTCACCGCCGTGATCGGCGGCGGCGGCAAGACCGCCCTCCTCGATACCCTGGTCCGGGAGCTGGCTCCCGGGGCCAGAGTGATCCTCTGTACCACCACCCATATCTTTCCCTCTCCCCGCCTGCCGGCGCTGGACCCCGCCTCCCCCCAGGCGCTGGCGGAGGCGCTGGCGCAAAGGCCCTGCCTCTGTCTGGGGACTCCGGCGGCGGAGGGCAAGCTGACCGCCCCCTCCCTGCCCATGGCGGTGCTGGCGGAAATGGCGGACTACGTCCTGGTGGAGGCAGACGGCTCCCGGCAGCGGCCCGTCAAGGCCCATCTGTCCCATGAGCCGGTGATCCCGCCGGAGGCGGGCCGGACCGTTCTGGTGGCGGGGGCCTCCGGTCTGGGCCGCCCTGTGGAGGAGGCCGTCCACCGGCCGGAGCGGTTCTGCCGGCTCACCGGCGCCGCCCCGGAGGACCCGGTGACGGTCCAGAATCTGGCGGCGCTGCTGCGGGAAGAGGGCCTGGGGGACATGGTATTCCTCAACCAGACGGAGAGCAGAGCCCAGCGGGACGCCGCCGCCCGGCTGGCGGGCCTGCTGGACGTCCCGGTATACGCCGGGTCCCTCCGGCGGGGAGAGTGGTACGCCGCCGGAACATAAACAGAACGGAGGCCGCCCGGCGGGCGGCCTCCTTCTTATATTCCGCGTTACAGCTCCAGCTGGATGGGCTTGTCGGGATCGTCGGACTTCTGCTCCGGCGGCTGGGACGGCTCGGTCCGCAGCTCCGGCTGAGCCGGGGCCTTCCTGGCCGCCGCCTTTCTGCCGGACTTCTCCTCCGGCGCGAAGCCGAAATCCTTGGCCACGGAGGCGGTATCCCGGTAGAGCATGGTCTCCATGACCTTGATGTCGCTGACCACGTCCATGGCGTCCACGGAGTAGAGCTGGTCCAGCTGATGCTCGAAGCCCTCCACGATGGCGTCCATGGTCTGCTCGATGCGCTCCTTGGCCTCCCGCAGGTGCTCTCCGTCCACGCCGGTCTCCTCGAACTCGGCGTAGGCGTCCAGCAGCTTCTGGGTGGTGGGCAGGTAGTAGTCGAAGAAGGTGCGGATGCGCTCCCGCTTTTCCGGGTGCTCCTCCACCTCCCGGAAAATGAGGCCTGTGACCTGCTCCAGCCGGTCGATCTTCCGGCTCAGCTCCTCGTCGGCGATGCGGTCGTTGGCCCGGCGGATGTTCCGCAGGACGCCGGAATAGCCCTCCTCGGCCTCCTTGGGGGCGGGCTGGGGCGCGCGCTCGGCCTCCGGCTCCGACACCGTGGCTCCGAAGCGCAGGAAATAGCCCCGCTCCCGGTCGATATAGGCGTCGTCCCCCAGATAGCCCTTGTCGATGAGCTTTTGCAGCTCTCTGGCGGCCTTGTCCGGCGTGCGGTTCACCCGCTTGGCGATCTCCTCGATGGGCATGGTGTCCGCCCCGCCGATAGCCAGGATATACCGCTGGCTCCGCCGGGTCATGCGGGCCAGATACTGGCCCCGGCCCCACATGATGCCGCCGGAGGCCAGGAAACCCACGCTGGCGAAAAAGTCATCAAAGTCCACCCAGAAGCCCTGGAGCACATCCGCCAGGAAGCTCATGCCCACCAGCGCGCCGATAGCCAGGAAGATGATCCCCAGCACCCGCAGAGCCTTGCCCGGCAGCTTCTGCTTCTTTACCGTGGGCTTGACGGTCTTGGCCGCCTTGCCGGAGGTTTTCCGGGCGGGGCGCTGAGCGGACTGCCGCTCCGCCGCCCGGGTGAACTCCTCCGCCAGCGCCTCAGGGTCGGTGATATGGCCCGGTTGTCCGTTCCGGGCGGCCCGGGCCTTTTCCATGCTCTCCTGGGCAGCGCTCTTCCGGGGCCCGGCGGCATGGGCGGCCTGGGCCGCCTCCCGGGCCCTGGCTGCCGCCTGCTCCGCCGCCGCCTGGGCTTTAGCCGCGGCCTCCTGTGCCTTGGCGGCGGCGCCGGGAGCGGCCTTCTTCGCCTCCCCGCCGAAGATATTGAAAAACATCAGCACCAGGGCGAAGGGCCACGCGCCGATAGCGAACAGCACGATGATGATGGGCCAGCTGATCCAGCCGCCTTCTCCGCCGTTCTTCTTGGGCGGCTTGGGCGGCGGGGTCCGCCCTCCGGTGAATTGGTTTTTGTCATAGTAATCCGGCATCATCGTTTCTCCTTTTTCCGCAGCTTCTCCTGCCGCCCTGTCTCATCCACAAAATAGGTGTTATCCAGCTGGCCCCGCAGGGAGCCCAGCACGGCGTCGATATACTCCCGGCGCAGGGCGTCCCGCTCCGCCGTTTCCTCCGGCGTCAGCCCAGAAGCTTTGCTCTTCCGGGCCAGCTCATTGATGCGGTCGATCTTCTTCTGCTCCATTGCCGCAGCACCTCTTTCCCACTATACATACCGGTCCATCTCCAGGATGATCCGTCCCTTTTTGGAAACTTTCCCGCACTGGCGCACCACCGCCTTGCCGAATCCCCGGGCGGTGAGGACGCTGCCCTCCCCCACCGGCTTGTCCGGCTTCAGGCATACGCTGTGGTCCAATGCCACCTTTCCCGCGGCGATCAGCTCCGCGGCCCGGCCCCGGCTCATGGAGAAGGCGGAGGATACCGCCGCGTCCAGCCGCAGGGAGGATACGGTGTCCGTGACGCGGACGATCTTGGCCTGGGGGACCAGCAGGTCCGGCCGGCCGATGGGCGTCACCGTCAGCCGCACCCGGCCGGCGTCGGTCCAGTTCTGGGCCAGGAAGTCCGCCACCGAGGGGGACACCACCACGTCGGCGCTGTGGTCCGACACCAGAATATCTCCCACCCGCTCCCGGGTGACGCCCAGGCCCATGAGGCTGCCCAGAACGTCCCGGTGGGTGAGGCTGCTGTCCCCGCCGTGGAAAGCCGCCCGAAGAAAGGCCAGCTCCTCCTCCGGCTCCTCCAGCCAGTCCGGCAGGAAGATCAGGATGCGCCGCTCCGCGTCCGGGTAGCCGCCGTCGAAGGCGAAGCCGCCCCGGATGCCGGCGGCGTTCAGCAGGGCCTGGGCCAGGGCCGCCTCCCGCTGGGAGAGAAATCCCGTGACGGCGGGGACGGCCCGCCTTTGGCACTGATCGTACTTATCCAGCACCCGGGCCAGCAGCAGCCGGTCATCCGGGTCCCGGGCCGTTTTGGCGATGAGCAGGGCCTTATCCATGGAGGTTCTGGGTGTTGTAGAGCATGGCGTAGTCGCCGCCCCGGGCCAAAAGCTCCTCGTGGGTCCCCTCCTCGGAGATAACCCCGTCCCGGACCACCAGGATGCGGCTGGCCGCCCGGACGGTGGACAGGCGGTGGGCGATGATGAGGGTGGTGCGGCCCTTGGCCAGCTCGTCAAAGGCCCGCTGGATCCTGGCCTCCGTCACGCTGTCCAGGGCGGAGGTGGCCTCGTCCAGGATCAGCACCGGCGGGTTCTTCAGGAAGATGCGGGCAATGGACACCCGCTGCTTCTGCCCGCCGGAGAGGAGGGTCCCCCGCTCGCCCACATAGGTGTCGAAGCCCTGGGGCATGGCCATGATGTCGTCGTAGATCTCCGCCCGCCTGGCGGCGGCCACCACCTCGGCGTCGGTGGCGTCGGGGCGGCCGTAGCGGATGTTGTCCATGATGCTGGCAGCAAAGAGGAACACGTCCTGCTGGACCACGCCGATGCTGCGGCGCAGGCTCTGCTGGGTCACGTCACGCACGTCGTGGCCGTCGATGGAGATGCTTCCCTCCGCCACGTCGTAGAACCGTGGGATCAGGCTGCACAGGGTGGTCTTGCCGCCGCCGGAGGGTCCCACCACGGCGATGGTCTCGCCGGGCTTCACATGGAGGGACACATGGTGGAGCACTTCGGCGTCGTCCCGCTCATAGGAGAAGCTGACGTTGTCCACGTCGATCTGTCCTCGGACGCCCGTCAGCTCCAGGGCGTCGGGCTTATCCTTCAGCTCCGGCTCGATGCGCATCAGGTCCACGAACCGGCGCAACCCGGCAAAGCCCTCGATGAGCAGCTCGGACAGGTTCGCCATCCGCCGCATGGGGTTGATGAAGGTGGAGGTGTAGAGGCTGAAGGTGATGAGGTCCTCATAGGTCATCTCGCTCCGCATGATGAGCCAGCCGCCTACGGAGATCACCGTCACCGGCATGATGCACATGAAGAACTCCAGGGAGGACATAAAGCCCGCCATGGCCCGGTACCGGGCCTGCTTGGCGTTTTTGAACCGCTCGTTGGCGGACAGGAACTTCGCGTGCTCCGTGCTCTCGTTGGAGAAAGCCTTGGCGGTGCGCATACCGGAGATGCTGGATTCGATATCCGCGTTGATGCCGGCGATGTTCTGCTTGACCACCACGGAGGCGTCCATCATCCGCTTCCGGTTGGTGACGGTGACCAGCAGGAACAGGGGCAGCAGGAGCAGCATCACCAGGGCCAGCCGCCACTGGATGGTGAACATGATGGCGATGGCCCCCACCACGGTGACGCAGGAGATGAACAGATCCTCCGGTCCGTGGTGGGCCAGCTCGGTGATGTCGAACAGCTCCGCCGTGATCCGGCTCATGAGATGGCCGGTGCGGTTTTTGTCGTAAAAGCTGAAGGGCAGGGTCTGGAGATGGGTGAACAGGTCCTGGCGGATGTCCGCCTCCACCCGCACGCCGAAGGTGTGGCCCCAGTAGGTGACGATGTACTGGAACACGCTGCGCAGCAGATAGGCCGCCAGCAGTGCCGCCACCACGGCGGCAAAGGCCCGGAACCGGCTCTGGGGAATGAGCTCGTACATACAGATGCGGGAGACATAGGGAAAGCTCAGATCGATGAGAGAGATCATCAGGGCGCAGACCATGTCCAGGACGAACAGCTTCATATGGGGCCGGAAATAGCTGACGAAAATACTCAGCAGGCTCTGTTTGTGAAAATCGCGGGTACGCATATCGGTTCTCCTTGTCCACTGACGGTAATTTCAACGAGATATTATACCATACCCATTCTCCGGTTGCAACAGGGGGACGGCGGGGGTTTTTATCCTTTTCTTTAATTTTCCGGGAGCGGCGGGCCTGTCCCCAGTCATATTTCCCCCGTGAGCGGCTATAGATTAGGGACAGGGGCGGCATGGCCGTCCACTTTTGGGAAAAAGGGGCTGGCGGCATGGCGATGGCGTGGATCTGGACGGGGATGGTGGCGGTGTCGGTGGTCTACGGCCTTGTCAACGGAACCATCGGCGCGGTGGGCGCCGCGGCCCTGGAGGGGGCCCAGGCGGCGGTGGATCTGTGCGTCTCCATGGCGGGGGTCCTGTGCCTGTGGAGCGGCGTCATGGCCGTCATGGAGGCCTGCGGCCTGACGGCGGGACTGAGCCGTCTGTTCCGTCCCGTCCTCCGGCGGCTGCTGCCCGACGCCTGCCGGGACAGGGAGACCCTGGCGGCGGTGTCCGCCAACGTGTCCGCCAACCTGCTGGGGCTGGGCAACGCCGCCACGCCCCTGGGCATCCAGGCGGCCCGCCGGATGGCGGCGGGCTGCGGCGGCGTGGCCAGCGACGAGCTGTGCCGCCTGGTGGTGCTGAATACCGCCTCCATCCAGCTCCTCCCCACCACTGTGGCGGGGGTCCGGGCGGCTCTGGGCAGCGCCAGCCCCTTCGACATCCTGCCGGCGGTGTGGCTGGCCTCCGTGATCTCCGTGGCGGCGGGGCTTACCGCCGCCCGGGTGTTCCAGCGCTTCTGGCGCTAGGAGGGCGGGGCATGGACTTTTCCGCTTATCTGGTGCCGCTGCTGCTGCTGTTCGTGTCGGTGTTCGCCATGGCCCGCCGGGTCAACGTCTACGACGCCCTCACCCGTGGGGCGGAGGAGGGGCTCACCGTCCTGCTGCGCATCCTGCCCAGCCTGGCGGGACTGCTGACGGCGGTGTATATGCTCCGGGCCAGCGGGGCCATGGATGCGGTGGGCCGGCTGCTGGCCCCCCTGCTGGAGCGGCTGGGCATCCCGCCGGAGACGGCGGCCCTGCTCCTGATCCGCCCCGTCAGCGGCAGCGGCGCTCTGGCGGTGGGCAGCGAGCTTATGGCCGCCCACGGCCCCGACTCCTACATTGGCCGGGTGGCGGCGGTGATGCTGGGCAGCACGGAGACCACCTTTTACACCATCGCCGTGTACTTCGGCTCCGCCGGGGTGCGAAAGACCCGGTACGCCATCCCCGCCGCCCTCTGCGCGGACCTGGCGGGCTTCGCCGCCGCCGCCTTCGCCGTGCGGCTGGTGTTCGGGTGACAGGTACAGGGAAAGGACCGCGGGAGCGACGCTCCCGCGGTCCTTTTGTCCCGTATGAGGTTTTTCCGTCCCTGTCAGCCGTCGATGAGGCTCTTGCCGTCCATCTCCGGGGGGCAGGCCAGACCCATCAGGTCCAGCATGGTGGGGGCGATATCCGCCAGGCGGCCGGGGTGCAGCCTGGCGTCGGTGCCCACCAGAATGAAGGGCACCAGATTGGTGGTGTGGGCGGTCATAGGCGAGCCGTCCGGCTTGCGCATCTCCTCGGCGTTGCCGTGGTCGGCGGTGATCATGGCGATGCCGCCCATGGCCCGGGTGGCGTCCACCACCCGGCCCACACACTCGTCCACGGTCTCCACCGCCTTCACGGCGGCCTCGTACACGCCGGTGTGGCCCACCATGTCGCAGTTGGCGAAATTGAGGATCACCACGTCGTAGTTCCCGGACTGGATGCGCTCCACGCACTTGTCCGTCACCTCATAGGCGCTCATCTCCGGCTGGAGGTCGTAGGTCGCCACCTTGGGGGAGGCAACCAGCACCCGGTCCTCCCCGGGGAATACCTCCTCCACGCCGCCGTTGAAGAAGAAGGTCACATGGGCGTACTTCTCCGTCTCCGCGATGCGCAGCTGGGTCATGCCCATCTTACTGAGGTACTCGCCCAGGCCGTTGGCCACCCGGATCCGGGGGAAGGCCACCCGGACATTGGGCATGGTGGCGTCGTACTCCGTGGTGCAGACGTAGGTCAGGGGGAACAGCTCCCGCTGGAACCCGTCAAAGGCGGGGTCCACGAACACCCGGGTGATCTCCCGGGCCCGGTCGGGGCGGAAGTTGAAAAAGATGATGCTGTCGTTGTCGCTGATGACGCCCTGGCTGTCGCAGACCACCGGCTCCACGAACTCGTCGGTGACGCCGGCGGCGTAGCTTTTGGCCACCGCGTCCACCGGGTCCGGATTCTGGACGCCCTGGCCGTAGACCATGGCGTCGTAGGCCTGCTCCACCCGGTCCCAGCGCTTATCCCGGTCCATGGCGTAGTAGCGCCCCATGACGGTGGCGATCTTTCCCACGCCGATCTCGCGGCACTTGGCCATGGTCTGGGCCACAAAGTCCTTGCCGGAGGTGGGGGACACGTCCCGGCCGTCCAGAAAAGCGTGGATATAGACCTTTTTCAGCCCCCGGATCCTGGCCATCTTCAGAAGGGCCCACAGGTGGGTGGTGTGGGAGTGGACGCCGCCGTCGGACAGCAGGCCGTACAGATGGAGGCTGCCGCCGCTGGCCAGCGCCGCGTCCATGGCCGCGCAGTAGGCGGGGTTTTCGAAGAAGGTGCCGTCCTCGATCGCCCGGGTGATCCGGGGCAGATCCTGGTACACCACCCGGCCGCCGCCGATATTGGTGTGCCCCACCTCGCTGTTGCCCATCTGCCCGTCGGGCAGGCCCACGTCCAGGCCGGAGGCGGACAGGGTGGTGTGGGCGCAGGTGGCGAACAGGCCGTCCAGCACGGGGGTGTTGGCCCCGGCCACGGCGTTGCCCGGCTGCTCCCTGCCCAGGCCGAACCCGTCCATGATAATGAGAGTAGTGGGGGTCTTATTCATATCGCGATCACTCCTGATTGGCCGCGTTGATGATCTCCACGAACTGGTCGGGCTTCAGCGCGGCGCCGCCGATGAGGCCGCCGTCCACGTCCGCCTGGGCCAGAAGCTCGGCGGCGTTCTTGGGGTTCATGGAGCCGCCGTACTGGATGGTGACGGACCGGGCCACCCGGGCGCCGTACAGGCTGCGGATCACGGCGCGGATGGCGGTGCAGACCTCGGCGGCCTGCTCGGCGGTAGCGGTGCGGCCGGTGCCGATGGCCCAGATGGGCTCGTAGGCGATGACGCAGCGGCGGATCTTCTCAGAGGCCACGCCGGCCAGCGCGGACTTGACCTGCAGGGCGATGAGCTCCATGGTCACGCCCATCTCCCGCTGCTCCAGGCTCTCGCCCACGCAGATGATGGGATGCAGGCCGGCCTCCAGAGCGGCGTGGACCTTCTTGTTGACGGTGATGTCGGTCTCGCCGAAGTACTGACGGCGCTCGCTGTGGCCGACGATCACATACTTCACGCCCAGGTCCTTCAGCATATCGGCGGACACCTCGCCGGTGTAGGCGCCGGAGGGCTCATAGTACAGATTCTCAGCGCCGATGGAGACCCGCATATCCTTGAAGGCCTTCAGGGCGGCGGGAATGTTCACAAAGGGGACGCACACCACCACGTCGCACCACTTGGCGCGGGGCAGCATGGTCTTGAGCTCCTCGGCGAACTTCTTGGTCTCGCTGGCGGTCTTGTTCATCTTCCAGTTGCCGGCGATAATGGTCTTGCGGTATCTACGGTTCATGACGGTCTTTCTCCTCATTTAAAAATATGTTTATGGTCACAGGAGCGGTCCCCCGCCCCCAGGGATCACGATATCTTACTTGTCCAGCAGGCAGGCAATTACTTGTCCAGCAGGCAGGCAACGCCGGGCGTCGTCGGCACAAGCTCCGCATCCCTCGTCCCGGCCTGCGGCCAGGCCTCAGCCGCTGCGCTGCGCCTCCTCTTCCCAAAGCAAACGCTTCGCTGGTTTGCTTCGGGAGCCCTGAGCTGCCCGGCACAAAGATCTTACTTGTCCAGCAAGCAGGCAACGCCGGGCAGCTCCTTGCCCTCCATGAACTCCAGGGAGGCGCCGCCGCCGGTGGAAATATGAGTCATCTTGTCGGCGTAGCCCAGCTGAGCCACAGCGGCCGCGCTGTCGCCGCCGCCGATGATGGTGATGGCGCTGGTCCTGGAGA
Source organism: uncultured Oscillospiraceae bacterium (assembly GCA_958423465.1). Classification (GTDB taxonomy): domain Bacteria; phylum Bacillota; class Clostridia; order Oscillospirales; family Oscillospiraceae; genus Pelethomonas. The sequence continues at coordinate 53,899 of CATZRD010000007.1, read as the reverse complement.
GGGCCTCGGCCACGGCCTTGGTGCCCGCGGCGAACTTCTCGAACTCAAAGACGCCCATGGGCCCGTTCCAGATCACGGTGCCCGCGTCCTTCACGGCCTCGCAGTAGAGTTTCACCGTCTCAGGCCCGATGTCCAGGCCCTCCCAGCCGTCGGGGATCTCGCCGGTCCTGACCACCTGGCTGTCGGCGTCGGGAGCAAATTTGTCGGCGCAGACGGTGTCCACAGGCAGCAGCAGCTTCACGCCCTTGCTCTCGGCCTTCTGGATCATCTCCCGGGAGTAGTCCATCCAGTCCGCCTCCAGCAGGCTGTTGCCCACCTTGCCGCCCATGGCGGCGGAGAAGGTGTAGGCCATGCCGCCGCCGATGATGATGGTGTCGGCGATCTCCAGCAGGTTGTTGATGACGCCGATCTTGGAGCTGACCTTGGCCCCGCCCAGGATGGCCACCAGGGGCCGCTTGGGATTGGCCAGCGCGCCGCCGATGATCTCCAGCTCCTTCTCGATGAGGAAGCCGCTGACGGCGGGCAGATAGGCGGCCACGCCGGCAGTGGAGGCGTGGGCCCGGTGCACCGCGCCGAAGGCGTCGGAGACGTACACGCCGTCCGCCCCCGCCAGATCCGCCAGGGCCTTGGCCGTGGCCGGGTCGTTCTTGGTCTCGCCCTTCTCAAAGCGGGTGTTCTGGAGCAGCATAATCTCGCCGGGCTTCAGCGCGGCGGCCTTGGCCTGGGCGTCGGGGCCCACCACGTCGGCGGCCAGAATCACCGGTCTGCCCAGCAGCTCGCTCAGGCGCGCCGCCACAGGCTCCATGCTCAGCGCCGCCAGGGACTTCTTCCACTTCTCCTCGGTGAGGGAGGCGGGGTCCTTGCCCTTCTCAGCCTGCTTCTTCGCCCACTTCTCAAAGCTGGGCTCCGGCTTGCCCAGGTGGGAGCAGGCGATCACCGCCGCCCCCTGGTCCAGCAGGTACTGGATGGTGGGCAGAGCGGCCCGGATGCGCTTGTCGTCCGTGATGGCGCCGGTGGCCTTGTCCTGGGGCACGTTGAAGTCGCAGCGCAGCAGGACCTTCCTGCCCTTCACGTCCACGTCCTTCACCGTTTTCTTGTTGTAGTTCATGAATAAACGCTCCTTTCGGAATTTTATATATTCTTATCTCTTCTATATGATTAGTATGCGCGCGGGGCGGGGATATCAGTCCTCCGCCATCTCTCCCCTGTCCAGCAGCCCGGGAAACCTGTTCTGCCGCAGAGCCTCGTAGGTGAGAATGGCCACGGAGTTTGAAAGGTTCAGGCTCCTGGCCGCGTCCACCATGGGAAGGCGGACGCACCGGTCCCGGTGGGCCTCCCGGAAGGCGGCGGGCAGCCCCGCGGTCTCCTTCCCGAAAAAGAGCCAGCAGTCGGGAGAAAAGGCCGCTTCGGCGTAACTCCTGGGGGCCTTGGTGGTGGCAAGCCACAGGTCCTCCCTCGCCTCCGGATGCCGGCGGAACAGGTCCGGCAAGTCCCGGTAGACGCTGACCTCCACCAGATGCCAGTAGTCCAGCCCCGCCCGGCGCACCGCCTTTTCCGAAATGTCGAAGCCCAGGGGCTCCACCAGATGCAGGCGGCTGCCGGTGGCGGCGCAGGTCCTGGCCGCGTTGCCGCAGTTCGGCGGGATCTCCGGCTCCACCAGCACGATATTGAGCATTCCACCGCCTCCCCGGGGCCGCTCCCCCGGCCGGCCCGTCCAAATTTTAACAGCGTACATTGTAAACCAATTCTATTCCAAATTCAAGCATAACGACACAATTTCTTCGTATTTTTGTGAAAAATCTTCCGTGCGGGTCTCCCTTCCTACAAAACAACGAATTTCTCCGGAAATCCTTCGGAAAAACTTGTGCAAATAGCCGCAATAAAAAATCTTCGCAGTTATTTGTGCAAAATATCCGACGCTTTTTCTAAAATCCCCCTTGCATAACCGGTCACGTCTGCTATAATTGAGGTGCAAGTAAGATCCTATCGGGAAACAGGAGGGCCGCCCCATGGACAGCAGATGTATCGCGATCTTTCTCACCGGCGACGGCGTCCCTGTGGAAAATGGAAAACCGCTGATGCTGCAAAACGTGTTGTTCTGTCCCGCGCTGACCTGGTGTATGCGGGCCTGGATGAAGGAGGGCGTCGGGCGGTTTTTTATTGTCTGCGGACCGGAGCTTCGGGAGGAAGCCGCCGCCTGCGTCCCCCAGGGGGCCGAGACCGCCCTGGGCGATGAGGAGGCGTACCGCCGGGACATCGCCGCCTTCGCCGGGGATCTCCCGGTCCAGGAGGTGCGGCAGGCGATGCTGCCGGCGGCCGGCGGCATGCTGCCCATCGCCTCCGGGCCGGAGCTGCGCTTCACCCAGCGGCTCCTACGGGAGGAGACCGCTCTCCGCTGGCAGGAGGCCGGCGTTCTCATGCTGGACCCCGACGCTGTCTATATCGACCCCCGGGCGGTGATCGGACCGGGGACCACCCTTCTGCCCGGCGTCATCCTGCGGGGCCCTGTGGTCATCGGCAGCGGCTGCGAGATCGGGCCCAACGCCCTCATCGACAGCTCCCGGATCGGCGACGGCTCCGTGGTCAACGCCTCCCAGGTCTATTCCAGCGAGCTGGGCAGGAACGTCCATGTGGGACCCTTTGCCCACATCCGCCCCAACTGCCGGCTGGGCGACGGGTGCAAGGCGGGGGCCTATGTGGAGATCAAAAACGCCAGCTTCGGCCAGGACACCAAGATGAGCCATCTCACCTATGTGGGCGATACGGACGTGGGCAGCCGGGTGAACTTCGGCTGCGGCACCATCACCTCCAACTACGACGGCTTCCGCAAGTACCGCTCCGCCATCGGCGACGACGTGTTCATCGGCTGCAACACCAACCTGATCTCCCCCGTTTCCCTGGGAGACGGCGCCTATGTGGCCGCCGGCACCACCGTGACAAAGGACGTGGCCGCCGGCAGTCTGGCCATCGGCCGGGTCCGGCAGGAGGAAAAGCCCGGCTGGGCCAAAAAGCGCCGGGAGCTCCACAAAAAGCCGTAACCCTTTTGTTCCCATTCCGCCGGAGGCGGATTATATCCCTGCGGGTCTGACTGTTTCTTCACGCTGCGGCGATCAAAGGAAACTACAACGAAGAAGAGAGAGGAAATTGGAAATGATTTCACACGGTAAGGACATCAAGATCTTCAGCGGCAACGCCAATCCCGGCCTGGCCCGGGACATCTGCAGGCTCATCGGCATCCAGCTGGGCAACAGCGAGGTGGGACACTTCGCCGACGGCGAGGTCAGCGCCTCTATTTACGAGTCCGTCCGCGGCTCCGACGTCTTTCTGGTCCAGTCCACCAGCCGCCCGGTGAACGACAATCTGATGGAACTGCTGGTGATGATCGACGCCATGAAGCGGGCCTCCGCCGGCCGCATCACCGCCGTCATCCCCTACTTCGGCTACGCCCGCCAGGACCGCAAGGCCAAGGCCCGTGACCCCATCTCCGCCAAGCTGGTGGCCAATATGATCACCGCCGCCGGCGCGGACCGGGTGCTGACCATGGACCTCCACGCCGCCCAGATCCAGGGCTTCTTCGACATTCCCGTGGATAACCTCTACGGCAACCCGGTGTTCGTGGACTACTACGCCAAGAAGTTCGGCGAGAAGTGCGAGGACATGGTGGTGGTCTCCCCCGACGTGGGCTCCGTGGCCCGGGCCCGGGCCTTCGCCCAGAAGCTCCACATGAACCTGGCCATCGTGGACAAGCGCCGTCAGAAGGCCAACCAGTGCGAGGTCATGAACGTCATCGGCGACGTCAGCGGCAAGGACTGCATCCTCTTTGACGACATGGTGGACACCGCCGGCTCCCTGTGCAACGCGGCCAAGGCCATCGTGGAGGTGGGCGGAGCCCACAACGTGTACGCCTGCGCCTCCCACGGCGTCCTCTCCGGCCCCGCCATCGACCGGGTAAACAGCAGCGTCATCACCGAGCTGGCCTTCCTGGACACCATCTCCCCCATCGACGCCGCCCTCTCCGATAAGATCAAGTACCTCACCGTGGCTCCCATGTTCGCGGAGGCCATCGAGCGCATCTATCAGGAGATCTCCGTATCCAAGCTCTGGATCTGATCCGGGGCGCGAGATTCGCTCCCCCGCCTGCCGGGCGGGGGGTCCATCCAGATACATCCCAGCGGGGGCGGGTCTATCCCGTCCCCGCCTTGGTCCGTCTTTATGAAAGGAGCGCGTCCCCATGTTCCAACGTTCCGCCGGCGGCATCCAGTGGCTGCTGGTCTGCCTGGGCAATCCCGGCAGAGAATACGAGAACACCCGCCACAACATCGGCTTTATGGCCGCCGACGAGCTGGCCCGCCGGGAGGGCGTGAAGTTCAACAAGCTGAAATACCGCGCTCTCACCGGGGAGATCCGGGTGGGCGGGGTCCGGGTCCTGGTGCTCAAGCCCCAGACCTATATGAACCTCAGCGGCGAGTCGGTGAAGCTGGCGGGGGGCTTTTACCGGATTCCTCAGGACCATGTGCTGGTAATCTCCGACGACGTATCCCTCCCTCTGGGCAAGCTGCGGGTCCGGGCCGGGGGCAGCGCCGGCGGCCACAACGGCCTGAAAAACATCATCGCCCACCTGGGCACGGACCAGTTTCCCCGGGTCCGGGTGGGGGTGGGCGCGCCGGAGCACCCGGACTATCAGATGGTGGACTGGGTCATCGGCGGCTTCTCCCCCGCCGAGCGGAAGATCGCGGACGAGGCCGTGTCCCGGGCGGTGGACGCCGCCCTCTGCGTCATAGAAAAAGGGGTCGCCGCCGCCCAGAACGCATATAATTAGAGCGAACCATTCTGCCGCAAAGGAGCTTTTCATGGAAAACCTGCTCCGCGCCCTGCTTCAGATTCCGGAGGTATCCGCCCTGGCCGAAGCCGTGGAGAGCGGCGGCTGTCCCGCCGCCGTCACCGGCCTCAGCCCGGTCCACCGGGCACAGATCGCAGCCGCCCTGTCCCAGAGGACCGGGCGGCCTTTGGTCATGGTCTGCGCCGACGAGACGGAGGCCCTCCGCCTGGCCGAGGACCTGGCGGCTCTCACCGGCCAGACCCCCCGCAGCCTTTTCGCCCGGGAGCTGTTCGTTCCCGCCGGAGCCGTCAGCTCCCGCCAGTGGGAGCTGAAGCGGGTGTCCACCCTGTACTGGCTGGACCGGCGGGCCTGCCCCATCCTGGTGGCCACCGCCGAGGGTCTGCTCCAGAACACCGTGTCCCGCCGTCGGCTGTCGGAGTCCGTCATGACGCTGGAACCCGGCGGGCGCTGGGACCTGTCCCGGCTTCCGGACCGGCTGACAGCCGCGGGCTACAGCCGCTGCGGCCAGGTGGAGGGCCCCGGCCAGTTCGCCCTCCGGGGCGGCATCCTGGACGTGTTCTCCCCCAGCATGGACCAGCCGGTCCGCTGCGAGTTTTTTGACGATGAGATCGACTCCCTGGGGGTCTTTGACACCGCCACTCAGCGGCGGACGGAGAATATCGCCTCCGCCCTGCTGCTGCCCGCCGCGGAGCTGCTGCCGGAGGCGGAGCTGGTCCCCGCCTTCGACTATCTCAGCCCCGACGCCCTGATCTGCCTGACGGAGACCGCCCGTCTGGGGGAGCGGGTCAAGTCCGTCCTGTGGCAGGCCCGGGAGGACACGGAATCCCTGCTGGCCGCCGGAGAGGAAAAGGGCGACCTGACAGTCCAACTTCTGACTCAGAACCAGTGGCTGGAGCAGCTGGGACGCTTCCGGGTCTGTATGCTGGAGTCCCTGCCCACCTCCCGCTATCCCCTGCCGCCCCGGACGCTGCTGGCCGTCACCGCCAAGCAGCTCAGCGCCTATGGCGGCAGCATGGAGGCCGCCGCCGCCGATCTGGACCATTACCGGCGCGGGGGCTACGCCGTGCTGCTGCTGTGTACCAGCGCCGCCCGCTGCCGGAGTATGCAGCGGATGCTCCAGGAGCGGGGACTGGGCGCCGCCCTGGACTACGAGTGCGCCGCCATGCCAGGCCCCGGAGAGATCCGTCTGGCGGTGGGCGCTCTCTCCGCCGGGGCGGAATATCCCCAGCTCCGTCTGGCGGTGCTGACGGAGGGGCAGCTCACCGCCGCCTCCTCCGGCAGGCGCTCCCCCCGCCGCGCCGCCAAAAAGGATTCCCGCCAGAAGCTCCTCAGCTATACCGACCTGACCCCCGGCGACCTGGTGGTCCACGCCCACCACGGCATCGGCCGGTTCGAGGGCATCCGCCGGATGCCGGTGGACGGCGTGGAAAAGGACTATATCAAGATCTCCTACGCCGGGGGCGACAGTCTGTACGTCCCCGCCACCTCTCTGGATCTGGTGTCCAAGTATATCGGCGGCGGAGAGGACGCCGCCCGGCCCGCCAAGCTCAACAAGCTGGGCGGCTCTGACTGGAACAAGCAGAAGAGCCGGGCCAGGGCCGCCGCCAGGGACCTGGCCAGGGGCCTCATCGCCCTGTATGCCCAGCGCCAGCGGCAGCCGGGCTTCGCCTTCTCCCCGGACTCCCCCTGGCAGCGGGAATTTGAGGAGGCCTTCGACTACGCGGAGACCGACGACCAGCTCAAATGCGTGGAGGAGATCAAGCGGGACATGGAGCGGCCCGTCCCCATGGACCGGCTTCTCTGCGGCGACGTGGGCTACGGCAAGACCGAGGTGGCCCTGCGGGCGGTGATGAAGTGCGTGCTGGACGGAAAGCAGGCCGCCATCCTGGTGCCCACCACCGTTTTGGCCCAGCAGCACTTTACCACCGCGGTGAACCGGTTTCGGTCCTACCCGGTGGAGATCCGGGTGCTCAGCCGCTTCCAGACCCCGGGGCAGACCCGTCAGATCCTCTCGGAGCTGCGGGAGGGCAAGATCGATCTGCTCATCGGCACCCACAAGCTGCTGCAGAAGAACATCCAGTTCAAGGACCTGGGCCTGCTGGTCATCGACGAGGAGCAGCGCTTCGGCGTCTCCCACAAGGAGAAGCTCAAGGAGATGGCCCGGCAGGTGGACGTGCTGACCCTTACCGCCACCCCCATCCCCCGGACGCTGAACATGGCCCTCTCCGGCATCCGGGACATGTCCACTTTGGAGGAGCCGCCCCAGAACCGCCAGCCGGTCCAGACCTATGTGGTGGAGCACAGCTGGCCCCTGCTGGCCGACGCCATGCGCCGGGAGATCGACCGGGGCGGTCAGGTCTACTACCTCCACAACCGGGTGGAGACCATCGACCTCACCGCCGCCCGGGTGCGGAAGCTGCTGGGGGACGACGTGAAGGTGGTGGTGGGCCACGGCAAAATGCCCCAGGACCAGCTCACCGACGTGATGCAGCAGATGGTGGAGGGCGAGGCCCAGGTGCTGGTGTGCACCACCATCATCGAGACCGGCATCGATATCGCCAACGTGAACACCCTCATCATCGAGGACGCGGACCACATGGGCCTGGCCCAGCTCCACCAGATCCGGGGCCGCATCGGCCGCAGCGCCCGCCGGGCCTACGCCTATATGACCTTCCGCCCGGGGAAGGCCCTCAGCGAGACGGCCTCCAAGCGGCTCACCGCCATCCGGGAATATGTGGAGTTCGGCTCCGGGTTCAAGATTGCCATGCGGGATCTGGAGATCCGGGGGGCCGGGAACCTGCTGGGACCGGAACAGAGCGGCTACATGATGAGCGTGGGCTACGACATGTACCTTCAGCTCCTGGAGGACGCCGTACTGGAGGAGCAGGGCAAAAAGCCCGCCGTGGCCACCGAGTGCGCCGCGGACCTGGCCGTCAGCGCCAACATCCCGGAGTCCTACGTCTCCGCCGCCGGGGAGCGGATGGACCTGTACCGCCGCATCGCCGCCATCCGGTGTCAGGAGGACGCGTCGGACCTCATCGACGAGCTGACGGACCGGTACGGCGACCCGCCGAAGCCGGTGTGCGCTCTGCTGGACGTGGCGCTGCTGCGGGCCGCCGCCTCCCAGGCGGGGATCAGCGACATCTCCCAGCGGCAGGACGCCCTGCGCTTTACCATCGCCCAGTTCGACCCCGCCGCCATCGCCCAGGTCTGCTCCATGCCGAAATACCGCCAGCGGCTCCACCTGGCCGCCGGCGACGTCCCCTGCATCACCCTGCGTCTGAAGCCGAAAGAGCCGGTGCTGGAGACCGCGCTGACTCTGGTGGAGGACCTGAAGCTGGCCGCCGGGACCGCCCGGTCCTGAAGGCGCCATGATGAAACTGTGAGGAATGTACCAATGAAAAAACTGCTTGCTCTGCTCCTGACCCTTGTTCTGGCGCTCACCGTCCTGGCCGGCTGCGGCCAGGAGGAGCCCGCCCCCATCCACAGCATCCCCTATGACATCACCGCCATCCCGCCGGAGGAGACCGCCGCCGTTATCGACGGCCGGGAGATCCCTGCCCAGCACTACTTCTACTGGCTGGGCTACAGCTGCGGCAATCTGGAGTATCAGATCCATATGCTCAACTCCTATTACGGCATCTACAGCGAGCTGTTTCTGGAGGACGGCTCCATCGACTGGTCCGCCTCTCTGGAGGACGGGCAGACCCTCAGCCAGCTGGCCAAAGACCGGGCGGCCAGCACCGTCTCCTACTACGCGGCCATCGACGCTCTGGCGGAGGAGCACGGCGTCAGCCTGACCCAGGAGGATCTGGACGCCATCGAGGCGGACCGGGCCTCCGCCGTGGAGAGTCTGGGCGGCGAGGACGCCTATGCCGACTATCTCTACCAGACCGGCCTCACTCAGGAGGGCTTCACCCGGATCAACGCCGCCGCCTATCTGTACCAGCACCTGCTGGAGCAGGTGGGGCAGGAGGGCAGCGGGCTCTATCTGGACCCCGCCGACTATGACCAGTACCGCACCTACGCCGACCACATCCTGCTGCTGACCCAGGACCAGGCCACCGGTGAGGCCCTCTCCGACGAGGAGATCGCCGAAAAGCGCGCCACTATGGAGGACCTGCTGGCCCAGCTCCGCTCCAGCAGCGACCCGGCGGCGCTTTTCGCCCAGCTGGCGGACCAGTACAGCGAGGACCCCGGCCGGGCCTCCTACCCCGACGGCTACATCTTCTCCTCCGGCGAGATGGTCCAGGGGTTTGAGGACGCCGCGGCCGCCCTGGCCCCCGGCGAGATCAGCGATATCATCGAGACCTCCTACGGCTACCACATCCTTCTGCGGAAGGATCTGGCGGAGGGCCTGGCCTCGGACGAGACCGGTATTGAGGAGGCCATCCGCGGCGAGTACCTGGATCAGCTTCTGGCGGACTACGGGCAGGAGCACCCCCTGGAGGTGACGGAGGCGGCGGATGCCGTGGACGCGGGGACCTACTACACCCGGTTCACCGCCGCCGTGGACGCCGCCAAGGCCGCCAAAGAGGCCCAGCAGCAGGCGGAGAGCGGCGGGGACGCTGACGGCGCCGATGACGCCGGCGAGCCCTCCGACGCCCCCGCGGAGTAACTGTATGCCCAGCGGAATCATCATCATTGACAAGCCCGCCGGGTGGACCAGCATGGACGTGTGCCTCCCCAGTGGGCGCTCCGCGCCCGCCGGGGGCCCCATCGGATCAAACATGCTCGGGCGAAGTGAATTCGCCCTGCGCCGAGATTTTGGCTCCGCCAAAATGCTCGTACCGGCGCGCTCGCGCCGGAGCCTGGCGCTGGGAGGGACGTATGCCGAACGGAATCATCATCATTGACAAACCCGCCGGGTGGACCAGCATGGACGTGTGCGCCAAGCTGCGGGGCATTTTGGGAGAGCGACGGATCGGCCACGCCGGGACATTGGACCCCATGGCCACCGGCGTCCTGCCGGTGTTCGTGGGCAGCGCCACCCGGGCGGTGGAGTTCGCCGAAAAGGGGGACAAGGAGTACCTCGCCGGACTGCGGCTGGGCCTTGTGACCAACACCCAGGACACCACCGGCGAGGTCCTGGAGAAGTACCCAGTCTCCGTCACCCGTCCGGAGCTGACCGCCCTGTTGGAGCGGTTCACCGGGGACATCCTCCAGATCCCCCCCATGTACTCCGCCATCAAGCGGAATGGGAAAAAGCTCTACGAGCTGGCCCGGCAGGGCGTAGAGGTGGAGAGGGCCCCCCGGCCCGTCACCATCCACGAACTGGAGCTGCTGGGCTGGCCGGACGCGGGGGAGGACTTCTCCCTCCGGGTCCGCTGCTCCAAGGGCACCTATATCCGCACCCTCTGCCACGACATCGGCCAGGCCCTGGGCTGCGGCGGGTGTATGTCCAGCCTCCGGCGCACCATGGCCGCCGGGTTCACTCTGGACCAGGCCGTGACCCTGGAGCAGGTCCAGGAACGGGGCGCGGCGGCCCTCATGCCCGCCGACAGTCTCTTTGCCCGGTATCCCGCCTACACGCTGCCCCTGCCCCGGCTGGAGCGGCTGTGCCGCAACGGCAACCCGGTGCCGGTCCGGGATCTGGGGGATGGGACCTACCGGGTCTACGGCGAAAACGGCCAGTTTCTCTGCGTCAGCCGCTGTGAAAACGGCGTCCTCACGTCTATCAGGAATTTCTTCGGCGGCTGAAGCGCCGGAAGGAGGGATGGGACCATGACCGATCATGCCGGCGGGGCAGACCGCCCCACCGTCATCGCGCTGGGCTTTTTTGACGGCGTCCACCTGGGCCATCAGGCCCTGATGGCCCGGGCCGTCCAGCGGGGACGGGAGCGGGATATGGAGCCGGCGGTCTTTACCTTTGACCGCTCCCCCCGGGAGTTCGTCACCAGTCTGCCGGTGCCGCTGCTCACCTCCGCCGAGGACCGGCGGCGGCTGGTGGAGGAGCTGTTCCCCATCCGGCAGGTGTTCATCGCCCCCTTCGACCAGCGGATGATGACCATGCCCTGGCAGGACTTTATCACGGACCTGCGGGAGCGCTATCACGCCGGATGGCTGGTGGCGGGCCACGACTTCCGCTTCGGCCACAGAAATCAGGGGAACGCGGCCCTTCTGGCGGAGGAGTGCCGCCGCCGGGGGCTGGGCTGCGACATCATCCCGCCGGTGCGGCTGGACGGTATCACCGTCAGCTCCACCCATATCCGCTCCCTGCTGGAACAGGGGGATCTGGAGACCGCCCGGCGGTTTTTGGGCCACGGCTTTTCCATCTCCGGTCCCGTGCGCCGGGGCAGGGGCCTGGGCAGCCAGCTGGGCGCCCCCACCCTGAATCTGGTCCCGGACCCCCATCAGCTCCTCCCCGCCTACGGCGTCTACGCCGCCTATGTCACGGTGGACGGCGGCGTCTATCCCGCCGTCACCAATATCGGCGTGCGGCCCACGGTGGACGGCGGCGGTCCCGTCACGGTGGAGAGCTATCTGCTCAGCGGCGGCGGCGACCTCTACGGCGCCCAGTGCCGGGTGGAGCTGATCGCCTTTCTCCGGCGGGAGCGGCGGTTCGACTCCTTGGAGGCCCTGTCCCGGCAGATCGCCCAGGACGCCCTCCAGGCGAAAGTCGTTTTGGGCCTGTGACCCGCCGGGCCTTGGATACGCGAACCGGGAGGAGAGACGCAAAGGTCTCTCCTCCCGGTCTGTTTTTCTTTTTCCGTTCTCCGGCGCGTCCAGGGCCTTCTCAGTCGTGGCTCTCTGTAAAGATGTCCGCCAGCTCCAGGCCCGGATTGTGCTTGATGAGATAGTTCACCGGCCACTCGCCGCTGAGGGCCACCAGGCTGTGGCCCCGGAAATCCTCCAGCAGGGCGGCGTCGGAGCACAGGGTCAGGTCCTTGGGCTCGCAGGGGGTCTTGGCGATGAGCCGCAGGTGGTCGTAGGGCAGACCCTCCATCCGCAGCTCCACGCCGTACTCGCTGCGCATGCGGTACTGGAACACGTCGAACTGCAGGGTGCCCACCACGCCCACGATGACCTCCTCCATGCCGGCATACGGCACCTTGAAGATCTGGATGGCGCCCTCCTGGGCGATCTGCTCCGTGCCCTTGATGAACTGCTTGCGCTTCATGGTGTCCCTGGGGGATACCCGCATGAAGTGCTCCGGCTCGAAGGTGGGGATGCCCTGGAACCGGAACTTCTTCTCCGGCACGGTGATGGTGTCCCCGATGGAGAAAATGCCCGGGTCGAACACACCGATGATGTCCCCGGCGTAGGCCTCGTCGATGATCTCCCGCTCGGCGGCCAGCATCTGCTGAGGCTGGCTGAGCCGCAGCTTCCTGCCGCTCTGCATGTGGTAGTACTCGCTGTCCCGCTGGAACCGGCCGGAGCACACCCGCATGAAAGCGATCCGGTCCCGGTGGGCCTTGTTCATGTTGGCCTGGATCTTGAAAACAAAGGCGGAGAAGTCCTCGGAGAAGGCGTCCACCTCCCCCCGGTCGGAGACCCGGCTCACCGGCGGCGTGGTCATCCGCAGAAACGCCTTCAGAAACGGCTCCACGCCGAAGTTGGTCAGAGCCGAGCCGAAGAACACCGGGCTGAGCTTCCCCGCCCGGACGGCCTCCAGATCAAAGTCCCGGCCAGCGCCCAGCAGTTCCACCTCCTCCCGGAGGGTCTCCCAGCGCGTTTCGCCGATGATCTCCCCCACGGCGGGGTCCTCCAGGTCCACCCGGGTGACCTGGGCCTTTTTGGCGTGGCCCTCGTCGGAGAAGAACAGGATGTGCCCCTCCTCCCGGTCATAGACGCCCTGGAACTCCCTGCCGCAGCCGATGGGCCAGTTGACGGGGTAGGTGTCGATACCCAGCTCCCGCTCCACCTCCTCGCACAGCGCCAGCGGGTCCCGGGTCTCCCGGTCCATCTTGTTGATGAAGGTGAAAATGGGGATGTGCCGCAGGGCGCAGACCTTGAACAGCTTCCGGGTCTGGGGCTCCACGCCCTTGGCCCCGTCGATGACCATGACGGCGGAGTCCGCCGCCATCAGGGTGCGGTAGGTGTCCTCGGAGAAGTCCTGGTGGCCGGGGGTGTCCAGGATGTTCACGCAGTAGCCGTCGTGCTGGAACTGCATGACGGAGGAGGTGACGGAAATACCGCGCTGCTTCTCGATCTCCATCCAGTCGCTGGTGGCGGCCCGAGCCCGCTTGCCCTTCACCTCGCCGGCCTGGGCGATGGCCCCGCCGTACAGCAGGAATTTCTCCGTCAGGGTCGTTTTACCGGCGTCGGGGTGGGAGATGATGGCGAAGGTCCTCCGGCGCTGGATCTCATGTTGTAACGTTGACAAAAGGTTTTCCCTCCAAATTCTTGTGTTGTTTCCCTGTCCCGGCAAAGGGGACGTCAGACGCTTCTCTACATGGGAACAGCCTCCTGTACCAATAAATGCAAGTTATTGTATCACAGTTTTCCTCCGAAGGCAAGAAAAACCGCCAGAGGGCGGCCTGCCGCCGCCTTTCTGCCGAAAGAGCCCCTGTTTTGCTGGACAGACGGCGGAAAGTAGGGTACACTATGAAGCAGAAATCATCTCTCCAAGGAGGCGGCGCTTTGTCACACATCTACGACGTCATCATTCTGGGGGGCGGCCCCGCGGGACTGTCCGCCGGTATCTACGCCGGCCGGGCGCGGCTGGACGCCCTCATCATCGAAAAGGGTGCCGTGGGCGGTCAGGCCGCCCTTACCGCCGACATCGAGAACTACCCCGGCCAGCTGGCCCAGGGGGAGACCGGCGGGAGTCTGGCCCGGCGCATGGCGGATCAGGCGGAACGCTTCGGCGCCCTCCGGCGGACGGATACCATCCGCCGGCTGGACCTCAGGAGCCCGGTGAAGGAGCTGGAGGGGACAGACGGGGCCTACCGGACCCGGTCGGTGATCCTGGCTCCCGGCGCCCGCCCCCGGCCCATCGGCTGTGAGAACGAGGACCGGTTCATCGGCCGGGGCGTCTCCTACTGCGCCACCTGCGACGGGGCCTTCTTCCGGGGTCTGGACGTCTATGTGGTGGGCGGCGGCGACAGCGCCGTGGAGGAGGCCGTTTTCCTCACCCGTTTCGCCCGGCGCGTCACCATCATCCACCGGCGGGACCGGCTGCGGGCCGCCAGGGCCGTCCAGGAGCGGGCCTTCGCCCACCCCGGGATCCGCTTCCTGTGGGACACGGTGGTGGAGCGGCTGGACGGCGGCGACGTGCTGGAGTCCCTGACGGTGCGGAACGTCAAGACCGGCCAGCGGCAGGTCATCTCCGCCGGAGAGGGACAGGATATGCTGGGTCTCTTCGGCTTCACCGGCCATCTCCCCGACACGGAGCTGCTGGCGGGGCAGCTGGAGCTGGACCGGGGCTATATCCCCACCGACGAGGCCATGGCCACCGCCATCCCCGGCGTCTTTGCCGCCGGGGACGCCCGGGTCAAGGAGGTGCGTCAGGTGATCACCGCCGCCGCCGACGGCGCTGTCGCCGCCATCAGCGCGGGAAAATATCTGGAGAGGCTGGACTGATGGAAACCCCTGACAGAAGGGGGACGCCGCCGGCCCCCCCGGGCCGGGACGTCCCCCTTCTGTCATATCCTGGCGATGAGTCCCGCCGCCAGAGCCTCCATGGTCTCCGGCAGCAGGTCCGGCTTCCCGGCGGCCAGCTCCTCCCGGCCGCGGTAGCCCCAGGGGACCCCCGCCGCCGTCATGCCGCAGGCGCGGGCGAACTGAACATCGGTGCCGCTGTCACCTACATAGGCCAGCTCCGCCGGAAGAAGCCCCAGGGTCTCCAGCACCGGCGCCAGCGCCCCCGGGTCCGGCTTCAGGGGGCGGCCGTCCTCCCGGCCGAACACGCAGCGGAAGGGCGTGTCCGGGAAGTAGTGGGCGATGATCCGCCGGGCGGTGTCCTGGCTCTTGTTGCTGAGGACCCCCAGCGCCAGCCCCGCCGCCGCCAGCCTCGCCAGCATGGCTTTCGCGCCGGGGTAATAGTCCGTCTCTTCACAGCAGCGTTCCCGGTAGCCGGCCCGGTACAGGCGGTACACCGCCTCCAGGGTCTCCTGGCTGCTGCCGGCGGGGGCGGCTCTGCGGATGGCCTCCCGGATCCCGCCGCCTACGAAGCCCTTCATGGCCTGTACCGAATGGGTGGGCAGACCGCAGTCCGCCAGGGCCCGGTTCAGGGACGCGGCGATGTCGGGGATGGTATCCAGCAGCGTGCCGTCCAGGTCAAATATCACAGCCTTTATCATGGCAATTCTCCTCTCTGGGGCGGGCAGCGGCCCGCCGGGGTGGCCTTATTATAGCCGTCCGGCAGGGCGATGTCAACGCCTCCCCCCCTTACCACGGATCACATCTATTCCCCCATCAACACGAAAGGAGCTTTCTATGCTGCCCATCAAAACAGACGTTTTCTCTCTGCCCGCCGCCGCTTCAGGAGGGACCCGATAATGCGGCGGGTCACAATCTCCCGCTGGGCCGGCGCGGCGGCGGCCCTTCTGGGACTGGCCATGATGGCATACGGCATCCAGCGGGGCGAGCTGGCCGTCGTGTTCGCCAAAGCCGTCAATATTTGTTTGGAGTGTATCGGAATTGGCTAAGAAAACAATCAACGAGCGGCCCCGCCACGGGGTGCAGGCCCTCTGGGCGCTGCTGACCAACAGCTATCTGATCGGGTTTGCCCAGGGAAAGATCTACAAGGGCAAGCTGAAGAACCTGTGCGTTCCGGGGATGAACTGCTACTCCTGCCCCGGCGCGGTGGGCTCCTGCCCCATCGGCGCCCTCCAGGCGGTCATCGGCAGCTGGAACTTTAAATTCGCCTTCTATGTAGCCGGCTTCCTGGTCTTTGTGGGAGCTCTGGTGGGACGGTTCGTCTGCGGCTGGCTGTGTCCCTTCGGGCTGATCCAGGACCTGCTGCACAAGATCCCCTTCCCCAGGAAGATCAAGACCTTCCGGGGGGACAAGCTGCTGCGGAAGCTGAAGTACGTCATCCTCGTCGTCTTTGTGATCCTGCTCCCCCTGTTCCTGGTGGACGCCATCGGTCAGGGTTCCCCCTGGTTCTGCAAGCTGCTGTGCCCGGTGGGGACCCTGGAGGGCGGCATCCCTCTGGTGCTGCTGAACCAGTCCCTGCGGAAGGCCCTGGGCTGGCTGTACGCGTGGAAGAATCTCCTGCTGGCCGCCACGATCATCCTGTCCATCATCATCTACCGTCCCTTCTGCAAGTACATCTGCCCCCTGGGAGCCGTCTATTCTGTGTTCAACCCCATCTCCGTATTCAAGTACCGGGTGGACGAGAGCAAATGCACCCGCTGCGGCGCCTGCGCCCGGGCCTGCCAGATGCAGGTGGACCCGGTCCAAAACGCCAACCACCCCGAGTGCATCCGCTGCGGCCGGTGCAAAAAGGCGTGTCCCACCGGGGCGATCTCCTCCGCCTGCCTGCGCAGGCCGGCGGACTGTCCCGCGGCGGAGAAGGCGTCCTGAGCGGACCTATATCCCAAAAAGGAAGCGGCAGGCCGTGGCCTGCCGCTTCCTTTTTGGCGTTTGGAAAAGCCGGAGCGCGTTTCCGAGCCAAGGGCGTCCGTGCTGGATCAGGGGCGATGGATGACGCCGCAGGCGATTTTGACGCCGGAGCCGCCCGCAGGCTGCGACGTGAAATCATCAGTGCCGCTGTGGATCACCACCGTCCGGCCAAGGACATCCTTCACGGAGAAGCGGTCTGTCCGGACTGCCATACAGGCTCCCCCGCGGCACCGCAGCAGAGGCGGCAGATCCCCCGCGTGACAGGGATGCGGCGCGCCGGTGGGGTTATAGTGGCCGCCCGTATCGGAAAAATTCTCCCCGGTGCAGCTTCCGCCCTCATGGATGTGCAGGGGGAAGAAGCCGGCGGCGGACGGCGGGAGCCCGGATACGCGGGCCGTCACCAAAACGCTGCCGCGCTTTTGATAGAACCGGACGACGCCGGACAGGTTGGGCGCTTCCGCGCCGCCCCGCACACAGGCTACCGCGTCCGGTCCGGCTGAGCAGTTTCTCATAAGATCACCTCGCCTCCAGCTTACGCGCGGCCGGCCCGCCAGGTGCGGCGGCGCGAGACCGCCGCATCCGTTACTTCGCCGGAAACAGGCAGCACGCCGTATAGGCCAGGGTGTTCTTTCCATGGTAGTAGGCCGTTCCCGCGGTCCGGCAGACCTCGCTGACCAGCAGGCCGTAGCTCTCCATGGAGGAGCAGGCACGCGACGGGAAGCGGCAGGGGTCCGGATAGGCGCAGCTTTTACACAGCCTGCACCCGCCGCTGCCCAGGCACAGGACCTCCGGGTCCTTCTCCCGCAGCAGGTCCGCCAGGGCGTAAAAGCGGGCCAGATGCACCCGTTCCGTCCCGGCCATGGTGTCGAAGTCAAACGGGTCCGTCAGCCGCCCTACCGTCTGCACCAGCAGGCCGTCCGCCATTCCGGTCAGACGCGCCCCGCACTCCTCCAGCGTTCCGCAATGGGGCGGACAGGTCCAGTTGCGGCCATACGCCCTGCATTTGTTCGCCTCGCACATGGCCCGGACCTCCTCACGGACCGTCAGCGCCGCCGGATCCAGCGCCGCGGCGCAGGTGAAGCCCAAGCCCAAAGCCAACTCGATCGCTTCCTTCACGCCTCGCTCTCCTCCTCAAAGGACAGGCAGTCCACATAGCAGTCCTGAAATGCCGGCAGGCCGGCCAGCTCCAAACATTCCGTGCTCTCCGCGAGCGCGATGCTCCGGCGGTAGTCGCGCTCCCGAAGGGCGCATTGCTGCGCGCCCTCTCCGGCAGCGTTGCCGATGGCCCGGACCCGCCCCAGCAGCGCCGGCGGAAGCATCCCGACGCCGCAGGCGCTGGCCGGGGAGAGATAGCTGCCGAAGGCTCCCGCCAGCAGCACCTGGCGGACCTCCGCCGCCTCCCGGCCCATAGCGTTCAGCAGCAGCTCGATGCCAGCCCGGATGGCGGCTTTGGCCAGCTGCGTCTCTCGGATGTCCCTCTGGGTCAGATACACGCCGTCCCGGAGCAAAAAGGCCGGCTGGCCGTCCACTGTCCTCCACGGTCCCGGCATGTCCGGGCACATCCGCCCGCTGCCGTCCACGAAGCCGCCCCGCAGCAGCGCGCACACCGCGTCCAGCAGCCCGGAGCCGCAGATCCCTCTGGCCCCGCCCCCGCCAATGACATGGCAGTCCAGCGCGCCGTCCGCCAGGGAAACCCGATCGATCGCCCCGGAAGCGCCCCGCATCCCGAAGCGGATTCCGGTCCCCTCAAAGGCGGGGCCCGCCGCTGTGGAGCAGGCGACCCGGCGGCTGCGGTCCCCCAGGACCATTTCGCCGTTGGTGCCGATATCGATGAGCAGCGTCAGCTCCCGCCGCCGGTCAAAACCGGCGGATACCAGGCACCCCGCCGTATCCGCTCCCACAAAGCCCGCGATGTTGGGCAGCACCCGCAGCTTTGCCCCGGGCGCTGCCGGCAGCCAATCCGCAGACAGCTCCAGGGCTTCCCTGACCGAGGGGCGATAGGGCGGCGTCACCAGGGGGGCAGGATCCAGGCCCAGCAGCAGATGGTGCATGGCGGTGTTCCCCACCAGGGTCACCAGTCCGATCCTCTCCGCCGGGACCCCCGCCGTCTGAGCCGCCTCCAGCGTCAGACGGCTCAGGCAGGCGCGGATCTCCTGCCGCATTCTGCCGTCCCGATGCTCCAGCTCGTACTGGATCCGGGCGATCACATCCGCGCCATAGGCGCTCTGGGGATTGACCGCGCCGGCGGAGGCCAGCTGCCGTCCGGTTTTGCCGTCAGAGAGGAACGCGGCCACCGTCGTGGTTCCCACATCGAAGGCCAGAACGTACTCGTACCGCCCGTCGGCTTCGCCGCTGCCGCCGCCTGTCAGGATCTCTTCTTTCCCGCGTTCCGGCGCCTCCACGACGGAATCCTCTGTCAGGACGCACCGGCAGGCCAGCTCCGGTCTGCCGTTTACCAGGACGGCGCACTTTCCGCACGTCCCCCTTCCGCCGCAGGGGGCTTCCAGAGGAACGCCGTGCCGCCGCAGGGCGTCCATCAGCCCCTGGCCCGCCGGGACGGCGAACCGCTCGCCGGAGGGACGCAGGGTGATCGTCACCTGCTCCATATCAGACCCGGATCGCGGTACGCGGACCGTTTCTTCAAAAGAACTTCTTGGAACACCGGTCGATCTCCGCGTCCAGCGCGTCGTAGACGCCGGGGAAGGTGCTCGTGGGCAGGCCCAGAGAGGCGCAGGGAATGAAGTACAGCTTCCCGCATTCGCCGCAGGCCCGCTCCACCTGCTGGGCCACCACCTCCTGGGTCCAGCCCTCGAAGTCCACGGTTGCGCTGTCGATGCCGCCCATAAAGGAGATCTTTCCGCCGTACTTCCGGATCAGCTCAGGAATGTTATTGGTGGTCATGACTCCCTGCCAGATATCGATGCCCATATCGATCATGTCGGGCACCAGGGTGGCGGCAAAGGAGTCGGAGTGATGGATGATCAGCTCCACGCCATGGCTCTTATAGTAGCCGTAGATTTTTTCATAGGCCGGCTTGATAAACTCCCGGAACATGTCAGGGGAGATGAAGGTGGAGATCTGGGTGCCCCAGTCGTCATGGTGGAACAGGGCGTCCGGCTTGATATATCTGCACAGCTCCCGGGCGTAGTCCAGCTCAAACTCGGTGATGCAGTCGATCAGCTCGTGCATCTCGTCCGGATTCTCATAAAACGCCATCAGGCAGTTCTGGATCTCCATCAGGAAGTGGCACTGTTCAAAGACGCCGGGAGCGAGAAGCGGCGTAACGAACTGTTCCCTCCGGTCCACCTTCTCGGCCATCTCAATATACGGCTCCCACTCCCGGGCGTCATAGACCACCGGGGGCACCTTTACATAGTCCCGCCATTTCTCGATATCCTTGATGACGATTTTGTCCGGCGTATGGACAGGGAAGGAACCGGGCGTTCCCACCGGGTAGGACTTGGTCACGCCCCAGGCGTTGACCACGTTCATTTCGCCGTACTTCGGGCTGGGATTGCGCTGGGTGAACGGGGAGCCGGTAATGGCGGCGAAAGCCTCATACTGCTTTACGAAGCGGTCCGGGTGTCCGCCATGGATGGTCTCCAGCAAATTTTGACGCTTGGTCAGCATATCGTTACCTCTCCTTCTCCTTAAACGGCCAGCTTCTTGGCGGCCTCCGCGGCGGAGGCCGCGTCGGCGGTGTAGCAGTCCGCGCCGATCTCGTCGCAGAACGCCTGGGTAATGGGCGCGCCGCCCACCATGACCTTCACCTTGTTCCGCCAGGGGGCGGCGTTGATCTTCGCCACGGTGGAGCGCATTGCGGGCATGGTGGTGGTCAGCAGAGCGGACAGGCAGATGATTTTGGTATCGGGGTTGGCGGCGTAGGTGTCCAGGAACACCTCGTCGGCCACGTCCACCCCCAGGTCGATGACCTCGAAGCCGGCGGACTCCAGCATCATGCCCACCAGATTTTTGCCGATGTCGTGGAGGTCGCCCGCCACGGTACCGAGAATGATCTTGCCGCGGCTGACGGCGCCTTCCGCGGCCAGGGCGGGCTTCAGAACGGCGACGCCGGCCTGCATGGCCTTGGCGGCAATGAGCATCTCCGGGACAAAGATCTCGCCCTTGCGGAACGCCTCGCCCACGCGGCCCATAGCCTCGATCATGCCCTCGTTGAGGATGACGTTGGGGTCGATGCCCTCCTCCAGGGCCTGCTGGACCAGGCCGGGAACGATCTTTCTCTTGCCCTTCTCTACATTCAGGGACAGCTCCTGCAAAACAGACATTTGTTGATCCTCCTTATCATGAATGATTATAAAGCGGCTTTGTCACGCGCTTGGCCGATCAGTTCTTCACGGGGCCGAACAGGCCCCTGCGGTAGGCGCTGATGTATTCCACGCAGTAGTCGTCCAGCCCCAGCAGCGCCTCGGCAGCGTAGACCAGGCCCATGAGATCCCGGTTGGTGGGGTCCAGGATCGCGCTGTCCAGGCCGCTGTTCATGGCCAGGACCACGAAGCCCAGGTTGATCATCTTCCGCACCGGCAGGTTGAAGGAGATGTTGCTGACGGCGGCGGTGATGTGGATGGAGGGATACCTCTCCCGGACGGTGGCAATGACCTCGGTGTTGGTCTCGATGCCGTTCTCCGACGTACAGAGCATCTCCACCAGGGGGTCGATATGGATGCGGCTGGGAGAGATGCCGTAGGTCTTGGCCTTGGCCATGATCTTGTCAAAGACCTTCAGCCGGTCAGCGGCGTTTTTGGGGATGCCCGTGTCGTCGCTGAGCAGCGCGACGACCTCCCAGCCGGGGTTCGCGGCCAGAATGGGGAAGATCCGGTCGATCTTGTCCCCCTCGCCGGAGACGGAGTTGATGAGGCCCGGCCGATCGCAGAACCGGTAAGCCTGCTCCAGCACACCGGCGCTGGGACTGTCCACACTGATGGGCAGATCGGTGACAGACTGGATGCAGTCGATCATCCAGCGGAGCGTCTCCACCTCCTCGCTCTCCGGAACGGAGGCGCAGCAGTCGATAAACGCGGCGCCGGCGTCCGCCTGGAGCCGGGCGCGTTCTTTGATGAAATCACTGTCCCTGCGGGCGATGGCGTCCGCTACGGCCGGGATGGACCCGTTGATCTTTTCGCCAATGATGATCATACATTTCCTCCTGTCTGGTATCCGGCTGGATCCCGGGCGTCTCCAGCGGGGCGTGCTCCGCCGCTTTGCCGCAGTATAGCGGAGAGATGTCGCCGGCTTTTCTCCCGGATTTTTTGCTAATTGACAAATTCTATCCTATTCCGTTTTGCTTTATCTGTCAATTAACACAAAAGCGACCGGGAAATTTTCCTCTAAATTGCAGAATTGCCCTCTTCCTTTTCCTCAAAAATGAGGATATACTGTTTTCATGTGTTTTGCCCACACTTACGCTGAGGGAGGTCTGGTCATGATGTATAAAGCCGCGGCGGCGTCCCAGCGGCAGCTGGCGCTGTCCTTTCAGATGATCGCCGGCGAGCTGGACGACAAGGTCTGGGATTTCACCATGCAGTGTGAGGATCAGGCCCGCTTTTACAGCTTCCGCGTGTTCATGCCCGGCGAGGCCCCGGAGCCGGGGGTGCTCTATATCCTTCCGGAGGACGGCGGCTCGTTTCCCCGGGACCGGTATCCCTACCTGTCCATGGGCCAGCAGCCGGGGCTGGCGGAACACATCTGCGTCCGCGGCCGGACGCTGCCGGAGATCGTCAACGAGCTGGCGCGGATCTTTCAGCGCTTCCGGGATTTTGAGGCGGAGCTGAACTGGATCCTCAATCACAACGGCAGCCTCAACGATCTGTGCGCCGCCGCCACCGCCTATCTGCAAAACCCGGTTTACATCCATGACAGCGTTTTTGCCATTCTGGCCCTGCCCTGTCATGTGGAGGGCATGCTGGAGCTGGAGTATGACAAGGAGCGGGGAAAATATTTTATCCCCCTGTGGCTGGTGGAGGACTTCAAGTTCAGCGACGCCTACCGGGATACCCTTCACCAGAAGAAAGCCGCCCTCTGGGAGACCAACCGGTATCCTTACCACATGCGGTCGCTGTATATCAACATATGGGACATGGAGTATTACCGGGCCAGGCTGCTGGTCAACGAGCTGCACACGCTTTTCCGTCCCGGGGACCGTCTGCTGGTGGAATATCTGGCGGACTATGTGCTGATGATCCTTCACCGGGACGACATGAGCGCCGGTCAGGACCACCGCGACCTGATTGGCACGCTGAAAAACCTGATCGCCGGCGGCGAAGCCGACCGGCGGGACCTGCGCATTTTGCTGTCCACGCTGGGCTGGCGCGAGACAGGCCGCTTCCTGATCGCCAAGCTGCAAAGTCAGGAGCCGGAGGACGCCATTACCAGCGGCAGCGTCCTCCGCAACAGCCTCTCTGCGGCCTTTCCGGGAACGTTCATCTTTTTCTATGAACGGCAGCTCTGTATGGTCGCGGATATGGACGCCTCCAGGCTGGACCAGACCGCCTTCTGCTCCAAGCTGGCGCCCTTCCTGCGGGACAGCCTGATGTACGCCGGGGTGTCCCTGCCTGTAGACAGCGTCTTTCATTTGAATGCCGCCTACACCCAGGCGAACTACGCCATGGAGCACGCGTTCCGCCTGCGCAGCCATCAGTGGTGCATGGCGTTTGAGGACTGCGCACTGGAGTATCTGGGCTCCCAGATCAAGACGCCCGCCGCGCTCTCCCTGTTCCTCTCTCCGGTGCCCAGGCTTCTGCGGCAGTATGACCGGGAGCACGGGAGCCAGTATTTCACGACTTTGAAATGTTTTCTGCTCAACGAGCGCAGTATTCCAAAAACCGCTCAGGCGCTGATTATTCACCGGACAACGCTGCTCTACCGGCTGGAGAAGATCGCCGCCCTGACAAAGGCCGATCTGGACAGCGAGGCCGTCCGGCTGTATCTGCTGCTGTCCTTCCGGCTGGAAGAGGATACCTGATCGCATGGCAAAGCGCAGGGGAGCGAATAAAAATCCCCACCCTTCAGGGTGGGGATTTTGCGTGGAGCGAACTTTGCCCCGACGTGGCGCAGCGGGTGGGATTCGAACCCACGTGGGATTTCTCCCAAACTGATTTCGAGTCAGCCCCGTTATGACCGCTTCGATACCGCTGCGTATTCTGGTCCGCTCCGGCGGGACGCACCGCCGGAGCACAGCTATCGTACCACACTCCGCCGCATTTCGCAAGAAAATTTCTCGCCGAATTTTCACTTCCCGCCCCTTCCCCCGGTTTACAACTTCTTCAACAGATGCTATACTGTGCTGAGTGCAATCCTGGAAAGGGGGAACAGACGTGAGCCGGGATCAGATCTATGGCCTGCTGGCCCAGCGGGAGGGGGAGTTCCTCTCCGGGCAGGAGATCAGCCGCCGGCTGGGCGTCAGCCGGGCCGCCGTCTGGAAGGGCATCGACGCTCTCCGCCGGGACGGCTACACCATTGAGGCCCGCACCGGCCTGGGCTACCGCCTGACGGAACGCCCCGATGCCCTGACGGAGCGGGAGATCCGGCGGCATCTGTCCGTGGACTGCCCCCTGCTGCGGTGCCTGGAGGAGATCGACTCCACCAACTCCTACCTGAAGCGGGAGGCTCTGGCGGGCGCACCCCACGGCACCGTGGCGGCGGCTGACTGCCAGACGGCGGGGCGGGGCCGCCTGTCCCGGGGCTTTCTCTCGCCGCCGGACCGGGGGGTGTACCTTTCGGTGCTGCTGCGGCCCCAGCTCCCGCCGGAGGCCCTCCTGGGGGCCACGGGCATGGCGGCGGTGGCTGTCTGCCGGGCCGTAGAGCGGGTGTCGCAGGCAGAGGTCGGCATCAAATGGACCAACGACCTGGTGCTCAATGGAAAAAAGCTCTGCGGTATCCTGACGGAGATGGCCCTGGAGGGCGAGACCGGCACGGTCCAGTCCCTGGTCATCGGCGCCGGCGTCAACGTCCGCCACACACCGGAGGATTTCGGCCCCGAGGTGGCCCAGGTGGCCACCAGCCTGGCCCAGGAGGGCTATGCCGTCCCCCGGGCGGCCCTGGCCGCCGCTATGATTGAAGAGCTGTACCGGCTTTCGGAGAGCCTGGGCGGCGACGTCAGCGGCTGGGTGGAGGAGTACCGCCGCCGCTGCGTCACCCTGGGCCGTCCGGTGCAGCTTCTATGGACCCAGGGGCGGGAGCGGGCCCAGGCTCTGGACATCGACAGCCAGTTCGGCCTGGTGGTCCGCCGGAGCGACGGCTCCGTGACCACCGTCCGCACCGGGGAGGTCTCTGTCCGGGGGCTGTACGGCTACACGGAGTGAGCGTCCCTTCTTAAAACAAACACGCAAGGAGAGGTCCCATGAATATTCTGCTGGATATGTTCGTTACCTTTGCCAAAGTCGGCGTCATGACCTTCGGCGGCGGCTACGCCATGCTGCCCATCCTCCAGCGGGAGGTGGTGGACAACAAGGGCTGGGCCACCGAGGAGGAGCTGATGGACTACTTCGCCATCGGCCAGTGCACCCCCGGCGTCATCGCCGTCAACACGGCCACCTTCATCGGCCAGAAGAAAAAGGGGGTCCTGGGCGGCGTCATCGCCACGCTGGGCGTGGTCTTCCCCTCCCTCATCATTATCTCCCTGCTGGCGGGGGTCATCGAGGCCTTTTCCCATGTGGCCTGGGTGCAGCACGCCTTCGGCGGCATCCGGGTGTGCGTGTGCGTGCTGATTCTCAACGCCGTGGTAAAGCTCTACCGGAAGGCCGTGGTGGACAAGCCCACCCTGGCCATCTTCCTGGCCGTCGCCCTGGGCAGCTTCTTCACCCCCCTCAGCCCGGTGGTGTTCGTGGTGCTGGCCGCCGCGGCGGGCATTTTGCTGAAGAATCTGGGAGGTAAGACGAAATGATGCTGTATCTGCGCCTGTTTTACGAGTTTTTCAAGACCGGCCTCTTCGCCGTGGGCGGCGGTATGGCCACCATTCCCTTCCTCTACGACATGGCCGATGCCACCGGCTGGTTCACCTACAACGACCTGGCCAACATGATCGCCGTGGGGGAATCCACCCCCGGCCCCATCGGCGTCAACATGGCCACCTATGTGGGATATGTGACGGGGCAGCACGCCGGCGGCATCCCCGGCGCCATTCTGGGCGCGGTGGTGGCGACCATCGGACTCATCACGCCCTCTGTCATCATCATCCTCATCGTGGCCGCCTTCCTCAAGAGCTTCCGGGACAACCGCTACGTGGACAGCGCCTTCTACGGTCTGCGTCCCGCCTCCACGGGCCTCATCGCCGCGGCGGGCCTCAGCGTGGTGGTCAGCAACCTCTTCTTCCCCGACGCCCTGGCCCAGGGCTTCTCCCTGGCCTTCATCAACTGGAAGGGCTGGGTCCTGGCGGCGGTCCTGTGGGTGCTGACCAACAAGGTCAGTAGGACCAAGGGCCTGCATCCCATCCTCTTCATTCTGGCCTCCGCCGCGGTGGGCATCGCCTTTGGCATGTGAACCGGAGGAAACGCGGCGTTTTCCCCGCGGAAAGCGGATATACTAGCCTTGGCGAAAGGAGGCGCGGCAGGATGATCTATCACATTCTGGCCATCGGCGACGTGGTGGGAGAGCAGGGTCTCGACCATCTGTGCCGCCGCCTGCGGCCCCTGCAAAAACTGAAAGGCGTCCATTTCACCGTCGTCAACGGCGAGAACGCCGCCGGCTCTGGCATCCTGCCCCAGCAGGTCCAGGCGCTGTACGACGCCGGGGCGGACGTGGTGACTCTGGGGAATCACACCTTCGGCAAAATGCAGATCCGCCAGCGGCTGGAGGAGGACCCCTATCTCCTGCGGCCCGCCAACTACACCGGCCGGGCCCCGGGCCGGGGCTTCGGCGTCTACGACTGCGGCCGCGTCCAGATCGCCGTGATGAACCTCATCGGCCGGTGCGGCCTGGACTGGGGGGCGGAAAATCCCTTCACCACCGCGGACCGGCTGCTGAAGGGGGACCGTCCCCGGTTCACCCTGGTGGATCTCCACGCCGAGGCCACCAGCGAAAAGCTGGCCATGGGCTTCTACCTGGACGGCCGGGTCTCCGCCCTGTGGGGGACCCACACCCACGTTCCCACCGCCGACGAGCAGGTGCTGCCCGGCGGCACGGGCTATCTGACGGATCTGGGCATGACCGGCCCCATCCAGAGCGTCCTGGGCATCCGCCCCCAGCAGAGCGTAGAGTCCTTCCTGGGCGGTCTGCCGGGGCGCTACCAGGTGGCGGACGGCCCCTGCAAGATGCAGGGCGCGGTGTTCTCCCTGGACGGCGATACTGGCCTGTGCGTGGGAGTGGAGCGGATCGACGTCCGCTGACGCGCCCCCATATTGTCGCGAAAGGAGCCAGCAATGGAACGGAAAAGAATCCTCCTCATCGGCACCGGCGGCACCATCGCCTCGGAGATGGGCGGCAGCGGCCTGATGCCGGAACTGACCAGCGCCCAGCTTCTGCGGTACATCCCGGACATCGACCGCATCTGCCGGGTGGACTGCGTACAGCTCTTCAGTCTGGACAGCACCAACCTCCAGCCCAAGCACTGGGTCCGCATCGCCCGGACCATCCGGGACCGCTACGGCGACTACGACGGCTTTGTCATCAGCCACGGCACCGACACCATGGCCTACACCGCCGCCGCCCTCAGCTACCTCATCCAGCTCAGTCCCAAGCCCATCGTTCTCACCGGCGCGCAGAAGCCCATCGGCTTCGAGACCACGGACAGCAAGCAGAACCTGCGGGACGCCTTTACCGTGGCGGCCTCCTCCATGGCCGGGGTGATGCTGGTGTTCAACGGCAAGATCATTCTGGGCACCCGGGCCCGCAAGACCCGCAGCAAGAGCTTCGAGGCCTTTTCCAGCATCAACTACCCGGTGCTGGGCATGGTGCGGGAGGGGCGTCTGGTCCAGTACATCCAGCCGCCGCAGGCCCCCCTGCCCCGGTTCTATGATGAGGTGGACCCCCAGGTGGCCCTGCTGAAGCTGATCCCCGGGGCGGACTGCGCCGTGGCGGAGTACCTGCTGGCGCGCAATCACGCCCTCATCATCGAGAGCTTCGGCGTAGGCGGCCTGCCCACGTACAAGGCCGGAGACTACTACGAGGTGGTAAAGCGGGGCCTGGAGGCCGGCAAGCTGGTGGTGATGACCACCCAGGTGGAAAACGAGGGCAGCGACCTCTCTGTGTACCATGTGGGCACCTATGTGAAGCGCAGCCTGCCGGTGCTGGAGGCCTACGACATGACCACCGAGGCCGTCACCGCCAAGCTCATGTGGATCCTGGGCCAGACCCGGGACCGGGAGGAGGCCGCCCGCCTCTTCTACACCCCCGTGGCCTGCGACCTCCTGGAGGGGCGGTAGGCTCCGGACATCCGGCTTGACAAATCCGTCTCTTGATGGTACGATGCGCATATGGAAAGGCAGGTGAATGACATGAAAACTTCATTTTCCCGGTTCGAGAGCGATCTGTCATTCACGGCCGGCCTCCTCCGCTGATCCGCCGCGCCGCCGTCTATGAAGAAATACCAAGTGTTCTCGTGTCGCGGGAACACTTGTATTTTTTTGTAAGAAAGGAAAACGGCTATGCAAACCACCGATCTGTTGATCCGCGATTTTTCGTCCCCCCTGTTCCAGCAGGCGTTCCGGCTCTATTTCGCGGAGCTGGGAATCGAAGTGCGGGATTGGGACGGCCTGTTCCGGGAGATGAACCGGGGCGAGGCCGGAGAACAAAACGTCTCCTATCTGCGCCTGACCGGGGAGGGAGGGACGATTGGATTCATTCAGTTTTGTATGCTCCCCTTCTCCAGCTGGTTTTTCGACGCCAGTCTGGGCTTTGTGCGGGAATTCTGGGTGGCGGAACCATTCCGCGGCAAAGGCCACGGCTCCGCCCTGCTCCAACTGGCGGAGTCCTATTTTGCCGCCCACGGCGCCGGCGGCTCTATCCTGACCTCCGACACCGCCCAGGATTTTTATGTCCGCCGGGGCTACCGGCGCGCCCGAAGCGCCGCCGCCAAAAATCAATTGCCGGTCTTCATCAAGCCGCTGTAAGGACCGGCGGCCGACAATTTTCGCTCCCGGGCAAATTCACCGTTTACAAACCCGGGGCAGTAATGGTATGATAGTTCCGCCTCCGATCCGGGGGCGGAACTCTATTTGAGAAAGCGTGATGAACATGGACCGCTCCAGCGGCATCCTTCTGCATATCTCCTCCCTCCCCTCCCCCTACGGCATCGGCACTCTGGGAAAGGAGGCCTACGCCTTCGCCGACTTTCTGAAGGCCGCGGGCCAGACCTACTGGCAGCTTCTGCCCCTCGGTCCCACCAGCTATGGGGACAGCCCCTACCAGAGCTTTTCCACCTTCGCCGGGAACCCCTACTTCATCGACCTGGATCTGCTGATCGCCGACGGCCTGCTGGAAGGCGCCGAGCTGGAGGGCATCGACTGGGGCGGCGACCCCCGTCATGTGGACTTCGGCAGGATCTACGAAAACCGGTTTGCCGTGCTGCGCCGGGCCTTCCGGCGGGGCTGGGACCGGGACCGGGCGGCGGTGGAGGCCTTTGCCCGGGAGAATCCGTGGCTGCCCAACTACGCGCTGTACATGGCGGTGAAGAGCCACTTCGGCATGAAGAGCTGGCTGGAGTGGCCCGACGCCGATATCCGGGTCAGAACGCCGGAGGCGGTGGAGCGCTACCGGCGGGAGCTGCGGGAGGACGTGGACTTTTTCACCTACCTCCAGTACCTCTTTTACCGCCAGTGGAACGCCCTGCGGGACTACATCCACTCCCTGGGGCTGAAGATTATCGGGGACCTGCCCATCTATGTGGCCATGGACTCCGCCGACGTGTGGGCGGAACCGGAGTTCTTCCAGCTGGGGGAGGGCAACGTGCCTACCGAGGTGGCCGGCGTGCCGCCGGACTACTTTACCGCCGACGGCCAGCTCTGGGGCAACCCCCTGTACGACTATGACCGGATGCGCGCCGACGGCTTCGGCTGGTGGATCCGCCGGGTGGAGGGCGCCAGCCGCCTCTTCGACGTGATCCGCATCGACCATTTCCGGGGCCTGGAGAGCTACTGGGCGGTGCCCTACGGCTCCAGGACCGCCCGGGTGGGCCGGTGGCGGAAGGGCCCCGGCATGGACCTTGTGGGCGTGCTCACCAGCTGGTTCCACGGGCTGGACATCATCGCCGAGGACCTGGGCTTTCTCACCCCGGAGGTCCATCAGCTGCTGGACGCCTCGGGCCTGCCGGGCATGAAGGTGCTGGAGTTCGCCTTCGACACCCGGGAACCCAGCAACTATCTGCCTCACACCTACCCCCGCAACTGCGTGTGCTATGTGGGCACCCACGACAACGAGACGGTGATGCAGTGGCGGGAGCAGGCGGACCGGAACAGCATCACCTTTGCCCGAAAGTACCTGGGCCTGAACGCCGAGGAGGAGTTCAACTGGGGCGTGATCCGGGGCGGCATGTCCTCCGTGGCGGACACCTTCGTGGTCCAGATGCAGGACTGCCTGGGTCTGGGCGGCGAGTCCCGCATGAACACCCCCGGTTCCCTGGGGGGCAACTGGCAGTGGCGGCTGCTGCCCGGCGAGGCCAGCCCCGGCCTGGCGAAAAAGCTCTGCCAGTACGCCAGGATGTATGGCCGGTGCTGACGGGGGGACGTCCTGTTCCTCCCCGGCTCTTCCGTCCTCCGCCGGCAGGAGGCCGCCCGTAGGGGGCGGCCTCCTGCCGTTTTTCTGTTTCTTCCCTTTTCTCACCGGCTCCCGGGAAAGGGGATTGCGTTTTTTCGCCGGTTACGCTATAATAAGGTGTTATATTTCCCCGTATGCGCCGCGGCCGCCGGGGCGGCGGCAGGCGGCGGCTGTAAGAAAGGAGGGACGCCCCGTGAAATACGCCAGGTGGATCACCGCCGACGGCGGCAAAGCGGCCTTTGACCGGCTGCGGGACGCGGGCTATCCCTGCCTGATGAGCGCCGTGCTGGCCAGCCGGGGCGTGGACACCCCCGAGGACGCCGCCGCCTTTCTGGACCGGGACCGGCAGCTCCACCTCTCCCCCTTTCTCATGCGGGACATGGACAAGGCGGCCGCCCGCATCGGCCAGGCCCTGGAGGCCGGAGAGAAGATCGCCGTATTCGGCGACTACGACGTGGACGGCATCACCTCTACAGCCCTGCTGACGGACTATCTCCGCTCCCGGGGAGCGGACTGTCTCTTCTATATCCCCCGCCGTATCGAGGAGGGCTACGGTCTGGGCCGCGACGCCCTGCTGGGCCTGCGGGAACAGGGCGTCACTCTGGTGATCACCGTGGACTGCGGCATCACCGGCGTAGAGGAGGCCCGGTACGCCAGAGAGATCGGTCTGGATCTGGTGATCACCGACCACCATGAATGCAAGAGCACCCTCCCCGACGCCGCCGCCGTGGTGGACCCCCGGCGGAGCGACTGTCCCTACCCCTTCAAGCACCTGGCGGGGGTGGGCGTGGCGCTGAAGCTGGCGCTGGCCCTGGGCCGGGGCCGGGAGGAGGCTATTTTCGCCCGGTACTGCACCCTGGCCGCCATCGGCACGGTGGCGGACGTGATGAAAATGAGCGACGAGAACCGCACCATCGTCTACCGGGGGCTGGAGGCCATCCCCGGCACCCATCTGGTGGGCCTGCGGGCCCTGCTGAAGGAGACGGGCCTGTGGGGCAAGGACGTCACCTCCATTCAGATCGGCTTCGTGCTGGCCCCCCGGCTCAACGCCGCCGGGCGCATGGGAGAGGCGGAGCTGGCCGTGCGGCTGCTGCTCACCGACGACCCCGCCCAGGCGGAGGAGCTGGCCCGGGACCTGTGCGACCTGAACCGGGAGCGGCAGTCCGTGGAACAGGAGATCTTCGCCCAGGCGGTGGAGCAGATCGAGCGGCTGCCCGCCGGCCAGCGCAGCGCCCTGGTGCTCTCCAGCAGCACCTGGCATCAGGGGGTGGTGGGCATCGTGGCCTCCCGCCTCAGCGAGCGGTACTCCTGCCCCAGCTTTATGATCCACCTGCAAAACGGCATGGGCAAAGGCTCCTGCCGCAGCTATGGCGGCTTTAACCTGTTCGCGGCTCTGGAGGCCTGCTCAGACCTGCTGGCGGACTTCGGCGGCCACGAGCTGGCCGCGGGCTTCAACATCCGGGAGGAGGATATCCCCGCCTTCCGGGAGCGGATGAACCGCTTCGTCAGCGCCTTTACCGGGGACCGCGCCCCCATCTCCTCCCTGGACGTGGACGCGGTGGCGGACCCGGCGTGGATGAGCCTGGACGAGGTGGCCCAGCTGGGCCGTCTGGAGCCTTACGGCGCGGGGAACGCCCGGCCCGTGTTCGCCCTCATGGGCGTCCGGGTGGAGGCCATGCAGAACGTGGGCCAGAACCGGCACCTGAAGCTGCGGCTGAGCCGGGGCGCGTACCACTTTGACGGAATCTTCTTTTCCACCACCGCCCAGGACTGCGGCGTAGCCCCGGGGATGCTGGTGGACGCCGCCTTCTACCTCCAGATCAACGAGTTCCGGGGCGTCAGCAGCGTACAGCTCCAGATGGTGGACCTGCGCCCCGCCGTGGACCCCACCGCCCGGGAGCGGGAGTGTCTGGAGCTGGTGGAGCGTCTCATCTCCGGCGGCCCCCTGGACCGGCAGGAGGCCCGGCGGCTGATGCCCCGCCGGGATCAGCTGGCGGCGCTGTGGCGGGCCATCGACCGCATGGACCGCTGCGGCGGCTGCCAGGGGGACCGGCTGCCTCTGCTGCGGCGGCTGGCCGCCGCGCTGGACGGCTGCGAGAGCTTTCTGCGGGCGGCGCTGGGCGTGGAGATCTTCGCCGAGCGCTCCCTGCTGGAGCGGGAGGAGCGCGCCGGGCGGCTGCGCCTCCGGCCCCTGCCGGGGCAGCGGGCGGAGCTGGAACAGAGCGCCTATATCTGCCGCCTGCGGCAGATTCTGGATACGGACGAGAGAGGAGGCTGCTGACCATGGTCACAGTAGACGAGCGGTATCAGCACCTGGAAAAAACCATCCGAGGCTACAATATTTCCGCGGATTTCACTCAGATCCGCGCGGCCTTTGAATATGCCCGGGACCACCACGGCGCCCAGCTCCGGCGGGACGGGACCCCTTATATCACCCACCCCATCCAGGTGGCCCAGATCGTGGCGGAGATGCGACTGGACAGCGAGTCCATCATCGCCGCCCTGCTCCACGACTGCATCGAGGATACGGACAGCACCTACGACGACATCGCCAGGCGCTTCGGCGTCACCATCGCGGACATTGTGGACGGCGTCACCAAGCTGACGAGGGTCCAGTACAGCTCCATGGAGGAGGAGCAGATGGAGAATCTGCGGAAGATGCTCTTCGCCATGAGCCGGGACATCCGGGTGATCCTCATCAAGATCGCCGACCGCCTCCACAATATGCGGACCATGGAGTACCAGACCCCGGAAAAGCAGAAGAAAAAGGCCTTCGAGACCATGGAGATCTACGCCCCCATCGCCCACCGGCTGGGGATGCAGAAGGTGAAGTGGGAGCTGGAGGACCTGTCGCTGAAGTACCTGGACCCCACGGCCTACGACGAGATCGTGGCCAAGCTCCAGGAGGAGAGCGCCCAGCACGGGCAGTTCATGGAGTCCATCCAGTCCCAGATCACCCAGCGGCTCACGGAGCTGGGCATCTCCGGCTCCACGGTCTACGGCCGGGTAAAGCACCCCTACAGCATCTACCGGAAGATGTACGCCCAGGAGAAGACCATGGACGAGGTCTACGACCTCTTCGCCTTCCGGGTGCTGGTGGACACGGTGGCGGACTGCTACAACGTGCTGGGGGTGATCCACGACCTCTACAAGCCCATCCTGGGCCGGTTCAAGGACTATATCGCCACCCCCAAGCCCAATATGTACCAGAGCCTGCACACCACGGTCATCGGCGAGGACGGCATCCCCTTCGAGGTCCAGATCCGCACCTACGATATGCACGCCATCGCCGAGTACGGCGTGGCCGCCCACTGGAAGTACAAGCAGGGCATCAAGGGCGAGGGCGGCGAAAAGACCTATGAGTGGATCCGCCGGCTGCTGGAGAACCAGGAGGACGCCGACGCCGAGGAGTTCATCCACTCCCTGAAGATCGACATGTTCTCCGACGAGGTGTTCGTCTTTACTCCCCGGGGGGACGTGTGCAATCTGCCCGCCGGGGCCACCCCCATCGACTTCGCCTACTCCATCCACTCCGCCGTGGGCAACTCCATGGTGGGGGCCAAGGTCAACGGCCGGATGGTGGGCTTCGACTACCAGCTCCACAACGGCGACATCGTGGAGATCAGCACCTCCAAATCCGCCCACGGCCCCAGCCGGGACTGGGTGAAGATCGCCAAATCCAGCGAGGCCCGCAGCAAGATCCGCCAGTGGTTCAAGAAGGAGCGGCGGGAGGAGAACATCGCCCAGGGCCGGGCCTCCTTCGAGGAGGAGCTGCGCCACGCCGGCATCGCCATGAACCAGATCACGCCTCCCGACGTGCTGCCCTCCCTCTTAAAGCGGGTGGGCTTCCAGAGCCTGGACGAGATGTACGCCGCCATCGGCTACGGCGGCTACACCTCCCTGAAGGCGGTGAACCGCATCAAGGACGGCCTTTTGCAGCTCAGCCGCACCGCCGCCCTGGAGAAGGCGGCGGCCGAAGCGGCGGCCGCTGCCGCCGCCAAGGAGCAGCCCGCCGCCGCGGACAAGACGCTGCCCAAACGGGTCAAAAGCGAAAAGGGCATCGTGGTGGAGGGCCTCAGCAACTGTCTGGTGAAGTTCTCCAAGTGCTGCACCCCCGTGCCGGGGGACGAGATCGTGGGCTTCATCACCCGGGGCTACGGCGTGTCCGTCCACCGGAAGGACTGCCCCAACGCGGACCCGGCCCGGCGCTCCGCCGGGGATCAGGGCCGCTGGATCAAGGTCTCCTGGGGAGACGACATCCACGAGTCCTACTCCACCGCTCTGGAGGTGGTGTGCAAGGACCGGCCCAACCTGCTGGTGGACATCTCCTCCGCCCTGAGCACCTGCAAGGTGAACGTGTCCGCCCTGAACGTACACGCCACCGCCGACGGCTTCGCCATCTTCTCCCTGACCATCAGCGTCTCCGACAGCGAGCAGCTGGACCAGGTGATGCGGAAGATCCACAACATCTCCAGCGTCATGAAGGTGAACCGCCCGGCTGGCTGACACCCATCAAAAAAGATGCTTCGCATCTTTTTTGACCAGGAAGGACCGGGCCGAGCGCGGCCCGCAAAGTGTTTTTCCGAGGTACACGCCCCCGGAAAAACGATTTCAAACGATTTCAATTATGTTACGCCTGCGGGCGCAACACTTCCGCGGAGAGCTTTTTGATGATGCTGGAGGTGAAAACGATATGAGAGCTGTTGTTACCCGGGTCCGTTCCGCCTCCGTCGAGATCGGCGGGCGGATCAACGGAGCCATCGGCCGGGGCTACCTGGTCCTGCTGGGGGTTGGCCCCAACGACACGCTGGACACCGCCCACAAGCTGGCGGACAAGATCTGCAACCTGCGGGTCTTTGACGATGAAAACGGCAAGATGAACCTGAATCTGGAGACCGTAGGCGGAAGCCTGCTGGTGGTGAGCCAGTTCACCCTGTACGCCGACACCTCCAGCCGCCGCCCCGGCTTTTCCCACGCCGCCAAGCCGGAGCTGGCCGTTCCCCTGTACGAGGCCTTTATGGCCCGGTGCCGGGAGCGGGGCTTTGCCGTGGAGCATGGGGAGTTCGGCGCGGAAATGCTGGTCACGTCGGAAAACGACGGACCGATCACGATTCTCTTCGATACGGAACAATAGGAGAACGCCATGACAGACAAAAGGAAAATGCTGCTGGCGGCCTGCGTGCTGTACGGTTTGACGGCGCTGGCGTGCATCCTCTGGTGCGTGAGCACGCTCCGGCATGGGCAGCTGAGCTTCCTCCAGTTTTTGTGCGCCGTCCTCTGGGTGGTCAGCTTTATCCTCCGGGTCCGCCGCTTCCGCGGCGGGACAGACGGCGAAAACTAACATCTGCAAGGAGACGACGTCCTATGATCTTTGACACCATCCCCGTCCCGCCGCTGGACGCCAACTGCTGTCTGCTGGGGGACGAGAAAAGCGGTCAGGCCGCCTTGGTGGACCCCGGCGGGGCCCCGGACCAGATTCTGGACATGGTCCAAAAAAGCGGCCTCACCCTGGCCATGATTCTGCTGACCCACGGCCACTGGGACCATACCGGGGCCCTGCCGGAGCTGCGGCAGGTCTATCCCGACGTGCCGGTGTATATCCATGAAGAGGACCTGCGCCCGGCGGACGCTCCCGCCTCCCGGTATTTTCTCTCCCATCAGGGGGCAGTCCAGCGGACTTACGGCGACGGGGACACCCTCCGCCTGGGGGATACCTCCATCCGGGTGCTCCACACCCCGGGCCACTCCGCCGGCAGCGTGGTGCTGCTGGCGGGAGACCTGATGCTCTCCGGGGACACCCTCTTTGCCGGAGGCTGCGGCCGGTGGGATCTGACCGGCGGCGAGGGGGCGGCCATCATGGCCTCCCTGGACCGGCTGGGAACCCTGGAGGGGGACTACCGGGTCTGTCCCGGCCACGGCCCCATGACCACCTTGGACCATGAGCGGCGGTCCAACCCCTATCTGATAAGGGCGATGAAACGATGAAACTGATCTTTCAAGGGCATGACTATCAATACGCCGTGGAGCAGAGCCTGCTGGCCTTCTTCCCCAAGGAGCGGCCGGTGTACCAGGGGGAGGACCCCCACACCGCCCGGGTGTCCCTCACCCGTGGGAAAAAGCTCCACACCGCCGTCACGGTGCTGACGGTGGACGGCCGCACCGCCCGGGGCGTGGCCCGGGGAGACGTGTCCGGGGCGGAAAACGACTATGAGCGGGAGCGGCTCCTCCAGCGGCTGGTGAAGCTCAGCTTCTTCAAGGCCGCCCGGGACCTGACGGGCCGCACCCCCGCCTGGGGCGCCCTCACCGGCATCCGCCCCGCCAAGCTGGCGGGAAGTCTGCTGGAAAAGGGCCTCACCCCCAAAGCGGCGGACCGGGTGCTGCGGGATACCTACTTTGTCTCCTCCCAGCGCCGCCGTCTGGCTATCGAGTGCGCTCAGGCGGGACTGGCGGCCAAGGCGGGCCTTGAGAAGCGGGACATCTCCCTCTATGTGGGCATCCCCTTCTGCCCCACCCGGTGCGCCTACTGCTCCTTTGTCTCCAACAGCGTGGAAAAGAGCTTTCATCTGGTGGAGCCGTATCTGGAGGCGCTGGACCGGGAGATCGACAGCGCCGCCGGAATGGTGAAGGAGCTGGGCCTGCGGGTCAAAAGCTTTTACATGGGCGGCGGCACCCCTACCACCCTGACGGCGGAGCAGATGGACCGGCTGCTGGGCCGGCTCAGCGAACAGTTCGACCTCAGCGGCGTGCTGGAGCACACGGTGGAGGCCGGACGGCCGGACACCATCACGGAGGAGAAGCTGCGGGTCCTGCGGCGAAACGGCGTCACCCGGGGGAGCATCAATCCCCAGACCATGGCCGACAACGTCCTCGCCGCCATCGGCCGCCGGCACACCGCCGACGACATCCGCGCCGCCATGGCTCTGGTGGACCGGGTGGGCTTCCCCCATGTGAACATGGACCTCATCGCCGGACTTCCCGAGGACACGCCGGAAAGCTTCCGCCGGAGCCTGGACGAGGTCATCGCCCTGGGGGCGGACAACATCACCGTCCACACCCTCAGCCTCAAAAAGGGCAGCCGCATCACCCTGGAGGGCACCCGGATCCCCACGGAGGAGGAGGTATCCGCCATGCTGGACTACGCGGACCCGGCCCTCCGGGCGGCGGGGCTTTCTCCCTACTACCTGTACCGGCAGAAGTACATGTCCGGCAGCTTTGAAAACGTGGGCTGGTGCAGGCCGGGGGCCGAGGGCTGGTACAACATCTATATCATGGAGGAGCTGCACACCATCCTCAGCCTGGGCGCCGGCGGCTCCACCAAGCTGGTGGACCCTGCCCGGGACCGGATCGAGCGGGCCTTCAATCTGAAATATCCCCAGGAGTATATTCAGCGCCCGGAGAAGATCGCGGAGAACCAGCGCTCTTTCCGGGAATTCTATCAGGAGGTGACTTAGCGTAATGGCCTATTCACTCAGCGAGATCAACGCCGCCGTGGGGCGGGACCCCAAGGGCTTCGTGGAGGAGAGCGACGCCGCCTACGCCAAAAAGATCGACAAGGCAGCCCGCCAGATCGCGGACAATCTGAGCAAATCCCGGATCGTCCTTCTCAGCGGCCCTTCCGGCAGCGGCAAGACCACCACCGCCAAGAAGATCGAGGCCCGGCTGGAGGAAATGGGCATCCAGTCCCACGCCATCGCCATGGACAACTACTTCCAGACTGTGGACCCGGAGACCGCCCCCCGGAACCGGGATGGGCAGATCGATTACGAGTCCCCCTTCTGCCTGGACATGGATCTTCTGAACCGGCACTTCAAGCTGCTGGACCAGGGGGAGCGGATCCTGATCCCCAAATTCGAGTTCGCCCGGCAGATGCGCTCCGCCATCAAGAGCCACCCCCTGCAGCTGGGCAAGGACGAGATCGCCATTTTCGAGGGCATCCACGCTCTCAACGACATCATCACCGGCAAAAATCCCAACGCCATGAAGGTCTATATCTCCGCCCGGTCCAACGTAGTGGACGACGAGGGGAGGGTGGTCTTTAAGGGCACCTGGATGCGTCTGGCCCGCCGCACCGTCCGGGACGCCAAGTTCCGGGCCTGGGAGCCGGACGTGACCATCAAAATGTGGGCCAACGTCCGCCGGGGAGAGAAGCTCTACATCTCCCCCTTTAGGGACAACGCCGACATCGTCTTTGACAGCTCCCTGCCCTACGAGGTCAACGTGGTCAAAAACTACGCCCAGCCGCTTTTCGACCACCTGCACCTCTCGCCGGACATGGAGCGGTATGAGGAGATCGGCCACCTGGTGGAGGCCTACCCAAAGTTTGAGCACCTGGATGAGAAGTACGTCGCGGTGGATTCCCTCATCCGGGAGTTCATCGGCGGCGGCATCTACGACGACTGACCGGAAATCATGAAGGAGGAACCATCGCCATGGAACTGAAATTCGATACCCATACGCTTCAAGCCCTCACCTCTGCCGTCAAAAGCGCCGCCGGGTCCGCCGCGAAGCTGGCCCGCACCGCCCCCGCCAGGGCGGCGGAAAAGGCTGCCGGACTGAAGGACGCCGTCCAGCTTCGCCGGGCCATTGCCGATTTGCAGGAGGAGATCGACCTGCAGATGCAGGCCGTGGGCGAGATGGTCTACGCCACCCACCGGGGCACCCCCTCCGACAGTACCGTCATGGCACAGATCCTGGAGTATGTGGACAGCCTCTACGAGGATCAGCAGACCTACCGCCGGCAGCTCCGGGCCCTCCAGGGCGCCCGCTTCTGCCCGGAGTGCGGCGCGGAGAACGAGAAGGGCAGCGCTTTCTGCGCCCAGTGCGGCCATCCCCTCAGCGGCAACTGACGCCGGTTCCCGGCATAAAAGAGGAGCTTTCATGTCCAACAAAAACAAGCAGTCCTTTATGGGCGGCGTCACGGTCCTCGCCGTCTCCACCATTCTGGTGAAGATCTGCGGCGCGCTGTACAAGATCCCCCTGGGCAACATCCTGGGGGACGAGGGCATTGCCCACTTCAACACCGCCTACAACATCTACTCCGTGCTGCTGACCCTGTCCACCGCCGGGCTCCCCCTGGCCCTGAGCAAGATGATCAGCGAGGCGGACAGCCTGGGCCGCAGCAATCAGGTCCGCCGGTGCCTGCGGACCGCCACGGGGCTTTTCCTCTCCATGGGCGCTCTGGGCTCGGCGGTGATGCTGCTGTGCACCCGGCAGCTTGCCGCCTGGATGAACAACTCTCTGGCCTACTGGCCCATCAAGGTGCTGGGCGTCTCCGTCGTGTTCGTGTCGATTATGTGCGCCCTCCGGGGCTACGCCCAGGGGCGGCAGAACATGGTCCCCACCGCCACGTCCCAGTTTATCGAGTCCTTCTCCAAGCTGGTGTTCGGCCTGCCTCTGGCCTGGTATCTGGTCTCCGCCGGCAAAGGGCTGGCGGCAGGCGCCGCCGGGGCCATCGCCGGCGTCACGGCGGGCATCATCCTGGCCGCGGTCTATATGGTGGTCAACTATTTCCGCCACCGCGGCGAGCTGCCCGCCTCCGGAGACGTGCCGGAGCGCTACGGCGCCATCCTCCGGCGGCTTTTGAAGCTGGGCATCCCCATCACCATCGGCCAGGTGGGGATGAGCGTGCTCAATATGCTGGATCAGAAGATCATCATGGGGCAGCTC
The DNA here is from genome assembly GCA_958423465.1 of uncultured Oscillospiraceae bacterium. Taxonomy (GTDB): domain Bacteria; phylum Bacillota; class Clostridia; order Oscillospirales; family Oscillospiraceae; genus Pelethomonas. The sequence goes on along the minus strand of CATZRD010000007.1, from coordinate 14,178 downwards.
CAGACCAGCCTGCTCCTCAGCGAGCAGCAGGCCGCCGCCCTCTACGGCCAGTACACCCTGTCCAACAACCTGTACAACCTGCTGCCCGCCTTTCTGCCCTCGGTGTCCATCAGTCTGGTGCCCGCCATCTCCGTGGCGGTGACCCGCCGGAACCACCAGGAGGTGAACCGGGTGGTTTCCGCCAGCTTCCGGCTGGTGGCCCTGCTGGCGGTGCCCGCGGGGGTGGGCATGTCCGTTCTGGCGGGCCCCATCCTCCAGCTGCTCTACCCCGCCAGGCCCGAGGCCGCGGCGGCCGCCACCTACCATCTGCGGCTGCTGGGGATCTCCGCTGTCTTTGTGTGCATCATGCTGCTGACCAACTCCATCATGCAGGCCCACGGCAAGGTGAACTATCCCATCTATACCATGCTCATCGGCGGCACGGTGAAGGTCCTCATCAACTACGCCCTGGTGGGCAACCCGGAGATCAACATCAAGGGCGCGCCCATCGGCACGCTGATCTGCTATGTGCTGATCTCCGCCATGAACCTGGCGCTGGTCTACCGTCTGCTTCAGGATAAGCCCCGCTACTTTTCCTACTTCTGCAAGCCGGTGCTGGCCTCCGCCGTCATGGGGGCCGCCGCCTGGGCGGTCTACGGCCTTTTGAGCCGCCTTCTGGGCGGCGGATATGTCCGCACCGCTCTGGCCACCCTGACCTCCATCGCCGTGGCGGTGGTGATCTATCTGGTGCTGGTCATCGCCCTGCGGATCGTCACCCGGGAGGATCTGGCTCTGATCCCCAAGGGGGAGAAGATCGCCCGCATCCTCCATCTGCGGTGAGTCCGACCGGAACCAGCAATTTTTGAAAAAAGCCTGGCGAACTTGCAATAATGCTTGCTTCTTTGGGAAAACCATGGTATACTGCATATTTGTAGACCACAGAGCAAGACGGTGTACGGGGTATGCCGGACTTGACAAAAGAAACTATATAAAAGGAGACCGTATCCCATGAATAAGGCTGAACTCATTAGCGCCGTGGCCGAAAAGGCCGCTTTGTCCAAGAAAGATTCCGAGGCCGCCGTCAACGCCGTTCTGGAGACCATCACCTCCGCCCTGTCCCAGGGCGACGAGATCCGTCTGGTGGGCTTCGGCACCTTCGAGGTGAAGAAGCGCAGCGCCCGGATCGGCCGCAACCCCAAGACCCGCACCGAGATCCGCATCCCCGCCTCCAAGGTCCCCTCCTTCAAGGCCGGCAAGGCTCTGAAGGACGCCGTCGCGAAGTAAATGAACCCACGGGGCGCGGCCTGGCCGCGCCCTTTCTTTTCTCTGCCGCCGCGGCGGCAGCACAGTCAGGAGGATGCGTATGCGGCTTGACAAGTATCTGAAGGTCTCCCGCCTCATCAAGCGGCGGACCGTGGCCAACGAGGCCTGCGACAACGAGCGGGTCTCTGTCAACGGCCGGCCCGTCCGGGCCTCCTACGAGGTCAAGGAGGGCGACCGGATCACCATCCGCTTCGGCCAGCGGACGCTGACAGTGGAGGTCCTCTCCGTACAGGAAAACGCCGGCAAGGCCGAGGCCGCCGCTATGTACCGGGAGATTCAGGCATAAAGCGGACAGACCTCCCATATGTATCTACCATCCGTGAGCAGATATGTATGGGAGGTCTTGCTATGCCTTATGAGGATCTGAGTGGAATGGAGCACCGCCTGACGCTGGACGGGCGGCAGCGCCTGGTGGTCACCGGCGTGGAGGAGGTGGAGCGCTTCGACGAGGAGGAGGTGGTCATGCGCACCGCCGCCGGCGTGCTCGTCGTGGGCGGCGCTTCCCTCCATATTGGGAAGCTGAATCTGGACGGCGGCGAGCTGCATGTGGACGGGAACATCGACACCCTGGCCTATGAGGACGCCGCCAGCGCCCCCAGCGGCGGGCTGCTGCGCCGCCTGTTCGGCTGAGGATGGGGAACGTCATCACCGACCAGCTGGCCATGTTCCTCCGCTCCATTCTGCTGGGAAGCACGCTGGCTCTGGTCTACGACCTGTTCCGCTCCGTCCGGGCTCTGATCCTCCCCGGCCCTCCGGGACGGCGGGGCCTTCCCCGCCGCCTTCTGGGCGGACTGCTGGATGGCGTTTACTGTCTGGTGGCGCTGGCCTCGGTGTTTTTCTTCATCATGGCCGGCGACGGGGAGCTGCGGCTGTTCATCCTGGCGGGGATTCTGGGGGGAGGCGTGCTGTTTTTCTGCCTGCTCTCCCCCCTTCTGCTGCCTCTGTGGCGGTTCTGGCTGGGGATCTTGCTGGTTCCTCTGAGGTTGGCCGGGAAGATCATAAAAAAATTTGTTCAAATTTGCAAAAAACTCTTTTCTTTTTTGAAAAGTTGGTTTACAATAATGTTTACCAGTATAGGCGGCGCCAGACGGCGCCCGCCGGAGGGAGGAGACGGAGGAGATGGCAAAGACGACGGCCGCCAGGCGGCGTCCCAGCAGTAAGCTGACCGTGCTGCTCCTTCTGGTGCTGCTGCTGGGCGTGGGAATCCAGATCTATCACCTCCAGGGCCAGATTCAAGAGGCCGACCGGCAGAAGGAGGCCTACAGCCAGCGGCTGGAGGAGCTGCGCTCGGAGAATCAGGAGCTGGCGGACGACATCGCCAACAGCGACGATCCGGAGCTGATGATGGAGATCGCCCGGGACAGTCTGGGCATGGTAGGCCCGAATGAAAAGGTCATGATCGTCGGCGGCTGAACGCCGGATATACGAAGAGAGGTTCCCGCACCGGATGGCGCGGGAACCTCTCTCTTTTATATCAGGAGATCGCGAAAATCCCGGATGAACCGATCGCAGCTTTTCTCCATCTCGGCCCCGTCCTGGAACCACCCCTCCCGGACGCCCACCGTCCTCATCCCGGCGGCCCGGGCCGACCGGCAGGCGGCGGCGGAATCCTCAAAGCAGACGCAGTTTTCCGGGGGGACGCCCAGCAGGCCGGCAGTCACGCGGTACAGCTCCGGCGAGGTCTTGCCCACGCCCATCTCCTCCACGAAGAAGATCCGGGCAAAATACCCGCCGATGCCGGTCCGCGCCAGAGCCGTCCGGCAGTGGACCGGCGCCGCCGACGTCAGGACGGCCATGGCGCGTCCCGCCGCGGCCTGCCTCTCCAGAAAGGCCCTGACGCCTTCCTTCAATGTCACATGTTCATAGGCGGCGCCCACATCCGCCATCCACTCGTCCATGATGGCCTCCCGGGACTCCGGGAGCCGCCAGTACGCCCTGGCGAAGGCCGCGCTCTCCTGGAACGTGCCGTAGGCCGTTCCCCGCAGATACGCCTGGCCGCAGGGCAGCCCCCGCCGGGCCAGAAAGGCCCTCTGGGCCGCGTCCCAAAAGCCGTTGGAGTCCGTCAGGGTGCCGTCCAGGTCAAAGAGCAGCACAGCCCCGGCCGGCAGCTCCGCTCCGGGCGTCCTCCTCCGCGCCACGGCTCAGTCCTCCTCCGTCCGCTGGCCGGGCTGCCAGCAGCCCTCGTTGATGGCGCGTATCACGTCGCAGTCGAACTTCGGCCGGTGGTCGAAGGTCAGCAGGCCGTTCTGCTCCTGCTGGACGTCGGTGAGCTGGGTATAGCAGAACCCCTGGATCACCGGCGACTCCAGGAAGGAGGAGACCACCTGGTGGTAGAGGCGGTAGAAGTCCTCCGTCCCCTCCGCGCTGGTGTAGCCCCAGCCGTCGGTATCCTCCACCCGGAAGAAGATGCCGCCGCACTCTGTGTTCATCACGGGCTGACCGGCGTAGCCGTACCCTCCGGCGAACAGCGCCCGGCCGGCGGACCGGAAGCGGAGGACCTCCTCCACTGTTCTGTACCGCCGGGACAGGACCTCCTTCTCCGGCTCGTAGTCGTGGATGCCCAGCACGTCCGGGATCGTCTGCTCCCAGCCGTCGTTGGACATGACCAGACGGGTGGCGTCCAGGGATTTCGTCAGCTCCACCAGGGCGCAGCTGTGATGGGCCTGCCGGCTGTCGGTGCTGATGTTCTCCACGCCCCAGGACTCGTTGAGGGGCGTCCAGGCCACGATGCAGGGGTGGTTGTAGTCCCGCTCCAGCATCTCCATCCACTCTTTGGTAAAGCGGCGGACATAGTCGCCGGAAAACTCGAAGGCGTTGGCCATCTCTCCCCACACCAGCAGGCCCAGCCGGTCCGCGTGGTACAGGAAGCGGGGGTCCTCCACCTTCTGGTGCTTGCGCACGCCGTTGAAGCCCATGGCCTTGCAGTACTGGATGTCGGAGACGAACGCCTCGTCCGTGGGGGCGGTCAGCAGGGAATCCCGCCAATACCCCTGGTCCAGCAGCAGCTTCTGATAGAAGGGATAGTTGTTCAGGCAGATGACGCCGTTTTCCACGGAGATCTTCCGCAGGCCGAAATAGCCGCGGACCGTGTCCGTGAGAGCGCCGTCCTCATAGAGCCGGTACGTCACGTCGAAGAGGTTGGGGTGCTTCGGACTCCAGGCGCAGGCGGAGGTGAAGTTGTCCCGGCCCAGGCGCTCCTTGTCCAGGGCCAGAATGGTCCGGCCGCCGCTGCGGAACACCGGCTCCCGGGACCGGGCCACCAGCTTTCCCTGGAAGGACACCTCGATCTCCGCCTCCAGATCTCCCCGGGAGAGAACATAGTCGAAGGCCACCGTCCGGCTGTCCAGATCCGGGGTGATATCCACCCGGCGGAAATGCGCCCGGGGCACCGGCTCCAGCCATACGGTCTGCCAGATCCCCGTGGTGGGGGTGTAGAAAATGGACTCGGGCGCGTCCTTCCAGTACTGCTTGCCCCGGGGCATCCCCAGGTCGGTCAGCACATCCTCCGCCCGGACCTCCAGGCGGTTCTCGCCGGAGACCAGGGCCTGGGTGATCTCCAATGTGAAGCTCACATGGCCGCCGGTGTGGCCGCCCACATGGACGCCGTTCACCCACACCTGGCAGCTATAGTCCACCGCGCCGAAATGGAGCAGCACCGTCTGGCCCTCCCACGCCTCCGGCAGGACAAAGCTCCTCCGGTACCAGACCACATCGTGGCGCTCTGAAGAGCCGATGCCGGACAGCCTGGCCTGGTAGGCGAAGGGCACGGTGATCTCCCTGTCGAAGCTGGGCTGGTCAAAGGAGAACTGCCACTGGCCGTTCAGGTTCATCCACAGCTCCCGCTGGAACTGGGGTCTGGGGTATTCCGGTCTGGGAATCATCGGTCAACTACCTCCCATACGATCAGTTTTCCTAAAAAGTCGCCGTACATCCGGGGCATCAGGACCCCGCCGTACATCCACGCCCCGCCGGAGCGGACCTCCCCGGTCTCGTTCCAGCGGTAATACCGGTCCTCGTCCAGCCCCCGGGGGTACAGCAGCGGCGTGATCTTCTTCTCCCGGGACAGGACCTGGACATAGTCCAGCACGGCGACGCTCCTGTCCTTGGACACCGCCATCAGGGCGTCATACTCGCCGTTTTCCCGGAAGGAGGCCAGACGGTAGTAATCGCCGGTGCGGAACACCCAGCCGTACCGGCCGTAGTCGTCCAGCTGCCGGGGGACCATGGCCTTTTCCTCCTCCGACAGCTTCGTCAGATCCAGCTCGTAGCCGAAGCACCCCGGAAGGGACACCAGTCCCCGGGTGGTAAAGGGCGTGGTCCGGTGGTTGGTGTGACTGGGGCAGGCCGCCACATGGGCGCCCATGCTGGACAGGGGATAGACCAGCGCCGTCCCCTCCTGGATCTTCAGCCGGTCCACGGCCTCCGTGTTGTCGGAGGTCCAGATCTGGGGGCTGTAATAGAGCATCCCGGGGTCGAACCGCCTGCCGCCGCTGCTGCAGTTTTCCAGCAGCAGATAGGGGAACTCCTCCAGCATCCGCTCCTGCAGCTCGTAGACGCCCAGCATATACCGGTGGTACAGCTCCCCCTGCCGGTCCGCCGCCAGACAGAGGCTGAAAACGTCCGTCAGCGGCCGGTTCATATCCCATTTGACGTACTCGATATTGGCCGAGCGCAGCACCCGGCGGATCTGGTCGTAAACACAGTCCCGGACCTCCCGGCGGGACAGGTCCAGCACCAGCTGGCCCCGGCCCAGGGCCGGCTCTCTGCCGGGGATCCTCAGGGCGTAATCCGGATGGGCCCGGTACAGATCGGAGTCCGGGGACACCATCTCCGGCTCCAGCCAGATGCCGAACTTCATCCCCAGCCGGTTGACCTCCTCCACCAGCCTCGCGAGGCCCCCGGGGAGCTTCTCCTCGTTTACGGTCCAGTCGCCCAGGCTGCTGGTGTCGTCATTCCGCCGGCCGAACCAGCCGTCGTCCACCACCAGCATCTCGATGCCCATGTCCGCCGCCGTCCGGGCGATCTTAATGAGCTTGTCCGCGTCGAAGTCAAAGTAGGTGGCCTCCCAGTTGTTGATGAGGGAGGGCCGGGGCCGGTCCTTATAGGGTCCCCGGACCAGATGGCCCCGGTACAGGTCGTGGAAGGTGTGGGTCATGCCGTCCAGCCCCTGGTGGGAGTACACCATGACCACCTCCGGCGTCTGGAACGCGTCGCCGGGGGCCAGCTTCCAGCCGAACCCCGCCGGGTGGATCCCCATGACCATCCGCAGCCGCTCCTGCTGGGACATCTCCACCTGGGCCATAAAATTGCCGGAATAGACAAAGTTCATGGCGTAGACCTGCCCCTGGGAGGCGGTGGCCGTGCGCTCCAGCAGCGCCAGGAAGGGATTCTCCTCGTGGGAGGAGGCCCCCTGCTCCGAGGAGACGCCCTGCTTCCCCCAGCTCAGGGGCCGCCGGTCGATCATCCGCTCGCTGCTCCAGCTCCCGTGGAGCGTCAGCAGGTCAAAGTCCTTATTCTCCATGTCCAGGCAGGCCGACAGGGCCTGGGTCAGCTTCACGGTCCCCGCACCGCCGTTTTCGATCCTGGCGCTGCGGCAGATGGCGTCCAGCTTCTCAAAAGCGGTATAGCGCAGCGTCACGCGCAGGCCCAGTGCCCGGTCCTGGCAGAGGATCTCCAGGGTGGCGCAGTCCTCCTCCCCGCCGTAGGTGGCGGGCAGACCCTCCAGCGGCGGCTTGCCCCCGAAGATCCGGTAGGACAGGAAGGTAAGATCGCAGGCCCGATAGCCCTCCTCCGTCTCCAGCCGCAGGCACGGCTCCCGGAAGTCCCCCCGGCCGCACCCCGGATACTCCGTGGGCAGGCTGCCCAAAAAGGAGATCTGCTCCCGGCTGCGCCGGTAGGGCACATAGTCCTCCCCGTCCAGCCGCAGCAGATACCGCATATCGTCGTCGGGGATCCGCCGGCCGTAGTACAGGTGGGCCAGGAAGCCCTCCTCATCCACCAGTCCGATCAGGTAGGTGGAGTGGGGCGTGTCCAGCCGGAACACTCGGTTCTGTTCGTTGTATGAGATCGCCATGGCCTGTCCTCCTAAAACTCCACCGTCATGCCGTCATAGGACGCCAGGAAGCCGCGGCGGCGGGCCTGGGCCTCCAGCTCCTCGTGGAGCCACCCGCCGTTGTGGGAGAAGTGGTTCACGATCCAGATCGTGTGCTCATCCGCCACGCCCAGCCGGAGGAGCTTCTCCCGCTGCTCCGACGCGTTGACAAGGCCCATGTGGCCGCCGTCGTCCCGGTGGCTCTGGCTGGTGCAGTCCATGGTGACCAGATCCAGCTTCCCCGGCTCCGCGGCCAGGCGCTCCAGCATTTCGTCACAGAAGGCCCCCGTATCGTGGGCGTAGAGCATGGCCTTGCCCCCCTGGGCGATGCGGTACAAAAGGCAGTCCTCGGTCTTCATATGCGACGCCCGCAGGGGCAGGACGGTATAGCCGCCGGTCTCAAAGGCGCGGTCCGCCTGGGCCTCGTGGAAGTCGAAGCGCTCGCACTCGCCGCCCAGGCTCCCGCAGGCCGCCTCCACCGCCCGGCCCACCGCCGCGTTTCCGAATACCTGCATCCGGCCGGGATAGGTGTGGGAGTACGGCTCCCGAAGCAGCTCCAGGTCATTGGGGTAGCAGTGGTCCGAATGGCTGTGGGTAAACAGCAGCGTACGCACCCGGCCCAGGTCCAGACCGTAGTAGAGGCTGTGGAGCTGGTTGTCCGGCGGCAGATCGATAAGCAGGTCGTCGTTTATCAGCGCCTGGGAGCGGGTGCGGATGTTCTTCCCGCCCAGCCGCCGGGCCTCCCGGCACAGCTCGCACTGGCAGAACACCCCCGGCCAGCCCTCGCCGGCCGCGGTGCCGTAAAACGTGATCTTCATGACAGCGGTCCTCCTTCGCGTCGCAGAATAAAGTTATGTAAACCATTTGGCCGAACGATAAAGGCGCGCTCCTCCCGCCGCCAGCCGTCCAGAGGCCGTCCCAGCAGGTCCGCCGGGGCGATCTCCCCGCCGGGCAGGCGAATCGTCCGCTCCGCCGGGCGGCCGCCATGATCCCGGAGGGTGACGCACACGCCCTGGGGCTGCCTGCGCATACAGACCAGCTCCATCCCCTCCGGGATTCCGGAAAGCTGCTCCCGGCAGAGGAGCTCCTCCCCGTCCGCCGCCGCGGCGCGCACCTCATACCGGAACCGGAAGCTGCCCTCGATCCACTGGGGGAAATTGGTCCCCCACATATTGTTGAAGAGGTTGAACCACAGCTCCGGCCGGCGGTCCCGGGGGAACTGGCGGTGGTACTCGTAGACGCCGGGGCTGCCCACGGACACCAGGGGCGTGTCCAGAGGCCGGATGAAAAGCCGCGCCGTTTCCCCCAGCACCGTGATCCCCTCCTCCATGTTCAGGAGGGCGTGGTTGGCGCAGGGGGCGATGTCCGTCTCCGGGTCCACCACGGCGCAGGGCTTGTGGAGACGGCAGCCGCTCCAGCCCGGCAGCGGGAACACCAGACTTCCGGATTCCACGTAGGGCGTGGCCTGCTTGCGCTCCAGGGCCAGCTCCACCTGAAAGGCGTCCCCCTCCGCCGGCAGCGTCACCGTCAGGATCACCTGCTCGCAGTCGCCGCAGCGGACGGCGCTCTCATGGGGCGCGTAGCGGAAGATCACCCGGTCGTCCCGGATCTCGTATCCCTCCCAGTCGGGGCGGAAGGACCTGTGGGCGCAGTCGGGGTAGTTCTCCCGTCCGTAGTCCTGGATGCCCCAGGTGGTAAAGTGATACGCGTAGTCCCGCAGGAACTCATTGATGTCCGAAAAGCCATAGCGGTCATACTGGTAGGTAAAGACGCCCATGCCGTCTCTGGCGGCCAGCAGCGGGACCGCCAGGGCCTTGTCGTATACCTGGCGGATCGTCCCTGTCCGGCTGTCAAAGGTCAGGCGGTAGCGGTGGTTTTCCACGGAGACCGCCTCCCCGCCGCCGGAGACCCGCAGCTCCCCGGCTGGGGCCGGTCCGGGAGCCGGCAGCGGCAGCAGCGTTCCGATCCGGTCCAGCAGCGCTCCGCTCTCCTCCGCCCGCCGGCGCTGCTCCCGCCAGGACGCCTCCATAAACTGGTAGGGCGCCGTCTTTCTGGCCTCCCGGAACGCCGGTTTTTCGTATACCCGGTCCGGCCCCAGCCAGGTCTTGACGTCCGCGCCCCAGGTGTGCTCCTCAAAGAGGCACACCTGCTCATAGTAGCGGTCCCACAGGTCTTCCAGAGCCGGGTCCGGGTCCTGGCCCCGGAGGAAGCGGCGGTACGCCTCCCGATGCAGGCGGCGGGCCCGCAGCCTGCCCTCCCGCATCCGGGACACCTCCGCCGGATAGGAGCCGACGCCGTGGATCCAGGTATCCGCCAGATCCTCCGTCACCACCGGCACGCCGGAGAGATCGCAGGCCGCCAGCTCCCGGTAGAAGTCGTCCATGGTCCCGCAGACGATCTCCGCCTCCGGGCAGGCCGCCCGGGCCTCTTCCGCCAGTCTCAGGATGATCTCCCCGCTCTGGGGCCCGCAGTTGTCGTGGGTGTGCATCAGCGCCATCCACACGGGGAAGGGCCAGTCCTCCGGCGGCAGAAGGCTGGTGCCGTAGCCGCCCTTGCTGTACATGGTCAGCACCTGCCCGCCGGCGGGGCTGCGCCAGAAAAACAGCCCGGGGACCTGGGGCGGCGAGGCGAACTCGTTGCAGCCCAGGTGCAGGAAACGGATCCCCGCCTGGTCCAGCAGCTCCGGCAGCATCAGGCCGTGGCCGGGCACATCGGTCATCTTCCCCGCCACGGGGCAGGGCTTTCCGTAGCGCTCCGCCAGCAGCCGGGCATACCGCAGGCCCTGGGCGTACTCCTCCGGCGCGCAGAAGTCGGTGTGGGAGGTGAAGGGCAGAGCGTGCCATACGATCTGGCCGTTTTCGATCAGGCGCTCCAGCTCCGGCCGGAGATCCGCCTCGCAGTGTTCCGTGATGTACCAGAGGGGCCAGGCGGGCATGGTCCACACATACCGCAGGGGGCCCAGACGCTCCGTGGCCCGGCAGGTCTCGATCACCTGCCGGAGCATGGGGCCGCCGTAGTCCCGGATCACACGCTCCGCCAGATCGGTAAAGCCGATGTCGAAGTGGGTCTTAAAGACAAGAATGATCTTTTTTGTCATGCCGTCACCTCGCCGCCTCCAGGCGGCTCTCCAGCTTCTCCACCAGGGGCAGCAGCTCGGAGGGGCGATAGATGCGGTAAGCGGGCTCCTCCTCCGGGCCCGCCGGCCGGGCGGGATACCGGGGGGACCAGCACAGGTGGATGGACGTGATTCCGAAGCGGTTCGCCCCCAGCACGTCCCGGGACAGGTTGTTGCCCACCATGATAATACGGGATTTATCGGCCTCCGTCAATCCCAGGCTCCGCAGAGCCGTCTCGAACATCCGGGGGTCCGGCTTTTCGGCCCCCACCTTCTCGGAGACCACCCACGCCGTAAAGACCCGGTCCAGCCCGTTGCCCTCCATAGTGTTGCGGAAGGACTGCAGCAGCCCGTCGGCCACCATCACAATGGTATACCCCCGCCGGTGCATCTCCAGCAGGGTCTCCCTGGCCTCGGGGATGCAGTCCGCCTTCAAAACGACGCCGCAGGGCCTGTCGCGGACCTCGGTCCCCTCGTCGATGACGGTGTCGCCAATATCCGTAAAAATGATCAATCGTTTCTTTTCCATATCAGACACTCTCAAATCGAAGGGTCAGGATCTCTTTGCCCCTGACCGGAATTCGCAGAAGCCCGTCAGGCTCCGGCTGCAAACGCCCATGCTTTCGCTCCAGCACGTCGCTGCGGTAACAGGCATGACCCGCCCGGGGCCGCAGAGTCAGCGCCGAAGGTTCGTCCAGCGCGTTGAAGAGGCGCAGCACATAGCCGGCGTTGTCCTCCGCCGGTTTCAGGGCGGTGAATACCAGGCCCTCGCCAGCGCAGTCCAGAAAGCCGCCCCGCTCCGGCAGGACGCCGTCGGATTCAAAGATCTGGAAGGCGGGCATATCCTGCTGGAACTGCCAGACATGCCGGCAGCCGTCCTGCCGGAGGGCGCCGCCGTAGGCCAGCAGGCCCAGGTCCATGGCGATCCGCCCCTGGCATTGGGCCTCCGGCGTGGGGAACACGCCCCAGTCGCCCATCTCGCCCACAGAGCGCACCAGCGTCACCGCGACGGCCTTTTCCTCCGGCAGCATCTCATACTCGTATACGCCCCGGTTGATGACCGCCAGGCCGCCGCCCTCGTCCTCCGCCGCGGCCAGCATCTGCATCCGCTGGCACCGGCTGGGGTTGGTCCAGCGGGGTCCCGGCAGGTCCGGCCGGTCCACGACGTCGAACACGGAATCGGCCAGATGCCGGTCCGTCTTTCGTCCGGTGGGAAAGACCGCCCGCAGCCGGTGGTCCCTGGCGGTGTTCTCAAACTCTGTCCGCAGCCGCACCACGGGGTTCCCCGCCTCCAGGGTCAGGGTCGCCCGCAGTTCCAGCACCGTGGTCTCCCGGCTGCGGCCGATCTGCCGCTGGAGCCGCGGCTCCATGGACTCCATCGCCTCCGCCAGAGCGCCGTCCGCCTGCCGGGGGATCTCCAGCCGGTGGGTGATCTGGAAAACCGCCCGGCAGGGGCCGTCCTCCAGACAGGCCACGCCGGCGGGCCGGCCCTGGGTGGTCAGAGGCTCCCCCAGCGCCGCCTGAAAGATGTACTCGTCGCCAACGTCCCCCGCGTCCTCGTACCAGCCAAGGCTCCGGTAGACCCGCCCGGTCTCCTTCTCCGTCAGATCGAAGCTGCCGTCCTCCCGGATCTCCACCCGGACGAAGGCGTTCTCCATCCGGTTCGGTCCCGTCACCAGTCCGCCGGTGGCGGGAGCGGGGGCCTCCTCCCGCAGGTAGTAGGTCTCGTACCCAAAGGCGGGGATCTCCTCCGCCTGGAACCGGACCCGCGCCTGCCGCTCATAGTAGGGCCTGCGGAAGCTGTCCTCCGGCAGCGTATAGCCGAAGCGGACCCCCAGATCCTCCACGGTACAGGGGATCTCCCGCCCACGGCTGTCCGTCAGGCGGCAGGGACCGGCGGGCCGGGCCAACAGCCGGGACCGGGCCTCCGCCGTCAGGGGAAGCCGCTCCAGAGAGATGACCGCCTCCGCCGTCCCGGTACAGGGCCAGCCGGAGGGATTGCACACCGCGAAGGCGGCGGCGGCCGTCTCCAGTCCCGGCGCGGCGATCTGGCGGCTCAGCTCCTTCCCGGCGCTGTCCGCCAAATACCCGGCCAACTGGACGCACTTCTCATAGCGGCCCTCCATCTCCCGGTGCACCGCGTCCACGCCGCACCCGCAGATGCTGTCATGGGGGTGGTTCTGCATCAGCAGCTTCCAGGCGTGGTCCAGCAGCGCCCCGTCCGCCTTTCCGCCGGACAGGGCGGCCATGACCGCCAGCGGCTCGGCCCGCTGGGTCAGCAGCGTCTCCGCGTATCGGTTCATGGCTTTCAGCGGGGCCCGGGAGGAGGCCGTATTGCAGAGGGTGTTGTCCCCCGCCGTCTCCTGGCCCGCCAGCTCGCCGGGCACCGTCTCCAGCGGCCCGTCCAGGCTCTCCAGCACCGCCCGGGCGTACTGCTCCAGATCGGACTGGAGGAAGGTGATGTCCGGATACAGCCTTCTGGCCGTCTCCAGGGCCTGGGGCAGGTCCCGCTGCACCGGCTGGTGGTCGCTGCCGTTCATGAACAGCAGGTGGCCGGTGGCGGCGTACCGCATGGCCCTGGCCAGCCGGGGGTCCCAGTAGGCCCGGGCCAGCGCCGGGTCCGCGGGGATCTCCTGGCCGTTGTTGTACCAGCCGGAAAAGAACAGGGCCGGGAGCCGGCTCCCGTCGGGACTCTCCCACAAAAACTCGCTGCGGCGGGGCCGGCGGCCTGCCGGATCGGCGCTGCCGTCTGCCGTCAGGGTGACGCCCCGGCCAAAGGCCGCCGCCGTCATGCCCGCCTGGCACAGGAGCTGGGGCATCTGTCCCACGTTTCCGAAGGCGTCGGGCTGGTAGCCGATCCGGCAGGCTCCGCCCAGATCCTCCGCCGTTTTCAGGCCCCGGTACAGGTTGCGGACGTGGGCCTCGCCGCCGGTGAGATACTCGTCCTGCAGCACATACCACGGGCCGGCCTTCAGCCGTCCGCTCCGTACATACTTCTCCACCAGCTCCCGCTTCTCCGGCCGGATCTCCAGATAGTCGTCCAGCGCGATGGCCTGGCCGTCCAGATGGTAACAGGCGCAGCCGCCGGAGGCCAGCTGCTCCAGAACGCGGTCCATGTGCTCCACCAGCCGGGCCCGGTGGACCTCAAAGGGCAGATACCACTCCCGGTCCCAGTGGGTATGCGGGACCACATGCACGGTATAGTTCATATCCGCTTTCTCCTATGCCTTCTCTCAGAACTCCGGGGGCACTTCCGTCACCAGCGGCGTGCGGTACTGCTGCTGCACGGCGTCGATGGGCGACTCGTACTTCCAGTCCGGGTCCTCCATCACCTTTTTCCGGCACATGGAAGGCGTCATCCCCACATTTTTCTTGAACTGCTTGGAAAAGTAGAACTGGTCGTTGTAGCCCACGGAGGCCGCGATCATCTCAATGGAGAGATTGGCGTCCCGCAGCAGGTCCACGGCCTTGGTGATGCGGTAGTAGGTCAGATAGTCCTTGGGGGAGAACCCGGTCAGGCTGGCGAAGGCCATGGTCAGGGCCTTCCGGGTCAGCCCCAGGCTGGAGGCGATCTCCTCGATGGAGATGTTCTCGTGGTAGTTGGTGTCGATGAAGTCCAGGGTCCGCACCAGATAGAACTCCGGCGTGGCGGCGTCCGGCTTGGTCTCCC
>CATZRD010000006.1 GCA_958423465.1 uncultured Oscillospiraceae bacterium | reverse complement strand
AAAACTGGTGGCTTGGGTTTTATTTTGGTGCCCCCCCCCGCGCCACAATCGGGGGGGGGGTGTTTCAAAAAGCAACAGCTCCCGCCGCTTTTCCGGGTATTTGCTTTCTTACGCCTTTTTCACGGCGATGGCCTTATCCAGCCAATCCTTGCCGTCCACGAACCGGGAGACGATGAAGCTGACTACATAGTCGCCGGCGGCGTTGATCATGGTCGCCGGGGGGTCCACCAGGTTGCCGATGGCCACCAGGATGGGGAAGGCCATGTCCATCTGGGCGGGGAAGAAAATGGAGCAGATGATATACTCGCCGATGTAGCCGCCGCCGGGGACGCCGCTCATGCCCACGGAGCTGAGCACAGCCACCAGCACCACGGGGATCAGCATTTTGAAGCTGAACTCCTGGCCGAACACACCCAGCACGAAGGCGATCTTCAGCACGCAGCTGAAGCAGGAGCCGTCCATGTGCATGGTAGCGCCCAGGGGCAGCACCATGTCGCTGACGTCCTTGGAGATGCCGGTATCGGCGGCCTCCTCCATGTTGGTGGGGATAGTGGCCACGGAGGAGCAGGTGCCCAGGGAGACCACGGCGGGTTTGGTGATATGGCGGAACATGGTCCTGGGACCCTGCTTACCGCCGCCGAACCGGGCGAAGAGGGGCCACGCGGTAAAGATGTAGACGAAGCACAGGGGATAGTACACCAGCAGCGCCCGGCCATAGTTCTCGATGACCTGGGAGCCGTAGTTGGCCACCAGATCGGCGAAGATGGCGAAGAAAGCGATGGGCGCGTAATAGGTGACGATCTTCACGAACTTCAGCATCACATTGGTGAGGTCCTCCAGCCACTTGCCCACGGGGGTCTCGCTGCCGCCGTTCAGGTTCACGGCAAAGCCGAAGAGCAGGGAGAACACGATCAGAGGCAGCATGGCCTTCCGGCTCAAAAGCCCCACAAAGTCGCTGGCGGTGAAGAAGTTGACGATCAGATCGCTCATGCTGGCGTATTCGCCCATCTCCTCATGGGGGATCTCCGCCCAGGGGGCCAGAACAGGGGGAATGAGCTTCATCAGCACGAACATGATCACCGCGGCGATAGCGCCGGTGACCACAAAGGTCAGCACGGTGACGCCCATGATCTTGCCCGCCCGCTTGCGGCTCTTCATCCCAGCCACGGCGCCGGAGATGGAGGCGAACACCAGAGGCACCACGATACAGAACATCATGTTGATGAACACGGTGCCCAGAGGCTTGAGCACGCTGGCCCCGGCCTCCACCACGTTCCCCTCCGCGTCCCGCACATTGGGGAAGATCCAGCCCACCACAGCGCCCAGGATCATGGCTCCCAGCATGATGGCCAGGAACCGGTAGTTCTTTACCACCGATTTCTTATCCAGTTTGTTGTTCATACGCTCGCTCCTCCTGAAATTTCTGTAGGCCCCTTAGGGCCGATTTTACGGATTGGTTTGGGTCTGTCACAGCCCCAGGCTCTCGTCCAAAATCTCGCCCTCGCAGACGAAGTTGGTGGGTCCCGTGAGCCAGAGGGCCTTGACGGCCTCCCCCTCCCGGTCCACGCTCACCCGCAGCGTCCCGCCGGGGACGGACACGGCCACGTCCCGGCCGCTGACCTTGCCCATGAGGGTCAGGACCAGCACCACGGAGCCGGTGCCGGTGCCGCAGGCATAGGTGAAATCCTCCACTCCCCGCTCGTACGTCAGCTCCACCAGCCGGTCCGGGCCGGTGATATCGTAAAAGTTGACGTTGGCCCCCTTGGGGAAGGCGGGGTGCCAGCGCAGGGTCCGCCCCAGCTCCCGCAGCTGGTCCGCTGTCATCTCCCCCAGGCCGGGACAGGGCACCGCCGCGTGGGGCAGGCCCGGCACGCCCAGCTCCACATAGGAGCACTCCAGGCTCCGGCCCAGGGCCTCCACCGGGTAGTCCAGACGGATCACGCTGGGGTCCGTCAGGCGGATCCGGTAATTCCGCCGGTCGATCCGGCGGCCGGTGACGATCCCGGAGGGCGTCTCCACGGTCTGCTCCTCCCCCGCCAGGCCCTTTTCAAAGCCGTAGCGGCAGACGCACCGGGCGCCGTTGCCGCACATCTCTCCGGCGGAGCCGTCGGCGTTATAGAAGAGCATCCGGTAGTCGCCCCCCTGCCGGGGCCGCTCCACCGCCATCAGTCCGTCGGCCCCGATGCTGAGCCGCCTGTGGCACAGTGTCCTGGCCAGCTCCGGGAAGCGGCTGTGGTCGATCCGCTCCTCCATATTGTTGAGGATGATGAAGTCGTTGCCCGCGCCGTTCATTTTGGCAAACCGCATGGCCCCTCCCTTCTCCCGATCCGCCCGTAAAACGCGCGCCGGCGGGCCGGGTTTGAACTGTTACCAGTATATCGCAAATTTTCACATTGTAAAACGCTGTGGCTGTTGAAAACCATGCAAATCATGCGCTGTGGCCTGCCTCCCGGCAGGCCACAGCGCATGATTCTCTCCCAGCCGGCTCAAAGCTGGCATTTCCCCCGGGGAATGAAGGCGCCGGCGGGCAGCTCCTCCATGAGACGTCCTCCGTCCACCGCCAGGCGGCCCCGGAGGTAGACCTGGGCAATGCCGCCGCAGAGGGGCGTCCCCTCGTAGGGGGTATAGTCCACGTTCTGCACATGGTCCGCCGCGGTGAGGACGCTCTCCGCCGCCGGGTCCAGCACCACGATGTCGGCGTCGCTGCCTGGGGCGATGACGCCCTTCCGGGGCCAGCAGCCGTAGAGCCTGGCGGGGTTCTCGCAGAGGACCCGGCACATATCCGCTTCGCTGATTCGGCCCGCCGCCACGCCGGCGGACCACAGCAGCGTTCCCCGATCCTCCACTCCCGGCAGGCCGCCGGGGATCCTGGTGAAATCATCCTTCCCCGCCAGCTTCTGATCCAGGGTGAAGGAGCAGTGGTCCGTGGCCACGGTCTGGATCTCCCCATCCCGCAGGGCCGCCCACAGGGCCTCCCGGTCCTCCGCCTTGCGGAGAGGCGGCGCGCAGACGAACTTCGCCGCTTCCAGATACTCCGGCGCGTCGTAGACGCTGTCCTCCAGCAGCAGATACTGGGGGCAGGTCTCCACATACACGGTCTGGCCACGCCTCCTGGCGGCACGGACCTCCTCCAGGGCCTCCCGGGTGGAGAGATGGACCACGATCACCGGCACGTCCGCGATCTGGGCCATGCGCAGCAGATGGCTCACCGCCTCCGCCTCCAGAGGGGCGGGCCGGGTGCGGGGATGGGAGGAAGGTCCCGTTCTCCCCGCCGCCCTGGCCTGGCGGACCAGCTCGTCGATGACGCCGCTGTTCTCGCAGTGGACGCCGCTGAGGCCGCCCAGCTCCCGCAGCCGCTGAAGGGCCTGGAACATCTGGCCCTCCCCGATCATCATGGCGGGGTAGGTCATGTACATCTTAAAGGTGGAGATCCCCTGGTCCATCATCTCCCCCATCTCCCGGGAGATATCCCGGCTCCAGTCGTCGATGGTCATATGGAAGCTGTAGTCGCAGACGCATCGGCCCGCCGCCTTCTTTTTCCACTCCGCCAGGCCGAAGGCCAGGGTCTCCCCCTTGTTGGGCGTGGCGTAGTCCACCACCATGGTGGTGCCTCCCCGGAGCGCCGCCCGGCTCCCGGTGGCGAAATCGTCGGCGGTGACGGTGCCCGCCACCGGCAGGTCAAAGTGGGTGTGGCCGTCGATAAAGCCGGGAAACAGGATCTTTCCCCGGCAGTCGACCACCCGGGCGCCGGCGTCAGGGAGCGCCTCCCCCACCTGGGCCACGGTCTCCCCCTCCAGCAGCACGTCCAGCCGGCGGACCCCTCCGCCGGACGCCACGCGGCCGCCCTTCAGCAGTGTCTTCATGGGACATCCTCCTTTTCACATGGTGGTCATCTGGTTCAGCTTTGCCATCAGTATACCATGCCGGTCCGAAATTTTCCAGTGGAACGGCAAATTTTGCCCGTTCTGCCCCCGCCCCGCGGATACGTTCGCCGAGCCGTGGGAAAAATGCGTTTTTTTGGAAATACCCCCTAGTCAAATCCACCGGGATGGAGTATAATACCTACCATCAGACGGACAGTTGGGCACCCCACTGTCCGGGCGGGGGCTTTTGCGCCCGGCTGGCCCAGCCCGTCAAATTTTGTAGGAGGAACTGTTATGAAAAAGTGGAACAAGCTTCTCGCTCTTCTGCTGGCAATGATCATGGCCTTCGGCACCACGGTCGTCGCCTTCGCGGAGGGCGAGGACGCCGCGGCGGAGGGCCAACCCACCGCCACGGAGGAAACCAAGACCGACGCCGAGACCCCCGCTGAGGGCGAGACGGCGGCTCCCGCCGAGGGCGAGACCCCCGCTGAGGGCGAGGAGCCCTCTGCCAGCGAGACTCCCGCCTTTAACGGCGCCATCGTGATCCTGCACACCAACGACGTCCACGGCGCTACTGAGAACTACGCCAAGGTCGCCGCGCTGAAGGCCAAGTACGAGGCCGAGGGCGCCTACGTCCTGCTGATGGACGCCGGTGACTTCAGCCAGGGAGCTCCCTCTGTGAATGTCTCTCAGGGCGCTTCCGCCATCGAGCTGATGAACATGGCCGGCTACGATGTGGCCGCTCCCGGCAACCATGAGTTTGACTATGGCTATGAGAACCTGACCAAGCTGGCCGGGGCCGCTGAGTTCCCCATCCTGGCCGCCAACATCACCTATGAGGGCAAACTGGCCTTCGGTGACAACGTCACCTTCGAGGCTCCTGACGGCACCAAGATCGGCGTGTTCGGTCTGGATACCCCCGAGACCGCTTCCAAGGCTAACCCCGCCAAGATCAAGGGCGTGTCCTTCGCCGGCGGCGAGGAGATGTACAAGATCGCCCAGGCTCAGGTGGACGCCCTGAAGGCCGCCGGCTGCACCTACGTCATCGCTCTGGGCCACCTGGGCATTGACAAGGAGACCGCCGCTACCGCCAACCGCTCCATCGATCTGCTGGAGAAGGTCACCGGCATCAGCGTGTTCATCGACGGTCACTCCCACAGTGAACTGGCGGCCATTGCTGAAGCCACCAGCGAAAACCGCACCGTGGGCGAGACCGTTCTGACCTCCACCGGCACCAAGATCGCCAACGTGGGCGTGGTCACCATCAAGGACGGCGTCATCACCACCGAGTGCGTGGCCGCCGACACCATCGAGGTCGCTGAGGGCGACGCCATCGCCGCCCGGGCCGCCGCGATCCAGGCGGAGATCGACGCCGATTACGGCACCGTGTTCGCCGCCTCCGAGGTGGAGCTGAACGGCGCCAAGGCCCCCGGCAACCGCACCCAGGAGACCAATCTGGGCGACCTGATCACCGACGCTCTGGTCTGGAAGGCCACCCAGGAGGGCGAGGCTGTTGACGGCGCCATCACCAACGGCGGCGGCATCCGCGCCGCCATCGCCGTGGGCGACATCACCAAGAAGGACGTCAACACCGTTCTGCCCTTCGGCAACACCCTGAACATCATCAAGATCAAGGGCAGCGAGCTGCTGGAGGTCCTGGAGGCTTCCACCTTCTGCACCCCCGACGCCATCGGCGGCTTCCCCCAGGTGTCCGGTATTGAGTTCACCATCGACACCACCAAGGCCTATGACCAGGGCGAGGCTTACGGCTCTACCACCTACTTCGCGCCCAAGACCATCAACCGCGTGACCATCGCCAAGGTCGGCGGCAAGGACTTTGATCCCGAGGCTACCTACACCATCGCCACCAACGACTTTATGGCCGCCGGCGGCGACACCTACTTCGCCTTCACCACCGCCACCGCCAACTATGACCTGGGCTTCCCCATGGATGAGGTCGTGATGGAGTACATCACCACCGTCCTGGAGGGCAAGGTCACCGCCGAGCAGTACGGCGAGCCCGCCGGCCGCATCACCGTCAAGGTCGCCGACACCACCGTGGCTACCCGCGGCGAGCTGGCTGTGGCCCTGTACGAGCTGGCCGGTTCTCCCGAGGTCACCGGCGAGGCCCCCTTCTCTGACGTGGCCGCCGACGCCGCCTGCGCCAGCGCCGTGATCTGGGCCAGCCAGAACGAGGTCATCAAGGGCTATCCCGACGGCACCTTCCAGCCCGACGCTTCCCTGACCCGTCAGGATATGGCTACCATCCTGTTCCGTTACGCCAAGGCCGAGGCTGTGGAGTGCGATCTCAGCGCCTACACCGACGCCGCCTCCATCGGCGCTTACGCCGGCGAGGCCGTGCAGTGGGCTGTCAGCAAGAAGCTGATGACCGGCACTGCCGAGACCACCTTCGCTCCTCTGGGCACTCTCACCCGCGACCAGGTGATCACCATCCTGGAGCGCTTCGCTGAGGCCGCCGCCGAGGCCCCCGTTCAGGAGGCTGAGACCGAGGCTCCCGCCGAAACTGAGACTCCTGTGGAGACTGAGACCAAGGCCGCGTAAGCACAGTATCAGACAGTCATGACCACCCCTAAGAGGGGTGGCATGACGAGCGGCCTATAAGGCCGTAAGGAGAGCCAGCGCCTAAAAGACGCTGGCTTTCACTTCGTTCAAGCCACAGTGGTATGACTACTTGCTACCCTTAAAAGGGTCTGTATACTCCTTTTTACTCAGGCTATCTTCAATCTGATCCTGCTTCTCCTGCTCCCGGATATATTTTTGTATCGTTGCAGTATTGAGCCCTACGGTGCTCACATAATATCCGGTTGCCCAGAAATTCCGATTCCCGAATTTATACTTTAGATTTGCGTGCCTTTCGAAAATCATCATCGCACTCTTCCCCTTCAGGTATCCCATAAACTGTGACACACTATATTTCGGGGGAATACTTACCAGCAGGTGGACATGGTCTGGCATCATATGTCCTTCTATTATCTCCACACCCTTCCATTTGCACAAATCTTTTATAATCTGCTGTATATCTCTCCTCAACTGGTGATAGATGATTTTCCTTCGATATTTCGGCGTAAATACGATATGATACTTGCATACCCATTTTGTATGTGCTAAACTGTTTGCCATAAGAAACATCCTTTCTGTCTTTTGGTGGCTTGAACACTCACCATTTTACCAGATTGGGTGTTTCTTTGCTTAAGCTTTAACCCCACCCGCATAGCGGGCGGTTCTTGAACACCTGACTGCGTCAGGTGTTCTGTTGCTAAAGCAATAACAAAAAGGAAGGGCTTCGGCCCTTCCTTTTTGCTGCTTTTTTGATGCCGTTTGATTTCTTGCCGGCGTTAATCCAGCTTCAGGTCCCCTTCCCCGATCCAGCCGATCTTCCGGAAGAACAGGCCGAAGGCCCAGCACAGCACCGCCGGCAGCACGAAGGAGATCAGGATCAGGCCGATCCAGTCCATGGCGCCGGGTACTATGGCGGCGGCGCCGTTGGCGACGGCACGCTCACTGGGGGCCAGCCAGCCGGTCCATACGCCGATCTGCCCCACCAGGCCGCAGGTGCCCATGCCGGAGGACACTGGCGCGCCGTTCATCTCCAGATGGAACAGGCAGGTGGCCATAGGCCCGGTGATGGCGGAGGTCAGGATGGCGGGCAGCCAGATCCGGGGATTCTTCACGATGTTGCCCATCTGGAGCATGGAGGTACCCAGTCCCTGGCTCACCAGACCGCCCCAGCGGTTCTCCCGGAAGGACAGCACGGCGAAGCCCACCATCTGGGCGCAGCAGCCGGCCACCGCCGCGCCGCCGGCCAGCCCCGTGAGGCCGAAGGCCGCGCAGATGGCGGCGGAGGAGATGGGCAGGGTCAGCGCCATGCCGATGACCACACTGACAACGATGCCCATGAGGAAGGGCTGCAGATCCGTGGCCCACATGATGATGTTGCCCACGGCGGTGGCGGCGGTGCCAATGGCGGGGGCCCACCAGGCGGAGAGACCCACCCCCACCAGAATGGTAACCAGGGGCGTCACCAGGATGTCCACCTTGGTCTCCTTGCTGACGGCCTTGCCGCACTCCGCGGCGATGATGGCGATAAACAGCACCGCCAGGGGGCCGCCGGCTCCCGCCTGCCCCTCAATGAGGCTGGTGCTGCCCAGGGCGTTGGCGGCGTAGCCCACCGTGGCCAGGGAAAACAGCACCAGCGGCGGCGCCTGCAGAGCAAAGCCGATGGCCACGGCCATGGCCGCGCCGCTCATGGCGGAGGCGTAGCCGCCTACGTCCACCAGGAACGGAAGCCCCAGCTGCTCCCCCAGGGTCTTGACGATGGTGCCGATGAGCAGAGAGCAGAACAGTCCCTGGGCCATGGCCCCCATCGCGTCGATCCCGTAGCGCCTGCCGGAAATGACAATGTTCTTGCGCTTCAGAAACGCTTTCAGTTTTTCCATCTCTTTCTTCCCTCTTATCAGTATGGATAGGTGTCTTGACACCATTGCCTTATTGTATGCCAACATCCGGATTTGTCAAGAGGTTTCGCCGAAACTTCTTGACTTTTTGCATATGTTGCATTATACTAAATAATGCAAAGGAGGCGGCAGTATGCTTCTGCAGCTGGATTTCAACAGCGACGTTCCCATCTACCAGCAGATCCGCAATCAGATCGTTCTGGGCATCGGGTCCGGGCGGCTGGCTCCCGGGGAGCGGCTGCCCACCATCCGGGCGCTGGCGGAGGAAGCGGGGATCAACATGATGACTGTGAGCAAAGCCTATCAGCTCCTCCGGCAGGAGGGCTATATCGCCGCAGACCGGCGCAGCGGGGCCGTGGTGCTGCCCCGAGGGGACGCTGCCCCCTCCCCTTCCGCCGGGACTCTGGAGGGCCTGCGGCTGCGGCTGTGCGAGCTGCGGCTGGCGGGGCTGGACCGGGATGCGATTCTGGCCCTGTGCCAGCGGCTGTGCGACGAGGAGGAGGAAACATGAGCTGGCTTTGGACCAATCTGATTCTTTGGTGCAGCCTGATCTGGCTGCCCTGGCTGATGTGCCATCTGCTGGGCAACGAGGCCAGGCCCAAGAAGAACATCATCGTGGGGGTGACGCTGCCCTACGAGGCCCAGGCGGACCCGGCGGTGGAGGAGCTGCTGGCGTCGTACCAAAAGCAGCTGCGGCAGGCAGCGTGGCTCCTGACCGTCCCCGCTCTCCCCTGCCTGTTCCTCCGAAGCGCCGGTCTCAGCATGACCCTGTGGTTCATCTGGATCATTGCCGCGTGTGTCGTCCCCACCGTCCCCTATGTCCGCTGCAACCGGGCCCTGGCGCGGCTGAAGGAGGAGCGGGGCTGGAAGCGGCAGGGCGGCGAACCGGCTGTCATCGACCTGAAGGCCGCCGCGGAGAAAACCCGGTGGATCTCTCCTCTGTGGTTTCTGCCGCCTTTTCTGGTCAGTCTGGTCCCCCTGCTTTTCCAGCGGGCGCTGTGGTGGCTGTGGCTGCTGAACGCCGGGATCACGGCCCTCTTCTACGTCTGCTACCGGTTTTTGTACCGGGACCGCTCGGAGGTGGTGGACGCCAATACAGCGCGCACCGCCGCCCTCACCCGAATCCGCCGGTACAACTGGGGCAAGGCGTGGCTCATCTGCGCCTGGGCCACCGGGGCCTTCAGCCTGGGACTGTGGCTGACCCTGGACCATGTCTGGCTGTGCATGGCGGTGATCCTGCTCTACTCCCTGGTCCTCTGTCTGGCGGTGCTGAGCATCGAGATGCGGGTCCGGCGGCTCCAGGAGAAACTCACCGCCGGCAGCGGGCGGGACTTCTTCGTTGACGAGGATGAGCACTGGATCTGGGGGATGCTCTATTTTAATCCCAACGACTCCCACCTGCTGGTAAACGCCCGGGTGGGCATGAACGCCACCTTCAATTTCGCCCGGCGCTCCGCTCAGGTCATTGCGGCCCTGGTCCTGGCGCTGCTGCTGGCCTGCCCCCTGATCGGGGTATGGCTCATGGGCATGGAGAAGGCCCCGGTGGAGCTGTCGGTAACGGATACCGCCATTGTCGGCTCCCACTTCGGCTCCCGCTATACGGTACCGCTGTCGGAGATCGAAAGCGCGGAGCTGCTGGAGGAGCTGCCGCCTATGAGCCGCGTGGCGGGAACCGCCCTTTCCGGAGCCAAAACCGGGACCTGGACCAGCGATGGGTGGGGACGGTTCACCTGCTGCATCGACCCCGGAAGCGGCCCCTGGCTGCTGCTGCGGACGGGGGACGGCCAGGTATTCCTCTTTGGCGGCGGCGACCTCGCCGCGGTGAATGAGGCCGCCGCGGCGCTGGGCCTTCCCTGACCGAAGCAGAATAAAACCGCGCCCCGGCCAGTGGCCGGGGCGCGGTTTTCCGCGAAAATCACTTTTCCTTTTTCCCGCTGAGACTGACAGGAGCCTTGGGGGTATTGGCCTTCCGGGCGGAGGTGCGGCCCTCGGGCTTGATCTCCCCGGCGGCCATCAGGCTCCGCTTGGTGAGAGCCGGACCCACCAGCTCGTAGACCAGCACGGAGAACAGCACCACATTGCGCACCACCGCGCCGTCGGACAGATTGGCGGCGGTGAGGGCCATGCCCAGGGCCACCCCGGCCTGGGGCAGCAGCGTGATGCCCAGGTGCTTGGTGATCTCGTCGCTGCATCCGGTGAGGCGGCAGCTGCTGTAGGCGCCAAAATACTTGCCCAGAGAGCGGCCCACGATATACACCGCGCCGATGAGCAGCACCAGGGGATTGGACAGGATCTTCAGATCCAGCTCCGCGCCGGAGAGGACGAAGAACAGCACGAACAGCGGCGCCGTCCAGCTGTCGATCCTGCTCATGATCTCCTCGGAGAAGTCGCAGATGTTGCAGAACACGGTCCCGGTCATCATGCACACCAGCAGCAGGGAGAAGCCCACATGGACGCCGCCCACGGTGAATTCTGACATGGAGATGCCCACTGTCAGCAGCACGAAGGCGATAGAGATGCTCAGGCGCTTGCTGCGGGAGTGGAAGTACTTCTCCACCCGGAACAGCACCCACCCGGCCAGCGCCCCCAGGGCCAGGGACAGCACGATCTCGATCATCGGCTCCACCAGCACGGTCATCATGCTGATGGTCCCGCTCTCCAGGGCCGCGGCCACCCCGTAGGAGGCGGAAAACAGCACCAGACCCACCGCGTCGTCGATGGCCACTACCAGCAGCAGCAGCCGGGTCAGGGGGCCGTCGGCCTTGTACTGGCGCACCACCATCAACGTGGCGGCGGGGGCCGTGGCGGCGGCAATGGCGCCCAGGGTGATGGCGGAGGAAATGGAGATCAGCGCGGGATCGATGAAGTGCAGGGCGATGAGCAGCACGTCCACCACAGCGGTGGTGATCACCGCCTGGGCAATGCCCACGGTGATAGCCTGCCGGCCCATGTGCTTCAGCTGCTCCAGGCGGAACTCGTTGCCGATGGTGAAGGCGATAAAGCCCAGGGCCACCTGGCAGATCAGATCCAGGCTCTTGACCTCCTCAGGCGTGGAGAAGCCCACGCCTGGAATATGAAGAAGTCCCAAACAGAAGGGTCCCAACAGCAGGCCGGACAGCAGATAGGCCGTCACATCCGGCAGACGCAGCTTGTTGGTCAGCCGCGTCAGCAGCAGCCCGCCGACGAGACAGACGGACAGATGGATCAATAAGATCATTTTGATATACCCCTCTCCCAGTTTATGTTTTTGTGCAGAGGCAACTATAACACGTTCCACCTGTTTTCGCAAGCGGAAGGGCCGGAAAAGATACACAAAAAGCGGCATATCCGCTCATATTTTCTGGTCATTTTACTGTCAGGGGCCTGTTTCCTTCCAATTGATTGACAAACGCCGGAAAATCGTATATGCTGTGCGTACGCCGCCGGGAGGGCGGCCCATGGGAGGTGCTTCTCGATATGGCAAACGGCTCCATCCGGCGGCACAGCATGGCCATGGCCCTTTGCGGGCTGATGGCGGCGCTGGCGCTGGTCTTTCTGCTGCTGGGCAGCGTGTTCCCTCTGGCGACCTTTGTCTGCCCCCTGCTGGCCATGATCTGCGCCGTCCCCGCCATGTGCGAGTTCGGTCCCAGACCGGCCCTGATCCAATATGTCTGCGTGGCGGTCCTGGGGGTCCTGTTGGCGGCGGACAAGGAGCTGGCCTTGGTCTACCTGGCCCTGGGCTGGTATCCCGCCCTCAAGCCCCGGCTGGACCAGATCAGGCGGCCGCTCCTTCGCTTCTCCGTGAAGTGCGGGGTCTTTGCGGCCCCTGTCGCCGCCATGTACTGGTGCATTCTCCATCTCTTCCGCCTGGAGGCGGTGGTCAGCGAGTTTTCCCAGTACTCCTCTCTGCTCATCGCGCTCCTTCTGATCCTGGGCTGCTTTACGTTCCTCTGCTTTGACCGGGCATTAGGGGTCATGACCCAGCTCTACCGCCAGCGGATCCGGGGGCGGCTGTTCCGATAAGCCCCGCCTCCACTTTCCTCTTGACAGCGGCGGCGGCGTGTGGTATATACTATATTAGTTTATATTTAAACGGTTTATTTGCAAACTGTTTGGAGGTGAAGCATTTGCTGGACAGCACCCTGGTCCTGCTGCGGGCCCTGCAGCTGGGACAGCGCCAGCTGGACATCCTGCTGGACCGCGCCGCCAGAAAGTGGCAGCTCTCCGTCTCCGAACTGCGGATCCTGCTGTTCCTGTCCGGCTCCCCGGACCGGGACACCGCCACCGACGCGGCCAACGGCTGCGGCATGAGCAAGGCGTCCGTGTCCGGCAATGTGCTGAAGCTGGCCACCCGGGGTCTTCTCACCGCGGACATGGATCTGAAGGACCGGCGCCTGCAGCACCTGACCCTCACGGAGGAGGCGGGCCCCATTCTGGAGGATCTGTGGGGACTGCTGGACCAGATGGTCCGGGACGCCCTGGCGTGCCTGCCGCCGGAAGGGGAAGCTCAGCTTCTCAAAGACCTGACGGCCATCGCCCGCCGCCTTTCCCCGGCGGACCTGTAACGGAGCGGCCCGACCGCCGCCCACATTTATTCTCTATGGGAGGAACTCCATGTCTACCATCAAATTTGTCACTGATTCCGCCGCCGACATCCCCCTTCCGCTCCAGCGGGAGCTGGGGATCCAGGTGCTGCCCTTTTCCATCATGATGAACGACCGGGAGTATCGGGACGGCGTGGATCTCCAGCCCACGGAGTTTTACCGGGAGCTGCTGGCAGCCCCCCAGATCCCCACCCACTCCCAGCTCACCCCCATCGTGTTCGAGCAGCTCTATACCGACGCCCTGGCGGAGGGGGTCACGGATCTGGTCTACGTCTCCATCAACGCTAAGGGTTCCAGCACCTATGAAAACGCCGTCATGACCCGCGCCGCCTTTTTGGAGGAGCATCCGGACTGCGGCATGGCCATCCATGTGCTAGACGGCGGGACCTATACCATGTGCTACGGCTACGGCGTGGTCCTGGGCGCCCGGAAGGCCCGGGAGGGCGCCGGCATCGACGAGGTCCTGACGGTGATCCGGGACTGGCTGGACCATGTGGGCCTGGTCTTTGCCACCTATGACCTGAAATTCGCCAAAAAGTCCGGCCGCATCAGCGCGGCGGCGGCCTTCCTGGGGGAAGCCCTGGGCATGAAGCCCATTATGACCTTCCTGAACGGGGAGTCCAGGATTCTTTCTAAGGTCCGGGGGGACAAGAGCGTCATCCCCGCCCAGATCGCCCGGGCCAGGGAGGAGATGATCCCCGGCTCCCCCTATCTGTGCATCCTGGGCTCCGACGAGGCCCACAATCAGGAGCTGCAGGCGGCCTGTGAGGAGGCTTTCGGCTACCCCTGCGTCATGGGCTCCTATATCGGCGGCGTCATCTCCGTCAACGCCGGCCCCAACGTGGTGGGCATCATCTATCGAAAAAAGTAACAGCCAGAAGCAAGAATCAAGGGGCCGCCCAAGAGGGCGGCCCCTTCCGTCTATTCGCCGGTCGTTCCCCTGGCCCAGGCCGCCAGGGGCGCCAGGTATTTCCGGTCGGCGGCATCGAAGGACCGGCTGATATAGTCCAGCCGGTCCGCCATGTCCGGCTGTTTTTGCAGCGCCGCCCGGAGCATGGCCATCATGGCCCGGTCCACCGCCCCCATGTGCTCGTAGTTGATGCCGCCCTGGGCGTAGAACCCCGTCACCTGGGGCACCGGACCGAAGAGCGACGCCATATTTCCCGGCAGCTCCGGGTCGTCCATGGGGGCCGCCCCCACCGCCAAAGCCGCCAGGCGCTTCCCCGTCAGCGCCGGCAGGCGCTTTTTCAGCCAGTCCAGGCCCAGGAGTCTGCCCGCCCAGAGACTGCCCATCAGAATGACCGTATCATAATCCCCCAGCGCCACGCTCCCCCGGCGCTGATAGGGGACCGCCGGACAGTTCAGGTCCTCCGCCAGCCACTGGGCGTACCGCCGGGTAAAGCCGGTCTTGCTGTAATAGATGATGACCGCCTTCATGCGCGCTTCTCCTTCCAATAGTTTTTCGCGAACTGCTCCACATGGGCCCGCATGGCGGGGCGGGCCTCCTCCAGACCGTCGCAGGTGTGGAGCAGCAGGTAGATGGGGCTGTAAAACTCCACAGCCAGCGCCATGGGGTCCTCCTCCCGCAGCTCCCCGGCCTCCATCAGCCCGGCAAACAGGCAGGCCTGGAACCGGAGGCAGTAGTCCCGGTAGAGCTGCCGGTAGATCTCCCGGCAGCGGTGGTCCTCAAACTGGCTGATGACCAGCAGCCGCCGGAACCGGGTGTTCCAGGGGTCCTCGAAGAAATAGCGGAAGATCCGCTCCACCAGCGCCTGCAGCTCCTCCAGGCCCACCCCCCGGAACACGGCGTCGCCGTCCCCCGGCGCGAAGGGCAGGGCGTTTTCCTCAAAATACGCCTGGGCCCGCTGGAAGCACCGGTCCACAATAGCGTCAAAAATCGCCTGTTTGTTGGCGAAGTGGTTGTAGAGGGAGCTTTCCCGCACTCCCACCGCCCGGGCGATCTCCCGGACAGACACCGCCCCGCAGCCCCGCTTAGCAAACAGGGTCAGGGCCTCGTCCAAAATCCTCTCCTTGGTCTCCATCTCTGATTCCTCCAATACGAACAATCGTTAGTCTCAGTATACTAACGATCGTTCGTATTGTCAAGAAAAAGTCGAAAAACTTTCTCTTGACTTTGGACTTCTCCCGCGGTATACTGTTATCGAACAAATGTTTTGTACTGGGGGTGGGGACATGGATGTCATGGAAAAGCTGACGATCCTGACGGACGCCGCCAAATATGACGCCGCCTGCACCAGCTCCGGGGCCAGGCGGGGCAGCCGCCCGGGCTGGATCGGCAACACCTCCTCCTCTGTGGCGGGCTGCTGCCACACCTTTTCCGCCGACGGCCGGTGCGTCACGCTGCTGAAGGTGCTGATGACCAACTGCTGCGTCTACGACTGCAAATACTGCGTCAACCGCTGCTCCAACGACACCCGCCGGGTGGTGTTTACGCCGGAGGAGCTGGCGGACCTGACCATCCAGTTTTACCGCCGCAACTACATCGAGGGACTGTTCCTCTCCTCCGGGGTGCTGGTCAGCCCGGACTATACCATGGAACGCATGATCCGATGTCTGGAGCTGCTGCGAAATCAGTACCGCTTCAACGGCTATATCCACGCCAAGACTATCCCCGGGGCCGCCCCGGAGCTGGTGACGCGGCTGGGCCTCCTGGCGGACCGGCTCAGCGTGAACATCGAGCTGCCCTCGGAGCAGGGGCTCCAGACCTTGGCCCCCAACAAGACCCGCAAGGCCATCTTCCGCCCCATGGGCCTCATTACCTCCACCCTCCGGGAGAACAAGGAGGAGCTGGTGAAATACCGCCACGCCCCCCGCTTCGCCCCGGCAGGCCAGAGCACCCAGATGATCGTGGGGGCCACGCCGGACACGGACCGGCATATTCTCAGCCTGACCCAGGGACTGTACGACAAATACGGCCTCAAACGGGTGTTCTATTCTGCCTATGTGCCGGTGGTGGAAAGCTCCCTGCTCCCCGCTCTGGACACCAAGCCGCCCCTGCTGCGGGAGCACCGGCTGTACCAGGCGGACTGGCTGCTGCGGTTCTATGGCTTCCGGGCGGAGGAGCTGCTGGACGAGGACAACCCCAACTTCAACCCTCTGGTGGACCCCAAGTGCTCCTGGGCCCTCAATCATCCGGAATTTTTCCCGGTGGAGGTGAACACCGCCGGCCGGGAAGCTCTGCTGCGGGTGCCGGGGATCGGGGTGGTGTCCGCCAGGCGCATCCTGTACGCCCGCCGGGCCAGGAAGCTGGAGCATGAGGATCTTAGAAAGCTGGGGGTGGTGATGAAGCGGGCCCAGTATTTCATCACCTGCAAGGGCCGTATCCTGGAGGGCCTTCGGCTGAGCCGGGAGAGCGTTCTGCGCAGCCTCGTCAGCCTGGAGCGGGCCTCCCTGCCCCCCTGGGAGGGGGAGCAGCTGAGCCTGTTCGACAGCGTGGGATAGAAAACGGGAAGGAGTATGCAGAATGGATCGTGAAGCGGAAAGCGCCGCCATGAGGCGGGAAGCCTTTATTCTGGACCTGTGGCAGGCCATTGCCAGGCAGGACGCCCACGAGCTGGCCCGGTTTTTTACTGTTGACGCCCAGATTCTTTGGCCGAATTCCGGGGAGCGGTTCGACCTGCCGGGTTATCTCCGGGCAAACTGCGACTACCCGGGACAGTGGAGCGGCCAGGTCGAGAGGATCGCGGAAGACGGCAGCTATTCGGTAGCCAGGGTATGGTCAGCCGAGGGTCTCGCCTCCCGGGCGGTGACGTTTTATCAGTGGAGAAACGGGAAGATCCTTCAGATGACGGAATACTGGGGAGAGATCGGTCCGGCGCCCGGCTGGCGGAAAGGACTGTCCCTTTCGTGAGGGAGTGACTGGCAGCGATGAATGAAATGATCTACCGCTACGACGGGACCTTTGAGGGGTTCCTGTGCTGCGTGTTCGACAGCTATGTAAACAAAGAGCCGCCCGCCGCCTTCCAGGACGAGGCGCATCTGGTCCAGACCCTGTTCCCCGTCCGCTGGGTAGGGACGGACCCGCGCCACGCGCGGCGGATCCTGGCGAGTCTGGAGAAGATCGACCCCTGGGCCAGGGAGCTGGTGGTCAAGGGCTTCCTCACCTGCGCGGAGGACCGGGAGATGATCCTCTACCGCTTTATCCATGCCCTGTACGACGTGGGAAAGCCTCTGCTGCGCCAGCTCAGCGACGACGCGGTGCTCCCCCTGCTGAAGGCGGTGCGCCACCTGGACGGGGAGGTCCATCTGCTGAAGGGCTTCACCCGGTTCTCCGACTTCGAGGGCACCCTGGCCGGGGAGATCCGGCCAAAGAACCGGGTGCTGCCCATTCTGCGGAGCCACTTCTGCGCCAGGATGTACAACGAGACCTTCCTGCTCTATGACCGCACCCACCGGGAGGCCCTGGTCCATCAGCCGGGCAAATGGGCCATCCTCCCGCTGGAGGATTTCCGCATGGCGGCCCCCTCGGCGGCGGAGGCCCAGTACCGCCGCCTCTGGAAACGGTTCTACGACACCATCGAGATCCGGGAGCGCCACAATCCCAAGCTGCGCCAAACCCACATGCCCAGGCGGTACTGGGACACCATGACGGAGTTTCAGGAGGAGGACCATTTTCTGGCGGGGACTGATCCGCTGCCGGAGAGGGTCCCGCCGGAGGCAACATCCGGTCCGGGGGCGGCCCCCGGAATCTCCCGCCGGCGGGAGCCGGCCTCCTTTCCTTCTCCAGGAGCCGATCTCTGAAAAAAACTCAAAAATTTCCCCATTTTTTTGCGCAATTTCATTGACATTTCGACACAAAGAAGATATAGTATGCTTGCCTGCTTCTCCGGGGAGAAATACTCAGGGGAAGCAGGCGATTTTCTACGCCTTGACAGCACCTGGAACCGGGTCTTGTTGGGGCTGAATTTATGGAGAAGGAATGGGGGAGGATACATGTCCAAAGAGTTGATTCGCCTTGTTGACTGCAGCATGGCGTTTGACGGCGAGCTGGTTCTCGATCACATCAATCTATATTTTAATGACAGTGAGTTCCTCACGCTGCTCGGACCCAGTGGCTGCGGCAAGACCACCACCTTGCGCATCATTGGCGGCTTTTTGACGCCCACTTCTGGCGAAGTGCTGTTCGACGGGGTGAGGATCAATGATATTCCCCCCCATCTGCGGCAGGTCAACACCGTGTTCCAGCGGTACGCCCTCTTCCCCCACCTGAACGTCTTTGAGAACGTGGCCTTCGGCCTGCGCATCGGCAAGACGGAGACGGTGGAGGAAAATGGCCGGTCCAAAAAGAAAAAGACGAAGATTCCCGAATCGGAGATCCGCCAGCGGGTACTGGAGATGCTGGAGGTGGTGAGCCTGAAGGGCTTTGAGAACCGCCGCATCAACGAGCTGTCCGGCGGACAGCAGCAGCGGGTGGCCATCGCCCGGGCCCTGGTGAACCGGCCCAAGGTGCTGCTGCTGGACGAGCCGCTGGGGGCTTTGGACCTGCGCCTGCGCAAGGACATGCAGAACGAGCTGAAGCGCATCCAGCAGCAGCTGGGCATCACCTTCATCTACGTCACCCACGACCAGGAGGAGGCTCTGGCTATGAGCGACACCATCGTGGTCATGGACCAGGGAAAGATCCAGCAGATCGGCACCCCCGAGGACGTGTACAACGAGCCGAAGAACGCCTTTGTGGCGGACTTCATCGGCGAGAGCAATATTCTGGACGGCGTGATGCACCAGGACTATGTGGTGGAGTTCTTCAACCGGAAGTTCAAGTGTCTGGACAAGGGCTTCGCCCCCATGGAGCCGGTGGACGTGGTCATCCGTCCCGAGGACATCGACATCGTCCCCCCGGAAAAGGGGCAGCTGAAGGGCACCGTCACCTCCGTCACCTTCAAGGGCGTCCACTACGACACCATCGTGGACTTCAAGGGCTTCAAGTGGCTGATCCAGACCACGGACTGCCATGAGGTGGGGGAGGTCATCGGCATCACCCTCAACCCCGACGACATCCACATCATGCACAAGAGCCAGTATTCCGGCATGTTCGGCGACTACAGCTCCTACTCCGAGGAGTACGAGGGGATGGACGACGTGACCATGCTGGACGCGGATGAGGAGGACGCCCCCCGGGAGGGCAGCCGTGAAGAATAAGCGCGCCCTGTTCGCCGTACCCTATGTGGGCTGGATGGCGCTTTTCGTGGTGGCTCCCATCGTTCTGGTGGTGATCTACGCCTTTTCCTCCGCCGCCGGCGGCTTTACCCTGGAGAACTTCTCCAAAATGGGCGGCTACATGGTGGTGTTCACCCGTTCCTTTAAGCTGGCCATCGTTGCCACGGCCGTCTGCCTGCTCATCGGCTACCCCATCGCCTATATGATCTCCCGGGAGAGCCCCCGGTTCCAGCGGATCGCCATGATGCTCGTCATGCTGCCCATGTGGATGAACTTTCTGCTGAGGACCTACTCCTGGATGTCCATTCTGGAGAATACGGGACTTCTCAACCGCTTTTTCGCCGCCATCGGGCTGTTTGATCTCATCAACCGGCTCTTCGGCACAAATATCGAGTATTTCCACATGATCAATACCCAGGGAGCCGTGGTGCTGGGCATGGTCTATAACTACCTGCCCTTCATGATCCTCCCCATCTACTCCGTCATCGAAAAGCTGGACAATTCCCTGGTGGAAGCCGCCCGGGACCTGGGCGCCAACAGCGTGGGCGTGTTCCGGAAGGTGATCCTGCCCCTGAGCCTGCCCGGGGTCCTCTCCGGCGTGACCATGGTGTTCGTCCCCTCGGTGTCCACCTTCGCCATCTCCAAGCTGCTGGGCGGCAGCAACGAGCTGCTCCTGGGGGACCTGATCGAGCAGCAGTTTCTGGGCGCTACCTACAACCCCTATCTGGGCTCCGCCATCTCCCTGGTGATGATGGTCATCGTGGTGGTGTGCATGGCGGTGATGAATCGCTTCGGTGAGGGCGAGGAACAGGCGGTGATGCTATGAAAAAGTCCGGCTCCGCTCTGAATCGCTTCTTTATGGCGCTGGTGTTCCTGTTCCTCTACGCGCCCATTTTCGTGCTCATGGTCTTTTCCTTCAACTCCTCCAAGAGCCGCACCGTCTGGCAGGGCTTTTCCCTTCACTGGTACGAGGAGCTGCTGCGGGACAGCTCCATCATGAGCGCGCTCACCACCACCCTTCTGGTATCCCTCATCGCCACCCTCATCGCCACCGTGGCGGGGACCTTTGCCGCCGTGGGCTTCTTCAACATGAAAAAGCGGTGGCGCGCGCCCCTGCTGACGCTGAACAACATCCCCATGACCAACGCGGATATCGTCACCGGCGTGAGCCTGTGCCTGCTGTTCGTGGCGTTCTTCTCCGGCTGGTCCTCCTTCGCCGGATGGCTCAACGGGACCTTCGGCTGGGACCTGCCCACCCGGCTCCACATGGGCTTCGCCACCCTCCTCATCGCCCATATCACCTTTGACATCCCCTATGTGCTGCTGTCCGTCATGCCCAAGCTGCGGCAGATGGACAAAAACCTCATTGACGCAGCCCAGGACCTGGGCTGCACCTGGATGCAGGCCTTCTGGAAGGTGGTGCTGCCGGAGATCAAGCCGGGCATCGTCAGCGGGGCCCTCATCGCCTTCACCATGAGCGTGGACGACTTCGTCATCTCCTACTTCACCGCCGGGTCCTCCACCTCTACCCTGGCCATGGTGGTCTACGGCATGACCAAAAAGCGCATCAGCCCCAAGATCAACGCCATCTCCTCCCTGCTGTTCGTGACGGTGCTGGTGCTGCTCATCATCGTCAACGTCCGGGAGGCCCGGCAGGAGAAGGCCCTGGCCCAGCGGAAGCAGTAGCGCGGATTTTACGGCAAAGCCCGTGAAATACATCAAATCAGAATTGGAGGAATGATCAATTGAAAAAAGCAATCGCCTTGATGTTGGCCCTTTCCATGGCGCTGGCCCTGCTCAGCGCCTGTTCCGGCGGCTCTGATAAGCAGCGGGTGGTCAACGTGTGCGGCTGGGGCGAGAATATCGACCCGGACCTCATTGAGCAGTTTGAGGAAGAAACTGGTATCAAGGTCAACTACAAGGAAGCGGAAAGCAATGAGATGATGTACTCCCAGATCCAGAGCGGCGGCGGGGATTACGACGTCATCGTCCCCTCGGACTACATGATCGCCCGGCTGATCCGGGAGGGCCTGCTGGCGGAGCTGAACTACGACAACATCCCCAACTTCGATCTCATTGACGATCAGTATAAAAATCTGGACTACGACCCGGAGAACAGGTACACCGTACCCTACACCTGGGGCACTCTGGGCGTGATCTACAACAGCGCCAAGTGCGACTACCCCCTGTCCAGCTGGGGCGCCATGTTTGACGAGCTGTACACGGGGCAGATCGCCATGATCCGCAATCCCCGGGACGCCATCGGCATCGGCCTCATGCGCCTGGGCTACTCCGTGAACACCACCGACGAGGCTCAGATCCGGGAGGCCTTCCAGCTCATCGCCGACGCCAAGGCCGCCGGGGTGTATCAGGGCTTCTTCATGGATGAGCTTTACGACAAGATGGAGGCCGGGGAGACCACCATCTGCGCCTACTACGCCGGGGACTTTCTCAGTATGTACAGCAACAACCAGGACCTGCGGTTTGTGATCCCCGACGAGGGCAGCAACTGGTTCGTGGACGCCATGTGCGTGCTGAAGGACGCGGAGCACAAGGAGGAGGCGGAGGCGTGGATCAACTTCATCTGCTTCACCGAGGCCAGCCTGAAGAACATGGACTATATCTGGTACGCCTCCCCCAACCGGGAAGCGCTGGAGCAGTACCCCGCCTACTATCAGGAGACCTACGGCGAGCCCCTTGACCCGGAGCTGTACGCCATCATGGCCCCCTCCAAGGAGGTTTTGGACCGCTGCGAGCCCTATCACCTCCTCCCCGACGAGACCAACACCCTCTATAACGACCTGTGGGTGGAGCTGGGCATCAGCGGCGACTGAGCCGCCCCCTCCCCTTCCGCAAGGGGTACAGAGCCGCCGGACACTGGACTTTTTTCCAATGTTCGGCGGCTTTTGCCGTCATATTTACTAAAACCAACCGGTCTATTTCTCACAGTTTCAACAAAGTTGTTGGTTTCGTGCATTTTCCTCTTGTACTTTTGGAAAAAGCGGAGTAGAATTGTGACATGGCCAGTTGGAAACGTTTCCAATGAAACGTTTCCAGGCGGCCCAGGGATGGTCAAAACACCATCGCGAAATTTTGAAGGAGGATCTTACCAAATGAAGAAAAGACTGCTTGCGCTGACTCTTGTCGCCGCGCTGTTCATCGGCCTGCTGGCCGGCTGCGGCAACAACGCCAACAAACCCAGCGACACCAACACCCCCAGCGACACCAACCAGCCCGCTGACACCGACAAGACCAACGAGCCCTCCAAGGACGCCAAGGGCGAGGTCTACTACCTGAACTTCAAGCCTGAGCAGAACGACGCCTGGCAGGCCCTGGCCAAGGCCTACACCGAGGAGACCGGCGTGCCTGTCACCGTGGTCACCGCCGCCTCCGGCACCTATGAGGAGACCCTGATGAGCGAGATCGCCAAGAGCAATCCGCCCACCCTCTTCCAGGTCAACGGCCCTGTGGGTCTTGCCAACTGGAAGGACTACTGCCTGGATCTCAACGGCTCCGCCATCCTGGGCGAGCTGACCAGCGAGGACTTCGCCCTGAAGGACGAGGACGCCGTGCTGGGCATCGCCTACGTCATCGAGTCCTACGGCCTCATCACCAACAAGACCCTGCTCCAGCAGGCCGGCTACTCTGTGGATGACATCAAGAGCTTCGCCGATCTTCTGTGGATGACATCAAGAGCTTCGCCGATCTGAAGAAGGTCGCCGAGGACATCACCGCCCGCAAGGACGAGCTGGGCTTCGCCGCCTTCTCCTCCACCGGTATGGACGGTTCCTCCGACTGGCGCTTCAAGACCCACCTGGCCAACCTGCCCATCTACTTTGAGTACCAGGCCGACGGCATCGGCACCACCGAGGCCATCAAGGGCACCTATCTGGACAACTACAAGGACATCTTTGATCTGTACATCAACAACTCCACCTGCAGCCCCGCGGATCTGGCCGGCAAGACCGGCGACGACTCCCGCAACGAGTTCCTGGCCGGCCAGGCCGTGTTCTTCCAGAACGGTTCCTGGGAGTACGGCAACCTGGTAGGCGACGGCAAGTTCACGGATGACGACCTGGCCATGATCCCCATCTACATCGGCGTGGGCGACGAGGCCAACCAGGGCCTGTGCACCGGCACCGAGAACTACTGGTGCGTCAACAACTCCGCTTCCGAGGAGAACATCCAGGCCACC
Source organism: uncultured Oscillospiraceae bacterium (assembly GCA_958423465.1). Classification (GTDB taxonomy): domain Bacteria; phylum Bacillota; class Clostridia; order Oscillospirales; family Oscillospiraceae; genus Pelethomonas. Next base: position 62,805 of record CATZRD010000006.1, on the reverse strand, counting down.
CTGGACTTCATGAACTGGTGCGTCACTTCCGATAAGGGCACCCAGGCCATGGCCAACGACATGGGCTTCGTCATCCCCTTCAAGTCCGCCGTGGAGTCCCCCAACCTGTTCGTCAAGCAGGATCAGGAGATGACCGCCGCCGGCAAGACCCCCGTGTCCTGGAACTTCCCCACCATGCCTTCTGAGAACTGGAAGAACGATCTTGGCTCCGCCCTGACCGCTTATGCCGCCGGTACCGGCGACTGGGACGCCGTGGTCTCCGCTTTCGTGGACGGCTGGGCCAGCGAGTACGAGGCTCTGAAGGGCTGATCCCCAGCACCGCTTTTCGCATCACGATTCAAGTTTCCGCGCAGCGGCGGAACCGGGAGGGTGGGCGCTGCCCGCCCTCCCCTTTTTAAAAAGAGGAGGGATCATTTTGCAAAGAACGCTGAAAAAGTGGTGGCCGGTGTTTCTCCTGCCTACCGTAGCCGCGTTCATGGTGGGCTTCGTCTGGCCGTTCCTGCAGGGGCTGTACCTGTCCTTCTGCCGGTTCATCACCATTGACAAGGCCAGCTGGAACGGCATCAAAAACTACGCGTACGCTCTGACGGACTCGGAATTTCTCCATGCCTTCGGCTTCAGCGCCGCCTTTACGGTCGTTTCCACCTTGCTCATCAACGTGGCGGCCTTCGCCATCGCCCTGGCACTGACGCGGAACATCAAGGGGACCAATGTCTTCCGTACCGTGTACTTTATGCCCAACCTCATCGGCGGCATCGTGCTGGGCTACATCTGGCAGATCCTGCTCAACTGTGCCCTGGCGCTGCTGGAAAAGCCTCTGCTGAGTCTGGACGCTACCTACGGCTTCTGGGGTCTTGTGATCCTGATGTGCTGGCAGCAGATCGGCTACATGATGATCATTTATATTGCCGGCCTCCAGTCCATCCCCACGGACTATCTGGAGGCGGCGAAGATCGACGGGGCCAACAGCTGGCAGACCCTGTGGAAGGTCAAGATCCCCAATGTCATGCCCTCCATCACCATCTGCCTGTTCCTGACCCTGACCAACGGCTTTAAGCTCTTCGATCAGAACCTGGCCCTCACCGGCGGCGAGCCGAAGCATCTCACCGAGGGTCTGGCGCTGAATATCTACAACACATTCTACGGACGCTCCGGAGCCCAGTGGAAGGGCTACGGCCAGGCCAAGGCGGTCATCTTCTGCCTGCTGGTCATCGCTATTTCCGCCATCCAGCTTCGGGCAACCCGCTCCAAGGAGGTGCAGCAGTAATGGCAAAATCAGCTAAGATCAAGGACGCCATCCTCTCCGTCGTTCTGGGGATCCTGTGTCTGGCCTGGGTATATCCCATCGTGATGATCCTGTTCAACTCGTTGAAGAAGGATACGGCTATTACCACGTCCACCGCCTTTCAGCTGCCCAACGCCGAGAGCTTCGCGGGACTTGCCAACTACGTGAACGCCCTTCAGTCCAAGGGCTTCCTCACCGCCTTTTGGTACTCTCTGGTGATTACCGTCACCTCTGTGGTGCTGATTCTGATCTGCTGCTCCATGTGCGCGTGGTTCGTCACCCGGGTACAGACCTGGTGGAGCAAGCTGTGCTACTTCCTCTTTGTCTTTTCCATGGTGGTCCCCTTCCAGATGCTCATGTTCACCCTCAGTTCCACGGCGGACCGGCTGAAGCTCTCCAACCCCTACAATATCTGCATCATCTATCTGGGCTTCGGCGCGGGGCTGGCCTCCTTCATGTTCTGCGGGTTCATGAAGTCCATCCCTCTGGAGATCGAGGAGGCCGCCATGATCGACGGCTGCGGCCCCCTGCGCACCTTCTTCCTGGTGGTGCTGCCCGTGCTGAAGCCTACGCTGATCTCCGTAGGGATTCTGGAGACCATGTGGGTGTGGAACGACTATCTGCTGCCCTATCTGGTGCTGGACCGCACCAAGGGCTATCAGACCATCCCCATTTTGATCCAGTATTTCCGTGGCAGCTTCGGGAAGGTGGAAATGGGCCCCATGATGGCCTGCATCATGATGACGGTGCTGCCCATCATCATCGTCTATCTCCTCTGCCAGAAGCACATCATCAAGGGCGTGATCGCCGGCGCGGTCAAGGGCTGACGGAGGTGTCGGCCCTGTGACCATCAAGGACATCGCCCGCCGCTCCGGCTACGCCGTGGGTACCGTCTCCCGGGTCCTGAACGGGACCCCGGGGGTCAGCCCCGAAGCCAGGTCCCGCGTTCTGGCCGTGGTGGCGGAGACCGGCTTCCAGCCCAACGACAATGCCCGCCACCTGAAGCAGCGCAGGAGCGAAAGCATCGCCATCATCGTCAAAGGTGTGGGCAATATGCTCTTCGCCAGTATTCTGGAGACGATGCAGAGCCTCATCAAGGCCGCCGGCAAGGCCGCCGCGGTCTACTATCTGGACGAGGATGACAACGAGGTGGAGCAGGCCGTCCGCGTCTGCCGGGAGCTGAAGCCCATGGGCATCCTGTTTCTGGGCGGCAACCGCGGCAACTTTCTGAAAAGTTTCGGTCAGATCGTCTGTCCCTGCGTGCTGGTCTCCAACCGGGCCAGCGCCATGGGCTTTCCCAACCTCTCCAGCGTAGCCACCGACGACATCGACGGCGCCGCCAGCGCCATGGGCTTTCTGCTGGACGCGGGACACCGTGCCGTGGGCGTCATCGGCGGCGAAAGCTGCGTGGTCAGCCCGGAGCTGCTTTGCAACACCAGTCAGCTCCGCCTCACCGGCTGCATCCGGGCCTGCGCCCAGCGGGGCGTTCCCTTCGACCCGGCCAGCCAGACCGCCCAGGCCCGTTTCTCCATGGAGGGCGGCTACGAGGGCACCCGGGTCCTGTTGGACCGTATGCCGGAGCTGACCGCCATCTTCGCCATGTCGGACGTGATGGCCATCGGCGCCATCCGGGCCGTCCTGGACCGGGGCCGGCGAATCCCGGAGGACGTGTCTGTCATGGGCTACGACGGCATCGAGCAGGCCCATTACTGCACCCCCCGGCTGACCACCATCCGGCAGGGCGCGGACCAGATGGCCCGGCGGGGCGTGGAAATTCTGCTGGCGCAGCTGGCGGGGGAACAGGACGCGGTCCATGAGATCATCCCCTTTTCCCTGACCCTGGGCGAAAGCGTGCGGCACATGAAAGGCAGGATGGATGACCTATGAGGACCAGCGGCGTATTGATGCACCTGACCAGCCTCCCCTCCCCCTATGGCGTGGGGACCATGGGGCAGGCGGCCAGAGATTTCGCGGACTTTCTCGCCGCGGCGGGACAGACCTGGTGGCAGATCCTGCCCATCGGGCCTACCAGCTTCGGCGACTCTCCCTATCAGAGCTTTTCCACCTTCGCGGGCAATCCCTACCTCATCGATCTGGACGATCTGGCGGCGGACGGCCTGCTGAAGCGGGAGGAGTACGCCTCCCTGTCCTGGGGGGACGACCCCCGGCAGGTGGACTTCGGCCTCCTCTACCGCCAGCGGAACGGCGTACTGCGCCGGGCGGTCCAGCGGCTGCTGGAGGCGCCCCCGGCGGACTACGGGGACTTCCTCGCCGGCAACGGGTCCTGGCTGCCCGACTACGCCCTCTTCATGGCGCTGAAAGAGGAAAACGGCGGCCGCTCCTGGCAGGAGTGGCCCGATTCCCTCCGCCGGCGGGAGCCGGCCGCCATGGACGCCGCCAGGGCCCGTCTGGCGGACCCGATGGACTTCTGGCAGGGGGTCCAGTACCTCTTCTTCCGCCAGTGGTCCGCCCTGAAGGACTACGCCAACCGCCGGGGCGTCCGCTTTATCGGGGACCTGCCCATCTATGTCTCCGGCGACTCCGCCGACGTGTGGGCCCGGCCCGGACAGTTCCAGCTGGACGGGGACATGCGGCCCGTGGAGGTGGCCGGCGTCCCGCCGGACGGCTTCACCGCCGACGGCCAGCTGTGGGGCAACCCCCTCTTCGACTGGGAGCGGATGGAGGCCGACGGCTACGCCTGGTGGATCCAGCGCATCCGCTGGCAGAAGAGCTTCTATGATATGCTGCGGATCGACCACTTCCGGGGGTTCGACGCCTACTACGTCATCCCTCCCCAGGCGGCCACCGCCCGGGACGGCCACTGGCGGCAGGGGCCCGGGATGAAGCTCTTCCGGGCGGTGGAGCGGGCTCTGGGAAAGCAGGCCATCATCGCCGAGGACCTGGGCTATCTTACCGACTCGGTGCGGCAGCTTCTCCGGGAGACTGGCTTCCCCGGCATGAAGGTCCTGCAGATGGCCTTTGACAGCCGGGGCGTGGAGAGCGACTATTTGCCCCATAACTACGGCAGAAACTGCGTGTGCTATGTGGGCACCCACGACAACGACACCGCCCTGGGCTGGCTGGAAAGCCTCTCCCCGGAGGACCGGGCCTTCGCCGTGGACTACCTGAAACTCACCGAGGGCGAGGGCTGCCACTGGGGCCTGATGCGAAGCGCCCTGGCCTCCGCGGCGGACACCGCCATCGTCACCGCTCAGGACCTGCTGGGCCTGGGGCATGAGGCCCGGATGAACAAGCCCTCCACCCTGGGGAAAAACTGGACCTGGCGGGCCCTCCCTGGCGATTTTACCCCGGAACTGGCCCGGCGTCTCCGCCACGAGACCGCGCTCTACCGGCGCCTGCCGGAATCAGCACATAACTGAACCAAAACCGAAGGGAAGGGACCCGCGCCGCGGCGCGGGTCCCTTCCCTTCGGTGTTTTCAGAACAATGTGATCTGGCTGGTATCCGCCATGCCGGCGAAGGCCCCAAGGGCCTTCAGCTGGTCGATGTGGGTCTTGGAGAGCTTATTGCAGCAGGCCGCGAACTCTTCCACGGAGATGAACTCCTTCCCCTTCCGCTTTTCCACGGTGTCCAGCGCCGCCGTCTCCCCCAGACCCCGGACGGCGGTAAAGGGCGGGATCAGGGCGTCCGGCTCCTTGACCTTGAACCGGGTGGCCTCGGACTCGTAGATGCTGATAGGCTCGAACCGGAAGCCCCGGAGGTAGAACTCGTAGCACACCTCCAATGTCACCGCCAGGTCCTGCTCCACGGCGGAGGCGTCCTTGTTGTTCGTGATCTCCAGATACTTCCGCTTCACCGCGTCCAGGCCGGCGCAGCAGTACTCCGCGTCGAAGGCCTTGGCCCGGATGGAGAAAAAGGCGGCGTAGAAGGCCAAGGGCCGGTGGACCTTGAACCAGGCGATGCGGAAGGCCATCATGACGTAGGCCACGGCGTGGGCCTTGGGGAACAGGTAGCCGATCTTGCTGAGGGAGTCGATATACCAGTCCGGCACGTCGTGCTCCTTCATGGCGTCCACCCAGCCCTCCTCGAAGCCGCCCTTCTTCACCTTGCCCTTTCGGACGGACTCCATGATCTTGAAGCTCATTTTGGGCTCCAGCCCCTTGGAGATCAGGTAGAGCATGATGTCGTCCCGGCACCCTACCGTCTCGGAGACGGAGGCGGTGCCGCCCACGATCAGCTCCCGGGCGTTGCCCAGCCACACGTCGGTACCGTGGGAGAAGCCGGAGAGACGCACCAGGGTGTTGAAGTCCCTGGGCTGGGTGTCCACGAGCATCTGGCGGGTGAACTTGGTGTTGAACTCCGGGATGGCCACGGCCCCGGTGGGCCCCAGGATCTCGTCGTTTTCAAAGCCCAGTGCCTTACTGGAGGTGAACAGGCTCATGGTGTCCGGGTCGTCCAGAGGGATGGCCCGGGCGTTCACCCCGGTGAGGTCCTCCAGCATCCGGACCATAGTGGGGTCATCGTGACCCAGCATATCCAGCTTCAGGAGGTTGTCCTCCATACAGTGGTATTCAAAGTGGGTGGTGATGATGTCGCTGTCCGCGGCGTCGGCGGGGTGCTGGACGGGGCAGAAATCCTCCACGTCCAGGTCGTCGGGCACCACCACCAGGCCGCCGGGGTGCTGGCCGGTGGTACGTTTCACCCCCACGCAGCCCAGGGCCAGGCGGTTCTCCTCCGCGTGGCCCGGCTCCAGCCCCCGGGCCTCCAGATACTTCTTCACATAGCCGTAGGCGGTCTTTTCCGCCACGGTGCCGATGGTCCCCGCCCGGAACACCTGGGTCTCTCCGAACATCTCGATGGCGTGGCGGTGGGCGCGGGCCTGGTACTCCCCGGAGAAGTTCAGGTCGATATCAGGCACCTTGCCGCCGCCGAAGCCCAAAAAGGTCTCAAAGGGGATGTCGAAGCCGTCCTTCACATATTTCTCGCCGCACACCGGGCAGACCTTGTCCGGCATGTCCGCCCCGCAGCCGTAGGAGCCGTCGGTGATAAACTCGCTGTTTTTGCACTTGGGGCAGCGGTAGTGGGGCGGCAGGGCGTTGACCTCGGTGATGCCGGACATATAGGCCACCAGGGACGAGCCCACGGACCCCCGGGAGCCCACCAGATAGCCGTTCTCCAGGGACCGCTGGACCAGCTTCTGGGCAGACATATACACCACGTCGTACTTGCCCAAAATGCCCCCCAGCTCCACGTTCAGCCGGTCCACGATGAGCTGGGGCGGGTCCTCGCCGTACAGCTCGTGGACCTTGTCCCATACCAGCCGGTTCAAGTCCTCCTCGGAGTTTTCCAGCCGGGGCGGGAAGAGCTTCCCCTTGGGCAGCAGGTCGAAGGTCTCCACCTGGTCCGCGATGGCCCGGGGGTTGGTGACCACCACCTCCATGGCCTTCTCCTCCCCCAGATAGGAAAACTCCTCCAGCATCTCGTCGGTGGTCTTGAAGTAGATGGGCAGGCTCTGGTCGCAGTCGGAGAACTTCTTGGTGTCCAGCAGAATGTGCCGGTAGATCTCGTCCTCCGGGTCCATAAAGTGGACGTCCCCGGTGGCGCACACCGGCTTGCCCAGCTCCTCTCCCAGGCGGACGATGGTGCGGTTCAGTTCCCGCAGCTCCTCCTGGTCCTTGGCCTTCCCCTCCCGGATCATGAAGGCGTTGTTGCACAGAGGCTGGATCTCCAGATAGTCGTAAAAGGAGGCGATTCGCTTCAGCTCCGCCCAGTCCTTGTGATCCGCCACTGCCTGGAACAGCTCCCCCGCCTCGCAGGCGGAGCCGACGATCAGGCCCTCCCGGTGGGCGATCAGCTCGTCCTTGGGGATGATGGGCACCCGCTTGAAGTATTGCAGGTTGGAGGCAGACACCAGCTGGTACAGGTTCTTCAGCCCCACCTTGTTTTTCACCAGCAGAATGATATGCCGGGGACGGCGGTTGGCCCGGCCCTTCTTCCGCAGGGAGGGCATGGCGGCGTTGATCTCCCCCAGGGAGCGGACCCCCATGCCCTCCAGCATCTGAAAGAAGTGGGGCAGGAAGAGGCCGCAGGTAGCGGCGTCGTCGCTGGCCCGGTGGTGCTGGAAGGCGGGGAGCTTCAAATGCTCCGCCACGATGTCCAGCTTGTACTTCCCCAACTCCGGCAGCAGGTTCTGGGCCAGGATCAGCGTATCCACATATACCGGGTCGAAGTCATAGCCCTCCCGGGCGCAGCCCGCGCGGATGAAGCTGATGTCGAACTCCGCGTTGTGGGCCGCCAGAGGCCGGTCCCCCGCGAAGTCCAGAAAAGCCCGCAGGGCCTCCCGGGGCTTGGGGGCCCCCTGGAGCATGGCGTCGGTGATGCCCGTCAGGGAGATGATCTCCGGCGTCAGGTGGCGGCCCGGGTCCACAAAGGTCTGGAACCGGTCCGTCACCTCGCCGTTTTTGATGACCACGGCGCCGATCTCTGTGATGGCCTCCCGGGTGACCTGAAGGCCGGTAGTCTCGATATCGAAGGCCACATACTCCCCGTCGAAGGGCCAGTCTCCGCCTCCGTGGACGGCGATGCGGTCGTCTAAGTTGTTGACAAAGTAGCCCTCCATGCCATAGAGGAGCTTGATGTCCTTGGCGGAGTGCCAGGCGTCGGGAAAGCCCTGGACCACGCCGTGGTCCGTGATGGCGATGGCCGGATGGCCCCAGGCCTCCGCCCGCTTGACGATATTCTCCTCCGGCCCCGCCTTGGGATTCAGGGGGGAAAGGGCGTCCATGTTGGAAAAGGTGGTATGCAGATGCAGCTCCACCCGCTTCACCGGGGCGGTGTCCTGGCGCATCTCGTGGGGGTAGGTAACGATATTTCTGGGTTCCAGGAGCACGTCGCTGCCATCCCGGTTCAGCTTGACGAACCCCTGGACCTTCAGCCACATGCCGGGCTTGATCTCCTTCTTCAGGGCGGCGCGCTCCTCCTTCTGCATGTACTTGGTCACCCGCACCGAGCCCTGGAAGTCGGTCATGTCGAAGGTGAGGCAGAACACGCCGGGGCGGCGGGTCTCGTAGAAGTCGGCGAAAAACACCTTCCCCGCCACCACCACATTGCCCATCTTAGGGTTCAGATCCGTCATGGGGTGGACGGCCCCCTTCACCGCCCCGCCGAATAGCACCGTCTCGCCGCCGCCCTTCTCCTTGGCGGTCCTGGGGGCCTCCGCCGTCAGGCGCAGCCGGACCTCGCTGAGCCGGTACGCCTCCCGGACCGCCCCGGTCAGCTCCTCCCGGGCCTCTTCGGCCAGCTCTCCCCGGACGGTGAGGGCCAGGAGCATGGTCCGGTTGGCCCGGTCCACCTCCAGGGCCGTGACCTGCGCCCCGTCCAAAGCCGCCCGGAGGCTCCAGGACAGCGGTAAACTTGTAAAAAACTCAAAAAAAGGTATCTTCTGTGCCATAGTCCTCTTCCGATCCTATGTACGTCTCTTGTTCGGCCGGGCCGCTTACAGCTTCTCGATCTCCTCCATCAGCGCGTCCACTAGCTTCTCCTGGGGGACCTTTCGAAGGACCTGTCCCCGGCGGAACAGCAGCCCCTCTCCAACGCCGCCGGCAATGCCCACGTCGGCGGCGGCGGCCTCTCCCGGGCCGTTCACCGCGCAGCCCATCACCGCCACGGTAATGGGCTTTTTGCAGCCCGCCAGACGGCGCTCCACCTCCCGGGCCATGGGGATCAGGTCGATGTTGGTCCGCCCGCAGGTGGGACAGGCGATAAGCTCAGGCCCCTCCCGCCGCAGGCCTGCCGCCAGCAGGATCTTCTTGGCGGCGTAGACCTCCTCCACCGGATCAGCGGTGAGAGTCACCCGCAGGGTGTCCCCGATGCCCAGACACAGCAGGCCCCCGATGCCCATGGCGGATTTCACCATACCCATCTCCGGGGTCCCCGCTTCCGTCACCCCCAGGTGCAGCGGATACTGGCACCGCTCGCTGAGGGCGCGGTAGGCGGCCACCGTCAGCGGTACGGAGGAGCACTTCACGGAGATGCAGATGTCGTCAAAGTCAAATCTGTTCAGCAGCGAAACGTGGCCCAGGGCGCTTTCCACCAGGGCCTGGGCGGTAACGCCGCCGTACTTCCGCCGCAGCTCCTTCTCCAGGGAACCGCCGTTGACGCCGATGCGGATGGGAACATGGTTGTTCCGGCAGGCGTCCGCCACCGCCTTCACCCGGTCCTCTCCCCCGATGTTCCCCGGGTTCAGGCGGATCTTATCCACCCCCCGGTCCACGCACTCCAATGCCAGTCTGTAATCGAAGTGGATGTCCGCCACCAGAGGGATGTGGATTCGGCTCCTGATGGCCCCGATGGCCCGGGCCGCCGGCAGATCCGGCACCGCCACCCGGACGATCTCACAGCCCGCCTCCTCCAGCCGGAGGATCTGCTCCACGGTGGCCTCCACGTCGCCGGTCTTGGTATTGCACATGGACTGGATGGATACCGGCGCGCCGCCGCCCACCGGGACAGTCCCCACCATCAGCCGTTTTGTCATGCCGCGCCTCCCTATTCAAACAGTTTGATCACGTCGTTGACGGTCACAAAGGCCATCAGCGCCATCAGCGCCACCAGGAACACCAGGTTGACGGCGGCCTCGTACTTCATGGGGATCTTCTTCCTGAACAGCTTCTCGACCAGGGTGGATACAATCAGGAACAGGATATGGCCCCCGTCCAGCGCGGGGATGGGCAGCAGGTTCATGACGGCCAGGTTGACGGCGATCATGGCCCCGAAGTAGGCGATGTTCAGCATAGCGTCCAGGAACGTGGCGCTCTGCTGTCCCACGTCGTTGACAGCGGACACGATGCCCACCGGCCCGCTCAGGTCCTTCACGCCGAAGCCGCCGGTAAAGAGCTGCTGGAGGCTGTAGCGGACGATGCGGACGAAGTCGATGGTGTTGTACCAGATCATCCTCAGCTTGACGCCCAGGGTGGCCTCCTCCATGCCGCCGAAGTAGATGCCGTAGCCGGTATATGTTGTCTCCCCGTCAGTGGAGGTACACTCCCGGAAGGTCATGGGAAAGTCCTTCAAAACTACCTTTTCCCCGTCCCGCAGCACCACCAGGTCAAAGCCCTGGCCGTCGTTCTGCCCCAGAAAGAGGGTCACGTCGCTGTAGACGTAGATCCGCTCCCCGTCCACCCGGTAGAGCACGTCCCCCTCCATGAGGCCGTCCTCCCCCCGGAGATCGAACTCCGGGGCGAAGCCGGTGATCTCGGCGGTGCGGAAGGCCTGGGCGGGGGCGAACACGCAGGCCACCAGCACCAGGCCCACCAGAAAATTCATGAAGGCCCCGGCGGCGAAAACCACGATCTTCGCCCAAAAGCCCTGGTTGGAGAGGCTGTGAGGGTCGTCGGACTCCTCTTCCTCCCCCTCCATGGCGCAGAAGCCGCCGATGGGCAGGGCCCGGATGGAAAACTGGGTCCCCTTCTTCCCCATCTTCTTCCACAGCACCGGCCCCATGCCCAGGGAAAACTCGTTTACCGTGACGCCGCAGAGCCGGGCGGCGATGAAGTGCCCCCACTCGTGGGCGGCAATGAGAATGCCGAACAGCAAGATCGCGATGATGATATACATACGTTCGGAAGTTCCTTTCTATTGGGATCGCAGGCGTCCTAACGGGCCGCCAGCACTGCTTCTCTGGCCAGGCGGTCCGCTTCCAGTATATCCGCCAGGTCGGGATCATATTTCACCGGAACCGCGTCCAGGGCCTCCGCCACCAGCTCCGGAATCTGTCCGAAGCCGATCTCGTCCCGGAGGAACAGCCCCACCGCCGCCTCGTTGGCGCCGTTCAGCACCGCCCGGCTGGTGCCGCCCTCCCGGGCGCAGGCCAGGGCCATGGCAAAGCAGGGGAACGCCTCCAGGTCCGGCGGCGCGAAGGTCAGAGGCGGGCAGGAGAGCAGATCCAGCGGCTCCGCCCGGGAGGCGCCCCGGTCCGGCCAGGTCAGGGCGTACCGGATGGGCAGGCGCATATCCGCCGTCCCTAATTGGGCCAGCACCGCCCCGTCCCGGTACTCCACCATGGAGTGGATCACGCTCTGCCGGTGGATGACCACGCTCACCTGCTCCGGTGGGAGCTGGAAGAGGTGCATGGCCTCGATGACCTCCAGCCCCTTGTTCATCAGGGTGGCGCAGTCCACGGTGATCTTCGGCCCCATGCTCCAGTTGGGGTGGCGCAGGGCGTCGGCCCTGGTCTTGCCCGCCATCTCCTCCCGGGACATGCCGAAAAAGGGGCCGCCGGAGCAGGTCAGGATCACCCGGCGCACCTCCTCCCGGCTCCGGGAGCCCTGGAGGCACTGGAAAATGGCGGAGTGCTCGCTGTCCACCGGAAGGATCTCCGCCCCCCGGCGGCGGGCGGCGGCCATCACCAGATCGCCGCCGCAGACCAGGGTCTCCTTGTTGGCCAGGGCCACCCGCTTGCCCCGCTCCACGGCGGCCAGGGTGGGCGTCAGCCCCACCATGCCTACCACGGCGGTGACCACCGTGTCGCTCTCCGGCAGGGCGGCCGCCTCCACCAGCCCCTCCATGCCGTAGGCTACCTTCACATCCAGGTCCTCCACCCGGCGGGCGAAGGCCAGGGCCGCTTCCATATCCGCCAGCACAGCGAGACGAGGCCGGAATTGCCTCGTCTGCCGCTCCAACAGGTCAATATTGCGGTTTGCCGTCAGGGCCATCACCGGGATCCCCTGCTCCGCGCAAACCTCCAGGGTCTGCCGGCCGATAGAGCCGGTGGACCCCAGCAGAGATATGCCTCGCGTCATTCTGTTCTCCTTACACGCAGTCCGGAGCCCGCTGTCCTGTCACAGCAGCGCCACCAGCAGCGCCAGGGTGGGCGCCACGAAGATCACACTGTCAAACCGGTCCAGCACGCCGCCGTGGGCCAGAAAGATCCTGCCGTAGTCCTTCACGCCGAACTCCCGCTTGATGAGGGAAAAGCTCAGGTCCCCCAGCTGGGCCACGGCGCTGAGAATCAGCCCCAGCAGGGCGATGCCCACATAGCTGATGGTGTGGTCGAACCAGGTGTTCATGACCAGAGCGAACACGACGCCGCACAGGGCGTTGCCCAGCAGACCGCCCACAGCTCCCTCCACCGTCTTGTGGGGGCTGACCCGGGGGGCCAGCTTGTGCCGGCCCAAGGCGTTGCCCGCGAAGTAGGCGAAGGTGTCGCTTCCGAAGCTGAAAATCAGGGGCAGCAGCAGAAAGCCCCGGTGATACCCCGCCGCGTCCAGCCACAGAAAGGCGGAGAAGGCATAGGGGATGGCAAAAACGGCCAGCAGCGCGGCGGCGATATGCTGGAACTTCACCTCGCCCCCCCTGACCACGGCATAGCCAAAGATCAGCAGAACGATCACCGCCAGGGCCAGGATGTAGAACGGGTCGTTCCGATAGGCTTCGGCCACCGCGTACAGCGCCCCCAGGATGGACAGGTTCCGCAGAAAGCCCATCTTCCCGGCGCCCACGCAGTTCAGCAGCTCCCAGGCCGCGATTCCCGCCAGGGCCATCAGGGCAGCCGCCAGCGCCCACAGCGGCGCCCACAGGATGAGCACCAGGATCAGGGGCACGCCGATGGCCGATACCAGCAGCCGGGACTGTAAGGATGTCATCGTTTGATTCCTCCGAATCTTCTGTCTCTATGCTGATAGGAGGCAATGGCCCGCAGCAGCTCCTCCCGGGTGAAATCGGGCCACAGCACGTCGGTGAAGTAAAACTCCGCGTAGGCGCACTGCCACAGGAGGAAATTGCTCAGCCGCTGCTCTCCGCCGGGGCGGATCAGCAGCTCCGGGGAGGGAATCCCGGCGGAATAGAGGTAGCGTTCGAACCCTTCCTCCGTCAGGTCCTCAGGCTTTACAGTCCCCGAGGCGCAGGCTCTGGCAAAAGCCTGGGCCCCGTGGACGATCTCCGCCCTGCCGCCGTAGTTGATGCAGATATTACACTGACAGCCGGTAAGGCGGTCGGAGATGGCGTTGCACCGGTCCACCAGACCCTTCAGCTCGCCGCTGAGGGGCGACATATCCCCCATGAAGCGCAGGCGCACATTGTCCCGCTCCATGGTGTCGATGGCCTCCAGCAGATAGCGCTTTAAAAGCGCCATGATGGTCTCCACCTCGTCGGCGGGCCGCTTCCAGTTCTCCGTGGAAAAGGCGTACACCGTGAGATACTGGATGCCGATGTCCCGGCAGTAGGTGGCGATGGTACGGAAGGTCTCCGCCCCCGCCTTATGTCCCGCGGTGCGGGGCAGCGCCTTACGCTGGGCCCAGCGGCCGTTGCCGTCCAATATGATAGCGATGTGGCGGGGCAGACGGTCGAAATCCACCTGCCCCGCCCTATCATCGCCCTTCTTCCAAAAAGCGAACCTCATCCGTTTCTCCAGGCCGGCTCACACCGCCAGCAGCTCCTTCTCCTTCTTCTCCTGCAGGGCGTCGATCTCCTTGCACATATCGTCGGTGAGCTTCTGGATGTCCTTCTCGGCGATCTTCATATCGTCCTCGGTGATATCGCCGTTCTTTTTCTGGGCCTTGAACTTCTCCACCGCGTCCCGGCGGATGTTGCGGATGGCCACCTTGCCGCCCTCGGCGTACTTGGCCACCTGCTTGACCAGCTCCTTACGGCGCTCCTCCGTCAGCTGTGGGAAAGCCAGGCGGATGACCCGGCCGTCGTTCTGGGGATTGATGCCCAGGTCGGACTCCTGGATGGCCTTGTTAATCAGCTTCAGCGCGCTGGCGTCCCAGGGCTGGATGGTCAGCGTGCGGGGGTCGGGAGAGCCGATGGAGGCGATCTGATGGATGGGGGTAGGCGTACCGTAGTAGTCCACCGTGATCCGATCCAGCACCGCGGCGTTGGCCCGGCCGGCCCGGACGGCGGCAAAGTCCGACGCCACAGACTCCACGGATTTCTTCATTTTGTCCTCATAGACCTTATACTCGCTTTTCATTGCTTCACGTCCTCCTTCACAATGGTCCCGATCTTCTCGCCCTTCAGGGCGCGGATGATATTATAGGGGTCCTTCAGCGCGAACAGCAGCACGGGGATGTGGTTATCCATAGAGAGGCTGGTAGCGGTGGTATCCATCACCGCCAGATGCTGGGCCAGCACGTCGTCGTAGCTGATGGCGTCGTATTTCACAGCGCCGGGGTCCTTGTTGGGGTCGGCGCTGTAGACGCCGTCCACATTCTTGGCCAGCAGGATCACGTCGGCGTTGATCTCCGCCGCCCGCAGCACCGCAGCCGTGTCCGTGGAAAAGTAGGGGTTGCCGGTGCCGCAGCCGAAGATCACCACCCGGCCCTTCTCCAGATGGCTGATGGCCCGGCCCCGGATGTAGGGCTCCGCCATAGCCCGCATCTCCACGGCGGTCTGGACCCGGACGGGGACGTTCTTCTGCTCCAGCACGTCCGCCACCGCCAGGGCGTTCATCACCGTGGCCATCATGCCCATGTGGTCGGCCCGGGTCCGCTCCATGCGGCCGCCGCCGTCCTTGACGCCCCGCCAGAAGTTGCCGCCGCCCACCACGACGCCCACCTGGACGCCCATGGCAACGGCCTCCTTGATGGCGTCGCACACCCGGCCGATGACCTCGAAATCCAGGCCGAAATGCTTCTCCCCGGCCAGGGCCTCGCCGCTGATCTTCAGCAGCACCCGCTTATATTTTGGTTCCTCCATGGGGGACCTCCTATGCTCGTCGTTTTGGGGCTTTGCACTGTCCTCTATTCTAATATATTTTGACGCGTTTGAAAAGTAGTATTTGTAAATTTTGTCAGAACACCGGAAATTTCTTCGCTGCTTCTGTCGAATGGCCCGCTCCCCGCCATAAGGAAAAGGACAGACGGCCCTCCGCCGTCTGTCCTCGCGCCGCCGTCAGCTCTCCAGCGCCCGCTCCAGCAGAGCCAGCAGCTCCTCCCTGCCGTCGCCGGTCTCCGCGGAGAAGGGCACCAGTACGTCCCCCTCCCGCAGGGAGAGGGTCTTTCGAATCAGGGCCATATTCGGCTCGATCTCCCGCTTTTTCAGCTTGTCCAGCTTGTTGGCCGCCACGATCAGCGGGCAGCCGGTGTCATAGAACCAATTCGCCATGGTCACGTCGTCGGCGGTGGGCTTGTGCCGGGCGTCCACGATCATGACCCCCAGCGTGATGAGGCCAGAGGCGAAGTACGCCTCCATCAGCCGGCCCCACCGGTCCCGCTCCGCCTTGGAGACCTTGGCGTAGCCGTACCCCGGCAGATCCACCAGATAGGCCGCGCCGTCCACCCGGAAGTAGTTGATCTGGGCGGTCTTTCCCGGGGAGGCCCCCACCCGGGCGAAGTTCTTTCGATTCACCAGGCGGTTGATGACCGAGCTTTTCCCCACATTGGACCGGCCGGCAAAGGCGATCTGGGGCCGTCCGTCCCGGAGAAACGCCTCCGGCCCGGCGGCGGAGAGCACAAAGTCAGTCTTTTGAAAGTTGATCGCCATAAGCGGGTCTCCTTTCTCCCGCGGCAGCGGACCGCCGGCGGCGGTTATGTAGTCTTACTGACACAAGGGATTTTCCTTTACAGTCCCAGATGAAACAAGGAATGGGACGGCCTGCGTCTCCTCTTTCTGGGGCGGCTGGGCCTGGACGGGACACAGGGCCTCCGCCAGCACGGCGCCCACATCGTCCACCGGCACGAAGCGCAGGCTCTGTCGGACCACCGGGTCGATGTCCGCCAGATCCCGCTGGTTTTCCCGGGGAAGGATCACCGTGCGGATGCCGCTGCGCTTGGCCGCCATGGTCTTTTCCTTCAGGCCGCCGATGGCCAGCACCCGGCCCCGAAGGGTCACCTCGCCGGTCATGGCCACGTCGGAGCGGACCCGCCGGTCTGTGAGAGCGGAGACCACGGCGGTGGTGATGGCAATTCCGGCGGAGGGTCCGTCCTTGGGCACCGCTCCCTCCGGGAAGTGGATGTGGATGTCCCGGGTCTTATAGAAGTCCGGGTCTATCCCCAGCTGGCCCGCCCGGCTGCGGATGCAGCTGATGGCGGCGTGGGCGGACTCCTTCATCACATCCCCCAGGTTCCCGGTGAGCTCCAGCTTGCCGGAGCCGTCCATCACATTGACCTCCACCTCCAGCAGCTCGCCGCCCACCTCGGTCCAGGCCAGGCCGTTGACCACGCCCACCGGGTCCCTCTCCAGCGCCGGAGGCAGAAACCGCCGGACACCCAGAAAGTCCTCCAGATCATTCTCTGTAACGGTAATTCGCTTTACAGGTCCTGTCACCAGACGCATATCCGCCTTGCGGCACAGGGCGGCCATCTGCCGCTCCAGGGAGCGGACCCCGGACTCCCGGGTATAGCCGGAGATCACGGCCCGGATGGCCTCGTCGCTGACCCGCAGGCTGTTCCGGGTCAGGCCGTGCTCCTTCATCTGCTTGGGCAGCAGGTACTGTTTGGCGATGGCCAGCTTTTCCTCATCGGTGTAGCTGCCCAGCTCAATGACCTCCATCCGATCCAGCAGAGGCCGGGGAATGGTGGAGGTGGTGTTGGCGGTGGTGATGAACAGCACCTTCCGCAGGTCCAGGGGGATCTCCAGGAAATGGTCCCGGAAGGCGTAGTTCTGCTCGCTGTCCAGCACCTCCAGCATAGCGGCGGAGGGGTCCCCCCGGTAGTCGCTGCCCATTTTGTCGATCTCATCCAGCAGCAGCAGGGGGTTCATCGTACCGCTCTGGGCAATGGCGGTGACGATGCGGCCGGGCATGGCCCCCACATAGGTCTTGCGGTGGCCCCGGATGTCCGCCTCGTCCCGGACGCCGCCCAGACTCAGCCGGGCCAGCTTCCGGTTCAGCGCCCTGGCCACGGAAATGGCCACGGAGGTCTTGCCCACGCCGGGAGGTCCCACCAGACAGATGATCTGGCCTTTGGCCTCCGGGTTCCGCTGGCGCACGGCGATGAACTCCAGGATGCGCTCCTTCACCTTCTCAAGGCCGAAGTGGTCCCGGTCCAGGATCTTTTTGGCGGCGGCCACGCTGGCCCGCTCCCGGGTCTCCACGCCCCAGGGCATCTCCAGGCACACGTCCAGATAGTTGCGGATCACCGACGCCTCGGCGCTGGCGAAGGGCTGCTTGGCCAGCCGGTCCACCTCTTTGAGGAGCTTGCCGCGGACCTCCTCGGTGAGCTTCAGCTGGCCGATCCGGTCCCGGTACTCGTCCAGCTCGCTGTTCTCGTCCTCCCCCAGCTCCTGCTGGAGCAGGCGGATCTGCTCCCGGATGATATGGTCCCGCTGGACCTGGCCCAGCTGGCGGCGGATCTTGCCCTCCAGCTCCTGCTCACAGGAGAGGACCTCCGCCTCCCGGGCCAGCAGCTCGTTGACCTTTCTGAGGCGGATGACGGGGCGCAGCTCCTCCAGAACGGCCTGCTTGTCCTGATGGCGCAGGGGGATGTTCTGGGCGATAAAGTCCGCCAGATGTCCCGGGTCCCGGTCCTCCAGCACCGCGGAGACCACGTCGCCGTTCATCCGGGGGGCCTGGGATGCGTACTCGTTGAAATTGGTATAGGTCTGGCGCAGCAGGGCCTCCAGGTGGTTCTCCGCCACATGGGTCCCGCCCTCCGCCAGCAGCTCCACGTTGCCCTGAAGGTACGGCTCCGACTGCCACAGCCGGCGCAGCCGGGCCCGGGCGCGGCCCTCCATCATCACCCGGACGGCGGTCTCGCTGACCCGCAGGATCTGACGCACCACGGATACGGTGCCCACAGCGTACAGGTCGTCCTCCCCGGGGATCTGGACCCCGGCCTCCCGCTGGGCCACCAGGAAGATCCGCTGGTCGGACTCCATGGCCCGCTCCAGAGCGCGGATGGATATCTCCCGCTCCACGTCAAAGCTGAGGATACAGCCGGGGAAGATAGTCAGTCCCCGCAGCGCCAGGATGGGTAAATTCTGATTGGTATGTTCCATAGCTTGGGTCTCCTTCATCAGGAAAGGGGGACGCGGCACGCCCCCCTTTCCGTGTTACCTTTTTGAAGCCGTCAGGAGGCGGTGCCCCGGTTGGGGAGGCGCTGCTCCCGGCTCTGGCCCCGAACGATGTCCGGCCCCCGCTCTCCCCGGACGCAGGCGGGCGTCACCACCACCTTCTCCACGGTGGGATCGGAGGGGATATCGAACATGATCTCCGTCAGGATGCCCTCCATGACAGCCCGGAGGCCCCGGGCGCCGATGTTGCGCTCCACGGCCTTGTCCGCCACCGCCTCCAGCGCGCCCGCGGCAAACTCCAGCTCCACATGATCGTAGCTGAAGAGCTTCTCATACTGCCGCACCAGGGCGTTTTTCGGCTCGGTCAGGATCCGCACCAGATCCTCCCGCTTCAGGGAGTCCAGGGGCGCGATCACCGGCAGGCGGCCCACCAGCTCGGGGATGATGCCGAATTTCAGCAGGTCGTGGGGCTGCACCTCCTTGAGGATGGCGCCCAGATCCCGCTCCTTCTTGGACTGGAGCTGGGAATCAAAGCCGATGCCCCGCTTGTCGGTGCGCCGCTCGATGATCTTGTCGATGCCGTCGAAGGCGCCGCCGCAGATAAACAGAATGTTCCGGGTATTGATCTGAATGAACTCCTGGTGGGGGTGCTTGCGGCCGCCCTGGGGGGGAACATTGGCCACCGTGCCCTCCAGGATCTTCAGCAGGGCCTGCTGCACGCCCTCGCCGCTGACGTCCCGGGTGATGGAGGTATTCTCGCTCTTGCGGGCGATCTTGTCGATCTCGTCCACATAGATGATGCCCCGCTCCGCCAGGTCCACGTCGTAGTCCGCCGCCTGGAGCAGCCGCAGCAAAATATTCTCCACGTCGTCGCCCACATAGCCCGCCTCGGTAAGGGTGGTGGCGTCGGCGATGGCAAAGGGCACCTGAAGCACCCGGGCCAGGGTCTGGGCAAAGAGGGTCTTGCCGCTGCCCGTGGGGCCGATCATCAGGATATTGCTCTTCTGCAGCTCCACATCCTCGCCGCCGCCGTAGTAGATCCGCTTGTAGTGGTTATAGACCGACACGCTCAGGGCCACCTTGGCGCTCTCCTGACCGATGACGTACTGATCCAGGACCTCCTTGATCTCCCGGGGGGTGGGCAGACGCTCCGGGGCCTCCCCCTGGAGCACGGGGCGGTCGGCGTCGTCGGCCATCAGGCTCATGCACAGCTGGACGCACTCGTCGCAGATACAGCCGCCCATGCCGCCGTTGAACATCCGATGGACCTCGTTCTCCCGGCGGCCGCAGAAGCTGCACCGCAGGGTCCGCTTTGTTTCTTCGCTCATGAGTTCCTCTTGTCCTCCTACCGGGCTTACCGGTTCGCGATCACCTTGTCCACCAGGCCGTAGTCCAGGGCCTGCTGGGCGGTCAGATAGTTGTCCCGCTCCGTATCCCGCTGGATGGTCTCCAGGCTCTGCCCGGTCATCTGGCTCAGCAGGCGGTTCATCTTCTCCCGGGTATAGACCAGGTGGTCGGCGTGGATCTTCACGTCGGTGGTCTGGCCGGAGATCCCGCCGCCGCCAATGAGGGGCTGGTGGATGAGGATCTCGCTGTTGGGCAGAGCCAGCCGCTTGCCCTTGGCGCCGGCGGCCAGCAGGAAGGACGCCATGGAGGCCGCCATGCCCACGCAGATGGTGGACACGTCGCACTTGATATACTGCATGGTGTCGTAGATGGCCATGCCGTCGGTGATGGAGCCGCCGGGGCTGTTGATATACATCTGGATGTCCTTATCCGGGTCCTGGGCCTCCAGATACAGCAGCTCAGCCACCACGATGCTGGCGGAGGCGGAGTTCACCTCTTCTCCCAGAAAGACGATGCGGTCATTGAGCAGCCGGGAAAAAATATCGTAGGAACGCTCGCCCCGGCTGGTCTGCTCCACAACATAGGGAACCAAACTCATAGTCATAAACCTCCTGATGAAATAAAGGAACTCTCCCCCGCCGCGCCGCGGCGGAACCCACACACGGGCCCTTCGGCCCCTCTCCGGCTATCATATCCAGGTTCCGGCCTGTTTCATACCTGGGCGCGGTTTCTCCCGGCTCTTTTACGCCTGGGCCTCCGGAGCGGTCTCCCCGTCGGGAGCCTCGACGTTCTCGGCGGTCTCAGCGTCCTCAGCCTTCTTGGCCTTCTTGGCGGTCTTTTTGGCCTTGGGCTTCTCCTCTCCGTCCTCGGCGGGCTTCACCGCCACGGCGCTGTCCACCACGACGGCGATGGCCTTGCTCCGCAGCACCTGCTCGCGGACCATGCCGGCGTCGATGTACTTCTTCAGCTGATCGGCCTCCATGCCGTACTGCTTGGCCATTCTGGCGTACTCCGCCTCCACGTCCTCGTCGGCGGCCTCGATGCCCTCGGCCTTGATGACGGCGGCCAGAGCCAGATCCATCCGCACCTGCCGCAGGGCGGGCTCATGGGCCTGCTCCGCCATGGCCTTCTCGTCCACGCCGGTCATCTTCAGGTACTGCTCGTAGGAGATGCCCTGGGACTGGACCTGGCGCTTGAAATTCTCCACCAGAGCGGCGGCCTGCTCGTCCACCATGGCGTCGGGGATGTCGGCGGTGATGCCCTCGGCCACCTTCTCCATGGCGATATCCTCAAAGGCCTGCTTGGCGGCCTCCTCCCGCTCGGCGGTGAGCTTGGCCTTCACGTCCTTCTTCAGCTCGGCCAGGGTGTCGAACTCGCTGACGTCCTTGGCGAACTCGTCGTCGATGGCGGGGACCTCCTTGACCTTCACGGCGTTGACCTTCACATGGAAGACAACGGCCTTGCCGGCCAGGCTCTCGTGGTAGTTCTCGGGGAAGGTGATGTCGATATCCTTCTCCTCGCCGGCGGACATACCGATGAGCTGATCCTCAAAGCCGGGAACAAAGCTGCCGGAGCCGATCTCCAGATCGTGGTCCTCGCCCTTGCCGCCGTCGAAGGGCACGCCGTGGTCAAAGCCCTCGAAATCGATGTTGGCAGTGTCGCCCTTCTCCACCGGGCGGTCCACGCTGGCCATGCGGCTGTTGCGCTCGGCCATCTCCTTCAGGCGGGCGGTGACGTCGGCGGCGGAGACCTTCACCTCAGCCCGGGGAATCTCCAGGCCCTTGTACTGGCCCAGGGTCACCTCGGGGTACACGGCCACGGTGGCCTTGAAGGAGAAGCCCTCCTTGCCCACATCCAGCAGCTCCACCTGGGGATAGCCCACCACGTTCAGCTCCTGCTCCTTGACGGCGGCCTCGTAGGCGTCGGGCAGAGCGATATTGACGGCCTCCTCATAGAAGACCTGGGGGCCGTACATGGACTCGATCATCTTGCGGGGCGCCTTGCCGGGACGGAAGCCGGGCATCTGGATCCGGCCGCGCTGTTTCCGATAGGCCTTCTCGATAGCGGTCTCAAAATCGGCGGCGCTCACCTCCACGGTCAGCGCGACCATGCTCTTCTCTAATTTCTCGCAGTTTTTCACACTCATTTTACTATCCTCCGTTTACTGTCGGCCTCTCACAGTCAGCCAGCTTAATATTGTACCATAGTAAATTGAAAATTTCCAGACCTTTTTTCCTTAATCCAGGATTTTTTTTGGGACAAACCGCAGATAGTCCGCAGACACCAGGCTGTAGGCCACCGTGCCCACGGTCCCCTCGATGGCCCGGCGGTGGGTATAGCCGTGGAGGTGGCCGTAGAAGCACCGCTCCACGTGGTACTCCTCCAGCTTTTCCACGATCTCCGGGCAGCGGTAGCCGGTGTACAGCGGCGGATAGTGGAGGAAGGCCAGGACGGGCCGGTCCCCCGCCGCCCGGAGGGACGCCTCCAGCCGGCCCACCTCCCGGGCGCGCATCTTCTCGTTGCGGCCGGTGGCCTCCTCCTCGTAGAACCAACCCCGGGTGCCGCACAGGGCGTAATCCCCGTAGAAAAAGCAGTTGTTGTGGAGGATGTCCAGGGTGGTCAGCTCATGCTCCGCGAAAAAGCGCTTCATCTTGGAGGCGGTGTTCCACCAGTAGTCGTGGTTGCCCTTCACCAGCAGCTTCTTCCCCGGCAGACGGTCCATAAATCGGAAGTCCTCCAGGCTCTGGCTGAGGTCCATCCCCCAGGAGCTGTCGCCGCAGAGCACCGTCACGTCCCCGTCATTCAGTTGTGAGAAGGCGTCCTCCAGCCGGCGGACATGGTCCGCCCAGCCGGGGCCGAACACGTCCATCGGCTTGTCCCCGGCCAGGGACAGATGCAGGTCCCCAATGGCGTACAGCGCCAAACGCGTCACCTCCCCGCCCCACAGGGGCGCTCTTGCCTGTTACCGCAGAAAGTCCAGGACCACGTCCTCCATCCGCTCCCTGTCCGCGACGCCGCCGAACCGGCGGGCTTTCCCCTTCAGGGCCGCCAGCCGCTTCGGGGCGGCCACGCCGGTGACAGCCTCCAGCTGGGCGATGCGGTCCACGCTGTCTGCCACCGGAACCTCCCCGATGGCGGTGAGCACGCTATCGCAGAACTTGTAGGGGCTGGCGGTGGAGGCGAACACCGCGGGAGCGCCGTCGCCGGTCTCCCGCCGGTAATCGGCCAGCACCTTGGCCGCCACGGCGGTGTGGGTGTCGATGAGATACCCCCGCTCCCGGTACAGCTGGCCGATGGTTGCAGACGTCTCCTCCTCGGAGCAGAAGCCGCCCCAGAACCGCTTCTGGAGCTTTTCCCGCATCTCCTCCGAGATCTCATACCGGCCAGTCTCCGCCAGATCCGCCATATAGCGCCGGACCAGCTCGTCGTCTCCGCCGGAGAGGTCGAACAGCAGCCGCTCCAGGTTGCTGGAGATCAAAATGTCCATGGAGGGACTCATGGTGGTGTGGAAGGGACGGTTGCGGTCATAGACGCCGGTGCGGATAAAGTCCGTCAGCACGTCGTTGCGGTTGGAGGCGCAGATGAGCTTCCCCACGGGGACGCCCATCTTCTCCGCGTAGTAGGCCGCCAGGATGTTGCCGAAGTTGCCGGTGGGCACGCAGAAGTTCACCCGGTCCCCCAGCCGGACCGCCCCGGCGTTCAGCAGGTCGCAGTAGGCGGAGATATAGTAGACCACCTGGGGCAGGATGCGCCCGAAGTTGATGGAGTTGGCGGAGGACAGGAAGTATCCCCGGCCCGCCAGCTCCTCCCGAATGGCCGGGTCGGAGAAGATGCGCTTGACGCCGTTCTGGGCGTCGTCGAAGTTGCCCCGGACGGCGCAGACCCCCACGTTGGCCCCCTCCTGGGTGACCATCTGGAGCTTCTGGATCTGGCTGACCCCGTTCTCCGGGTAGAACACCAGGATCTTGGTCTGGCGCACGTCGGCAAACCCCTCCATGGCCGCCTTGCCGGTGTCGCCGGAGGTGGCCACCAGGATGCAGGCTGTCTTGTCCTCCCCGGTCTTTTCCAGACTGGCGGACAGAAGCTGGGGCAGCATTTGCAGAGCCATGTCCTTAAAGGCGCTGGTGGGGCCGTGCCACAGCTCCAGGCACCAGGTCGTTTCGTCCACCCGGCGCAGGGGGGCCACGCCGTCGCAGTCGAACTTCTCCCGGCCATAGGCCCGGCGGGCGAAGGTCTCCAGCTCCTCGGAGGTGAACTCCGTCAGGAACATCCCCATCACATAGGCCGCCCGGCCCTGATAGTCCATGCCCCGCAGGGCCTCCACCTCCAGCGCCCCCATGGTGGGGAGCTGTACGGGGGTAAAGAGGCCGCCGTCCCGGCTGAGGCCCATCTTGATGGCCTGGGCAGCGGTGAGGCGCAGGGTTTTGTCTCTCGTGCTCAAATATTCCATAGCTGTATCCTCCAGGGTCGCGCTCACTGGAACGCGCTGATGATGTAGTGGATCGCCGGCCTCTGCCGGGAGCCGTCTGCGGCGGCGTAGACCTCCGCCACGTCGAAGCGGCAGGGGCAGTCCAGCTCCCGCTGGGCCAGATACCAGGACGCGGCGGCCCGCAGCCGCCGCCGCTTGGCGGCCGTCACCGCCTCTCTGGGGGCCGCGAAGGCGGCGCTCCGGCGGGTCTTGACCTCCACGAAGCACAAGACCCCCTCCGGGCTCCAGGCGACGAGATCGATCTCCCCGAACCGGCAGCGAAACTGCCGCTCCGCGATTCGGTAGCCCCGCGCCCGCAGCCACTCCGCCGCGGCGGCCTCCCCCTCGTTCCCACGGCGTCTGCGCTCATCCACGGCCGGCCTCCCACTTCTTCAGGAAGCTGCGGCGGTGGATGGGGCAGGGGCCCCAGGCGTCCAGGGCGGCGTAATGGTCCCTGGTGCCGTAGCCCTTGTGCCGGTCGAAGCCGTATTGGGGGTATTTTGCCGCCATCTCCTCCATGTACCGGTCCCGGCTGACCTTGGCCAGAATGGAGGCGGCGGCCACGCTGGCGCTGCGGCTGTCCCCCCGGACCACGGTCACATGGGGGGTAACGACGGCGCAGCGGCTGCCGTGGTCCCGGTTGCCGTCGATGAGGGCGAAGTCCGCCGCCGGGCTGAGGCCGTCAATGGCCAGCTGCATGGCCCTGATCCGGGCGTTGAGGATGTCCAGCCGGTCGATCTCCTCCGCCGGCAGGGAGGCCACGGACCAGGCCAGCGCCCGCTGGCGGATCTGGTCGAACAGAATGGCCCGGCGTCTGGCCGTCACCTGCTTGGAGTCGTTCAGCCAGGGAAGCGCCAGCCCCTCGGGCAGAATCACGGCGGCGGCGTATACCGGCCCCGCCAGGGGGCCGGCCCCGGCCTCGTCCACGCCGCACACGGCGGTGTGGCCCGCCGCCCAGGCGGACCGCTCCCATTCCCACAGATCCATACTTGTCTGTTTCGTCATCAGGTCTGCTCCTCCGGCAGCTCCAGAGTGAACCGCCCCAGGCGGCCCCCCCGGAACTCGTCCAGCAGGATACGGGCCGCCCGCTCCGTGTCCACCTCTCCGCCGGAGATGAGGAAGCCCCGCTTCCGCCCGGCGCTCTCCAGCAGCCGGTAGCCCCAGGCCGCGTCGTTTTCCTCCGCCTCCCGCTCCGGCAGGACGGACAGCTTGTAGCCGGCGGCCAGGGCCTGGGGATAGTGTTTGCCCAGATAGGCCGCCAGATGGCAGGCCAACGTCTCCAGGTCCATGATCTCGTCCCGCACCGCCCCGGTGTAGGCCAGGTTCATGCCCACCTGCCGGTCCTCGAACTTGGGCCACAGGATGCCGGGGGTGTCCAGCAGCTCCAGCGTCCGGTCCACCGGCACCCACTGCTTGCCCCGGGTGACCCCGGGCCGGTCCTCCGCCCTGGCGGTCCGGCGTCCGGATACCTGATTGATAAAGGTGGATTTCCCCACGTTGGGGATGCCCAGCACCATCACCCGGATGGTGCGTCCCGCCTGCCCCTTCTCCGCGTAGGCCGCCAGCTTGTCCCGGAGCAGCTCCCGGACGGCGGCGGGGAATTTTGCCGTGCCCTGGCCCGCCCTGGCGTTCATCTCCAGAACGGCGAAGCCCTGCTGTCTGAACCAGGCGGCCCACCGCCGGGTGGCCGCCGGGTCCGCCAGATCCACCCGGTTGAGAAGGATCAGCCGAGGCTTCCCCGCCGTCAGCTCCTCCACGTCCGGGTTCCGGCTGGAGAGGGGGACCCGGGCGTCCAGAATCTCGCACACCGCGTCCATGAGCCGGACCTGGTCGGCGATCATCCGCCGGGTCCTGGTCATGTGGCCCGGATACCACTGGATCTGCATCCCCTCCTGAGAGGATGTCCGGTCATCCTGGCGCATACTGCAACTCCTGTCTTTTATGGAATGAGGCCCAGGCGGCTCCACTGGCGGCTGTCCAGCCCCGGGGTCTTCCCCGGAAACACCACCGCCACCGCCTTGCCCTGGATATAGCCCACGTTCACCGGGCCCAGCCGGGGATCCCGGCTGTCGGTGCTGTGGTTGCGGTTATCCCCCATGACGAACACCTCGTCCTCCGCCAGGGTCAGCGGAAAGCTGGTCCCCTCTGGGGTATAGGTGGGCTCCTTGACATACGGCTCGTCCAGAGGCTGGCCGTCCACATAGACGGTGCCGGTGACGAAATCCACGTCCACCGTCTGACCGCCTACGGCGATGACCCGCTTCACCAGGGTCTCGTCCAGCTCCGCGTTGTAGGCGTTGATCACCACCACGTCCCCCGGCTCGTACCGGCACAGAAGGCTGTTCACCACCAGCATCCGGTCCCCGGTGTACAGCGTGTCCTGCATGGAGGGCCCTCTGACAGAGACGATCCGCACCGCGAAGGTAAACAGCAGCACCACGGCGACCACAGCGATGATCGTCGACTGTCCCCAGCTGTAGACCATCTCCTCCGGCCGCTCCTTCTTCTTCGGGGCGGGAGGGGTCTCTCCCTCCCCCGCCGCCGGGGCGTTCTCCGCCGCCTCGTTTTCTATCTTCTCCGCCCGGAGCTTATCTTCATCCGCCATGATTCTTCTCCTTGTGTTCCTTCCTCGCCTGATGGACAGGGGACGCGAAATCCCGCCGCGTCCGCCTCCATCCATGGGTTTTTGTCAGTTTCGATTGCCATTCTACCACAGCGGCGGAAAAAATACAACCGCAAAAAGCCCAAAGCGCAGGCAGGTTCCCCAGGGTTTTTCCTCTCCCTCCGCCAAAACGGGGCAGATTTTTTCTTTTCCCCCGCCACCCGGCGGACATTTCTGCGTCTATAAGAGTGAAAGCTTTCAAAAACGAGGAGGTGCTCCTGTGGACGATCACGCCATCGTGGAGCTGTACTGGCGGCGGGACGAGACCGCTATCGACGAGACCCGCCGGGCCTACGGCGGCTACTGCGCCGCCATCGCCGGAAACATCCTGGCGGACCCCCAGGACCGTGAGGAATGTCTCAGCGACACCTGGCTGGGGGCGTGGAACGCCATGCCGCCCCAGCGGCCGCAAAAGCTCTCTCCCCTGCTGGGCCGCATCTGCCGCAACGCCGCTCTGGACATCCACCGGCGGCTCACCGCCGGAAAGCGGTCCGGGGGCTTTCCCCTAGTGCTGGAGGAGCTGG
The DNA here is from genome assembly GCA_958423465.1 of uncultured Oscillospiraceae bacterium. GTDB lineage: Bacteria > Bacillota > Clostridia > Oscillospirales > Oscillospiraceae > Pelethomonas. The sequence goes on along the minus strand of CATZRD010000006.1, from coordinate 35,612 downwards.
CGGAGTGTGTGGGCGGCGCGCCTCTGGAGGAGGCGGTGACCGCCCGGGAGCTGGGCGAGGCCATCAGCCGGTTTTTGGAGGGATTGCCCGCCGTCCAGCGCCGGGTCTTTCTGCGGCGGTACTGGGCCTGTCAGGATGTGGCGGGCATTGCAAGGGACTTTTCCTTTACAGAGTCCAAGGTGAAATCCATGCTCCGCAGGACCCGTGAAAAACTGAAGCGGACTTTGATCGAGGAGGGCTACGACCTATGACAAAGGAAGAACTGTTCACCGCCCTGGGCTGCGTCCGGGAGGACCTGGTGCTGGAGGCGGAGGCGGGCGGACGGGCAAAGGCCCCCGGCTGGCGGCGGACCGCCGCCCTGGCCGCCGCCCTGACAGTGGTGGTGGGCGGCAGTCTGCTGGCCTGGAAGCAAATGGACCACCGGGTGCCCATCGCCGACTATGTGGCCAGCCAGAGCCGGCCGGACGGCGGCCCCGGCGGTACGGACGATACCGTGGGCATCGACGGCATCGGCATTGGGACCAGCGCGGACGGCAGCGACTACAGCGGCGCCGACGCCCCGGCACAGCCCATATACTCCACCGGAGACGTGACCATCGGGGAGCTCAGCGATCCCGCCGCCTTTCCCCAGGCAGAACCCTGTTTGGTCCGGCTGGAACCGGAGGAGTTCTTCGCCGAAGCCGACGCCGTGTTCCGGGGCGTGGTGCGGAACGTGCAGTATTACTCGGTCAACGTGGGGGGCAGCGACTTTTACTTCTCCCGGTTCGCGGTGGAGGTGACGGACTGCCTCCGGGGGGATCTGGCCACTGGCGACATCTACAACGTGCTGTGCCACGCCTTGACCAGCATTTCCGGCGGGGCGGACCACCTCCAGCCCGGGGCTGAGGCGGTGTTCCTGGCGGGCTTCGCCGGTGAGGACGCCTGGCTGGAGTGTAACGGCAGCCGGTTCTGCTACGCCGATCTGGCGGAGCTGACCCTCTCCGAGGGCATCCGCACCCTGTTCGTTCAGGGGGAGGACGGCGTTCTCTACGACGGCTCCATCCATAAGATCGTCCCCGCCCAGGGGGATACCGTGACCATGGAGGACGTATGGGCCTACTGCGCCGAAATGGCAGGCGCGGAGCCGGAGGATGTCTTTGTCCCGCCGGAGCCGAATTCCGCCGCCCCCCAGGCGTAAAATCCTTGACAGCCCCGGGGCAAGGTGGTACACTGAGCTTACAAAATCGAACAGCGTTCGCGAGATTTGAGAGCGAGATGACGGGAGGCCCTGACCGGGCCTCTGGTCGTCCCGCTCTTTTTTGTGTAAAGGAGGAGATGTATGTACGACATTGTCATCATCGGGGCCGGGGTCACCGGCTCTGCCGTGGCCCGGGAGCTGAGCCGCTACGACGCCAGGATCTGCGTGGTAGAGCGGTGCGAGGACGTGTGCTGCGGCACCAGCAAGGCCAACAGCGCCATCGTCCACGCGGGCTACGACGCCCAGCCCGGCACCCTCATGGCCCGGCTGGACGTGGCCGGCAGCTACCTCATTCCCCAGCTTGCCCGGGACCTGGACTTCCCCTACCGGAACAACGGCTCTCTGGTGGTCTGCATGAGCGAGGAGGGACTGCCCGCCCTTCACGCCCTCTATGAGCGGGGGAAGAAAAACGGCGTCGCCGCCCTGCGGCTCCTGACCCGGGAGGAGGTCCTGGCCATGGAGCCCAACATCCGGGAGGACGTGGTGGCTGGGCTGGAGGCCGCCACCGGCGGCATCGTCTGTCCCTTCGGCATGAACATCGCCTTTGCGGAAAACGCATCGGATAACGGGGTGGAGTTCCGGTTCGACACCGCCGTCACCGGCTTTGCCCCCGCCCCGGGGGGCTGGACCGTCCATACGGACCGGGGAGATCTGGAAACCCGGGTGGTGGTCAACGCCGCCGGGGTGTACGCCGACGTGCTCCACAACATGGTCGGCGCCCGCAAACTCCACATTACCCCCCGCCGGGGAGACTACTACCTGCTGGACCGGACCACCGGGGGCTATGTGAACCACACCATCTTCCAATTGCCCGGGAAATACGGCAAGGGCGTGCTGGTGGCCCCCACGGTCCACGGCAACACCATCGTGGGCCCCACCGCCATCGACATAGAGGACCGGGACGGGGTGAACACCACCGCCGACGGTCTGGAGCAGGTGATGCGGCGGGCCTCCGACATCGTAAAGGACGCGCCCCTGCGCCAGGTCATCACCTCCTTCGCCGGGCTCCGGGCCCACGAGGACGGCCACGAGTTCGTCATCGGCGAGGCGGAGGGCGCTCCCGGCTTCTTCGACTGCGCGGGCATCGAATCCCCCGGCCTCTCCGCCTCCCCCGCCATCGGGCAGATGATGGCGGAGCTGGTGCGGGACAAGCTGCTGCTGCGGCGAAAGGCCCAGTTCAAGGCCACCCGCCGGGGCATCCTGAACCCCGCCTCCCTCTCCTTTGAGGAGCGGCAGGCCCTCATCGCCCGCCAGCCGGCCTACGGCCGGATCATCTGCCGGTGCGAGGGCGTCAGCGAGGGGGAGATTCTGGACGCCATCCGCCGCCCCCTGGGGGCCAAAAGTCTGGACGGCGTGAAGCGCCGGGTCCGGGCGGGCATGGGCCGGTGCCAGGGGGGCTTCTGCTCCGGCCGGGTGATGGAGCTGCTGGCCCGGGAGCGGGGCGTCCCCATGGAGGCCGTCACCAAATCCGGCGGAGGCTCCTACCTCATCGCCGGCGTCAACAAAGATTCTTACAGAGGAGGCGCGGACCATGGAGCGGTGTGAGCTGGTGATCATCGGCGGAGGCCCCGCGGGGCTGGCCGCCGCCGTGGCCGCCCGGGAGCGGGGCGTGGAGGATATCCTGATCCTGGAGCGGGAGCTGGAGCTGGGGGGCATCCTCAATCAGTGCATCCACGCGGGCTTCGGCCTCCACACCTTTCAGGAGGAGCTGACCGGCCCGGAGTACGCCGGGCGGTACGTCCGGCAGGTCCGGGAGCTGGGGATCCCCTTCCTCCTGGACACCATGGTGCTGGAGCTGTCGGCGGACCGGGTGGTCACCGCCGTCAGCCGGGAGCGGGGCCTGTTCCAGCTTCAGGCCGGGGCGGTGATCCTGGCCATGGGCTGCCGGGAGCGGGCCCGAGGCAGTCTGAACATCCCCGGCTTCCGTCCCGCCGGCATCTACTCCGCCGGCACCGCCCAGCGGCTGGTGAACCGGGAGGGGCTGCTGCCGGGCCGGGAGGTGGTGATCCTGGGCAGCGGCGACATCGGCCTCATCATGGCCCGCCGCATGACCCTGGAGGGCGCCCACGTCCAGGCGGTGGCGGAGCTGATGCCCTACTCCGGCGGACTGAAGCGGAACATCGTCCAGTGTCTGGACGACTTCGGCATCCCCCTGCTCCTCAGCCATACGGTGGTGGACATCCAGGGCCGGGAGCGGGTCTCCGGCGTGACCCTGGCCCAGGTGGACGCGAACCGCCGCCCCATCCCCGGCACGGAGAAGCGCTACGACTGCGACACCCTGCTGCTCAGCGTGGGCCTCGTCCCGGAGAACGAGCTGAGCCGGGGCGCGGGGGTGGACCTCTCCCCCGTCACCAACGGACCGGTGGTGGACGAAAGTCTGGAGACCAGCGTCCCCGGCGTGTTCGCCTGCGGCAACGTGCTCCACGTCCACGACCTGGTGGATTTCGTATCCCAGGAGGCCGCCCACGCCGGGCGCGCCGCCGCCCGGTATCTGAGGCGGGAAACCCGCCGGGGCGGGCGGACCGTCCGCCTCGCCGCCGGCAGAGGCGTGCGGTACACCGTCCCCGCGGTCATCGACCCGGAGCGGATGGACGATGAGCTGACGGTCCGGTTCCGGGTGTCGGACGTGTACAAAAACGCCGCCGTCCTGGTCACGGCGGACAGCGGCGAGATCCTGTGGAGACGGAAACGGATGATCCTGGCCCCCGGCGAGATGGAGGAGGTCCGCCTGAAGCGGGCGGATCTGCTGGAGCGGGAGGACCTGAAAGAGATCGCCATTTCTCTGGAGGTGACGCCATGAGCGAAACAAGAGATCTCATCTGCATCGGCTGCCCCATGGGCTGCCCCATGACGGTGACGCTGGAAAACGGCCTCGTCACATCCGTCAGCGGCAACACCTGCAAACGGGGGGACGCCTATGCCCGGCGGGAGGTCACCGCCCCCACCCGGGTGCTGACCACCACGGTGCGGGTGTCCGGCGGCGCCGCGCCGGTGGTCCCGGTCCGCACCCGGGGCGAGGTGCCCAAAGCCCGGCTCATGGACTGCGTCCGGGCTCTCCGGGACCTGACCGTCCCGGCCCCCGTGGCCGCCGGGCAGGTGCTTCTCCCCGACCTATGCGGCACCGGCGCGGCTCTCGTCGCTGCTGCGGATGTGAGAAAAGTGTAAAGTGGCTTCGCCATACAGCTATAGAAAGGGAGACGCCCGGAAGTTCCGGGCGTCTCCCTGATTTCTTGTTTTCTTTTAGGCTGTCAGCTTCTCCAGGGCCGCCAGCTTCAGGCAGGTGCAGAACACGTCGATAGCCACCTCCAGCTCCTCCACCGGGGGCAGACTGGGGGCGATTCGGATGTTCCGGTCCCGGGGGTCCACCCCGTAGGGGAAGGTGGCCCCGGCGGCGGTCATCACCACGCCGGCCTCCTTACACAGGGCCAGGGTGCGCTTGGCCAGACCGTCCATGGTGTCCACGCTGACGAAATAGCCGCCCTTGGGCCGCTTGAACTGGGCGATGCCCAGGGGGGCGATCTGCTGGTCCAGAGCCTTCACCACCGCGTCGAACTTGGGCTTCATGATGGCGGCGTGGCGCTTCATCAGTTCCAGGGTGTGGGCCTTGTCCTTTAAGTACAGCACATGGCGCAGCTGGTTCACCTTGTCGTAGCTGATGGTCTGGATGCCCAGCAGTCCCACCATATACTTGATATTGTCCACGCTGGCAGCCATGACGGAGACGCCCGCGCCGGGCAGCGTCACCTTGGAGGTGGAGGCGTACTCGAACACCAGATCCGGATTTCCCGCCTCCCGGCAGAGGCTGAGGATGTCCGGGAAGGGCACATAGTCGCCGTCGAACTCGTGGATGCAGTAGGCGTTGTCCCACATGACAATGAAGTCCGGCGCGGCGGGCTTCAGATGGGCGATGCGGCGGATGGTCTCCTCGCTGTAGATGACGCCCTCCGGGTTGGAATACTTAGGCACGCACCAGATGCCCTTCACGGCGGGGTCCTTCACATAGGCCTCCACGGCGTCCATGTCCGGGCCGGTGGAGGTCATCTCAATGGTGATCAGCTCCATACCGAAGGACTGGCTGATCTTGAAGTGCCGGTCATAGCCCGGGGCGGGACAGAGGAACTTCACCTTGTCCAGCCTGGCCCAGGGCTTCTCGCTGTGGAGAAGGCCGTGGGTATAGGCCTTGGCAATGGTGTCGTACATCAGCGTCAGGCTGGCGTTGCCGCCAATGAAGCACTCCTCCGGCCTGCAGCCCAGGATCTCGGCAAAGAGCCGCTTGGCGGCGGGCAGACCGGTCAGCTCGCCGTAGTTGCGCACATCCAGGCCCTCCACCTGGCACTGGGCGGGATCGTTGAGCACCGTCAGGATGTCGCTGACCAGATCCAGCTGGACCTTGCCGGGCTTGCCCCGGGACATATCCAGCTTCAGGCCCCTGGCCTTCAGCTCCTCGAACCGGCGGGAGACGATCTCCTTCTCCGCAGCCAGCTGGGCGGGGGTCATGCGGGTATATTCCATCTCCATCTTGCTCCTTTCGGTTTCTTCACCGCGTATTCTGTATATTTTGTGACTATCCAACAGGATTCCACAGGGGTATTGTACTATAGTTTTTGCAAAATAGCAAGAGGCAACTGCTCCGCGGGACATTGCAGGAGGGGCGTCCGCCGGCAGCGGACGCCCCTCCTGGGCAATCTCAGTCACAGAATGATGCAGATGAGGCCGCCGCTGCCCTCGTTGACGATGCGCTGGAGGGTCTCCTGGAACTTCAGCCTTGCGTCCATGGGCATCCGGTACAGCTTTGCCTGCAGGTCCTCGTTCACCAGCTCGTGGAAGCTGCGGCCGAAGATATTGGACTCCCAGATCTTGGCCGGGTCCGAGGCGAACTTCTCCATCAGGTAGTTGACCATGTCCTCGCTCTGCTTCTCGTTGCCCACAATGGGGCTGACGGTGGACTCAATGTCCACCTTGAACATGTGGACGGAGGGGGCGCTGGCCTTCAGGCGGATGCCGTAGCGCCCGCCCTGGCGCATGACCTCCGGCTCCTCCAGCTTCAGCTCATCCATGGTGGGCATGACGATGCCGTAGCCCGTCTCGTAGACGTTGTCCAGGGCGGAGGCTACCTTGTCGTAGCTGGATTTCACCTTGGCCAGGGCTGTCAGCAGGTCCATCAGGTCTCCGTCGTCGGACACCTGGAAGCCGGACTGGGTGCTGAGGGTCTGGTAGAACAGCTCTCTGGGGAGCTGCACCTCCGCCGAGGCCACGCCCCGGCCCAGATCGATGGCCGTCACCCGGGCCAGGGAGATGTTCTCCTCCTCCCCCATGGCCTGGATCACCGGCTCCACCTCCCGGATGTGGGCCAGGGTCTCCCCCCGGTCCCGGATGGCCCCGTAGACCGACTGCCTGATGGGGTGGTCCATGGGCAGGGCGTCCACCCAGGCGGGCAGGAACATCCGCAGCTCCCGCAGGGGGAACTCATAGAGGATGCTCTTGATGATATCGAAGATGGCCTCCTCCCCCAGCTCCAGACAGTTCACCGGCAGGCAGCGGACGGAGAATTTGCTCTCGATGTCCCGGGCGATGGACAGGGCACGCTGGGCGTGGGGCTGGGCGGAGTTCAGCAGAACCACGAAGGGCTTGCCCAGCTCCTGCAGCTCCCGGATCACCCGCTCCTCCGGCTCCAGATAGTCCTCCCGGGGGATGTCGGTGACGGTGCCGTCGGTGGTGATGACGATGCCCACGGTGGAGTGCTCGCAGATGACCTTCCGGGTGCCGATCTCCGCCGCCTGGGCCATGGGCAGCTCCTGATCCGACCAGGGGGTCATGACCATTCGGGGCGCGCCGTCCTCGGTCTGGCCCATGGCCCCCCGGACCATGTAGCCCACGGAGTCGATGAGCCGCACGGCGAAGGTGACGCCCCCCTCCAGGGTGACGGTCACCGCCTCCTCCGGCACGAACTTCGGCTCCGCCGTCATGATGGTCCGTCCGCTGCCGGACTGAGGCAGCTCGTCGATGGCCCGCTCCCGCCGGTAGACGTTCTCGATATTGGGGATCACGCAGGTCTCCATGAACCGCTTGATAAAGGTGGACTTTCCGGTGCGCACCGGACCCAGCACTCCCACGAACAGGGAGCCGCCGGTGCGGGTGGCGATATCCTGATAGATGTCTGTGGTCGTCATAGTACCCTCCTGCGCCCTCCGGCGCTTTGCTTCCGCTCAAATTTTTGTCCGCCTCCAGGCGGCCGCCCCGTTACCGGGCCCGCGGGACCAGCAGCAGCCGGTCTCTGGGCAGCTGGGCCTCGCTCTCGGCCCCGTTCACCGACAAGATCGCCTGGGCGGTGGTGCGGTACTGCTTCGCTACCGCCCACAGCGTCTCGTCCCCGGAAAACTTCCGCAGGATCAGGGAGGGCTGCGGCTCCTGGTCCTCCGGCCGCTCCCGCCGCTCCCCGGCGCTGACGCACAGCCGCTCCGTCCGGCGGCAGAGCTCCAGGGTACACTCCAGGGGGAAGCGCAGCTCGATCCCCTCCGGCAGAACGCTGGTCATCATCTCCCCCCGGCATACCGCCTCGCCCTCCGCCTGAAAGCCCTCCGGCAGCTCCGCCGGACAGGAGGCGGTGAACTCCCGGGTCACGGAGCGCAGGGCGTCGTTCTCGTCCAGATACAGGCACCGGGCGCTCACCGGGATCTCCAGGGCGCTGCCGCCCACCTGGGCGGCGCCGCAGACCACGGAGGCGTCCACCACCGACTTGACCCCCACCCCCGTCTCCAGCAGCTCCCGGACGTTCTGGCGGCGGACCACCCGCTGGGCGTCCTCCGTCAGGCGCAGGGTCTCCGTCTGACAGTCGATCTCTCCGGCGGTGCTGTAGAGGTCCGCGATATAGCCCATCCGCTCCTGGCGGCAGACGGTCACCCGGGTCCGCAGCAGCAGCGTCACGGTGAACACATGGGCGTCGTCCGGGGCGCTCTCGCTGCCCAGGCGGCACTCGGCGCTGAGCAGGCGGAACGCGGCCTCGCTGTCCCAGTCCTCCTCCAGCCCCGCGCCGTCCAGAATCTGGGAGAAGGGCAGATCCTGCTGCAAAAGGGCCAGGCGGCCCCCCTCCTCCCGGTAGAGCAGGCTGGCGGAGATCAGCCCCTTCACCACCAGCTTGCTGCCGATGAGCTTCACGTCGTTGGAGCGCACGTCGCAGCGGAGCTGCACCGCCTCCTCCCCGCCGGCCCGGCCGGCGGACACCGGCAGCTCCTCCACGAAGGTGAATTCCCGCTCCCGGACGGCGGCCACCACCCGGCAGGTACGCTCCTCCCGCAGCAGCTGAAGATCCTCCTGCTCCTCCTCCGCGCCGTCGCACAGCTCCAGACGGACCCGGCGGCAGCCGGAGGGATACAGGTCGATGTTGGCCCGGGTCAGCACCTTTCTGGGGTTCAGGGCGCGGGTATCGATTCCCCGCAGCTCCCCCCGGATATCCAGAAAGTCGCACTCCCCGGTCCCCAGGCTGTCCCCATAGCACTGAAACGGAAGCTGGAAGCGGAGGACCCGGGGCCCCTCCCCCTTCTCCGGTATGTACAGCACCGCCACATCCACGCTGCCGCTGGCGCTGCACCGGCCGTCGCCGGTCAGCTCCCGGCCCGTCAGGTAGACGGCGCCCACCGTATCGATGATCCGGGCGATATCCGGGCAGCTGTCCGGCACGATGCTCTCCCGCATGGTCTCACAGGAAAAGCTGGGCCAGCGCAGGGGCTCGTAATAGTCGTGGCCCGATCTTGTCAGCTTACATTCCATCCTTGGCGTCCTCCCTTTTGCCCCTGTGGGGCGGATACATGAGTCAAGCTCCGTTACCCCCACTGTATGAGAGGCCGCCGGGGGTTATTCCTTGATCCCAAAAAGCCGCTTCAGGATTCCGCCCAGGAACTTCGGCGACTTCACCACCACGATTTTCATGGCAACCTCCTCTCTACCGGCGCATACACATTAAACCGCAGGCGATCAGCAGAAACGCCACCAGAAACAGCAGCGCCCCCACAGGAAAGATGGCGGCGATCAGGATCCCCGCGCCCAGAGCCAGGGCCAGCGTCCCCAGCCAGCGGCACCATCCGCGCATCGCTATCGCCTCCTCCGTCCTTTGATCTGGTCCAGTTTATGAGCCGGGAGCCTCCGCCGTGACAGCAAAAGGCGGGAGCGCAGTGAGCGCTCCCGCCTGAGGATGGTCCGTTTTCCCTTACTCGCCCTCGCCGAAGAACTTGTCGTGGACCGCCCGGACGGCGGCCGCGGCGTCGCTCTCGTCGATGAGTACCGAGACCCGGATCTCGCTGGTATTGATCATCTGGATGTTGATATTGGCGTCATAGAGGGCCTCGAACATCTTGGCCGCCACGCCGGGAGTGGTCATCATCCCTGCCCCCACGATGGAGACCTTGGCGATCTTGTCGTCCACGGTGATGTGGTCGAAGCCCAGGGACTGCTTCTGCTCCTCCAGCACCCGGCAGGCCGTCTCCACCGAGGACTGGGGCAGGGTGAAGCTGATGTCCTTGCTCTCCTGGCGGCCAATGGACTGGATGATGGTGTCGATGTTCACCCGGGCCTTTCCCAGCAGGGAGAACACCCGGAAGGCCACGCCGGGGTTGTTGGCCAGGCCCACCAGGGCGATCCGGGCGATACTGGTATCCTTCGCCACGCCGGCGATATTGGTCTTTTCCATCATCTTGACAACCTCCTTGACTTTCGTGCCGGGCTTTCGCTCCAGGCTGGACACGACTTCCATGTTCACATGGTACTTTTTCGCCAGCTCCACGCTGCGGTTGTGGAGCACCTGGGCGCCCTGGCTGGCAAGCTCCAGCATCTCGTCGTAGGTGATCTCCGGGAGCTTTTTGGCGTTGGGGGCGATGCGGGGGTCCGTGGTATACACGCCGTCCACATCCGTATAGATCTGGCACAGCTCCGCGTTGAAGGCCGCCGCCAGCGCCACGGCGCTGGTGTCGGAGCCGCCCCGGCCCAGGGTGGTCACGTCGCCGAAGCGGCTGATGCCCTGAAAGCCCGCCACCAGAACGATCTTGTTCTTATCCAGCTCCTGCTGGATCCGCTCCTTGTCGATGCGCTTGATCCGTGCGTCGCTGTGTACGCTGGTGGTCTGGATCCCCGCCTGCCAGGCCAGCAGGCTCACCACCGGCAGGCCCATGGCCTCCAGGGCCATGGCGCACAGGGCCACGGAGATCTGCTCCCCGGCGGAGAGGAGCATATCCATTTCCCGCCGGGAGGCCCGGGGGTTGATCTCCTTCGCCTTGTCGATAAGGTCGTCGGTGGTGTCTCCCTGGGCGGAGAGGACCACCAGCACCTGGTTCCCCGCCCGGTACGTATCGGCAATGATGCCCGCCACGTTGCGGATGCGTTCCGCGTCCCGGACGGAGCTGCCGCCAAATTTCTGTACGATCAGACTCATATCTCAACTTCCCTTCTATGGAATGGAGTGGCCGCACCCCAGTATACCCAGGGCCGGGCCGCCGCGTCACGGTCCTTCGCCGCCCCGGTCAGCGCAGAACGGGCAGCAGGGCCTGGGCCCCTACCCGGGCGGCCAGAGCCCGGGCCTCCCGGAAGGGCACCGGTCCCACGATAACAGCCCCGTCGGACAGGGTCTCGCTGCTGGGCGGCGCGGTAAAACCGCCCCGGAGATACCAGTAGAGGGGCAGCTCCGTCTCGAAGTCCGCCAGCTCCGCCGCCTCGCCCCAGCCGATGGCCCGGCGGCTGTGCCGGTGGAGCAGGGCGTCCACCACGTCCCCCACCACGGCGGAGGCGGTGGGAAGGTCCCCCGCTCCCCGTCCGTAGAACATCACGTCGCCCACGGCGTTGCCCCGGATCATGATGGCGTTGAATACGTCGTCCACCCCCGCCAGAGGGCAGCTCTCCGGCACCAGATGGGGAGAGACGAAGGCGGCCTGCCGCCCGCCGGCCAGGCGCATGGCCCGGCCCAGCAGCTTCACCCGGTAGCCCGCGCCGCTGGCGATGGCCACGTCCTTCAGGTCCACGCCGGAGATCCCCCGCACGGAGATGGCCTCCGGGCGCACCTCCCGGCCCCAGGCCAGGTCGGAGAGGATGCAGATCTTCCGCCCCGCGTCCAGGCCCTCCACGTCGGCGGTGGGGTCGGCCTCGGCGTAGCCCCTGGCCTGCGCCTCCTTCAGCGCCGCGTCAAAGGAGACGCCCCCCTTGACCATCCGGGTCAGGATATAGTTGGTGGTACCGTTGAGGATCCCCGCGATCTCCTGGATCTGGTTGCCCGCCAGGCACCAGGTCAGGGGCCGCAGCACCGGGATGCCGCCGCCTACGCTGGCCTCAAAGAGGTAGTTGACGTTTTTCTCCCGGGCGATGTCCAGCAGCTCCCGGCCGTGGGAGGCCACCAGCTCCTTGTTGGAGGTAACCACATGCTTGCCCGCCATAAGCGCCCGGCGGGTGAACTCCAGCGCCACCCTGGCGCCCCCGATGGACTCCACCACCAGGTCCAGCTCCGGGTCGTTCTCCAGCACGGAGAAGTCCTTCACCGCCTTGTCCGCGTAGGGCGTGGCGGAGAGATCCCGGACGTCCAGGATATACTTCAGCTCCACGCTCTCGCCCAGGCGGGCGCGAATCTCCTCACCGTTGCGGCGCAGCACCTCCGCCACGCCGCCGCCCACGGTGCCGAAGCCCATGATCGCGATCTTTGCCATAACGGCTCCTTTCCCCTGGCTCAGCCGGCCAGGATCTCAAATTTCAGCACGCCCTCCACCGCCGCCGCCGCGGCCAGCAGCTCCTCCAGGTTCTGCTCCATCTCGCTGGTCTCCGCCGAGATGGTCACCGCCGCGCAGCCGTTGGTGGGAATGGACTGGTTGATGGTCAGTATATTTGCCCCCGTCCCGGCAAAAATAGCAAGGACATTGCTCAAAACACCGGGGTTGTCCTTCAGCATGGCGTAGAAGGTGATGATATGCCCCGATTTCATGTTGTTGAAGGGCTGCACCGCGTCCTTGTACTTATAGAAGGCGCTGCGGCTGATCCCTACATGCCGGGTGGCCTCTCCCACCGTGCCGGCCTCTCCGGCCAGCAGCATCCGTTTGGCCTCCGCCACCTTGGTGAAGATCTCCGGCAGCGCGTCTGCCGCGACGATGTAGAATTTCGTTTTTGCACCCATTTGTTTTTCCTCCATGGTCACTTGTCCCTGTATTGTAATATTGTATCATACCGTCCCTGTCCTGGCAACCAATACGTCCCTGCCTTTTTTACCAAAAATTCGCGGCGCGCCGCCGAAAAAGGAGTGCAGTTCGTCTATATGTCAGATATAAATGTTCTTGTGCAGCGTACGGTCGCCGCCGCCCTGTGGGCAGGGGGCGGATATGTGTTCTTCCGGTGGCTGCTGGCTCCCCTGCTGCCCTTTCTGCTGGCCCTGGGCCTGGCCGCTATGGCGGAGCCGCTGGTGCAGCGCTTCCGCCGCCGGCTCCACGTCCGCCGGAGCTTCGCTGCCGCCGCGGTGACCACCGGCGTGCTGGTGGTGGCGGGGGGAACGCTGCTTCTGCTGGCGGCGCGGCTGGGGATGGAGCTGGCCGGCTGGATGGACCGGATCCCGGAGACGGCGGCGCGCTTTCCTCAGCTGTGGAACAGCCTGCTGGACCGGGTGGAGGGCTGGTATGCCGCCTGCCCCCAGGCGGTGCGGACGGCCCTGGACCACGCGGCGGAGCATTTGGCCCAGGCCGCGCCCACCCTGGCCGGCCGGGCGGGGAGCTGGCTCATGGAGACCGCCTCCCTTCTGGTGGGCAAGCTGCCGGACCTGGGGCTTTTTCTCATCACCACAGTGCTGGCGGTCTATTTCACCAGCCTGGGCTACCCGGAGATCCTGGCCTTTCTGAAGCGCCAGCTCCCCGCCGCCTGGCAGGGGCGGTGCCGCGCCGCCGCTCAGTGCTTCCGATCCACCATGCTCAAGTGGCTGCGGTCCGAGGCCATTCTGCTGACGGTGACCTTTGTCATCCTGCTGGCGGGGTTCCTGCTGATGGGCATGGACTACGCTCTGCTGGCGGCGGCCTTCACCGCCCTGGTGGACGCCCTGCCGGTGCTGGGCACGGGCACGGTGCTGATCCCCTGGGCGGCGGCGCTGCTGCTTCTGGGGGACACCGGCCGGGGACTGGGCCTGCTGGCCCTGTACGCCGTGGCCACCCTGTCCCACTCCCTGCTGGAGCCCAGGCTCCTGGCGGGACAGGCGGGGCTGCCGCCCCTCTCCGCCCTTTTGGCCATGTATGTAGGCTTCCGCCTCATGGGAATCGGCGGGATGCTGCTCATGCCCATTCTGCTTCTGCTGGTCAAGCAGCTGTCCGACGCGGGAGTGGTGCGGCTTTGGCGATAATTTTTTGGAAGAAATGATAAAATCCCTTGACAATTTTTAAAAAGTATTGTATAGTTTAGTCACGGAACCAAAGGAGATAGATGGAAGTATCAACCCCGGAAATCTGCCAAGGAGGTACGGTCCCATGTACAGGTCAGCCTGACCCACAGGATACCTGAACACGCCCCTGGGGGTCCGCGGCACCATTCCCGCTGTTCCTCTGTTCCCAGCACCCTGGCCGGTAAGGCGTCCCTCACCAGCGTAAGCAGCCCGGATATCTTTATCCACGCGGAGATCACTCCGACAACACACTGACGAGACGAAGGCGAGAACCGTTTTTCCGCGCAAGGGAATCCCAGAAAGGTGGACCTGATCGTTGACAACTGAATCTGTGCGATAGCCCCACGAACCGATGGATGGGTTCGTGGGGCTATTGCTGTCTGATTTTCTTTTGGCGGCTTACACGCCGCCGGCCCGGTGGACGTACATGCGGGAGGGCGCCGGCTCCCCGTCCCCCTGGACCATGCAGAGGAATTCCCACCCCCAGCGCTCATAAAGCGAGGTGTGGTCCGTCAGCAGATACAGGGTGTCGATTCCCTTCTCCTCCATGTCGGCGCACACATACCGCAGCAGCGCGCCGGCCACGCCCCGGCCGCGCCGGTCCGCCTCCGTGTACACGGCGCAGACGTTGGGGGTCAGGTCCTTCCTGTCGTGAAAGTCGTTTTCGATGACGCCCAGGCCGCCGACGATCCGGTCCCCCTCCATGGCCAGATACCATTGAGGGACCGGGCCGTCTGCCTTCAGGCAGGCGTCCATGCTATCCAAATACGCCGCCAGAGGAATTCCCCATTTTTCATGGAACCATCCGGCGGCCCGCTCCTTCATCCCGGGGCGGTCTCTCAGCGGCACGATACGCGCGTCCATTGCCGCCGCTCCTCAGTTCTTAAAGCTGTGGATGGGGGCGGGGATGCGGCCGGACCGGCCCACGAACTCCCCGCAGCCAAACCGGTTCACCGGCAGGATGGGCGCGTAGCCCAGCAGCCCGCCGAACTGGGCGGTATCCCCCACGGTCTTGCCGATGACAGGGATGAGCCGCACCGCCGTGGTCTTCTGGTTCACCATGCCGATGGCCATTTCGTCGGCGATGACGCCGGATATGGTCTCCGCTTTGGTGTCTCCGGGAATGGCGATCATATCCAGCCCCACGGAGCACACGCAGGTCATGGCCTCCAGCTTCTCCAGGGTCAGGGCCCCGGCGTTCACCGCGTCGATCATGCCCTGGTCCTCGCTGACGGGGATGAACGCGCCGGACAGGCCCCCCACATAGGAGGCCGCCATGACGCCGCCCTTCTTCACCTGGTCGTTGAGCATGGCCAGGGCCGCCGTGGTCCCCGGCGCGCCGGGGTGCTCCAGGCCCATCTCCTGGAGGATCTCCGCCACGCTGTCGCCCACCGTGGGGGTGGGAGCCAGGGACAGGTCCACCACGCCGAAGGGCACCCCCAGCTTTTCCGACGCCTCCCGGGCCACCAGCTGGCCCACCCGGGTGATCTTGAAGGCGGTGCGCTTGATGGTCTCGCACAGCACCTCGAAGCTGGCTCCCCGGACCCGCTCCAGGGCGGTCTTGACCACGCCGGGGCCGCTGACGCCCACGTTGATGACGGCGTCCGCCTCAGTGACGCCATGGAAGGCGCCGGCCATAAAGGGGTTGTCGTCGGGGGCGTTGCAGAACACCACCAGCTTGGCGCAGCCGATGGAGTCCCGGTCCGCCGTGGCCAGGGCGGTGGAGCGCACCACCTGGCCCATGAGCCGCACCGCGTCCATGTTGATCCCCGTCCGGGTGGAGGCCACATTGACGGAGGAACAAATGAAATCCGTCTCCGCCAGAGCCTGGGGGATGGAGCGGATAAGGAGCTGGTCCGCCCCGGTCATGCCCTTGGACACCAGGGCGGAATAGCCGCCGATGAAGTTGACCCCCACCTCCCTGGCCGCCCGGTCCAGGGTCCTGGCGATGGAAACGAAATCCTCCTCCGTTTTGCAGGCCCCGCCGCCTACCAGGGCGATGGGGGTGACGGAGATGCGCTTGTTCACCACGGGGATGCTGTACTCCTGCTCGATGTCCCGTCCCACCGCCGTCAGGTCCCGGGCTACGGCGGTGATCTTGCGGTAGATCTTCTCGTTGAGCCGGCCCAGGTCGCTGTCGGCGCAGTCCAGAAGGCTGATGCCCAGGGTGATGGTCCGCACGTCCAGATTCTCGTGCTCGATCATCTGGTTGGTCTCCGTGACTTCCCAATTACTGATCATACTTTTGCCTCCGCTCTCAGATCTGGTGCATGGACTCAAAGATCTCCGCCTTCTGGCAGAGGATCTTCACGCCCATGTCCCGGCCCAGGCTCTCCAGCTCCCGGGCGCAGTCGGCAAAGGGCTTCACCGCCTGGGCGAAGTCCACGATCATCATCATGTTGAAGTAGCCCTGGACGATGGTCTGGGAAATATCCAGAATGTTGACGCCGCTGTCCGCCAGATAGGTGCAGGTCCGGGCGATGATGCCCACCTTGTCCTTGCCGATTACGGTCACAATGACCTTTTTCTCTTTCATAGCGCTCTCCTCTTCTCCTTAGACGCCGCCCGGCACTCTGCTGAGCGGCGGTTCTGTCTTTCAAGTGATTTTCCTTTACAGTCCCTGTTTATAGGCGTCCGCCCCGGCAATCAGCTCCCGCGCCCCTGCCAGCATGGCGTCGGTGACGGCTTCCCCGCCGGTGAGGCGGGCCAGCTCGGCGCAGCGGCCCTCCCGGTCCAGCCGGACCACGCTGGTGTAGGTCCGCCCGTCCCGCTCCCCCTTCTCCACGGAGAAGTGGGTGTCCGCCATGGCCGCCAGTTGGGGCAGATGGGTGACGCACAGCACCTGCTTCCGGCGGCTGACCTGGGCCAGCTTCCGGGCCACCTTCTGGGCCGCCCGGCCGCTGACGCCGGTGTCCACCTCGTCGAACACCAGAGTACCGATGTCCTCGTTCTCCGCCAGCACGTTTTTCAGGGCCAGCATGATCCGGGCCAGCTCGCCGCCGGAGGCCACCCGGCTGATGGGCCGCAGCTCCTCCCCCACGTTGGCGGACATGAGGAAACGGATCTGGTCCGTGCCGGTATCGTCCGGCTCCTTGTCCGTAAACTGGATGGAGAATCGGACCCGGGGCATGTCAAGCTGGCGCAGCTCCTCCTGGATGCGCTGTTCCAGCTCCGCCGCCGCGGCCTTTCTCGCCTGGGACAGAGCGCCGGCGGCCTCCAGGGTCCGCTTCCGCTCTTTGGCCAGGTCCTTCTCCAGGCGGGCCAGGGTGTCGGCGGCGAAGGTGATCCGGTCCAGCTCCTCCCGGCACCGGTCCAGGTAGGCCAGCATGTCCTCCACCGTGGCGCCGTACTTCTTCTTCAGGCGGTACAGCTGGTCCGCCCGGCTCTCCAGCCGGTCCAGCTCCTGGGGGGAGAAGTCAAAGCCGTCGCTGAGGTCCCGCAGGGTCTCCGCCACGTCGTAGGCCTCGGACTGCAAAGCCTCCAGCCGGCTGTAGAGCTGGGCGAAGTCCTCCCCCAGCCCCCGGACGCCGGCCATGGCCGCGGAGGCCTCCCGCAGAGCGCTGACGGCGCCGCCGCCCTCGTCCCCGCCGCTGAGGCTCCACAGAGCGCCCTCCACGGCGGAGGTGAGCTTCTCCCCGCTGCGCAGGATGCTCCTGCGCCGGTCCAGCTCCTCCTCCTCACCCGGCTCCAGCCTGGCCCGCTCCAGCTCGTCGATCTGGAATTGCAGGCTGTCCACCCGGCGGGCCTTCTCCGACTCGTCCATCTCCAGGCGGCTCATCTTCCGCCGGATCTCTTCCATGGCCTGGTAGCAGGCCCGGTACGCCTCCAGGGCAGGCTCCAGGCGGCCGTAGCCGTCCAGATAGGCCTGGTGCTGCTCCTCGTCCAGAAGCTGCTGGCCGTCCTGCTGGCCGTGGATGTTGATGAGCTGACAGCCCACCCGGCGCAGCTGGGCCACGGTGACGGGCTTGCCCCCCACCCGGCAGACGTTTCTGCCGTCGGCGCAGATCTCCCGCTGGAGCAGCAGCTCCCCGTCGGGGGCCTCCAGCCCCTGCTCCGCCAGCGCCGCCAGCGGCGGCACGCCGGTGAAAAGTGCGCTGACGAAGGCCCGGTGGGCCCCGGTGCGGATCAGATCCCGGCTGGTCCGCTGGCCCAGCACCGCCCCCATGGCGTCGATGACGATGGATTTGCCCGCGCCGGTCTCGCCGGTGAGGGCGTTGAAGCCGCCGTCGAAGGTGATGTCCGCCTCCTCGATGACGGCGATATTCTCGATGTGGAGCAGATGCAGCATGGTCTTTCCTCCTTCTCGCCCGCGGCGGGATGGATCACTTCATCATCTCGTGGATCTCGCTGCAGAAGTCCCGGGCGGACTCCCCGTCCCGCATCACCAGGATGGCCGTGTCGTTGCCCGCCAGCGAGCCGATCATATAGGGGATCTCCATGCCGTCCAGGGCGGCGGCGGCGGCGTTGGCCAGTCCCGCCATGGTCTTGATGACCACGATGTTCTGGGCGCAGTCCACGCTGACGATGCTCTCCCGGAAGATGGTGCGCAACTTGTCCGCCACGTTCAGGCGGTTGCGCTGGTTGGACACGGCGTAGCGGTACTTGCCCTGGCCCACCGGCTCCTTGATGAGGTGCATCTGCTTGATGTCCCGGGAAATGGTGGCCTGGGTGCAGGCGATCCCCTCCTCGCTCAGCCGCTGCTGGAGCTGCTCCTGGGTCTCGATAGGCTCCCGCTGGATGATCTCCATGATCCTGGTCTGCCGGTCATTTTTCATATCCGATGCCTCCTGACATTTTAGTGCGTAAGATCTCATAGATGCTCTTGTCCGACAGCCGCAGCAGCTCCGTCTCGTACCGGGAACGGGCGACTCGCACCCGGTCCCCGCTCTTCAGGGCGAAGGCCTTGCCGCCGTCCACGGAGAGATACACCTGCTTGCGGTTCTGATCCGCCGGCGCCACGGTGACCGTCCCGGCGGCGGACAGCACAAAGCTCTTGGCGAAAATGGAATGGGCGCAGATGGGACTGATGACGAAATTCTGGGCGGTAGGCTCCACGATGGGCCCGCCGGCGGACAGGGAGTAGCCGGTGGAGCCGGTAGGCGAGGCCACCACCACCCCGTCGCCGGAGAAGATGCCCAGCCGGGTCTCCCCCGAGGAGACCTGCAGCCGGATGACCCGGGCCATGGCCCCCTTGCTCACCACCGCGTCGTTGAGGCCGATATTATTGTAGACGCCCCGGCCCTCCCGGAGCACGGTCACGTCCAGCATCATCCGCTTTTCCCGGCGGAACCGCCCGGCGGCCAGATTGCCCAGCAGGTCCATCTCCCCGATCTCCAGCTCCGACATGAAGCCCAGGCTCCCCAGGTTCACTCCCAGCAGGGGGACGCCCCGGATGGCCGCCGTCTTGGCCAGATGGAGGATGGTCCCGTCGCCGCCGAAGGCCACGATCAGGTCGCAGGAGCGGATCTCCTGCTGCAGGGGGCGGCAGCTGACGCCGAACTGCTCCTCGCCCCCCTCGGGCTTGAAGGGGAGACAGAACACCGTCTGCAGCCCGGACTGGCGCAGGATGGCGTCCGCCCGCTTGGCGGCCAAAAGCCCCTTGTCCCGATAGGGGTTAGGGCACAGTATCACCCGCTTCATACCGGCCCTCCCTCCTTCTCCAGCTCGGCGTGGGACGCCTCCACCAGGGCCGCGAGGTCAAAGCTCCTCTCCTCCCCGGCGTCCAGCGCCAAGTAGCCCAGATACTCGATATTCCCCTCCGGTCCCCGGATGGGAGAGTAGCTCAGATCAAGAACTGTAAAGCCCGCGGCCTTTGCATGGCCCAGGAAATTCTCCAGCACCTCCCGGTGGACGGCGCCGTCCCGGACCACGCCCTTTTTGCCCACCTTCTCCCGGCCCGCCTCGAACTGGGGCTTGATGAGGCACACCGCCTGTCCCCCGGGGCGCAGCACCGAGGCGACGGCGGGCAAAATCAGCTTCAGGGAGATGAAGCTCACGTCCACCGAGGAGAAATCCGGCTCCTCCGGAATGATCTCGTGGCTGAGGAACCGGGCGTTGGTGCGCTCCAGGCACACCACCCGGCTGTCCTCCCGGAGCTTCCAGGCCAGCTGGCCATAGCCCACGTCCACGGCGTAGACCCTGGCCGCCCCGTTTTGCAGCATACAGTCGGTGAAGCCCCCGGTGGAGGCCCCCACGTCCATGCACACCGCCCCGTCCAGGCGGATGGGCCACAGCGCCATGGCCTTCTCCAGCTTCAGACCCCCCCGGCTCACATACCGGAGGGTCCCGCCCCGGATCTCCACCGGAGCGTCCTCCGCCACGGCGGCGCCGGGCTTGTCCCACCGCTGGCCGTTTACATAGACCTGACCGCTCATGATGACGGCCTGGGCCTTCTGGCGGCTCTCCTGGAGGCCCCGCTCCACCAGGAGAACATCCAGCCGCGTCTTTTTAGCCATGAAGGACCTCCTTTACCGCCCGGACCACCCCGGCGGCGTCCAGCCCCGCCTGACGGCGAAGCTGGGCCACGGAGCCCTGGCCCAAAAAGCTGTTTTTCAGATTCAGCAGGGTGACGCTTTTCAGGCCCAGCCCCCGCTCCGCCGCCGCGGCGGCAAGCTGCTGGCCCACGGAGCCGTTTTCCACGCAGTCCTCCAGCACCAGAAGATGTCCGGTCTCCCGGGCGGCGTTCAGCACCGGAGCCGGGTCCAGGGGGGCGATGCGGTGGAGCAGCACCACCTGGGCCCGGATGCCCTGGGCCGCCAGCTCCTCCGCGGCGTCCAGCAGCTCCCCGGCCAGGGGGCCGTAGGACGCCAATGTCACGTCACAGCCGGGCCGCAGCACCGCGGCGGCCTCCCCGGTCCAGGCCGGGTACTGCCGGTCCTCCCCGCCCCGGGGATACCGCAGGGCCACAGGGCCGTCCATGGTCAGGGCATGGCGCAGCATGGCGCGGAGCTGGGCGAAGTCGGCGGGACACAGCACCGTCATCCCCGGGATCTGGGAGAGATAGGCCACGTCCTGACAGCCGTGGTGGGTGGGCCCGTCGGCCCCCACCAGACCGGCGCGGTCCACCGCCAGCACCACCGGCAGGCCCTGGAGGGCCACGTCGTGGAGCAGCATATCGAACCCCCGCTGCAAAAAGCTGGAGTACACGGCGAACACCGGACGCAGGCCCTGCTTGGCCATACCCGCCGCCATGGCCACGGCGTGGCCCTCGGCGATTCCCACGTCGAAAAACCGCTTGGGCCAGGCGGCGGCAAACTCCTGCAGGCCGGTGCCGTCCCCCATGGCGGCGGTAACGGCGCAGAGCCGCTTGTCCATCCCTGCCAGCTCCACCAGCTCGTGACCGAACACATAGGAGAAGTCCCGCTCCCGCTTCAGGGAGGGGCCCTTCGCCGGGTCAAAGGGGGAAACCCCGTGGCAGCGCTCCGGCTGGGCCTCGGCGGGGCCGTAGCCCTTCCCCTTCCGGGTGCGCACGTGCATCAGCACCGGCCCTCCCAGCTCCCGGGCCCAGGCCAGGGTGGTGATGAGCTGGTCCAGGTCGTGGCCGTCCACCGGACCCAGATAGGTAAAGCCCATATCCTCGAACATGGAGCAGGGGTAGATCGCCTTTTTGATGCTGGTCTTGATCCGGTGGGTGAAGCGGTACAGCCGCCGCCCGCCGGGAATGTGCTGGGTCAGGGCGCGGTAGCCCTTTTTAAAGCGGTAGTACCCCGGCCGCAGCCGCAGCCGGCTCAGGTGGGTGGACACGCCCCCCACGTTGGGATCGATGGACATACCATTGTCGTTGAGGATCACCACCAGGGGCTCCCCGGAAGCTCCGGCGTCGTTGAGGCCCTCGTAGGCCAGGCCGCCGGTAAGGGCGCCGTCCCCGATGAGGGCCGCCACGGCGTAATCCTCCCCCGCCAGGGTGCGGGCCCGGGCCATGCCCAGGGCCACGGACACAGAGTTGGAGGCGTGGCCCGCCACAAAGGCGTCGTGGACGCTCTCCTCCGGCTTGGGGAAGCCGGACATCCCGCCGAACTGACGCAGAGAAGAAAAGCCCTCCCGCCGTCCGGTGAGGGCCTTATGGACATAACACTGATGTCCCACGTCGAATACCAGCCGGTCCCTGCCAGTATCGTATACCCGGTGGATGGCCACCGTCAGCTCCACCGCCCCCAGGTTGGAGGCCAGGTGCCCGCCGGTGCGGGATACCTGCTCCACCAGGAACTGGCGCAGCTCCTGGCAGAGGAGGACCAGTTCCTGCTGATTCAACCGTTTCACGTCCTCCGGGGACGCGATCCGCTCCAAGATCAAAAAAACGCCACCTCTCCAAACGGTCCGCCTCTCCGGGGAGGCGGGCCCCGCCGCCGTCATTTTTTCCGGGAAAAGATGTACATGACCCGTCCCACCAGCTGCAGCACCTGGGTGCTCCTGTCGATGGCGAAGGTCTTGCCCATGGCCTTGCCGCCGATGGTCAGGCCGGAGACCATGGCCGTGATGACCAGGCTCACCACCACCGAGCGGACGCCGAAGGACGACTGGAGCCGGGCAACGATGACGGCGGCGGTGGAACCGCTGATGATGCCGCAGATGTCGCCCACCACGTCGTTGCAGAAGCTGGAGACCTTGTTGGCCCGGCGGATCAGGGCGATGGCCTGCCGGGCGCCGGGGGTCTTTCGGGCGGCCATGGAGTGGAAGGGCCGCTCGTCCGCCGCCGTCACCGCCACGCCGATGATATCGAACACGATGCCCAGCAGAATGAACAGCGCCAGCACCAGGAACGCCAGAGGCAGCCCCGCCCCGTCCAGCGCCTCGTCGGAGAGAAAGCTCATCACCGCCGACAGGGACATGGACATGAGCACCACCTGCACGGTCCAATGCCATCGGGCAGGTTTTTTCTCCCGTTTGTCTCCCTTTTTCTCCCTGCTTTTGCCGTCCTCCCGGCCCATCTGTGTGCCCAAGTATGATCGACCTCTCTTTTCCTTCAAAAATCGTTTTCTGTACCGCGCTGTCCGCGGAGGCGGCGCAGACCGCCTTCGCGGGAACGGGACGCGGCCTCTTTCAGGGCCCGCCCGCAAAAACCCGCCCCCCTCTCTCCCGGGGGAAGGAGGGCGGCGGGGTCAATCGTGAAAAAACGCCAAACGCCGGCAGCAAACGAAGTAAATCTTACGGCTTAGGTACGGGTTGGATTTCCCCGGGGCGCGCCTCTCGTTGCCGATCAGGCGGTTTCCCTTTCAGCGCCAGGCCACGGCGTTACCCACCATGGTACCCGATTGCCACTTAGTCCGCACTGCAATCCTTCATCTGCCCAATGACGACAGCCTAGGTGTTTTCCACTGCAGTCAGACCGCTTCCTAGCCTCTTTTGCAGGCAGGGTTTCAAGGAGCGATCCAGGCCCCTCCCTGGCCGGGGAGGAGACCGGGTTGTTCTCCTATCCGCCATACCCACGCAAGGCAGGCTACATCTGCACACAGCGTTCACGGCTCTCAGGCCGGGTAGCACCGCAATACAGGTTTCTAACCTGAGCCGTACACGGGTCGCGGTACCGCTAGGGAGTACGCCCATGCACAAAAACAGGTCTCCACGGGGGCAGGGTCGGCCTCCCCATGCCATTGGGGAACGCCCTACCTCCGCAAGCGCGGAAAACCGCGCTTCCCACTCAGCACCCACCCCCCACTGGGCGTAAGAAGCAGGCACCAAGGGTTTCACAGCTATGCCCTTAAAAGGATTTTTAGGCCCTTCTTCAGAAGCGGCAGATCTGACTAGGATACTGCGCCGTCGTTTGGCGGTTTTTAGTATAGCACGGTTTCCCTGAATAATCAAGAAAATATTCATGCGGTTTTGGATATTTACAAGTCGTTCACAACTTCCTCCTCCGGCGGCCCGTGTTGACATTTTCCGCGATCTCCAGTATATTGTTGTCCGAAGGGCAAACTCCCCGCTCCGGCGGGGAGGCGGCGGGCCTCCCTCTCCCCTGGGAAGGCCCTGCCGCCGCACAATCTTTCATGCTTTGGAGGCTTTTCTATGGAGCTTTTCCCGATCTATGAATCCCTGGGCGTCAGCCGGGAGGTATACCGCCGGGGCGAGGCGGCCGCCGAGCGGCTGGCGGACCGTTTTCAGGCCATCGATCAGGTGGCGGAGTACAATCAGGCCAAGGTGATCCAGGCCATGCAGGCCCACCGCGTGGGGGCCAACCACTTTGCCGCCACCACCGGCTACGGCTACGACGACGACGGCCGGGAGCGGCTGGAAAAGGTCTACGCCAGCGTGTTCCACACCCAGGCCGCCCTGGTGCGGCCCCAGATCACCTGCGGCACCCACGCCCTCACCGTGGCTCTCAGCGCCAATCTGCTGCCGGGGGACGAGCTGCTCTCCCCGGTGGGCCTGCCCTACGACACCCTTCAGGAGGTCATCGGCATCCGCCCCTCCCCCTGCTCCCTGGCGGAGTACGGCGTCACCTACCGGCAGGCGGACCTTCTGCCCGACGGCTCCTTTGACTACGACGCCATCCGGGCGGCCATCAACGAGAGGACCCGGCTCATCACCATCCAGCGCAGCAAGGGCTACGCCACCCGGCCCTCCTTCTCGGTCCGGCAGATCGGGGAGCTGATCGCCTTCTGCAAGTCCGTAAAGCCCGACGTGCTCTGCATGGTGGACAACTGCTACGGCGAGTTCGTGGATATCATCGAGCCGTCGGACGTGGGGGCCGACATGGTGGTGGGCAGCCTCATCAAGAACCCCGGCGGAGGCCTGGCCCCCATCGGCGGGTATATCTGCGGCACCCGGGCCTGCGTAGACCGGTGCGCCTACCGGCTCTCCGCCCCGGGGCTGGGTCAGGAGGTGGGGGCCAACCTGGGCATCCTCCCCGCCTTCTACCAGGGCTTCTTCCTGGCTCCCACCGTCACCGCCGGAGCGTTGAAGGGCGCGGTATTCGCCGCAAATCTCTATGAGGAGCTGGGCTTTCGCTGCGTCCCCACCGCCTCGGAGCCCCACAGTGACATCATCCAGGCGGTGGAGCTGGGCAGCGAGGCGGCCATGTGCGCCTTTTGCCGGGGCATCCAGGCGGCGGCGCCGGTGGACAGCTTCGCCACCCCGGAGCCCTGGGATATGCCCGGCTATGACAGCAAGGTCATTATGGCGGCGGGGGCCTTCGTCCAGGGCAGCAGCATCGAGCTGAGCGCCGACGGCCCCATCCGCCCCCCCTACGCCGTCTATTTTCAGGGGGGCCTCACCTGGCAGCACGCCAAGCTGGGCATCCTGCTCTCCCTGCAGAAGCTGGCCGACGCCGGCCTTGTGGCCCTGTGACCCAGTATCTCCCAGCAAAATGATCGTCCCGCCTGCCGGAAGGTCTTTTCCGGCAGGCGGGACGCTTTTTCTGCTGTTTCTGTTCGGTTCAGGGCGTCAGCCGCCCAGGTACGCCTTCTTCACCGTCTCGTCGCTCAAAAGCTCCCTGCCGGTGCCGGAGGACACGATCTTGCCCGTCTCCAGCACATAGCCCCGGTCGGCCACGCTGAGGGCCATCTGGGCGTTCTGCTCCACCAGCAGGATGGTGGTGCCCGCCCTGTGGAGGGACTGGATGATGGTGAAGATCTGCTCCACCAGGATGGGGGCCAGTCCCATGGAGGGCTCGTCCAGCATCAGCAGCTTCGGTCCGGACATGAGGGCCCGGCCCATAGCCAGCATCTGCTGCTCGCCGCCGGAGAGGGTCCCGGCGATCTGCCGCCGCCGCTCCTTCAGCCGGGGGAACTGCTCATAGACCCGCTCCAGCCCCGGCGCCACGGTGGACTTGGGCTGGGTATAGGCCCCCATCTCCAGGTTCTCCTCCACGGTCATCTGGAGGAACACCCGCCGCCCCTCGGGAACGTGGGCCAGGCCCAGCTCCACCACCTTGTGGGCGGGGATCCCCGCCAGGGACCGGTCCAGAAACTCGATGGAGCCGGTCTTGGAGTGGAGCAGGCCGGAGACGGTGTTCAGGATGGTGGACTTGCCCGCGCCGTTGGCCCCGATCAGGGTGACGATCTCGCCGTCCCTGACCTCGAAGGAGACGCCCTTGATGGCGTGGATGGCGCCGTAGTACACGTTGATGTCGTTGACCTTCAGCATACGTCTCAGCCCTCCTTCTTCTTGCCCAGATAGGCCTCGATGACCACCGGGTCCGCCTGGATCTCCTCGGCGGTGCCCTTGGCGATGACCTGGCCGAAGTTCAGCACGCAGATGCCCTCGCAGATGCCCATGACCAGATTCATGTCGTGCTCAATGAGCATGACGGCAATGTGGAAGGTGTCCCGGATCTTCACGATGTTCTCCATCAGTTCTCCGGTCTCGGAGGGGTTCATCCCCGCCGCCGGCTCGTCCAGCAGCAGCAGCTTGGGATCGGTGGCCAGGGCCCGGACGATCTCCAGCCGCCGCTGGGCCCCGTAGGGCAGGGAGCCGGCCTGGTGGTCCGCCAGATCCTGCATATCAAAGAGGCTCAGCAGGTCCATGGCCCGCTCCCGGAAGGCCTTCTCCTGCTTCCAGTAGCCCGGCAGCCGGAGCACGCCGGTGAGGGCGGAGTACTGCAGCTGGTTGTGGAGGCCGATCTTCACGTTGTCGATCACGGACAGCTCGCCAAAAAGGCGGATGTTCTGGAAGGTGCGGGCGATGCCCATGCGGTTGATCTGGGCGGTGGTCTTGCCGGAGGTATCCATGCCGTCCAGCAGGATGGTGCCCCGGGTGGGCTGGTACACCTTGGTCAGCAGGTTGAACACCGTGGTCTTGCCCGCGCCGTTGGGGCCGATGAGGCCGGCGATCTCCGTGGGGCCGATGGTCAGGTTAAAATCGTCCACCGCCCGCAGGCCGCCGAAGTCGATGCCCAGGTGCCGGGCCTCCAGCACCGGGGTGGCGCCCAGGTCCCGCTCCGGGATGATGGCGTAGGTGGGCATGGGGACCATTTTGCCCTTTTCAAACTGCTTAGCCATTGGTCTCGGCCTCCTTCCGTCTGGGGATGAGCCTGCCCAGCAGGGATTTCACCTGGGGGCTGTTGGTGGCCAGCATCACCAGGATCAGCACCACAGCATACACCAGCATCCGGTAGTCCGCGAAGCCCCGCAGGGCCTCCGGCAGCACATACAGCACCGTGGCGGCGATGACGGAGCCCCAGATGCAGCCCAGGCCCCCCAGCACCACGAACACCAGCACCAGAATGGAGGTGTTGAAGTCGAACTTGCCGGCGGAGAGATTGGAGTAGTTCAGGCCGTACAGCGCCCCGGCCGCCCCGGCCAGAGCGGCGGACAGCACGAAGGCCAACATCTTATACTTGGTGACGTTGAGGCCGCAGCTCTCGGCGGCGATGCGGTTGTCCCGGATGGCCATGATGGCCCGGCCCGTCCGGCTGCGCACCAGATTGAGCACGATGATCAGGGTGAGCATCACCAGAATAAAGCCCGCCGGGAAGGAGGCCAGCTTCTCCGTGCCGGTGGCTCCCTGGGCGCCCTTGATGATGGCGATGCCGCCGGGGGCCAGAGCCAGGCTCTCGATGGTCTCGCCGCCGGTAAGGTTCAGGGCGATATGCAGCCCGTTCTCATCATAGCCCACCAGCAGGCAGTTGATGAGCTCCTTGATGATCTCCCCAAAGGCCAGGGTCACGATGGCCAGATAGTCCCCCCGCAGCCGCAGCACGGGGATGCCCACCACGAACCCCGCCGCGGCGGCGAAGAGCGCGCCCACCGCCATGGCCACCGCCAGGCGGAGGGGGGCGGAAGGGATGGCGCTCTGAAGGCTCATGGCGGCGATGACCCCGGAAAAGGCCCCGATGCTCATGAAGCCCGCGTGGCCCAGGCTCAGCTCCCCGGAGATGCCTACCACCAGATTCAGGGAGACCGCCATGGAGACGTAGCAGCAGATGGGGACCAGCATACCGCTCACCGAGCGGTCCACCATCCCCATGCTCTGGAGGAGCGTCACCGCCGCGAAGGCCAGAATCACCCCCAGGTAGGTCAGGAAGTCCACCCGGGTGGTCTTTTTCAGATGCTTCAGTCTGTTCATCCCGGCCACCTCACACTTTCTCCGGCACATACCGGCCCAGCAGCCCTGCGGGGCGCACCAGCAGCACCACGATCAGTACGGCGAACACGATGGAGTTGGCCAGCTGGCTGGAGATATAAGCCCTGGCCATGGTCTCGATGACCCCCAGGAGGATCCCTCCCAGAAAGGCCCCGGGGATGGACCCGATGCCGCCGAACACGGCGGCGGTGAACGCCTTGATGCCGGGCATGGATCCGGTGGTGGGCATGAGCACCGGCGAGAAGGAGCACAGCAGCACTCCGGCTACCGCCGCCAGGGCGGAGCCGATGGCGAAGGTCATGGAGATGGTGCGGTTGACGTTGATGCCCATAAGCTGGGCCGCGCCCTTGTCCTCAGAGCAGGCCCGCATGGCCTTGCCCATTTTGGTCTTGCCGGTGAACAGGGTCAGCGCCACCATGATGACCACGCAGGCCGCGATGGTCAGCAGGGTCAGATAGCTGACATTGACTCCGGAAAGAGGAAGCTGGCCGCTGATGACCGGCGTATAGGACTTTCCGGAGGCGCCCCAGATCAGCAGAGCCGCGTTCTGGAGCAGGTAGCTGACGCCGATGGCGGTGATCAGCACCGCCAGTGAGGTGGCCTCCCGCAGAGGCCGGTAGGCCAGCCCCTCGATGAGGATGCCCAGAACGGTGCACACCGCCGCCGCCGCCAGCACGGCCAGCCAGGCAGGCAGATCCAGATAGAACATCACGCAGAAGGAGACGTAGCCCCCCACCATGATGACGTCGCCGTGGGCGAAGTTCAGCATCTTGGCGATGCCGTAGACCATGGTATAGCCCAGGGCGATAATGGCGTAGATGCTGCCCAGGCTGATGCCGTTGATCAGATGATTGAGAAATTCCAAGTCGTCGCTCCTCTCTTCCCTGTCCATGGCAAAAACAGGAGCGGCCCGGGGCCGCCTCTGTTTTCGCCATGGCGGTGTCTGCAGAAACAGCGGGTGGCTGCCGGGAGACCTCCCGGCAGCCGTACCCGTTTGATCTATGTTCCGGGCGCGCCCGGCCGTCCTTCCCGTCAGGGAGTGACGTACACGCCGTCCTTGATGACCACGGCCATGGGGGCCTTGGAGACCTGGCCGCTGGCGTCCCAGGTCATGCCCTGGCCGGTAAGGCCGTCCACGGCGATGGTGGGCATCACCGGAATCAGCGCCTCGCAGATGTCGGCGTAGCTCATGTCAGGTGTGCAGCCCGCGGCCTGGAGGGCCTCGTAGACCACATACACCGCGTCATAGCCGTCGGCGGCGAACTGGTTGGGGGTCTCTCCGTACAGCTCGTTGTACTTGCTCACAAAGTTCTGGGTGCGCTCGTCGGCGGCGTCCGCGGAGAAGGGGGTCAGCAGCATGACGCCCTCGGCCAGGCTGGTGTCAAAGCCCTTCATGGTCAGGATGCCGTCCATGCCGTCCACGCCGAAGAAGGTGGGGGCGTAGCCCATGGCCTTGGCCTGGCTGAGGATCACGGAGGCGGGCTGGTAGTAGATGGGCAGGAATATCACATCCGCGCCGGCGGACTGGGCGGCGGTGAGCTGGGTGTTGAAGTCGGTGGCGGTGTCCTTGGTAAAGGTGGTCTCGCTGACGACCTCCAGCCCCACCTTGCCGGCCTCGGCCACGAAGGTGTCACGGATGCCCTGGGAATAGGGATCGTCGTTGCGGTAGATCACGGCCACCTTGGCCCCCGCCATATTCGCAGAGATGTAGTCGGCGGCGCCCACGCCCTGGTTGGGGTCGGTGAAGCAGACCTGGAACACGTTATCCTTGCCGGCCAGCACGTCGGTGGAGGAGGCGGAGGGGGTCACCATCAGCAGCCGGTCCTCGTTGGCCACGGCGGAAACGGCGATGCACGCGCCGCTGGTGACGGTGCCCACCAGGACCTGCATCCCGTTATCCAGCAACTTGTTGTAGGCGTTGATGGACTTTTCGCCGTCGCCCTCGTCGTCCTGGGCCTCCAGAGTGAACTGCATGCCGCCCTTGGCGTTGATCTCGTCCACGGCGATCTGGGCGCCGTTCATGGCGGCGGTGCCGTAGATGGCGTTGTCGCCGGTGAGGGGGCCGATGCCGCCCAGCTTGAAGGCGTCGCCGGAGGCGCTCTGCGCGCCGTCGTCCCCGCCGCAGGCTGCCAGAGCCATGGTCATGGCCAGAGCCAGCAGCATCGCAAGAAACTTCTTCATATCCAAATAAACTCCTTTTCTTGGTTTTCCCGGCGGCGGGGAGCCTGTCTCCCCTGCCGGAGCCGCCCGGCGAAGCCCTTCGTCAGGCGGTGTAACTATGATAAAACCTAATCCACGATAAGTCAACCGTCATTCTGTACACAATTTGTTCACAGCCTGTGCCGGTCCTTTATATTCAATTCACACAAGATGCCGTGTCTCTCCCGTCAAATCGCCCGAAATTCCCCTTTCCCGGCGGATGGCCCTCCGGACGGCGCATGACAAACATTAATATTATGGCGTCTCTCCCTCATGGGGCGGCGGCAAGATCCGTCCTCCTCGCAAATTTTGGTTGACAAGTGTAAAATTTCGTGCTATGCTAAGTCTACAGTTGTAAACCAAATGCAGCGCCGGGACGCCGGCGGGAGAGGAGACGCCAATGAAAGACCGTTCTGTGGACCTGTCGCCGGGAGAATGGCGAATCATGGAAAAGCTCTGGGAGGCCAGCCCCCGGACCCTGATGGAGCTGGTGCGGGAGCTGGCTCCGGATACCGGCTGGAGCAAGTCCACCATCGTCACCATGGTGGGCCGGCTGGAGGCCAAGGGAGCTGTGACTTACAACGAGGGCGGACGGGCCCGGCAATACCGTCCCGCCGTCAGCCGGGACCAGGCCGCTCTCCGGGAGACCGAGTCCCTGCTGCGCCGGGTGTACCGGGGCAGCGTGGGAATGATGGTGAACACCCTGGCCGACAGCCGGGGGCTGACCCGGGAGGACATCGACCAGCTCTCCGCCATCCTGGAAAAGGCAAAGGAGGAGCGGCCATGAGGGACATTCTTCTGACCTCCTCGGTGCTGATTCTGGCCGTGGCCCTGCTGCGGCGGCTGCTGGGGAACCGGATCGACCCCAGGGTCCAGTACGCCCTGTGGCTGCTGGTGGCTCTGCGGCTGCTGATCCCCGGCTCCCTGTTCCCCGCGCCGGTGAGCGTCATGGGGGCGGCGGAGGCGGCGCAGTCCGCCATCGCGGAGGCCCTGCCGCCCCGGGAAACGCCAGGCGCGGCCCCGGTCCCCGCCGCCCCGGAGACCCTGCCGCCTCAGACGGATCCCGCCGTTTCCGCCCATGTCCCGGAAAGCGTTCCCCAGTCCGCCCCCGCCGGGACCGCCAGGGACCGGCTGCGGACGGTGTGGTTCGCCGGAATGGCCGTCACCGCCGCGGCGCTCTTTCTCTCCAACGCCGCCTTCTATGTCCGACTCCGCCGGGGGCGCAGGCGGCTGACGGCGGAGAAGCTGCCCCTTCCCTGCTCCACGGCGGTCTATGAGGCGGAGGAGCTGGCCTCCCCCTGCCTCTTCGGGCTTTTCCGGCCCGCCATCTATTTGAATAAGGCGGCGCTGCCGCCGGAGCGGCTGGCGCACATTCTGGTCCACGAGCAGACCCATCTCCGCCACCTGGACCACCTGTGGGCGCTGCTGCGGGGCCTGTGCCTCACCGTCTACTGGTTCGACCCCCTGGTATGGTGGGCGGCGGTCCTCAGCCGCCGGGACTGCGAGCTGGCCTGCGACGCCGGGGCCATTGCCCGGCTGGGGGAGGCCCGCCGGCTGGACTACGGCCAGACCCTGGTGTCCATGGTCATCCCCCATACCTCCCCCGCCGATCTTCTGCGCGCCTCCACTACCATGACCGCCGGGAAGCGGACCATGACGGAGCGTGTCAGGCGCATCGCCCAAAAGCCCCGGAACCGGTGGCTGGCCCTGGCGGCGCTGACTCTGGCGGTGGCCGCGGTGGCGCTGGTCACTTTCGGCGGGGCCCGGAAAGACGCGCCCGTGGACAACCCTCCGCCGGTCACGAACGACATCGCGGCAGCGCCCTCTGCCTCCGATGGGGCCTCCGACGGGGCCGCGGCCCTGGACAGCGACAAAGCCCTGGAGCTGTACGGCAAGGCCCGGGAAGCCTGGGACTGGTTCGAGCTGGGGACCATCCCCACCGCCGGGGGCGGGATGGACGGCTATAGCCGGGTGGACGGCTTCGACAGTCTGGAGGCGCTGCGGAGCTATCTGCGGACCCTTTTCTCCCCGGACTTGACGGAGCATCTGCTCACCGGCTATCAGCGTTTTCAGGAGAAGGGCGGCCATCTCTATGTGAAGGAGGCCGGCCGGGGCAGCAGCCTCTACGCCGGCGAGGAGACGGTAACGGCTTTTCTCATGGACAACGAGGAGGCCGCCCGGTACGGCTACGACTGCCACATCTATGCCCGGACGGAGGTGCTGGACGAGGACCTGACCACCGTGCTGTACCAGAAGCGCCACGACTGGTTTATGGCCTGGGATGGGAAACACTATGTGTTCACCAGCTTCGGCCCCTGGGACGACGTGGACCCGGCGGTGGGCCGGAACGCCCGGGCCATCCTGGCCCACGTACAAAACGGCGATCCGACGGTGGAGTGGCTGCCCCTGATGGAAAACATGGACTGGGCCGCCCTCCGGGCGGCGGCGGCCGGGGACGAGTTCGCCGCCTCCCAGCTGTGTATGGCTGTGAGCGAGGCCATGAACCGCTGCGCCGCGGAGCAGGAGGAGGCCCTGCTGGAGGACAGCTACCGGTACATCCTCTCCGCCACCGAGGGACTGGACGGGGCCGTCTCCGAGAGCTTCTCCTCCACCGTCTGGGAGCTCTACGAGCAGGATCCCCTGCGGTTCGCCGGGGTGGTGCTGGAGGACCTGACCGAGGCCCAGCGGGAAGAGATCGTCATGTTCCTGGGCGCTGAGCTGGCCTGCCGTGAGGGGCGGGACGAGAGCCTCCCCGCCCAGGAGGTCCTGGACCGGCTGGAACAGATCCTGATCAGCAAACCGCCGCTACGTTCGTAGCGGCGGTTTGTTATGTAAACTTATTTGGCTTACCCTGTGGCGCCCTTCCCCTTGACCAGCGGCAGGATGGCGGTGCAGTAGGAGATCAGGTTGTAGCCCATGTGGGTAACGACGCAGCAGAGCAGAGCGCCGGTCCTCAGATAGAGCAGGCCCAGTACGACGCCGCAGACCAGCGCCGACAGGGTCTGCACCATATTGAAGTGGAGCAGGGCAAAGAGGACGGCGGAGACGGCCAGAGCGGTCCCCCCTCCATAGCGGACAGACAGCCCCTCCAGCAGAAAGCCCCGCATGAGGACTTCCTCCATCACCGGAGCCAAGACGCAGACCTGAATCAGGCTGATCACCGGCGCGGCGCCGAGGGTCCGGAGGGTCTCCTGATAGCCCTTCTCGCTGCCGGGAAAAAGCCTCTCGAAAAAGGGGTCCAAGCCCCGGTCCAGCAGCAGGTACAGCGCCAATGCGCAGGCCAGCGCCAGAAGGAGCGCTCCCGGCGTGACCCCGGCGGACAGATCCGGGACAAAGCCGGCCTTCGCCCGCAGCAGGGCCAGAAAGGCGGCCATACACAGGACCATAGCCGCCAAATGGAGATACTTTTCTCCCCGGGGCGCGATCCTCCTCCACACCGCCACATCCAGAAACGTGTAGAGGAGCATGAAGCCCAGCCAGATCAGCACCCATCGCGCACCGGCCAGCAGGGACAGTCCTTCTGTCATGTGCTGGCGGCTCCCACTGGCTCCCGGTTGTCCTGCTCCAGGAGCCACGGCTCCCGGAGATATCGCTGGAGAGTCTTATTGAAGAGGGCGTAGTCGTGGCCGGTGCAGATCCGCTCGTCCATGACCACGCTGATGGGGATGAGCTTCTTGTCCAGCTCCCCGGTCAGATAGTTGGGAACGGACTTGCCCACGCTGAGGAACACGCTGGTGGTGCCGAACTCGTAGACATGGTGGTAGATGTGGGTGGTGTTGATGGAGGCCAGATTGGTGATGAACATACTGGTATGGAAGGGACTGAGATCCACGATGGACCTGGGCAGCAGCCCGAGCCGGTCCAGCAGGCGAACCAGGGCCATGACCAGGTAGGGCAGCACCGGGACGGAAAGCATAAAGGCGGCAAACTTGTCCGCGCTGTTTTCATGCTTTGGCTCGCTGTTTTTCTCAATGGTCTCGTTGATGCGCTGGTTGATGGTAAAGATATCGTCGTCCGGCTCCATGAACACCTTCACCGGCGTCTCGTCCGGCGTGCCGTCCGCCCGCTTCTTCAGCATCACGAAGCTGACGCAGAAGTGGTTGCGGTCATAGATCTTGCTGTGGACCACAAAGCGGTTCACATAGGGGTGCTGGAGGGCCGCCATATAGTAGGCGGCGATGATCACCGCCATGCGGGTCAGGCGCACGCCCTTCTCCCTCCGCACAGTGCGGATATAGTCCTTGATGATCTCCTCGTCCACATATTCCGTCACATAGTTCTGGGCGTCCACCCGCTTGGGCATGATATGGGGAATCGCCTGCTCAATGGCGGTCAGGCCCTTGGTCCTGCGTCCATCTGCTCTCATGGCTCCGGCCCTCCTTTTCAAGTCTCGGGATCAGGCCAGTCCGGAGACAAGCCCTCAATTGACATCAGTATACGCCCCTTCTCCCTGTTTTTCAATGGTTTTTTCCGGAGGGCGTCCGCTTGTCTCTCTTTGGCGGGCAAATTTTTTGTTTGAAAGCCTAAAAAATTTTTGTTTTTCCTGTTGATTCTTTGGACGGGATAGACTATACTGACATCAGACAGCAGGGCGGCAGCAGCCCACATATTGTTAGGAGGAACATACTATGAAATACGGTCGTACCTATAATTTCTCCGCCGGTCCCGCCACCATGCCGGAGCCGGTACTGGAGGAGATCCGGGACGAGATGATGAACTACCGGGGCAGCGGCATGTGCGTGATGGAGATGAGCCACCGCTCCAAGGTGTTTCAGCAGATCGTGGACGAGGCGGAGCAGGACCTGCGGGACCTGATGGGCATTCCCGACAACTACAGGGTGCTGTTCATCCAGGGCGGCGCCACCCTGCAGTTTGCCATGATCCCCATGAACCTGATGAAAAACGGCGTGGCCTGCTATGTGGAGACTGGCGCCTGGTCCAAGAAGGCCATCGCCGAGGCGAAGAAGTTCGGCGACGTCCGGGTGGTCGCCTCCAGCAAGGACCGCAACTACAGCTATATCCCCGACTGCTCCGATCTGGACATCCCCGAAAACGCGGACTATGTGTACATCTGTGAGAACGAGACCATCCACGGCGTTACCTGGCCCACGCTGCCCAACACCAAGGGCCACATTCTGGTCAGCGACCAGAGCTCCATGTTTCTCTCTCAGCCCTGCAATGTCTCCGACTACGGCATGATCTACGCCGGGGTCCAGAAGAACGTGGGCCCCGCCGGCATGGTGGTGGCCATCATCCGGGAGGATCTGATCCGGGACGATCTGGACCCCAGGACCCCCATCTATATGAGCTACAAGACCCACGCCGACAACGGCAGCATGTACAACACCCCCAACTGCTGGGCCATCTACTGCTGCGGCAAGGTGTTCAAGTACCTCAAGAGCATCGGCGGGCTGGAGGCCATGGAGAAGCTGAACCGGGAGAAGGCCCAGATCCTCTACGACTTCCTGGACAGCTCCCGGATGTTCAAGGGCACCGTGGACAAGGCGTTCCGCTCCCTGATGAACGTCCCCTTCGTCACCGAGAGCGCCGAGCTGGACGCCAGGGTGGTGGCCGCCACCAAGGCCGCGGGCTACGACAACCTGAAGGGCCACAAGTCCGTGGGCGGCCTGCGGGCCAGCATCTACAACGCCATGCCCAAGGAGGGCGTGGAGGCACTGGTGGAGTTCCTGAAGAAATTCGAGGCCGAAAACACCTGACCTTTTCCCGGAAACCCGCCTGCTGAAGTTTTCGCCCGCCTTTTTCAAAAGGCGGCGG